>CAZNQA010000006.1:0-58339 GCA_964575105.1 uncultured Stakelama sp.
AGGCGGAACCGAGCGGGTTGGCGGTCGCGCCGGCTTCCTGCTGCGCGAGGAAGATGCCGCTGAAGTCGATCGGCTCGAGCAGCAGCGGCGGGAAGCCGCCGTCGCGAATCGCGTCGGCAAGCACGCGGCGCGCGAACGGGAACATCAGCCGCGGCGCTTCGGCCAGCAGGAACGGCTGGAGATGCTCGGCGGGGAAATTGCGCAGGCCGAACAGCCCGGCGTAGGAAAGGTCGACGAGGAACGCGACCTGACCGTCGGCATCCGCCTTCACTTCGATCCGCAGCACGATTTCATAGACATCCTCGCCGACCTGCGCCGATGCGATGTTGAACTGCACGTCGATCGCCGGCGCAGTCTGGTTCTGGAAGATCGCCGGTGCGTTCGGGTTCTCGAACGAGAAATCCTTGATGTACTGCGAGATCATGCCCGCAGCCGGAGCCGAGTCGGCGCCATTGGCGAGGGGGTCGCCGGAGATCCCGGTGGAAGTGATGAAGCCGTCGTCCTGCTCGCTCATGCAACGCGTCCTTAATATGTCCGTCATAACGTCGCCACGGGTGGCGCAGTCGAAGCCGCGCGCGTAGCAGGGGGGCGAGCGGAGTTCAACGGGCGCTGATCCGCTAGGAAGTGCGCATCATTTGAAACCTTCGTGCGTTGCGCCTATGTATCCCTGTCTGCCAACCCGCCGGAGGCCGCGTGTTCCTATTAGTCATTCTCGCGATGATCGCCGGTTTTATGGCGCTCCAACTGTATCGAGTCCTCGGTAAGCGTACCGGGCACGAACAGCCCTTGCCCAAGCCGGCCGAGGAACGGACGCCCTTGACCCTCGTCCCGCGCCCGGTCGAAGCGATCGCCGACGCCCGCGAACCCGCAAGCCGTCTGGTCGAACCCAAGGCCGAGGCCGGGGTCCGCGCAATCATCGCCGCCGATTCGTCGTTCGAGGTCGCGCGCTTCCTGCAAGGCGCGCAGTCCGCATATCGCATGATCCTCGAGGCCTTCTGGCAGGGCGACCAGGAACAGCTCGACTGGCTCACCGAAAAAAGCGTTCGCGACGCGTTTGTCGCCGCAATCGCGGAACGCGACGATGCCGGGCACAGCCTCGAAAACCGTCTGGTCTCGATCGAGCGGGCGATCATCGCCGATGCCGCACTCGAGGGGAAGGTCGCGCGCATCACGGTTCGCTTCGACGCCGATATCGCCGCGATCACGCGCGATGCCGATTCAGTCGTCATCGCAGGCTCGATGACCGACGCGGTCGAAACGCACGACGTCTGGACGTTCACGCGGACGCTCAAGAGCAACGATCCGAACTGGAAGCTCGCCGACACCGACGAAGTGTGAGGCAGGTGATGATCGGGGGGCGTCGTGCGCTGGGCCTGGGCCTGGCGCTTCTGTTGGCTGGCTGCGGCGGGCAAGTCTCACGGCCAGTCGGTATGTCGCGTCCGGTGCCCGTCGCGCGTCCGGTTCCCTCAACGCCACTCCCGGCGGTCCCGGCCAGTACGGCGACGAGCGCAGCCAACGCTGCCTCGACCGGTTTCGCCGCCGGTCCTGCGCTGGCAACGCTGCCGCTTCGCGAGGAGGATGCGACGCGCGCGCTGACGGCGTTCCGCGCATCCTGCGCCACGCTGCAGCGGCGCACCGATGCGTCCGGCCTGACCCGCGGTGCCGACTGGCAACCCGCTTGCGCCGCCGCACCGACGGTCGCCGACGGCGCGGCCCGCGCGTTCTTTCTCCAATATTTCGAGGCGGTCCAGATCGGCAACGGTCAGGCCTTCGCAACCGGCTATTACGAGCCCGAGATCACCGCCGCGCGCGACCGCCAGCCGGGGTATGACGTCCCGATCTACGCGCGACCGACCGACCTGATCGAGGTCGACCTCGGGCTGTTCAGCGACACGCTCAAGGGGCGCAAGGTTCGCGGGAAAGTCGCGGGTACTGCCTTTGTCCCCTATGACGACCGCACCGCGATCGAGCAGGGGGCACTCGCCGGTCGCGCCGCCGTCATCGCTTATGCAGCGGATCCGGTCGCCTTGTTCTTCCTCCAGGTCCAGGGCTCGGGGCGGTTGCGGCTGCCTGATGGATCGGTCGTGCGGGTCGGCTATGTCTCGCAGAACGGACGCGATTATACCGGCATCGGCGCATTGATGAAAAAGCGCGGGTTGCTGGGGCCGGGGCAGACCTCGATGCAGGGGATCGTCGGCTGGCTCCACGCCCATCCTGAAGAGGGTGCGGCGATCATGCGCGAGAACAAGAGCTATGTGTTCTTCCGCGAACAGACTGGAGCACCAAAGGGCGCGCTCGGCGTCTCGGTCACCGGCGGCGTCAGCGCCGCCGCGGACCCGAAGTTCGTTCCGCTGGGCGCACCGATCCTGCTGTCGATGGACCGCGCGGATGCGAGCCGACTGTGGGTCGCGCAGGATACCGGCGGCGCGATCAAGGGCGCGAACCGGATCGATACCTTCTGGGGCGCGGGTCCGGAAGCGGAGGCCACCGCCGGCGGCATGTCCGCACGGGGTACTGCGTTCCTGCTGTTGCCGCGCGGCACGGTCGCGCGGTTGACGGGGGAGGGGGCCAATGCGGCATCGATCGCTCAGCCCTGACGAGGCCGCGCTGTGGGTACGCGTGATGGCAGGGGTCCGACCGATTCCCCGCCGCGCGGCCGAACCTGCGCCGGTGCTCAAGCAACCCGCGACTGCGGTAACGCCGCCTGCGATGCCGCCAAAGCCACACCGTCTCGTGGTGGCACCGAAGCCTCCCGCTCCTGCCCGGGCGACCGCCGCGCGGCCCGTGCCACCGAAGACCGCCGTCGTGTCGAACACGCTCGACGGGTCGTGGGACCGCCGCCTGTCGCGCGGGCTGGTGTCGCCCGACCGGACGGTCGATCTGCACGGCCATACGCTCGCGAGCGCCTATGATCTGCTCGACGCCGCGCTTGCTATGGCGATCCGGAGCGGGGACCGGACGATCCTGCTCGTCACCGGCAAGCCTCCCCGCCCCGCCAGCGAACGTCCGCATGCCCGCGGTGCGATCCGCGCCGCGACCGGGGACTGGCTCGCCGGATCACGCCACGCGTCCGCGATTGCCGCGGTTCGTGCGGCGCACCCGCGGCACGGCGGGGCGGGTGCCTTGTACATCGTGCTCAAGCGACCGCGGACGTCCGACGAATCCTGATCGTACCGCGTCAAACCGCATGGGAATCGCGGCCGATCGACGCAATCCGCGCGAAACCGCGGGCTGCCTGCCGTGAAACCGGCACTTTTCCGCAACGTCTGGGCAGTAACGCCTTGGACGTCGCCGCGTTCTTGGATAGGCCCGAACGAACGGCAGGCACCGCCGCGGCGGCCCTGACCCGCGGCAATGGAAGAGAGACACAGCATGACGGCGGAACGATGCGGCATCATCTTGGCGGGCGGTTCGGGCACGCGCCTGCATCCCCTGACGCAGGCTGCGTCGAAGCAGCTCATGCCGGTCTACGACAAGCCGATGATCTATTATCCGCTGTCGACTCTGATGCTTGCAGGGATCCGGCGAGTCCTGATCATCACCACCCCGCATGAGCAATCCGCGTTCCAGCGGCTGCTCGGCGACGGCAGCCGGCTCGGTATCTCGATCACCTACGCAGTCCAGCCGGAGCCCAACGGACTTGCGCAAGCCTATCTGATCGGGGCAGATTTCGTCGACGGCAAGCCGTCGGCGCTGGTGCTGGGCGACAACATTTTCTTCGGTCATGGCCTGCCCGGACTGGTCGACGCAGCGAACGCGCGTACCTCGGGCGCGACCGTCTTCGCTTATTATGTCCGCGATCCCTCGGCTTACGGTGTGGTCGCGTTCGACCCAGAGACCCGCGCGGCGATCGACCTCGAGGAAAAACCGAAGAACCCCAAGTCGAACTACGCCGTCACCGGCCTCTATTTTTACGACGAGCGCGCGGTCGATTTCGCGCACCAGCTGACGCCTTCGCCGCGCGGCGAGCTTGAAATTACCGATCTCAACCGCATGTATCTCGATGCGGGGGACCTCAATGTGGAAATCATGGGACGCGGCTATGCGTGGCTCGACACCGGTACGCATAACTCTCTGATCGACGCGGGGAATTACGTCCGCATCATCGAGGAGCGGCAGGGCCTCAAGATCTGCTGCCCCGAGGAGATCGCCTGGCGCAAGGGCTTCATCGACGCAGCCCAGCTCGAGCGCCTCGGCGGCGAGTTGCGCAAGAGCGGCTATGGTGACTATCTGCTCGGTCTGCTGCAGGAGGATCACGCGCAATGGTGAACGTCATCGAAACCGCGATTGCGGACGTGCTGATCCTCGAGCCCAAGGTGTTCGGCGACGATCGCGGTTTCTTTCTCGAAAGCTGGAACGCGGCGTCGTTCAAGGCGGCGGGGCTCGACTGGACTTTCGTCCAGGACAATCACAGCCGGTCGTCGCGCGGCGTGTTGCGTGGGCTGCACTATCAACAGCCCAACCCGCAGGGGAAGCTGGTGCGCGTCGTTTCGGGGTCGGTTTACGATGTCGCGGTCGACATTCGCGAAGGGTCGCCGACCTTTGGCCAATGGGTCGGGGTGCATCTGAGTGCCGCCAACAAGCGGATGTTCTGGATCGGGCCGGGCCTTGCGCACGGTTTTCTTTGCCTCGAGGATAACACCGACTTCCTCTACAAATGCACCAGCGCTTATTCGCCCGCGGATGAGCATGCATTGCTGTGGAACGATCCCGCGGTCGGGATCGAGTGGCCGCTCGACGGGATCGAGCCGATCCTGTCCGCCAAGGACCGCGTCGGCAAGACGCTCGACCAGATCGCCGCGGCATGAAGGCGCTGATCGTCGGGGCCGGGGGGCAGCTCGGCCATGCGCTCGTTGCCACCGCGCCCGAGGGGGTCGAGATCATCACCTGCGATCAGGACACCGTCGATATCACCGATCCGGCGCGGGTCGCGGCGTTCGTCGCGGAGGTCGCACCCGATGTGATCTTCAACGCCGCCGCCTATACCGCGGTCGACAAGGCCGAGAGCGATGTGTCGACCGCACAGGCGGTCAATGCCGATGCGGTCGGGTATCTTGCCGCGGCAGCGAAGGCGACCGGGGCGCGGCTCGTCCATGTCTCGACCGATTTCGTGTTCGATGGCAGCGCGACCACGCCCTACGCACCCGAAGCCCCCGCGTCACCGCTCGGGGTCTACGGCCGCACCAAGCGTGCCGGTGAGGAAGCTGCGGGGCTGGATGCACTGGTCGTCCGGACCGCGTGGCTTTACGGCCCGGTCGGCGGCAACTTCGTCCGCACGATGCTGCGGCTGATGGCGGCGCATCCGCAACTCCGCGTCGTCGGTGACCAGACCGGTTGCCCGACCTATGCGCCCGCGCTGGCATCGGCGCTCTGGTCGCTCGCGGCGCAGGGCACGACCGGGCTGTATCATTTCAGCGATGGCGGGCAGGCGAGCTGGTACGATTTCGCGGTTGCGATTCAGGACGAGGCGCTGGCGGCGGGGCTGCTGCAAAAAGCGGTGCCAATCCTGCCGATTCCGACGTCAGACTATCCGACTCCGGCGCAAAGACCGGCATATTCGGTGCTGGACTGCACCAAAACCTACGCACTTCTCGGGCACCCGGCGACTCCGTGGCGCGACAATCTGACCCTCATGATCGAAGAGATCCGCAAGAATGGCTAATCTGCTCGTCACCGGCGGCGCCGGATTCATCGGTGCGAATTTTGTGCATTACTGGCGTGAAAACCACAAGGACGATGCGGTCGTCGTGCTCGACGCGCTGACCTATGCCGGCAATCGTGAAAACCTCGCCGGGCTCGATTCGGTCGAGTTCGTCCACGGCAATATCCTCGACACCGATCTGGTGACCAGCCTGCTGCGGGACCATGAGATCGACACCGTCGTCCACTTCGCGGCGGAAAGCCATGTCGACCGCTCGATCCTCGATCCGGACGCGTTCGTCACCACCAACGTGTTGGGAACGCACAGTCTTCTGCGCGCCGCCCGGACGGTGTGGCTCGACAGCGGCAGCGGCACGCCGCACCGTTTCCACAATGTCTCGACCGACGAAGTCTATGGCTCGCTTGGCCCGAACGACCCGGCATTCAGCGAGACCACGCCTTATGCGCCCAACTCGCCTTATTCGGCGTCGAAGGCAGGCGCGGACCATCTCGTCCGCGCGTACCACCACACCTTCGGGCTCGATGTAACGACCACGAATTGCTCCAATAATTACGGGCCGTTCCAGTTTCCCGAGAAGCTGATCCCGCTGTTCCTGATCAACGCGCTCAACGGTCGCAATCTGCCGATCTACGGCGACGGGATGAACGTGCGCGACTGGCTTCACACGTCGGACCATTGCCGCGGGATCGAGGCGGCGTTGCAGCGCGGCACCTCGGGCGAAGTCTATAACATCGGCGGCGGGGAAGAAGTCCCCAATTTGACCGTGATCGACGAGATCTGCCGCAGCGTCGATGCGGCGTTCGCCGCCGATCCGTCGCTTGCGGAGCGCTTCCCCAATGCGCCCGCCGCCCGCGGAGAACCGACGAACACGTTGAAAACCTTCGTCGAAGATCGCAAGGGGCATGACCGCCGCTATGCGATCGACGAGCGCAAGGCGCGTGCGGACATCGGCTATACCCCGGCGCGCGATTTCGCGGGCGGGCTCGCGGATACGCTTGGCTGGTATCTCGCGAACGAAGCCTGGTGGCAGCCTATCCTCGAGCGCGCGAAGCTCGGTAACGCGTAAAGCCCAGCCGACGCCCCCGGCGCGCGCCGGGGGCGATCAGCTTTTCGCCATGCCATAGGTGTTGAGCAGGTCGTACAGCATCGGGCGCGAAATGTTGAGATCGCGTGCCGCCGCCGACAGATTCCCATCATTTAGCGCAACCGCCGCCGCAATCGCCGACCGGTCCGCGCGCTCGCGCGCGACGCGGAGCTCGGTCCGCTCCATCACCACGCTGGTCTCCTCGAAATCGAGATCCTGCGCGGTGATCAAGGATCCTTCTGCCATGATCGTCGCGCGCCGGATCCGGTTCTCGAGCTCGCGGACATTGCCGGTCCACGGCCAATTGTTGATCGCGGTCAGCGCATCGGGCGCGAAGCCCTTGATCCGCGCCTGCTTTCCCGTGTTCATCTTGCGCAGGAAGAAGCGTGCGAGCAGCACCGCATCGCCCGGCCGTTCGGCAAGCGAAGGGATGCGGATCACCATTTCGGCGAGCCGGAAATAGAGATCCTCGCGGAACCGGCCTTCCTGCATCAGCGTGGTCAGGTCCTGATGCGTCGCGGTTACGACGCGTGCGTCGATCGGGATCGGCTTGCGCCCGCCGACCCGCTCGATCACGCGTTCCTGCAGGAAACGCAACAGTTTGACCTGCATTGCGAAGGGCACGTCGCCGATTTCGTCGAGGAACAGCGTCCCGCCGTTGGCCATCTCGATCTTGCCGACGGTCGCCTTCACCGCGCCGGTGAACGCGCCCTTCTCGTGGCCGAACAGTTCAGATTCGAGCAATGTCTCGGGAATCGCGGCGCAATTGATCGCAACGAAATTGCCGCGCGCGCGCGAGCTCTTGGTATGGATCGCCTTGGCGAGCAATTCCTTGCCTGTGCCGGACGCGCCGAGCAGCATGACCGAGGCGTCGACATCCGCGACCTTCTCGATCGTGCGGAGAACCGTGAGCATTTGGGGCGCACCGGTGATGATCCCCTCGGCGCTCGCCAGTTGGTCCGCCTGTTCGGCGAGCCGGCGGTTTTCCGCCTCGATTTGCGCAAGATGGAAGGCGCGGCCGACGATCAGGCTGAGGTCGGTAATGTTGATCGGCTTGGAGTAGAAATCATACGCCCCCAGCGCGATCGCCTTCTGTGCGCTCTCGCGGGCCTCGTGGCCGGACGCGACGATGACCTTGACCGTGGGGTTTTGTGCGATCAGCTCCCGCAGCGTCGCAAAGCCCTCGGACGTCCCGTCGGGGTCTGGCGGCAGGCCAAGGTCGAGCGTGATGACGGCGGGGTTCTCGGTCCGCTGCGCGGTCAACGCGGCGGCGCGGTCGCCGGCGACCACCACGTCATATTCGGTAAACGCCCATTCCAGCTGCGCTTGCAGGTCGAGGTCGTCCTCGACGATCAGCAGCTTCGGTTTTTCGATCGTGTCGGCCATAATGCTGCTTACCTAATCGCGCGCGTCGCTGAGCGGAAGTTCGATCGTGAAGACACTACCGTGTCCTTCGGTACTGGCTACACGCAGCGATCCGCCCATTCCCGTCACGAGCGCTTTCGCCTCCGCGGCCCCGATGCCGAAGCCGCCGCCCTTCGTTGACACGAAAGGCTTAAACAAGCCCTTCCGGATGAAGTCCGCGGACATGCCGATGCCACTGTCGGTGACCGTGATGTGGCAATGAGTCTTGTCGCGAGTCGCAGCCACGACGACAGGCTGATCGGCCGGGCTCGCCTCAATTGCATTCTGCACGAGATGTTCGAGCGCGAGCTTGAGCTTGTCGAGATCCCCACGCGCATGCGCGGCGATTGGGGCACCAACCGAGAGCGAGCGTTGCCCAACGCGCCCGCCGACGACCGACGAGATGAGCGCATCGACGTCGATGCTCGCCGGTGGAGCGGTCTGTAGCACGCGGTCCGGTGATAGCCGCGCGAGCAGGACGTTCATCTTTTGCACCGCACTGGTCAGGCTGCGGTTCATTTCGGCCTGGAACTTGGGGTTTGAACCATGTTGCTGCGCGTTGCTGGCGAGCAGCGACAACTGGCTGACGACGTTCTTGATGTCGTGGATGATGTACGCGAAGCGCCGGTTGAATTCCTCGAAACGCCGGGCTTCCTCGAGTTCGAGCTGCTTGTGCGAGTCCGAGATATGGACCGCCGCCTGCTGGCCGATAACCTTCAACAGATCGAAATCCTCCCAGTCGAGCGCGCGCTGCAATCGCGGCTTGGCGAGGATGACAACGCCGATCATCGACGACATCCAGATCAGCGGAACCGCGACCCACGCGTCCGCGATCGTATCGACCGAGGCGTCGCTGCGGTGCGCCTCGGGATCGAGCGTCACGATCAGCCCCTGTTCGAGCAGCTCTTGTTCGGCATCGGCAAAGCAGATCGCGCCGCTCGGCGGAGAAGCACGGTGACCCCAGCACCAGGCCGCTGCGACGTCGAAGCTGCGGCGGTCGCCGGTCAGCAACAGCAGTCCGGCGGGCGATTCGGTCACGTCCGCGACCGCCTTCACCACCCGTTCCTCGAGCGATAGCGAGGATCCCGCGGAATCGGCGATCGTCGCGCTGAAGCGGAGCCATTCCGCCCGGTAATCATAGCGGTGGCTGAACAGGTTCTTGACGATGATGACCTTGAACCACGCACGCGCGCGGGTCGAGAACAGCAGGAGCGCACCAGCCGCGGACAAGGCCGCGACCGCGAGGATGGCAAGAAGCGGTCCCGCCGATCCCTGGAACAGCGTTTCCGACCGGGCGATCAAGGACATGCTGACGAAATACAGGCCGATCGCAACCATCGAGAGCGACTGGAACGTCACCTTGCGCGACAGGGCGATCTTCCAGTGTTCCTGCCGGCGGGCCGCGAGCAGGAACAACGGGACCAACAGCAACGCGACGATTGCCCGGCCCGCCGCCAGCGGTTCGGCGACCTTATATCCCAGCAGCCCTACTGTGTAGAGGTTGAGGTCATACGCCCACAATATGCCCAACCCGAACAGGATCAGGCGGAAGCCGGTTCCGCTGGTACTGGTCAGGCCGTTATACAGGCTGTGGAGATAGATGACCCCGCCCATCGAGAACAGCAGTCGGAAGGCAATCGTCACGACCAGCCAGGTCATGCCGTTCGGTGTCTCCGGTATCTGAGTCGCGCTCGTTATCGCAGCCGCCGCGCCGAGGACGGCGAGCAGTGCCAGCAGGGCGGCACTGTGGGTCCGGTTCCCGGGCGCGTCGGTCAGGGGTTGAGTGGCGTTGGCGAGATAGCCCAGCCACGCCAGGTTACGGAGCAACTGCGCAAGGACGATGACCACCGGGTCCTGGATCAGCCCCGAGACTGCCCAGGCCGACATGCCGACGAAAGCAAGCACCAGCGTCGGGGCCCGCCCGGTGCCGGTGCCGAGCGAGATTCGCCAGGCAGCGAGGATGGCGTAGGCGGCGGCAGTCGCTGCGAGGATCCAGAACAAGAGCACCCAGTCTGCCTACACCGTTGTGGCGCCGATCGCGTACGGTTTTGTTGCGACAGGAGGCCTGGTTCGCGGGAACCGGATCCGGCTTGGCGGGAGCGAAGCCACCCGATGCGGCGAGAGGGAGGGGAAGCCGAGCGTCGCTCCCCCGCGACCGGTCAAACGAGGAGTTCGCGGACGCCCCAGACGATCGTGCTCCACAGCACGAGATTGACCATCAAAAGCACGGCCATGCGACCAAGCGGATGGAAACGGGTCGATGCGGACCGCCCGGATGCGCTATTATCTTCCGATCCGAACCTGCCGCTGAGCACTGCGCCGGCCCCGACCGCGCACGCCAGTTCGTAAGCATCGAGCGGAACAACGAATTCGCAGCCATAACTCAGGCCAAGACGGCGCACGATCCGTACGTCCCGGCGGCCGATGCCGGCAAGCTGCAGACTGACAAACGTGCCGATCGACAGATCCGCCGTGGTGGACATGCCGAAACCGACGACCGAGAGATTTTCGATGAAGATATCGATTGGCTGCCGTTCGGCATTGCGAAGCGTCGCAGGGCGCGCAGCGGGAATGCGGAGAGCGGCGCGACCCGGGCACGAAAGCGTGGCGGCCATCATCATTTGCTGTCTCACTCTCCTAGCGGAACTTTTCGTGCGGCACATCGTTTGTGTGCGCCGTTCCCGGATGGTGGCATATCGTTTACCAAACGGAAAGGGCCATCGGCGTTTGGAGAGGGGCATTTCGCAAATAAAATTGCGCAAAAGCAGCGGGGCCCGTCGCGGCTGACTACGAACGCTTCAAAATTGTTGAAAATTACGGTAAAACAACAGCGCTCTGCGGCTTCGTTACCGTAATCTTTACCATTGTCGGGCACATCCGCGGCATCCCAAGGCTGTCAGGTCCGCATCCATGAAATTGCACGATAGCGTCGAGCGCCGATTGTCCGAAGCCTACGGCGCCGAACCCGAAGTCCCGATCGATCCCGAAACCGGGCCCCGCGCGCTCGCCATATTGTTCGCGATCCTCAATGTTTCGGTCGACCCGGCACAGATGCGGCACGAACTTGGTCATGCCGACCCGCTGACGGCGCGCGATATCGTCCGCCTGGCGCGGCGGCAGGACGGTGCGAAGGCGAAGGCGGTCACGGTAGAACCCGGTCGCCTGTCGCGCCAGCCGCTGCCGGCGCTCGCGAACGGTCCGGGGGGCTGGTTCGTGATCGGCCGACTGGTCGACGATGGCGTGCTGATCCAGCGCCCGGGCCAGCAAGTAGAAAAGGTCGATCGCGCAAAACTGGACGACCTGTGGGACGGCCAATTGATCCTGCTGACCACGCGCGAGGCGGGTGGCGCGGGCAGGGGGCGGTTCAACCTCAGCTGGTTTGTGCCGCAGATCGTCCGCTATCGCCGGCTTATCGGCGAGGTGCTGCTGATCACCTTCGCGCTCAACCTGCTCGGGCTCGCGGCACCGTTGCTGTTCCAGAACGTGATCGACAAGGTCCTGGCGCATAATGCGCAGACCACGCTTAACGTGCTCGCGATCGGCTTCGTCGCGGTGTCGGTGTGGGAGACGATGTTCGGCTGGATCCGCAGCCGCGTCTATTCCGAGACGAGCCAGAAGATCGACGTCGAGCTTGGTGCGCGGCTGTTCCGCCACCTGCTCGCACTCCCGCTCAGCTATTTCGAGAAGCGTCGCGTCGGCGACACCGTCACGCGCGTCCGCCAGTTGGAGACGATCCGCGAATTCCTGACGACCGCGTCGCTCAGCGTGCTGGTCGATCCGTTGTTCATCGTCGTGTTCATGGTCGCGATGCTGATCTACTCGCCGACATTGTTCGGGATCGTCGCGGTCAGCCTGGTCGGCTATGTCGTGGTGTCGGTCGCGGTGACGGGCAATCTGCGCCAGCGGATCGAGGAGAAGTTCGAACGCGGCGCCGCCAGCAATGCGCTGCTGGTCGAGAGCGTGAGCGGGATCCAGACGGTCAAGGCCGCCGCGGTCGAGCCGCAGTGGCAGGATCGCTGGGAACGCCAGCTTGCCGCAACCAGTGCCGCGTCGCTCCGTGTGACCAACCTGGGCAGCACCGGCAGCCAGGCGGTCGAACTCATCTCCAAGCTGACGTTCGCCGCGATCCTGTTCTTCGGCGCGAAAGCGGTGATGGGCGGCGCGCTGACGCTCGGCGGACTGGTCGCGTTCAACATGTTCGCACAGCGCGTGTCGGGGCCGGTCATCCGCCTCGCGCAGCTCTGGCAGGATTTCCAGCAGGTTCGCATCTCAGTCGAGCGACTCGGCGACATCCTCAACCATCCGGTCGAGCCGCAGGCGACCTCGCGCGTCACGCTCCCCGGGATGAAGGGCGCGATCAGCTTCGACGCGGTCCGCTTCCGCTATGCCGTCGACAGCCAGCCTGCGCTTGACGGCGTCTCGCTCGACATCGCAGCCGGTGAATCGATCGGGATCGTGGGCTCGTCAGGGTCGGGCAAGTCGACGCTCACGAAGCTGCTCCAGCGATTGTATCTCGCCGAAAGCGGGCGTGTGCTGATCGACGGGATGGATATCGCGCAGGTCGACCCGACCTGGCTGCGCCGCCAGATCGGCGTGGTGCTGCAGGAGAACATTCTGTTCAACCGCTCGATCCGCGAGAATATCGCGCTGGTCAATCCGGCGATGCCGCTTGACCGCGTGATGCGTGCGGCGAAGCTCGCAGGCGCACACGAGTTCATCCTGCAGCAGCCGCAGGGCTATGACACGCCGATCGTCGAACGCGGGGTCAACCTCTCGGGCGGCCAGCGCCAGCGCATCGCGATCGCGCGCGCGCTGGTTACCGATCCGCGAATCCTTATCCTCGACGAAGCAACGTCCGCGCTCGATGCCGAAAGCGAGGAAATCATCCGCAACAACCTCAGCGCGATCGCCAAGGGACGCACCGTCGTCGTGATCGCGCACCGCCTCTCCGCCGTGCGCGACTGCAACCGCATCGTGGCGCTGGAGAAGGGCAAGATCGTCGAGGTCGGAACACATGACGAGCTGCTGAGACTGGGCGGTCGCTACGCCGAACTCCACCGTCGCCAATCGGGTCTGAAGGATATCGCCGCATGAACGCGCTGACCACCAACTGGCGGATGATCACCGCCACGCTCGCCGAGGAAAAGGCGCGTTCCGCCGGGCGGTTGCGGATCGACGATGCCGCCTTCTTGCCTGCCGCGCTCGAGGTGATCGAGCGGCCGGTGTCGCCGACCGCGCGGATCACCGCAAAGGTCCTGCTCGCCGGCGTCGCCGCGCTCGGCCTGTGGCTGACGCTCGGACGGACCGACATCATCGCGTCCGCGCAGGGGAAGATCGTGCCGACCGGCGCAGTCCAGCTGGTACAGCCCGCCGAAGCCGGCGTCGTGCGGCGGATCCTCGTCCACGACGGCGATCATGTGAAGAAGGGGCAGGTCCTCGTGCTGCTAGACCCGACCGTTTCGGCGGCGGAAGCGGCACAGGCGCGCAAGTCGCTCGATACGGTCTCCTTCGAGGTCGCGCGGACCCGTGCGGTGATCGACGCGCTCGACGGCAAAGGCTTTCGTTTCGTCGCACCCGCGGGTACCGAGCCTTCTGCCGCAGCGCTGCAGGAATCGCTTGCCCGCGCGAAGCTCGCCGAAGTGCAGGCGTCGATCCAGGCACAGGTGGCGGGCAATGCGGTCGCCAGTGCCGAGATCGGCGCAGCGCGCGCCGAAGTCGCCAAGCTCACCGAAACGCTCCCGCTGCTCGACGAACAGATTTCCGCCAACGAGCAATTGCTTGCGAAGGGATATGTCTCGAAAATGAAGGTGCTCGAAATGCGCCGCCAGCGGATCGGGCAGGTTCGTGACCGCGATTCGGCGATGCAGTCGATCCGCCGGGCGACCGCGCAGGCCGGAGGCGCCGCAAGCAATTCGGCAAAGGCGCGCGCCGACGCGCGCTCCGCGCTGCTCGACGAACTGGTCAAGTCCTCCGCCGAGATGCGGTTGCGCCAGGATGAAGTGCTCAAGTCGAGCCAGCGCGCGACCCTTCAGGCCCTGCGTGCGCCGGTTGCGGGAACGATTGGTCAGCTTTCGGTCCATACCGAAGGCGGGGTGGTCGAGGCGGCCAAGCCGATCATGACGGTCGTGCCAGGCGACGGGAAGATGGTGGCCGAGGTCAAGTTGCTCAACCGCGATGCGGGGTTTGTCACTGCCGGCCAGAAGGTCGGGATAAAGCTCGAGGCGTTCCCGTTCGCCCGTTACGGGCTGATCCCCGGACACGTGCTGGGAGTAAGCCCCGATGCGGTCGATGACGAGAAGCTCGGGCCGGTCTATATTCTGCGCGTGGCGCTCGATCGCACGAGCATCTCGCGCGGGGACCGCACCGTGCCGGTTACCCCCGGCATGATGGTGACCGCCGACATCGTGACCGGTGACCGCAGCTTCTTCAGCTACCTGACGAGCCCGATCGACGAGGCGCGGACGAGCGCGCTCCGCGAACGATAACGCTGGGCGGGGACGGCGACGCGTTCCCCGCTAGGTGCGGGGAACGTTCGCTGCGATCAGAGCACGGAATTTCGGCGCTTCGGAATTGGGCTGATCGTAGCTGACCTTGTGCCCCCAGCTTCCGAACCGCGACCCATAACCACCGACACTGTTGAACGCGCAAAACATCGAGCAGCCCAGATGGACTTCGGTCCGGAGGATATCGAGGTACAGATCCTCCATCCCCGGAAGCGACTGCGCCGCGCCGAGCGCGGAATTGTACGGCGTTTCGGCCTGATCCTTGGGGATGATGTGCTGGCCGCCCTCATAGACGATGTACTTCAAACCCAGTTTCTTGGCATGTCGCGCGGCGTCGAGCGCAGCACCGCCCTGGGTCTGTTCCTGCACGACGCTGCGCATGTCGTTGATGACCTCCGCACCCGTCAGCGCCGCACCGCGCGCATTCCAGCGATTGTACTGGGTGTCGTTCGGCCCGAAATACGCGGTCTGTGCAACGGCGTCGCAACCGCCATTTGCCACGCACGTATCGATCGTGCGCAGCGCGACGTCGAGCCATGCCGTCTGCGTGGCACAGACCCGGACCACGCGCGCACGGTCGCGCGCCGGCCAGGCATCGTAGAACGTCTGCAGCGCATGCCCGAACAGCATGCCGATCCGCTCGGGATGGCTGGCGCCCTTGGTCTTGGCGGGATCGTCCCACGCCTTTCCGCCCTTCGCCTCGACCAGGTCGCCAAGACGCCGCGATTGCAGCATCCAGTGCGCCTGCTTGAACTGCCAGTTCCAGATCTCGTTCGAGACCTCGATGTAGAGCTTGAGCTTTGGGTCGAGCTTGGCGTGGATCAGCTTGGCGAAGGCGCGGATATACTCGTCGGTGGCGCGGTGCGGGATACAGAACCAGGGGTTTGCGCCGACCTTGTTGCACAGGGCAATCATCACCTCATGCGCCGCGCCGCCGGAGAAGCGCTGCTGGAACGGGGACATCGCATGTTCGTCCGGATCGCCGCTGGTCCCGATCATGGTATAGAAGGTCGGGCGACGGCGGCTTGCCCATTCCTCCTCGACCGAATCGTTTGTCGCGCCCCAGTCCATGAAGCGTAATGTATGGAATTCACTGCAGAATTTGATGAACTCGGGCAGGAATGGATCGGCCGCAAGATCGACATGCTCGTCGGCCAGCGCCACGATGCGGATGTTGCGCACGGGGTCCGCCGAGTTGGAGCGCGAGATCGAGATCCCTTCGAGCCCTCTGCGATTGTGGGACATCTGGAGCAAGACCCGGCCCTTGGCCTGGTCGATCACACGGGTCTCCATCACTCCGCCGATACTGCCGTCGCCATCGTGCAGGACGACATATTTCCCGGGCTTCAGGGTGTTGGGCAGAAGGGTGAAGACCGATTGCGGTGGAAGCCCCGCCACCTTGACGGGAATTTCCAGCGGATATCCGTCGGCGTCGAGCGTGAAGGCCTTTTCCTGATCGGTACTCCATTTGCCACTGCCATCGGCGGCGTGCGTCATCCACGGGCGGGCTCCCCACATCAGGTTGCGAAAGGGAAACCCCTCCGCATAGTCCGAAAATGGGGCAAGGTTCATGCCGATCGGTAATTTGGGAATTTTGCCGGGCGGTACGGCAGGGCCCGGCCAGCCGGAATTGTCCGCGGACGCGCGACCGCAGGATCCGAAAAGCAGGGCGCCGGTGGCAGCACCCGACCAGCGCAGCATATTTCGTCTATCGATGAGCATGCCTCGGCTATATAGGCGACCGGCCTCTATGGCTATCCTGGCGTTTGCACGCACTGCCGTTCCAGCACGCCCGGCAAGGCCGGCTGTGGAAGGGCAGGGCCGGACGGTCGCTTTGCCCATCACCTTCCAGCAGCGGGTTCCCTCATGATTTTAGCGCGGTTGACCAGCCTGGTATCCAACGCGGAGACGCTGCGGCAACGGGCCACCATCGCCAGTGCCTGGGCCGTGGCCGGGTTCGGGACGCAGCGTATCATGCAGCTCGCGTCGAACATCATCCTGACGCGACTGCTGTTCCCCGAAGCCTTCGGCCTGATGACTTTGACCAACGTCATCATGATCGGACTTGGAATGTTCAGCGACGTCGGCATCAAACCGGCGATCGTTCAGAGCGAAGACGGCGCGACGGAGAACTTTCTCAACACCGCCTGGACGGTCCAGGTCATCCGTGGCGCGATTCTCTGGGGCGTCTGCTGCTTGCTGGCATGGCCTGCCGCGCTGCTTTACAAACAGCCGCAGCTGTTCGGCTTGATGATCGTGATGGGATCGTCCGCGTTCATCACCGGCTTTCAGTCGACGATGCTCGCGGTACGCGAAAAGCGCCTCCATCTCGGTGCGTTGACGACCGTTCAGGTCGTCGGTCAGTTCGTCACGCTGATCGTGACCGCGCTGCTGGCATGGTGGATGGGCTCGGTCTGGGCGCTGGCCTACGGCACGATCCTGGGCTCGGTGATCTGGACGGTGCTTAGCTTCGTTTTGCTCCCGGGGCATCGCCACCGGCTTTACCTCGACCCCAAGACGGTGAGCAGCCTCTTCAATTTCGGGCGGTGGATCTTCGTCTCGACGATGTTCACCTATCTCGGCGGGCAGGGGCTGCGTGCGATTCAAGGTGGCCTGATCTCGATCGAAACGCTCGGCATCCTCGGGATCGCACAGACCTTCGCGGCTATGCCGTCGGAACTGGCGGGACAGGTTCAGGGCGTTGTCGGTTTCCCGGCGTTGGCGGAGGCGCGCAGCGAGGGGCACGATCGATTCCTCGGGACCTTTGCGAAGATCCGGTTGCGCGTGCTTTTGCTTACCCTGCCGGTCTTCTTCGTTCTCGCGCTGGCTTCGGGGCCGTTGATCTGGACGCTGTACGACGCGCGCTATCACGACGCTGTGGGCTATATGGCGCTGTTGTGCGTCACCGGCCCGATCGCGGTCGTCTCATCAGGGTATCAGAGCGCGTTTCTGGCGCTGGGGAAAGTCCGGCTGCATGCCAATCTCATGGCCGTCTTCATGGTCACGAAGATCCTCGGGACGGTCGCGGGCTTTTATGCCGGGGGCGTTGTCGGGATGCTGATCGGCGCAGCGGTCGCGACTTTCGTCGGCTACGCCTATGTGGCGTTTGTGGCCGCGCGGGATGGGCTGTTCTCGATGAAGGTGGACGGGATCTGCCTTGTGACCATCGCCGCGATGGGGGGCGTGGTCTGGTATCTTTATTTCTGACCGGACCCGCGTTTCCTGCCTGGATTAACAATGCTTGCGCCCCGGTCCGAGAGGCGCAGCACCGACGCGGTCGTCAGCGACCGATCTTCAGCAGCAGAACCCGTAGCAGGGCACGCGTGTCGCCCTGCGGCTACATCTCTGTAACGGGAAGGTTTCCTACGGACCGCGGGCTCGACGACCGGGTGCCCTGCGGTTTTCCCCTGGCCAGCCGGATCGTCGCCGCCGTGCCGGCAAGCGCGAGCAACAGGATCATCGGCCGTTGCTGGATCGAGGTGAAGATCAGCATGACGCTGCACGCCAGCAGTGTCGCGAAGACGAAGGCGGCATAGGCCCCTGCGGCAGGGTCGCTCAGCAGGGCGCGCCGCCGGCCAAGCAATTGACCGACTGGCAGGAACAGGACGACGCAGAACACCGCCAAGCCGATGCTGCCTGCGGCAAGCGCGAAGTAGAGATAGGTGTTCACGAAATCGATGATGCCTTCGCCCTGGCGGAGATCCTCCAGGCGGGCATAGACGCGTCCCAGCTCGTCCCCGGCAATTGGATGATGCCAGAATTCCTGAACGCCGCGGGTGAAGAGTTGCGAACGATAATCGCTGGTTCCCTCGGCATCTGCGTTGGCCAGTGTTCCGGCGGCGCTCTTGCGGGCGTAATAGATGGCCGCCAGCGGGGCGAGGACCATGCTCGCCTTGCCGAGCCCGGACGCCCCGAAACGATAAAAGGCATACGCCAGAATCACGACGCCGGCACCGATCAGGGCGCCGCGGGACTGTGGCGCTGCCACACCCAGGGCGATCACTGCCGGTACAAGGTACCGGAAACCACCGCGCCTGAAGATCGCACCGCACGCTAGTGCTGCCGCAAACATCATCACCAGCGTGAACCCGGCGTTGGTCGATTCGTCCATCGGCCCATAGGCCCGCATCACACCGGCCCGGAATTTCACGACTGTCCCTGAACCCGAGAACCCGTATTTGTCGTCCAGGCTGACGTACAACGGCCAATGGACCCGGGACTCGTAGGCAAGCACCGCTCCCAGCATGCTGCCCAGCCCGGCGAGGGTCGTCAGAAGCGTCTGTCGACCGGATGCCGATTTGATGCAGACCCCGATGACGTATGCCGGAATGCCATAGGTACAAATCAACGACGTGATCAGACGGGTCCAGTTCGAGATCGCCGACCCGCGCGCCGCGATCAGGATGACCAGAGTCAGGAAGAGTACGAGCGATATGTTGAGGGCAGACCGATCGGTTGCCTGATCCTTGCGGGTGGCGAGCAAGGCCACAAGCCCGCCAAGCCCTAGAGTGGACTGCAGCGACCAGGTGAACAACCAGAGCCCGCCGGCCGCCAACTGAGTCTGAAACGCCGGGGTAGCGAGCATGCCGATCAGCATGACTATCAGAAGCTGGTTGCGATTTCGGCAAGCGACGATGGGAAACAGGAAGAAGGCGGCGCTCATCACGATATAGGCCGGGCTGAAGAACAGAATCACGGTCAGCGCCGACATTATTATCAGGGGGTATGCTCCAATTGCGGTACGTTTGTCGGTCCGAAGCGAATAGTAAAAGATCAGCCATCCGGCGACGATCACTATTTGCAGGTAGACAAAGTTTTTAGCAACTATTAGCATACGTTTGCCCGTTAATCAGAATGGCGGTCGGACGCGACGGTATGACGAACCGTACGGAGGTTTGCTAGCCTAGCCAAGCGTCCTGAACGCTTCCTGTCCCTTGCGGTGATCAGGTCCGGAGCAACCGAATGGTTACCGCCCGATTCACCATGAAAACTATCGAATCTCATACTCCCTATGACGTAGCACTGTGGAAAGAGCAATAATTCTAGGGTATTAGATATGGCATCCGCTGAAATCGGCATGAACCTCAACACTCTTACCTATTATAGCAACCAGTATCCGTTCTTGGACCGTTACAAGACGTCAGGTAGCTGGAATGCGAGTAACAGTAATTGGCAGGGTGTAAACGGTCCGGTTCTCGATGCGAATGGGTATCCGACTGCAATGGCAGCCGGGGCGTCTCAGATGTACGTCATGCTGGAGCTCGATCCCGCTTCGCTCGACATGCCGGATGTATATGTCCTGCGGTACAAGGGTGAAGCCAGCATCACCCTGCAGTCCGCCCAGATCCTGAGTTCCAAGCCCGGCGAGATCATCTTCAAATATTCCGGCGGGAACATGACGCCGCTGACGGTCTGGGGGATGAACCCGGACAAGCCCCTTTCGCAGATCAACATCGTGCGCCAGGATCAGCTTGCCTTGTTCGACGCGGGAGAGATCTTCAACCCGGCCTTCCTCGAGAAGGTCACGCCGTTCTCGACCGTGCGCTACATGGATTGGCAGAACACGAACGGCACGGACGTCTCCAAGTGGGAGGATCGCATCTCGCCGGACGATGCCTCGTACAACGCGAACGGCAACAAGAGTGGCGCACCGATCGAAATCATGGTGGCGTTGGCGAACAAGACCCACACCAACATGTGGATCAATATTCCGACCAAGGCTGATGACGACTATGTCACCAAGACCCTGCAATATGTCCGAGATCACCTTGATCCGGGCCTGAAGGTCCAGATCGAATATTCGAACGAGGTCTGGAACTGGCAGTTCACCCAGTCGCATTATGCACTGAGCATGGGTGACCAGTTGTTCGGCAAGGATTCCAACAACGATGGCGTAATCGATTCCAACAACCCGGCAGAGCATGTTCCAGACGGCTGGACGCAATATTATGGCTATCGCTCGGCCCAGATCGCCCTGATCGCCAAGGCGGTCTTTGCCGACGATCCGGCGCGGGCGCGGACCGTCATCTCCTCGCAGACGGCGTGGACCGGTCTCGAGACGGGGGTTCTCAAGGGCGTGCAGCGCGTCGGGAATGTCGCGTCGCTGTTCGACGATTATGCCATCACCAACTATTTCGATCTGGGCACCGGCGATGAAGCGACGCTGCTCAAATGGGCGCGCGGTGGTGCCGACGGGTTGACCGCGGGTTTTGCGGCAATCATGCAGAACATCTCGAATTTCAAGACGACGCTCGCCTATCAGGCGAATGTCGCCAAGGCATGGGGGCTGGATCTGGTCTCCTATGAGGCTGGCGTTCACACTACCTCCTGGCAGTTCCCATCGTCTTCCCAACCCGAAATCCAGGCCTTCCTGGAAAAGCTCGGCAAGGATCCGCGGATGGCCACGGCCTATCAGCAGATGGTAGCGAATTTCTCCGCGGCTGGCGGCAAGTCCTTGAATGCGTTCAACAACGTCGGCTTCGATTCGATCTGGGGCGAATGGGGTGCGCTGACCAGCACCTACGATACCGGCAGCGTGAAGTACGATGCACTGGTCGCTCTCGCCAAGGCCGGCAAGGCTGCCGCGGCACCGTCCGATACGGTTTTCTCGGCAGACCGGATGGATGTCGCGACGACGCTCGGCCAATATGCCCTTGATGCGACCACGCGGAATCTCGCGTTCGCGGGGACGGGGGCGTTCGTCGGGACCGGCAATGCGCTCGACAACGTCATCGTCGGGGGCGCGTCGAAGAACACGCTCAGCGGCGGGGCCGGGCAGGACCGGCTGGTCGGCGGCGCGGACGCCGATTATCTCGACGGCGGTACCGGCGCCGACACGATGCTCGGAGGGGCGGGCAATGACATCTATATCGTCGACGACGCTGGCGATGTCGTCACCGAACTGGCCGGTGGTGGAACGGACGAAGTCCGCACGACGCTCGCCAGCTACACGCTCGCAGACAATGTCGAGAACCTGACCTACACCGGCACGGCGGCGTTCAACGGCACCGGCAACGCGCTCGACAACGTCATTTCGGGCGGAAATTACGGAACTCTGCTTTCGGGCGGCGCGGGCAACGACACGCTTATCGGCGGAAACGGCGATGATACGCTGGACGGCGGGACGGGTGCGGATCGCATGACCGGCGGTGCGGGGAACGATATCTATGTCGTCGACGACGCCGGCGATGTCGTCACCGAACTGGCCGGCGGCGGGACCGATCTCGTCCGCACGACGCTGGCCAGCTACACGCTCGGCGACAATCTCGAGAACCTGACCTACGCCGGCACCGCCGCTTTCACCGGAACGGGCAATGCGCTCGACAACGTCATTACGGGCGGCGCGGGCGGCAATACGCTGTCGGGCGGTGCCGGGAACGATACGTTGATCGGTGGTGCGGGCAACGATCTGCTCGATGGCGGCACCGGTGCCGACAAGATGTCGGGGGGTGCGGGCAACGACACCTATATCGTCGACAACGCAGGTGATGTCGTGACCGAGCTCGGCGGTGGTGGCACCGACGAAGTCCGTACCGCGCTTGTCAGCTATACACTTTCCGACAATGTCGAGAATCTGACCTACACCGGCACCGCCGCTTTCATCGGCACCGGCAATGGCGCGGACAACGTCATCACCGGCGGCGACGGGAACGACACGCTGTCCGGCGGGGCCGGGAACGACACGCTGACCGGAGGTGCGGGCAACGACACGCTGCTCGGCGGTGACGGCAACGACTATCTGAACGGCGGGGTCGGGGCCGACAAGATGACCGGTGGTGCCGGCAACGACACCTACGTCGTCGACAATTACGCGGATCAGGTGACCGAGCTCGCCAATGGCGGGACCGATCAGGTCGACACCACGCTCACGCTCTACATGCTGTCGAACAACGTCGAGAACCTGCGCTATCTCGGGTCGAGCAATTTCATCGGCATGGGCACAAGCAGTGTCAACGTGATGACCGGCGGGTCGGGCAACGACTATCTCTGGGCGGGTGACGGCAACGATACGCTGTACGGCAACGCCGGGGCGGACATTCTCGATGGCGGGCTTGGTGCAGACACGATGTACGGCGGCGCCGGCGACGACACCTATCTCGTCGACAACGTCAACGACAAGGTGATCGAACTGGCGGGCGAGGGGACCAACGACATCGTCCGGTCGACCGTCACCTACACGCTGTCCGACAATGTCGAGAGCCTGTGGCTGGATGGCACAGCGGCGATCAACGGCACGGGCAATTCGGGGGCGAACACGATCACCGGCAATTCGGCCAACAACATCCTGACCGGCGGCGGCGGCAACGATATCCTGCGCGGCGGTGCGGGAGACGATACGCTCTACGGTGGTACCGGTGACGACCAGCTGTTCGGCGATGCGGGCAACGACGTCCTGTACGGCGGCGGTGGGCGCGATGTCATGGACGGCGGCGCGGGTGCGGACACCTATCGCTTCCTGCCCGGTGACCTCGGCGCGACTGCTGCGACCTCGGCGAGCGTGGTGCTCGGCGCGGGTCAGGGCGACAAGATCGACCTCAGCGCGATCGACGCCAATTCGACCACGACGCTGCGCGATGCCTTCAGCTTCGTCGGCGCGGCCGACTTCACCAAGCATGCCGGCGAGGTGCGGGTGCAGGGCAGCGGAAGCAACTGGACCGTATCGGCGGACACCAATGGCGACGGCATCGCGGACATCGTGCTGAGCGTTCAATCGTCCAACGGCATCCGCGCGACCGACTTCGTGTTCTGATCGGTACAGGCACTGCCGGGGACGAACCGCCCCCGGCAGTGCCTGTCGTATTCAGCGGGTCGAACGGTTGCGTTCGCGTCCCCAGCGCATCGCGATCCGGAAGATCCTGGGCCCCTCGACCAGATAGCGCCGCCCGAGCCGGCGCGGGCTCCCCGCCAATCGCCAGAACCATTCCATCCCGGCGCGCTGGACGATCAACGGCGCACGGACCTGCGCCCCGACGATGAAGTCGACCGCAGCACCGATGCAGAAGGCGGTCCCGCTGACCGTTCCCGCCGCCGCCATCTCCGCAGCCAGAATCTCCTGCTGGGGTGCGCCGACCGCAAGCAGCGTGAAGCGGGCATCGGCGGCAGCGGCGGCGGCGATCGCTTCGGCACGCGCGGATGCATTGCGGCGCAAACCCATCGGCGGGATATGGTGGACCAGCGTGATCCCGGGATACCGCGCCCGCAATGCGTTCGCGAGCGTATCGCTCCCGCCGATCAGGCATAGCCGGTCCCCATCCTGCAGCACCGATCCGAACAGCGCGACGATCAGGTCGCTCCCCGGCACCACGCTGAGCGAGAGGCCGTGAAGCCGCGCAAGCCGTGCCAGCACGCGACTGTCGTTCAGGCACAGCAGCGCACCCCGATAGACCGGGCGCAGTTCCGGGTTTTTGTCGATCTGGACCATGTGATCGACGTTGGGCGTGACGATGTACCCGAACGGATCGTCTGCCCGCCGGCCTTCCAGAAAGGCGACGACCGCTGCCGCGTCGGGCGTGTCGAAATCGAGCCCGAGGAAATTCGTCCTCGGAAACGGCGAGCGTGTGAGATCGGGCTCGTGTCGCGTCGGATTCACCGCAATCATTCCCCTCTTGCTGCTCTGCGACGGGCGTGACAGCTTGGGCGCTACGGCGTCAAGCGGTTGACAACCATGCACCGGGTAAGGCTAGCGAACGGTATGGATCGAATCGTGTCGCCCCAGACGGAATCACGCGCGGCGATGGTCGGCGTCGTGATGATCGGTCGCAACGAAGGTGAGCGATTGCGGCGCTGCATCGCATCGACCAGCAGCGTCGCGGCGCGGGTCTATGTCGACTCGGGGTCGACCGACGACAGTGTCGCCTGGGCGAGGGTGCAGGGCGTCGTGGTCGTGGAACTCGCGGTCCCGCCAAAATTCACCGCGGCGCGCGCCCGCAACGCCGGTTTGGAACGGCTGTTGCAGGATCATCCGCACCTCGAGCACGTCCAGATGGTCGATGGCGATTGCGAGCTCGCGAGCGGCTGGCTCGATGCCGCCAGCGCTGCGCTGACCGCCGATCCGACGCTTGCACTCGTGTTCGGGCGACGACGCGAACGGTTTCCCGAGCGGTCGATCTACAACGCCTTCTGCGATGACGAGTGGAACGGCCCGGTCGGCGAGGCAATGGCCGCTGGCGGGGACGTAATGGTTCGCGTCGATGCGCTCAATGCGGTCGGTGGCTACGATCCCCTGATGATTGCCGGCGAGGATCCCGACATGGCGATCCGGCTGCGCAAGGCCGGGTGGCGGCTGTTCCGGATCGATCATGCGATGACGATCCATGACGCCGCGATCCTTCGGTTTGGCCAATGGTGGCGCCGGACCGAACGCGCCGGACACGCCTTTGGCGAGCTCGCCGACCGACACTCCGGGCTGCGCGCTCCCGATTACCGGCGGCAATGCCGCAGCATCGCGTTGTGGGGCGGGGTCCTGCCTGCGGCCGTGGCGGTATTGCTGATTGCGGCGATCGTGTCTGACGCGGTCTGGTCGATCCCCGCGATCGTCTTGGCGCTGCTATGGCCGCTGCAGATGCTGCGGATCGCGAACCGGCGTCGTGCGACGCTGCCGCCGCGGCAGGCGGTCTTGACGGGGATCTTCCTCGTCATCGGGAAGGTCGCGGAAACGATCGGGCTTGCGCGGTATAAACTGGGGCAATGGACGGGTCGTCGATCCGACCTGATAGAATATCATCGCGGCCCAGCACGCGGATGACGGCGCCGCCGCTTTGGACCCAGATCCGCGAGGATTGGGTGGCGCATGGGCGCGACTGGACTCGCCCCGGATTCCGCGCGGTCGCTGTGCATCGCTTCGGCGTCTGGCGGATGACGGTGCGCCCGAAGCCGCTGCGCATTCCGTTCAGCCTGGCCTATCGCCTGCTGTTCCGGCGGTGCCGCAACAATTATGGAATCGAGCTGCCCTATTCTGTCGAGCTTGGTCGCCGCGTCGTGATAGAGCATCAGGGCGGGATAGTGATCCACGGCAACAGCGTGATCGGTGATGATTGCGTGATCCGTCAGAATTGCACGCTCGGGATCCGTCGCATCGATGCGCCTGCCGACGCACCGATCCTCGGCGCGGGTGTCGATGTGGGGGCGGGGGCGGTGATCCTCGGGAAGGTGCGGATCGGCGCAGGGGCTGCGATCGGCGCAAATGCGGTCGTGCTCGACGACGTCGCGCCCGGCGCGATCGCGGTCGGCATCCCAGCCAGAAGCAGACTGCCGAAGGATCCTCGATGACTGCTGCCGCCGACCCCGCCAAGGTTGCGGTGATCATCGTCAATTACCGGACCCCGGCGCTTGCGCTGTCGGCCGCGCGTGCGTTGCTCCCCGAGCGTGCGGACAACCCAGGTCTGCGAGTCGTCATCGTCGATGGCGGATCGGGCGACACGTCGGCGGACGTGTTGCACGCCGGGGTCGCGGAGCCGGCGCTCGCAGACTGGGTCGAGGTGCTCGCGTTGCCGATCAACGGGGGCTTCGGCTGGGCGAACAATCAGGCGATCCAGCGACTGCTCCAGTCGCAAGACGCACCCGATTATCTCCATGTGCTCAACCCCGATACCGAGGTCGAGCCCGGCGCTGTCGGCGCGTTGCGCCGGGTGCTCGACCAGCATCCCCGCTGCGCTGCGGTGGGCAGCCTGTTGCTCAACGAGGATGGCAGCCTTTCCGGTTCCGCCTTCGCCGAAATGTCACCGTTGCGCGAACTCGTCCGTGGCGCTCGACTCGACGTGATGCGGCGGATGCTCGGGATCAAGCCGATGCTCGTCACCGAAGCGAGCGAGGCGGCCTGGGTGACCGGGGCAAGCGTCATGTTCCGCGCGGAGGCGCTCAAGCAAGCGGGCCTGTTCGACACCGGCTTCTTCCTCTACTTCGAGGAGGTCGAGCTAATGTGGCGGCTGGCCAACGCGGGCTGGACCATGCGCCACGAACCCGCAAGCCGGGTCCGGCACATCGGCGGAGCATCGACCGGGATCAATTACGACCGCAAGGTCAAGCGCGCGCTCCCGCCGCTGCCGCGCTACTGGTTCGAGGCGCGCCGTCGGATGTATGCGCGGACTCGCGGGCGGACCGGCGCAATCATGGCGGGCGGGTTGTGGATGGCAGGCCACGGCCTGTTCGTCGCACGCCGTGCTGTCGGTCTGGGGGGCAAGCACCTTCCCGTGGCCAATGAGGCGCGAGACCTGTTGCGCCACGGTATCCTCCCGACGTCGCAGGACCTGCAACCGCACGTCGCGCGATGGGACGATCCGATCGATCAGCCGCCAGCCTGGATGGCGTCCCGGTAGCGGCCTGGCTGGTTTGCCGTCATCCCGATATCGTCAGGGGTCGATCCGCTCGGTGCGAGTCCACGCGACCTTCTGGCGACCGGTGAGCAACCGCGCGTACATCGCGAGCTTCCACCCGAGATAGCGCGGCACCCGTGCTGCGGCGGCGGGATGGAGGTGCATTCGTCCCTCGCCGGTCCAGGCCAGGGTTACCACAAGCCCGAGCAGCGCGAGCAACACCACCGCGACTACCAGAGGAACCGACGAGACGCCTAGGAGCACGGCAATCGCCAGTACCCCGGTCACCGCGATGTTGGCAGCGAGCAGCATCGACAGCGGCGGTACGCAAAGATGCACCCCCATCCAGAATCGCCGCCAGTTGCCCCGCGCGATCCCCGAGCGCAGCAACCCGAAGCCGTGTCGCCGCGCCATCGCCAGGAAGCCGCCTTCCCAGCGTGCCCGCTGGGTGCTCGACCCGGAGTCGCTGCTGCAATCCGACCGGACCGTCGCACCGTCAAAGTATCCGGCCGGCTCCCCGAGTTCGATCAGCCCGATCCCGATCGCAAGATCCTCGACGACGTTACCGGTCGCGAGATCAAGCGCGCTATAGGCGGCCCACGGAAACGCCATGCCCGACCCGGTCAGAATCGCTGCGCCGCCGAGCCGCGCGATGCCGCGCTGGCGGATGCGGTTCTTGACGAAGAAGGCGAAGTTGGAGATCTGCACCACGGGCGGCGCGTCCGGGGCAGGACGGAAGAGATACGCCGCCTGCGCCGCTTTCCCGGTCCCGATGACGGAGTCGGTCAGCCGTGCAAGCCCGGCCGGGTCGATTTCGCAATCGGCATCCACCACCACGACCACATCCGGGGGGGAAGCGGCGATATGATCGCGCCCGAACGCAAGCGCATACCCCTTGCCACGCCGGACCGGATCGGTTCGTTCGACCACCTCGAGCCCGAGTGCCCGCGCGGCATTCGCTGTGCCATCGGTGCAATTGTCCGCAATCAGGACAACCCGCGTCAACGGTCCGAGCAGCCGTACAAGGCCGGCGCCCGATGCCGCGAGCGTCAGTTCCTCGTCATGCGCGGGGACGAGCACGACGACGCGCTTGTCCCGCGACGGTGGCGGCGGGGCACGATCGGGGAAAAGCCCGAGCCCGGTCTCCAGCAGGAACGCTGCATCGACCAGCGCGATCGGGGCAAGCGCAAGGCCCGCGACCACATCGAACGGTCCCATCTCAATTCCCTGTCAGATCGCCGGTCCGGCCCGGCGATCAGGAGTAATAGGCGTCGTAATAACGCTGCGTACCGTAGCCGAACCCGTAATCGTCTCCGCCGATACCGCCCTTGTAGCGGTTGAGGACGGTGCCCATGCACGGCGCCGGACGCAGGATCTCGAGCGTATCCTTGACCTGGCGCGCGGTCGTCTTCCCCTCTTCGACGATCATCAGATAGGCGTCGATTTCGCGCAGCACGATCGACGCATCGTCGTTGGCGAAGGCTGGGGGCAGGTCGCAGATGCAGATCACGTCATCGGGCAGGTTGCGCATCGCCTGCACCAACGTCCGCAACCGTTCGCCCGCGAGCAATTCCGCCGAGCTATGATCGGTCGGGAAGGACGGGAAGACGGTCAGACCGGTCCCGGTGATTTCCCGCGAGGCTGAATCTAGCGAGTCGACTTCGCCCGCGAGGAAGGTGTTGATCCCAACGCCCTCGGGAATGTCGAAAATCTCCGCGATCGACCCGCGACGCAAGTCGAGGTCGAACAGCAGCGTGTGCGTGCCGGGAATACGCGACAGCGACGCCGCAAGGTTGGCGGCCATGAACGACTTGCCGACTCGCGGGGTGGCCGAGGTAATGCCGATCACCTTCCACTGGTTCGCCTGCATGATCTTGACGACTTGCGAGCGCAGCAGGTTGAACGGGCGCGACCGGCGATCGCGGCTGTTGAATCCGAAGATCCCGCGGCGCGGCGAATCGAACTGGTCGATCGGTTCGGCGGTGCTGTCGGGCGACAGCACCAGCTTCGGCGCGGGGGCGTCGCCGGCGGAGGAGTTCCAGGAACTTGGCATAGGTTACCTTAGATCTTCAGGGGGTCAGGCGCTAGCTCGGAAGCCTTGGGGGAACCCGAACGGCGCCGCGCCTTCTTCTTGGAAATCACCGGGATCACGGCGAGTGGCGGTGCACCGGTCAGTTGCGTAAGCGTCCCGACGCTGCGGATCGGTCGCGCGATCAACTCAAGCAGAAGCGCCAGACCCAGGCCAACGCCGAGGCCGCTGAGGATGCCGCCCAGGATCAGCATCGGGCGGTTCGGCTGGGTCGGGGTATCGGGCGTGACCGGCGGATCGATCAGCGTCAGCCGCTCGCCGCGCTGCTCGTCGGAGATCTTCACGACCGACCGCGCGTTGAGCAGGCTGCTCTGGACGCGGGCGAGGTTGCTCCGGAGGATGTCCGCACGCGACTGGAGCTGGGCAACCTGTTGCGCGACCAGCGGGCCACGCGCCTGCGCCGCCGCCATCGTCGTGGCGCGATTGAGCTCCATCGACTTTGCATTGCGCAACCGGCCGATCGCTTCGTTGTTGGCAGCGACCTGGCGTTGCACGACCGAGGACACGCTGTTCGTCTGGAACGCAGAGGCGGTCGACTTGGCCGCCGCAAGCCGGCTTTCGGCGAGCTTCACGTCGGGATGGTCGTCCGAATATTGCGCCCGGGCGGCAGCAAGCTGCGCCTCGGCAGCGATGACGTTCGGATCACGACCGACTGCTGGCCGACCAGTCTGCGCCTGCAGTTCCGCGTTCTGCCGCTGGAGCCCGGCGATCTGGCCGTCATAGTCGCCACCACCCGTCATCACCGTCATGCCGGCGTTGCCCGCGGCGAGTGCCGCGCCATTCTGGCCGGTGATGCGATTGATCTGCGATTCGAGCGCGTTGACCTGTGTTTGCAGGTTCGCTTCCTGGTCCTCGAGGAAGCGCGCGTTGGTCTGCGCCTGCGCCTGCGTTTCCGACGCGTCGAGCTTCAGCAGGCGATCTACGAAGGTCTGCGCGACGAGCTGCGCCTGCGGTGCGGTTGGATAGTCGAAGGTCAGCGCGAACGCGATCGATCCGGCGCTGCCGCCGCGCGAGATGTCGGCGTTGACCGCCGAGATGTTGGTGGCGTTGCGCATCCGGTCGACCAGCTTTGAAAGCGGTTCGCGACGAGCGGAGGAGTCATACAGGTTGTTCGCCTGGATCAGGCCGACCAGATCCGGGCGGCTGAGGATCTGCTGCCGGATCTTCGCCATGCGTCGGTCGATGACGGTATCACCCGGGCCCGACCCGGTCCCGTCGGTCGGCAGGTTCTGCGATTCGACCAGCAGCGTCGCACTCGATCGATAGGAGCGCGGCAGCAGGAAGGCGGCAGCGATCCCGGCGATGCTCAGGAGGACGAACGGCACGATGATCAGCCAGCGTCGTTCCCACAGGATGACGGGCAAGCTGCCAATGAAGTTTGAAGACGTATCGGGTTCCTGGTCCTGCGGCAGGGCATTCAATTCACTCATCGATAATCCCCGAGGCGCAATGCCAGACCGACCTGCCCGCCAAAATCGCTGGGGCGGTTCAGGTTTCCGCCGAAGATCTGGCGGTAGTTCGCCGAAGCGATGAACCGGAGCCGCTGACGCAGCTGGCGATCGTAATTGATCGTCGCCCGTCCGTATTCGTCCCCGATGCCAAGCCGATTGATCGGATCGTTGAGACCGGGCGGCGTGGTGTTGCGGCTGAAGTCTGCCGACGCACCGATATTGCTGCGCTCGGTAAGGCGATATGAATAATTGCCGCCGACGGTGGTCGAGACCTGCGTCCCGAGAATGCCGGTCGGTTGCACGGAGCGATTGGCGTTCAGGCAATACGCCGAACGGACGCCGCGCCGGCACAAGGCGAGGCTTCCCGACAGCGCCGGATCGGAATTGCCGATCTGGCGGTTGATGAAAGATACGCCGAGTGCGGCGTTGAGCGTCCAATAGGCGTTGATCCGTGCCGTGGTGGTGGCCTGGACCGAATAGACGGAGGTGTCGCCGCCTTCAGTGTCGTAATTGTATTTTGACGCGGATCCCTGCAACCCTGCCTGGATATTCGCGGTGAACTGCCGACTGTACCCGACCGTCCCGCCGTAGCCGGTATAGTTGTCGAGGTTGCCCAGCAGCCCGCCGATATTGTTGGTGTTGGCGCCGTTCGAATAATGCGAATTGATGATGAACGCGCTGGCATTGACGACGTCGCGTGCCGACAGAACCGCCGAGACGTTGCCGCCGCCGTTGATGGTCCGACGGCGCGCACCGGTGCCGAACAGGCCGATGTCGGTCCCGTTGTTGATCGGCGTGGTCAGGATCGGATCAACGACGATGGTGCCCGTACCGAGGCCGCTCCCCGGGGTTGCGGGGGCGGTCGGATCGATCGGCGTCACGATCGCGAACTGGTTGTACGGCGCGTTGGTCGATCCGATCAGCGAACTCTGGATCCCGGCGCTCAGGCTGGCGCTGATATGTTCGGACGGGGTGATGGAATAGACAGCGCCCCCGGAGTAATTGTCCGACCGGTTGTAGCGGTTGACGTATTGCTGGACGTTCGCGTCTGCGCTGATCGTCAGGCTGCTGCGTTCGCGCAGCAACCGAAGCTGCGGTCGGATATCGACCGACACGAATGCCGCGCCGGTGTTCGATCCGGTGGAGGAGAATGGGTTGTTGGAATAGCCAAGCGTGCTCGAGACGTCCGCGCTCAGACGCGTCTCGGTCGTCTGCGCGAAGGCGGGCATGGCCACGGTGGCGGCGCACAAGGCGAGGTAGGCGCGCGCCCTCACGGTACGATCACCGTGTCGCCGCTTTCCAGCTGCGGCAGACCGGCAAGGTCACGCGGGTTCGGGTTTCCCTTGAGAATGTCGGTCAGGCGCACCTTGATCACATTCAGGCCCGACCCAGACTTGCGCAGGATCGTGACATTGCCGACATCCGCGAAGTCGGCCGGGCCGCCCGCCATGACGATGGCGTCAAGCACGTTGACGTAGCGACCGGCGGTCAGCGCGCCGGGCGACTTGACCTTGCCGGCGACGCTGAACTGCAGACCCATCGGGGTGCGAACCGACACCGTCACCTGCGGCACGGCCTCGCGATATTGCGAACGGAGCCCCTTGGTGATCGCGGCCTCGATATCACTCGGCAATTTGTTGTTCGCGTCGACCTGGCCGACGAGCGGGAAGGAGAAGGTACCGTCCGGGAGAACCTTGACGGCGCGCTGCAGGCGCTCCTCACCCCAGACATAGACCTCGATCTCGTCGCCGGGGTTGATCCGATACGGGCGCAGCTGAGCGGGACCGCTGGACGAACTTTGTGCCACGACGGGAGCCGAGAGCGCCATAAGTCCGAACGCAACACAACACCGCACGGATTGTACCGAAAACATCATAGAATTTTCCCTGTCGACCGGTTGTCCGGTCCCTAGCGCAACTGTCCTAGCTGATGCTAGGTTAAAGCACTTGTAACGCTGTCCGGATTAAGCGTTGCTGACACTATAGCGATTTCCGCCTCCGGGAAGAGCCGTTGACAAGGCGCGTCGCCGCCCGGCACGGTCGATCCGTCTCATCCTCCCCGTCTCATCCTCCCCGTCTCATTTCATCGTGGTATTGGATTGCGTCGTTCCATGAAATCCCTGTCTCTACGGTTCGCAACGGTCTGGGCCGCGCCGCTCTTGCTCATGGCGGGGGCGACGGGATGTACGTCGAAGGACGATCGCGCCGCCGCCGCCGCCGCCCTAGCCGAGACGGCCATGCAGCAGGGCGATCTGCAGGGTGCGCGACAGAACATCCAGAAGGCTATCGACGCGCGCGACGACGTCAGCGACTATTGGCTGACCCTGGCGCGTATCCAGATGGCCACCAAAAATTTCGGCGGCGCTTTCGATGCCTATGAGAATGTCTATCAGCTCGACCGCGGTAACATCGAGGCATTGCGGCAGTTGTGCCAGCTCGGCCTCAACGTCCGGCAGGCCGACAAGGTCGATCGCTACGCCGACCAGTTGCTCGTCATCAATCCGGGTGACCCGATGCCGATGACGATGAAGGGCGGTGCCGCTTTGCAGCGAGGTGATTCGAAGACGGCCCTGACCTTCGCGGACAAGGTCCTCGCCGGCAATCCGCGGGACGTCAGCGCACTAATCCTCAAGGGGCAGGCGCTGGCGTATCGCGGCGATAATCCGGCCGCCGCGAAACTGATCGAGGAGTCGCTCGACCCGCAAGGCGATCAGACCTCACGGCTGGTGTTCCTGCGCGACCTGTATCTCAAGTCAGGTGACACCAACGGCTATCAGCGCACGCTTGCCCGGTTGGCGGAGCGCAACGCCGGCGATACGCGCATGCAGCTCGATTATGCCGACTGGCTGTACCAGACCGAGCGTCCCGATCAGGCGTTCGGCATCATCCGGCAGGTCCTTGAGAAAAACCCGAAGGATATCGCGCTCGCATCGACGATTCTGGAAATGTGGCTCGATGAGGGACGGGACGCCTTGACCCGCGATCAGATCGTGCGCGGCGGCACCGGGGCCTCACTGGAAACCAAGGCGCTGTTCGCGCAATTCGCGAACGAGACCGGGCAACCCGATCTTGCGCTGCAGATTCTCGGCAACGATCAACCCGACGCCACGCCGGACCCTGCGAATTCCAACGCCAAGGCGGCCTATGCGTTCGCGCTGGGGCTGAAGGGACGCGTTCTAGACGCATTGTCGCGGACCGAATTGATTCTCGACGTCGATTCCGCGCAACCGAGGGCTTTGCTGACGCGGGCGCGGTTGCGCGCGGCGACCCGCAATTTTGAGGGGGCGCTGTCGGATGGGCGACAACTCGTTGCTGATGACGTCGCCAACATCACCGCACGACTGGCGTTGACCGATATCCTGGTCGCGCAGAACCAGCCCGAACTGGCCGAAAGCAACCTGCGCGAGGCGTTGCGGATCGTGCCCGATTCGCCACGGGCCGCGACTCGTCTCGCGCAAATGCTGATTGCCAAGGGGCAGAAGGATGAGGCGGCGACGGTATTGCGCGATATGGCGAAGGCCGCGAAAATCAGCCCGCGCGCGCAAGCGGTGCTGGCGACCTTCCACCTCAGCGCGGATGGTATGACAGGCTGACCCGGGTGGAAAGCTCTCCCCGGGTCAGCCTGTTCCGCGTCAGGGCGCGACTGCGGGCGGCGCGGCTGCCGGCGTCTTGGGCGGCGAGAAGCCAGGCTGATAGGTGATCTTCGCGGACGACCGCGCCGCCTGAAGCTGCTTCTGCATCGCGGTGCCGAGCGCCTGGCGACGCAGCAATTCGAGCGCGGCAGGGCGCGCCTGCGCCTCGGGGGTGGGGGCTGGCGTGGTCGAGGTGATCACGCTGGCGATGAACTTGCCCTTGTCAGGCGCGATGAACGGTTCGCCCGCCGGGAGCGCCGCGATCTTGGCAGCGATTGCGGGGGGAAGCATCGCGGTGTCGAGCGTGTTCGTCCCGCGCGTGAACTGGACGCCTGCCGCCGACAACGTCGCCGAGACCGCCTCGAGCGAATGAGCTGGCTCGAGTTGGCGCAACACGGCGGTGTCGTTCGGCTGCGCGAAGGTGATCTGGTCGAGCGTGTAGCGCTTGCGCCCGCTGAACAGCGTCGGGTTGTCGGCGATGAACTTGTCCACGGCGCTGGCGTCGGGCAGCGAGACGCCCTTGGCAGCCTTGGTCGTCAACAAGTTGATGATCAGCGCATCCTCGCCGCGGCGAAGCTGCTCGATGTAGCTCGGCGACTTGTCGAGCCCCTCCGCCTTCGCCTTCTGCACCAGAAGCTTGCGATCCACGATCTGCTGGACGACCTGCGCCATGATCGCCTTCTTGTCGGCGCTCGGCGGGATGTTGGCCCCCTGCAGCTCGGCGTTCACTTCCTGCTGCGTGATTTCCTCGCCGTTGACCACGGCGACGACCTGCCCGCCGACCTTCTTTTCGCAGCCTGCCGCGAGCAGGAGCAGCGCGCTTGCGCCCGTCAGCATCATCGTCTTCTTGATCGTCATTCTCTTACCCCTTGTTGAATCAGTGATGTGCGGTTGTTTCAGGCGGGACCGACGAGGACCGATTTCATCTGCGCCCCCACCGCGCCGAACATGGCGCTCGCGAAGCGGTCCAGCCCGGGGCGGGCGTCGCCTTGCACCAGCGTCGAAATTCGTACGAGGACGCCGTCCGGAACGATGCCCTTGAGATTCTCCTCCATCACCGCAAGCCGCTGCGCGGACCATTTGCGCGGGAAGAGATGGCCCAGTCGGGTCCAGTAGATCATCTTCTCGCTGCGCAACTCGGTCTCGGCGACGATATAGCGCGACGGTACGTCGACGCCGGGCGCCAGCTTCACGTCGTGATCCTCGATGTCGGTCAGCCGGAACCCACTCGCCGGATAACAGACTTCCGGGCGATGGACCTGGATCGATCCGTCCTGCGTCCCGGCATAAGCGATCAGGAGCATCATCACGTTGCCGTCGGCATGGCGGTACACCCGGGTAAGCAACTCGCTGTAGATCCGGTCGCGGAGCTGATCGGCGGGCGGGAGGACCAGACCGCTATTCGCCTCGAACCGCCATCCGGCAAAGGTGTGCGGGACGAGCTGGTCGAGCTTGGCGGTGCCGAGCGTGCGCAGCACCGTACGCGGCGTCAAGGCATAGGCGGCGCCAGCCGCCGCCAGCAACGTCACGCCCGCAGCCACCTGTCGCCGCGAAATCGCGGCGGACTGCGGCATATCTCTCGAGATCGGCTTGGTCATGCGTCATATCCTGCCGGTGCCCAGCGTTGCCGGAGCGGCGTGAAGATCCAGTCGATCAGGAAGATCCCGAGCAGCGCGGTGATGAACATCGTCATGCCGGCAAGCTCATGGAAGAAGCCCTGACCTGCGGCCTCGCCGAAATGGTAGGTGATCAGGAGCAGCATCAGCACGCGGACCAGATTGGCTAGGATTGCGATCGGCACGATACAGCACACGAGCAGCAGCATGAACCGCCAGTTCGAGCTGTGCCGCAGATAAGTGTAGAACAACCCGAGCGCGGTAAGACTGATCAGCGAATTGAGCCCCGCGCACGCAGCGGCGACCAGCATTTCATACTGGCCGATCTGGATCGTCACGCCTGATCCGGCAACCGGATAGCCGAGCATGTACAGGATATCGACCGACCATTCAGAGATTGCGATCTTGAGCGGCTGAGTCAGCGCGGCGAACAACGAATCGGGGGGCGGGAAAACGAACAGCAGGTACACCAGCGGAAACCAGATCGTGCGCACCGCAGCGCCGCCGCAAAGCGCGTAGAAGACGACGATCAGGCTCAGGTACATGGTGATCGATTCGATCTCGATGATCGACGTGATCCGGGCGACCGCGAACACGATGGCGAGCGGGATCAGCAGCCCGAAACTCACCAGCGCGGAACCGGGCCGCGCCACCGCAGCGATGCGTGCCCGCTCGCGGACGATCAGCCAGATTCCGGTCGCAAGCACCAGCGGGCCGTGCGCGCCTTGTTCCGTCCCCCAGCTTTCCCGCGCAACATCGAGCATCGTCGGCAGCGTGAAGGCGAGTGCGCCGATGATCAGCAACAGCATGGCCGGCGTCCACGACCACGTACGCATCGGCCTGACCTCGGGTGCGGATAGGGTAGTCAGCATCACACTTTGCCTTGGCGCGAGCGGAAGGGGAACGGCGGAACGGGCCCGGACGGACCGGCGGGGGAGCACATCATCTGGATCGCGCGAATCGGTCGTTCGACCGGCAAGCGAAAGCCAGCCGGAGGTCGTGTTGGGTCATCAAGTCCGCTGCAGCGGTTTGAGCACGAGCCAGATATATACCAGAATCGCGATGATCGCGATGATCGCCAGCGCGTGCTGATCGTGATTGCCAAGATAATTGGCGACCGCGCAGCCGATTGCGGGCGGTGCATATTCAATCATTCGATCGCTCGGCGTCTCCGCGGTCGAGCGTTGCAGGAACAGGATTATCAACCCTGCAAAGATCGCCAGCGTGAGCCAGTCGTACGGCGTTTCCAAAGTTTTCCCTCCCGATCCCCGGGCATGCCAGCCGCGGAGAGGACGTCTGCCCATTGTGTCTAGTTACGATGCTTGCGGTAAATAGCGTCATAACCGCGACGAATACATCGGTAATTTATATCGCACCCGAACGGTTGTGGTGCCGCAACGACTAATAGGCCTTGTCATGAACGATGACACGGAACGTCGCGAGCATGATCGCGATATCACGGCCGAGCGACCAGTCGTTGAGATATTCCAGATCGGCCTGCAGACGCTTCACCAGATCGTCGCGTTCGCGGGTTTCGCCGCGCAGACCGCGGACCTGCGCCAGTCCGGTAATCCCCGGCTTGAGCGCATGACGATGCCAGTAACGCTGATCGACCTCCCAGAAGCGTTCCGCCCCGGCAAGCGACCCGAGCGCATGCGGACGTGGCCCGACGAGGCTCATTTCGCCGCGAAGGACGTTGAAGAGCTGCGGAAGCTCGTCGATGCTGACCGCGCGGATCAAGGCACCGACCCGGGTCACGCGACGGTCTCCGCGCGTGGTGGAGCGATTGCCGTCGGCGTCGCAATCCTCGACATGCATCGAGCGGAACTTGAAGACGGAGAACAGCCGGTTGGACCGGCCAAGCCGCTGCTGCCGGAACAGGATCGGTCCTCTGCTGTCGATCTTGATCGCGAGCGCGACTGTCAGCAGCAGCGGGGACAGCGCGATGATCGCGGGAAGGGTAACCGCAAGGTCCATCGCCCGTTTGATCGCGCGGCTGCGGACGTCGAGCGGCCCCGAGGCCACCTGCATCACGCTCTGGCCCTCGTACCGCATGATCCGATTCGCGCCCGCCTCGTCGAACTCCGGGGCAAGGACAAAGCCCTGCACATCGGTGCCCTTGAGCAGCAGCGACCAGGCCGCCCGATCCTCGATCGCGCAGCACACCAGGACGAAGTCCGCCCCCTGTACCGCGGTCCCGAGTCGGTCGAGCATGTTGGGATCGCGCAAATTTGGCCGAAGGCCGTACGCGGCCGCATCGATCACGCGGACATCGCCGAGCGGCGGCAGGTCGCAATTGTCGAGGATGATCAATTCGGTTCGCAGCACCGATCCAAGCGTACGCTCGACGACGCTGTTGAAGGCATAGCGTCCAAGCCCGACCAGCACGAACGCACAGCCAGCGCCGGTGCCGAACACGAGGCGCGAGAACTCGAGCGTGGCGCGCGAGAAGAAGGCGACGAACAGCACCGCCGCAATCGCAAAGGCCAGTGCACCGAGTGCCTTGCCCAGACCGCGCTTCCAATTCAGCAGCGCCTGATAGCCGAAAGCCTGGCCGTTGGACGCGACCAGCACATAGATCGGCGAGATCATCAAGGCGAGGCGCAGGCCATTCGCGCCGAACGTCGGCTCGGAGCGCAGCAGACCCGCCGCGAGGAACGCGAGCAGAATCGCAGCGACGTCGAACAGCGCCAGCAAAGCGTACAGCTGGAACCGACGGGTCTGCTTCGAAATAGGTTTCGCCCCGGCATGAAGGCGTTGAAATTCTGTTTCGCCGTCTGCTTTTTGCAGCATGTCTCTGGCAGACTCCGGTGCAAGATAGGCGTGGATGGTTATCGGTTTTCCCGCGTTTGGAATAGTTTCGCGGGAATTCCTCGACACCACGCGCAACCCTCTGGGCAGGCGGGCATGGGGACTAAGCGGTCGGGTTTATGAGTTCAACAGCGATATCACGAACCTGCAGGTTGTTCATTCCAGCTTGACCCTCGGTAACCGACGATCGTTCACGCACACGCTAAACCAGGGACTGTAGTCCCGCGATGGCACGTATTGTAACCGATCGTCGTACGTATTGCATGTGCGAATTCCCCGGAGGACCATCATACGGTCGTACGACGGCATCACCGCAGCGCGAACGATGCTCAATATCGCAATTGCAGCTTAACATGGGATGAAGTCATACGATCGCACGACATGACCGGGGGTGGTCGGCGCTCGCCGCAGTGCGAGACGTTCGGTATAGCCCCGCCATGCCAGTATCTGATCGTACCGACCCGCCGCGCGCCAGACGGGTGTTAGAAACGCTTACCTCCGCGCTTGCCATGCTGCGCCGGACGGCGCGGCCGCTCGGGGTCGAATGTGTCACACTGGCACAGGCCGGGGGCAGAATTGTCGCACAGCCGGTGCATGCCCGGATCGACTCGCCGCGCCGCGATGCCGCCGCGATGGATGGTTTCGCCGTGGCGGAAGCGCGCGCCGGGGAGCCCGGGCAGCGCTGGCGGCTGACCGCTCCCGACAGTCTGGAGGATTTCGCGCTCGCGGCGGGATCTGCGATCAGGATCGCCACGGGCGCGCCGTTGCCCGCAGGGACAGTTCGCGTGCTGCCGATCGAGGACGCCGTTCAGGCCCGGGGCTACGTATCCGTCGACGGCGTGGCAGCGGCGCGTTCGCATATCCGGCGATCCGGCTCGGACTTCCGGCGGGGAGCGATGGTGGTGGCGGCGGGACGCAGGATCGACCCGCGCGCGCTCGTCGCGATGGCGGCGGCGGATGTCGGGGATGTCCCGGTGCTGCGGGCCCCGCGGGTCGCGGTCGTCGTGTTGGGCGGCAACCATGTCGATCCCGGCACTGCGGCAGCGGGGGACTACGCCATTCCGGAAAGCCTTGGACAGGCGCTGCTACTGTTCGCGACCGTCTGGGGCGGTGTGCCGACCAGCGCGATCCGCGTCGGGGACGATCCGGTGGCGTTCGCAGCGGCCGTCGGCGCGCTTCGCGATGTCGCGGACGTCATCGTGCTGGTCGGCGGCGCTGCGCATGGCGCCCGCACCGCGACGCGAGAGGCACTCGTTCCACTCGGATTCATGCTTGGCTTCGACGGGTTGGCGGTACGGCCGGGGCGTCCGACCTGGTCCGGAACCCTCGGGCCTGCGCACGTTCTTGCCCTGCCGGGCAATCCCACGGCTGCAATGACGGTCGCGCGCCTCTTGCTCGCCCCGCTGCTGGTTTTGCTGGGTGGGGGGAATGCGGATACTGCGCTGGTCTGGGAGGATGTACCGCTAGCAAGCCCGGCCGCCGCAACCGGCGACCGCGAGTCCTTCCTGTGCGCGGTTGCGGAAACCGGAACGGTACGGCTGTTCGACCGCGGGCTCGTCTCGGGGCCCGTGATGCTCGCCGCGGCGGATCGTCTCGTTGCCCGCCCGGCCAACGGTCCCGCGCTCGCGGTCGGCATGCCGGTCCCGACGCTGCGCTTCTGATCCACTGCACGGCTTGATCGAAGACCGGCCACGCCAGGAAAGGTGCGGGGAGCCAGGCCGGCCCGTCTTATTCGTGTTGAAGCGCCGCAAGGTCGGCGGCGAAATTGACGTTGGCGATCGGTTCGGGAAGCATCAGGGCGCGCGCGCCGATCGTCCGGGCCCAGCCCCGCATCGAATGGTCCGTTTTCTCTTCCAGCCACGCGTTCAGCGCTGCCGCCGCCGACACGGGCCAGAGGCCGATGACCGGGCATCCCCGCACGAACACGGGCGCGCCGATCGCGCACAGTTCGTCATGCAACGAGGGCGGCAGGACAGGCGTGTCGCCCGGGATCGACAGGACCGCATCGTGGCCCTGCTCGACCGCAAGACGCAACGCCGCCGCCAGACCGCCGAGCGGCCCCAGGCCAGGCCGCGGCCAGTCCGCGACGCAGGCGATGCCCGGCACGTCGCGACCGCACAGCACGACCGCATCGGTCCGCCCCCGCAGCCAGGCGACCGCATGGTCGAGCAAGGTCCGATCGCCATAGCGCGCAGCGAGCTTGTCGCTGCCGAACCGCCGCGACTCACCCCCCGCGAGAACCGCGCCGAGTACCGTCACGCGACCAGCGCCGGGGCGGAGGCAGGGCAAAGCTGCAACGTCAGCGTATCCGACCGCACCAGCGTCGCCAGCGTCAAGCCGGCATCCGCCGCACGGTCGAGCGCGAGCGAGGTGGGGGCCGAGATCGTCGCCAGCAACGGGCAACCGGACCGCACCGCCTTGTCGACAAGCTCGAACGAACAGCGCGAACTCAGCATTGCGAAACCGCCGTCCCAGCCGATCTTGCCCCGCGCCATCGCGCCGATCAGCTTGTCGAACGCGTTATGCCGTCCGACATCCTCGCGCACGAGCAGGATCGCGCCGGTTGCATCCGCCAGCGCCGCCGCATGGACCGCGCCGGTCGCGCGATTGAGCGGCTGGTGATCGCGCAACGAGCTGGCTGCGGCGAACAGCGCAGCGGCATCGGCGCGGCTTTGCGCGGTGACGGCTGGCAGTGGCAGCAACGCACGGTCGAGGCTGTCGCGCCCGCACAGCCCACAGGCGGAATCGGTCGTACGCGGACGCATCCGTTCCAGCACCGCGACCGGATCGGGCCGCCGCCGGTCGGCGCGGACGATCACGCCGACATCGACGGTCGCGACATCGATGCTCGCCAGATCGTCGGCGGAAGCGATCTCGTTCTCGGCGAGCAACAGGCCGACGACAAAATCTTCCAGGTCGTGCGGAGTCGCCATCATAACCGCGAAACCGACGCCATCGAGTTCGATCGCCACCGCAACCTCCTGCGCGATCGGGCGCGGCGATCCCAATCGAACGCCCTCGACGGAGATGGTTTCGAGCGCGGGACGGATCGGGTCGAGAGCGGAAGCGGGTACGGATAAGGGCATGATCTGGCCTAACGCACGGGCGCATGCGGTGGAAGCATCGTTAATCGTGCCCGACCGCACGGCGGGCGGGAACCTAGCACCGCGCCGCACGCTTCGACAGAAGCACCGGCCGTTGGCGCGAGATGGGATTGAAAATGTCGAACAAAGACCAGGCGCAAGCCCCCGCAGACCTTTCCAAACTGCCGGACGATTTGCCGCACTCCCCCGGGCCGGCAGGTGGCTGGGGATCGATGCGCGGGATCGCCAGCATCTTCGGCGAGACCTGGTCGAGCCCGGCATCGCTCGCCAGCCTCGGCAAGATGAACAAACCCAAGGGCGTGATGTGCGCGTCATGCGCGTGGCCAAAGCCGGTCAATTACTCGGCGTTTGAATTCTGCGAGAATGGCGCCAAGGCGACGCTCTGGGAATCGACCAGCGCACGCTGCACCCCGGCATTCTGGGCAAAGGACGGTCATAGCGTCACCGAGCTGCGGACATGGCGCGACCACGACCTCGAGAAGACTGGCCGCCTGACACATCCGCTTCGCTTCGATGCCGCGACCGATCGTTATGTCGAAACGACGTGGGACGAAGCTTTCGCCGGGATCGCAGGTGCGCTCAAGCCGCTCGATCCGGACAGTGCCGTTTTCTACGCGTCGGGCCATGCCGGGCTCGAGGCTTCGTATCTCTACGCGTTGCTCGCCCGCGTTTACGGCACAAACAACCTGCCGCAGAGCTCGAACATGTGTCACGAGACGACTTCGGTCGGCCTCACCAAGGTGATCGGCTCGCCGGTGGGTACGATCGTATGGGACGATCTCGCCGAGACCGACGCCTTCTTCTTCTTCGGGCAGAACCCGGGCACCAACAGCCCACGCTTCCTCCACCCGCTCAAGGACGCGAAGGATCGTGGCGCCAAGATCGTCACCTTCAACCCGGTGATCGAGCAGGGCCTGGTATCGTTCGTCGATCCGCAAAGCCCGGTGGCGATGCTCACCGGCAAGGAGACCAAGATCTCCGACCAGTATCACCAGCTCAAGGCGGGTGGCGACATCGCCGCGATGCTGGGCATGTGCAAGGTCGTGGTCGAGGCGGACGACGCCGCAAAGGCAGCGGGCAAGGCGGAAGTGATCGACCACGCCTTCGTCGCGCAGCACACCACCGGCTTCGACGAGTTCATCCAGAAGTGTCGTGATGTCACCTGGGCGGAAATCGTCCAGGAAAGCGGTCTCACCGAGCAAGCGCTGCGCGAGGCGGGCAACGTCTACATCGCCGCCGAAAAGGTCATCGGCGTCTACGGCATGGGGCTGACCCAGCATGCGCATGGCTCGGTCAACATCGCGATGCTCGTCAACCTGCTGCTTCTGCGCGGCAACATCGGACGTCCCGGGGCGGGGTGCTGCCCGGTACGCGGGCACAGCAACGTCCAGGGTCAGCGTACCGTCGGCATCGCCGAGAAGATCCACCTCATCCCGGTCGACAAGCTCAAGATGCTGTTCGATTTCGATCCGCCGTCGAAGGACGGCATGAACATCGTCGAGGCAGCCGAGGGGCTGTTCGCCGGCAAGGTTCGCGCGTTCATCTCGCTGGGCGGCAATCTGTTGCGCGCGGTGCCGGATCAGGAGCGGATGGAGAAAGCGTGGGCGGCGCAGGACCTCACCGTCATGGTATCGACCAAGCTCAACCGCAGCCATCTGTTCCCGGGTAAGCTCGCCTACATCCTGCCGTGTCTCGGACGGTTCGAGGAAGACGAGCAGGCCGGCGGTCCGCAGACGATCACCTCCGAAGACAGTTTCTCGATGATCAACGCGTCGGTCGGCTATCGCACGCCGGTGTCCGACAAGGTGATGAGCGAGCTGGCGATCGTCACCGGGATCGCCAAGGCGACACTGCCGTCGAGCGAGCATCTCAAGTGGGACGCGTGGACTGCCGACTACGGGCTGGTGCGTGACCTGATCGAGAAGACGTACCCTGATGCGTTCCGCGATTATAACAAGCGGATGTACCAGCCGGGCGGGTTCTGGCGCGGCAATGCGGCGCACGAGCGGGTCTGGAAGACCGAGTCGGGCAAGGCCGTTTTCACCACGCCGGGCGAACTGACGTCGATCGGCTTCCAGGATGCGCCGGGTCGCTTCCGCCTGATCACAATGCGGTCGAACGACCAGTTCAACACCACGATCTACGGCTATTCCGACCGCTTCCGCGGGATCGAGGGAACCCGCGACGTGCTGTTGATGAACCCCGACGACATCGCCGAGGCAGGGCTCGCCGACGGCCAGACGATCCGGTTGATCACCGATGTCGACGACGGACAGGACCGGCAGCTCGGTGGCCTGACGCTGACCGCGTACAAGCTGCCGCGCGGGACGATTGCGGGCTATTACCCTGAGTGCAACGTGCTGGTCCCCGTCGGCCACCACGACGAGCTCTCCAAGACGCCGGCAAGCAAGTCGGTCCCGGTACGAATCGTTGCGGATACCGTCGCAACCGCAGTGCCTGCCTAACGTCGGCGATGGGCAGCACGCTCTTCCTTGCCGCGGCGCTGTCGAGCGTCGCGGCGCCGCAAATGGTCGGGCGGACTGCGGGTCCCGCTTTCTCCCCAATCGACTTCTTCTCCGGCAATACAGCCGGAGAAGGCGTCTTCCGCCGGATCGCCGCACGCCACCGCGCCGTTCACGTGCGCGGTCGGGGGACAGTTCGTGACGGAAATACGATCCTCCTCGAGCAAAGCGTCGAGGTTTCGGGCAAGCCAACGCGCGATCGCCGCTGGACCCTGCATGCCCTCGGCGACGGTCGATATACCGGCGTGTTGAGTGAAGCGGTCGGCCCGGTAACGGGGGAGGTCCGGGGGAGCGTGTTCAAGATCCGCTTCCACGCCAAGGGCGGTTACAGGATCCAGCAGACGATGCGCCTTCAGCCCGATGGCCGGACCGTTGAGAACCACCTCGTCGTCCGCAAACTTGGTATTCGAGTGGCGGTGCTCGACGAGACGATTCGCAAGCTCTCCTAACGGCGGACCATGGCCGGGTGACGCAAGCGTCGCTCGATACTTCGGATGACAGCCATCGCGGTTTTGCGACCGGCGCGGCGTCAAGGCAGCATGCCTGTCCGCTGAAACCAAACGAATATTGAGGATGCGAGGCCGTCAGGGCAGGCCATCTCGGGGCGTTCGTTGGTTCCGCAGCAACAGTCGATCCGAAACGATGTTTTGGCAAGAGGGCGCCCGATCGGATCGTGTTCGGTCCTAGAATACGGTTTCTGGAATGATTTAGAATCGTAACGATCTGAATAAGTTCAATGCTCGGGATGCCGCAGCGCGTGTTTGTATGGTGCGACACCGTTGGCTGCGTCAGGTTTGTCCCCCGCTTATCCGGGCGGATGACCGCAGAGCCAGAGAAAAGCGGTAACGAGTTTTGACACCCTCGTTAACCGCTTTATGAACTGTAACTGAAGCATTTTTGTTGTGGTATGAGTAGGAAGTGGAATGCGCGTACGGTTTCGTTCGGTGCGCCAGCACCCGTCGCAGGTGCTTCTGCCGCTCTGGATCATTCTCGTCGTCGCGTTCTTTACCTGGCAGGAGGGGACCTATCGGGGGCTCATCGCGCTGCTGGCGGAATGGCAGTTCAATGAATTCGGTGTGTACCACCCGCTGCTGACGTTCCTGCTGTTCGTCCTCATCCTCGCACCCTTGCCGTTCCTGTTCACCCGACGTCGCCGCAAGTCGGCGGCGGCGGCGGCTTCGGCTGCGGTGCCGGCTACCGACGTTCTTCCGGCCCGCAACGATCTGACGCACGCCATCTTCGAGGCTACGCGCTTCCTCAACGTGCTGGTCGTCGCTGCGGTCGGGTGCTTCGGCGCGGCACTGCTGGCGTGCGTGATGATCCTGATGCTCCCGACCGCGGCGGGGCCGATCCAGCGGATTTCCGCGAGCACGACGCTCCCGCAGGCGCCGTCGCAGGGGTTGACCGAACTGCGCGGCGGTATCCTGTACACCCGGACCTCGGCATTCGATGAGGATCTCTGGCTGACGCACCGTAATATCCGGTTCGCGCCGATGGTCGACGCCGGGGCAGACCCGTCGGTCATCCGCTATTTCATCGAGTTGTCGCCGACCGACGGGTCGCAACGCGCTGAAACGACCAGCGCCCGCCAGGGTATCCTGGTCAAGGATGCGCTTCCGGGTGAACTGTTCCGGCTCTATCGCTACGCCGGTTTCCGCGTCACGCCGACGCATTACGTCCTGTTCCGATCGGCAGCGACGATGCGCTGGCCCTATTGGATCTGGGCATCCGAATTCGCAGTCGGGGGACTGGTGATTGCCCTCGGCGCGCTGGTCCAGTGGTTCCGCCGCCGCCGGCTCATCGCAAGGGAAGGGCAGCCGGTCGCGGAAGCGGAAGCTTGACGCGGCGTTAACTATCTAAGGGTACCCGATGTTTATGCCGTGACCAGCAAGGTCGCGGCATGTTCGCGGTCAAACTCCTTTTGGCGACCCCAGGCCTTGTCGGAATGGCGGCATTTGCTGGCCTTTCGCTCAGCGCGCACGTCCCGCAGGCCGCGACACACGCGGTGATGCCCGCGTCGCTGGTCGCGCGGACGATGCCCGTAGCGTTGGTCCCAGACGAAGCCGTCGGTACGACGGCTCGGCCCCAGACCCTGTTCCACCGGGCACCCGACGGGCTGTTCTATGTCACCGCGCGGGTGAATGGCGTCAGGGTCAAGTTCCTGATCGATACCGGCGCGACGATGGTCGTCCTGACCAAGGCGGATGCCGCTCGCGTCGGGGCGGCACGGCATGGTGCGGCGATGATGATGGAAACCGCGTCGGGACCATCGGCGATCGATCGCGTACGGCTGGAGCATGTCGCAATCGCCGGACGCCGCGTGACTGGGGTGGACGCGGCCGTCGTCCGCCGGGGCCTGAAAGTCTCGCTGCTCGGTCAGGACCTGCTGTCGCGGCTCGGTCCCGTCACGATCTCGGGCAACGCGCTCGAGCTGAACTGAGCGCTCGGAACCCTATCGCATTCGATCAGGCAAGACGCGTCGCGCCCCGGCGACGCTGGCGCAGCGCGATCCCGATCACCATGAACCCGCCGAGCAGCATTGCCCAGGTCGACGGCTCTGGCACGGAGGACACCGGCGTCGGGGTCGTCGTCCCGGGGGTGCCAGGCGTACCCGGCGTGCCCGGGCTTCCGGGGGAACCCGGTGTCCCGGGCGTCCCCGGCGTCGTCCCACCGAAGCCCGAACCGGAAACCGGCTGCGAGACGAACGGCGCGAAGGGCTGGCCAGCACCGCTCGGGGCCGCGCCGACACCGGCATCGACCGCGGCGTCGCGACCGGGCTGCGTGAAACTATTGTCAGCAAGCGCGGCCGGCGGGATCGCCCCGGTCGCGCCCTGCGGCCCAACCGGAACGACATTCCGCCCGCCCGGACGACCCGCACCGGGAATGCCTCGCGATCGCTGCCCGACCGGCCCGCGCGGACCCGCGAGGCCCGAAAGGAAGCTTCCCGGACGCGGACCCGCACCATTCGGCCCGACGGTAGCTGTGAACGCCTTCGCCCCGGGAAGCCCGCCATCGATGATGAATACCGCGCGCGTATTCTGCGGCGCCAGCGCCGCCACCAGGAGTGTCGCGGCAAGCGCGCCCATGATCAGCGAGCGGGCCTTGTTTTCACCGCTTTTGAATTCGAGTGTCTGAGTAGGCATCATGACGTGATATGGCTTCGGCGAGAAAATAGCGATACATTTGAACGGGTGGAATCCCCCGACGGGACCGGTTACGACCTATTCATGAGGACCAATGCGCAAGGGCGTCGCAATCTCCATCGGGGTGTGGGTCGGGTAAACAGGGTGGAGTGAATGCGATGCGGCGATTGAAACATGGTTGACCGTCAACGATCGTCCCGGTCGTTCCCCCGCGCCATGATGATGCTCGCGGCGGTCTCGGTATCCGCCTGCGCCGAAGCGCCGAAGCCACCGTTCGACGATTCGCAGAAGCTCGTCCGGGCGACCCTCAACGTCCTGACCAACGACGGCAACGCGATCTGCGTCGATAATCGGACCAATGGCAAGCCGCTGGCGATCTTCGCGACGATGGCGGTCGCGCCCGCGCCGTCGCGACGGCCGCTCGCATGGCACGTCGTCGCGCCGCTGCGCTCGAAGGAAGCGCTCACCACGCAGCAGATTTACCAGGATACGATCGTCAACCGGCCATCGCATATCCCCGATCCCGGGAATACGACCGCGACGCTGGGCTTCCTCGAGCAGCAACGGTTGAACAATGCGGCAATGGTCCTGTCGCGCACCGGGCAGACAAAGGTCGTCGATTTCCCCGGCGGCTTCGGCATTCCGCTCGTCGATGCGCGGTGGTGGCCTTTCGTTCGCCTGTCGCGGAAGTGCAATTACAAATACGTCGTGTCGGACCCGGTATGGTCGGACACCACCGGTTTCGTCACGGTCAATATCGAGCATTGGGGGACGACCTACGCGTTCCAGCGCCGCAACGGTGATTGGGTCGCCGTCGGCCAGTGGAGCAACTGGCTGTTCTGATACGCCCCGGAAGCGGTCCTCCGTCGGGCCGAAGTCCGGAAAAGATTACTCGTCCCCGAACAACGGTAGCGCGGCAGCCGCGTCGGCGAGCGTATCGAACGTCGACACCGTCACCCCGACCAGCCGGATCCCCTTGGTCGGGGGCAGCACCGAGCGGATCAGCTCGGCGCTGGCGGCGCTCAGCCGCGCGGCGGTGTCGAGCGGGGCCGGATAGGTCCGACTGCGGGTGATCTGCTGGAAGTCGTTGTACTTCACCTTGACCGTCGCGGTCCGGCCATAGGCTTCCGCCTTCGCGCACCAGGCCCACACGTCCTCCGCCATCCGTTGTACCCCCGCAGCAATCTCCGCGGGGTCGAGCAGGTCGCGGTTGAACGTCGTTTCCGATCCCGAGGACTTGCGTATCCGGTCGGGATCGACCGGGCGATGATCCTCGCCGCGGGCGATTGCATGATACCAGTCCGCCGCATTGCCGAAATGCGCGCGAAGGAAATCGATCGATTTGGCGCGCAGGTCTGCGCCGGTCGTGATGCCGAGGCTGTGCATCTTCTTCGCTGTGACCGGGCCGACGCCGTGAAAGCGCGACACCGGGAGCGTCTCGACCCAGGCCGCTCCCATGTCGGGAGTTACGGCGAACTGCCCGTTGGGCTTGCGTTGGTCCGACGCGAGCTTGGCGAGAAACTTGTTGTACGAAATGCCCGCCGACGCCGTCAGTCCGGTTTCCTCGAGAATTCGTGCGCGAATTGCCTTTGCGGTCGCCCAGGCGGTCGGCAGGTCCCGCAAGTTCGCGGTCACGTCGAGATACGCCTCGTCGAGCGACAGCGGTTGGACGAGCGCCGTATATTCGTGGAAGATCGCCTGGATCTGGCGCGATACCGACTTGTAGACATCGAACCGTGGCGGGACGAACACGAGATCGGGGCAACGTCGCAGCGCAGTGACCGAGGGCAGCGCCGAGCGTACCCCGAACACGCGTGCTTCGTAACTCGCCGCCGCGACCACACCACGCGCAGCGGCATGCCCCACCGCGATCGGCTTGCCCCGCAATGACGCATCGTCGCGCTGCTCGACCGAGGCGAAGAAGGCGTCCATGTCGACGTGGATGATCTTGCGGGGCGGTGACGCGTCCATACGCTGTCGATAGGCGAAATCGAACGGAAGGGGAACGGCTTAGCTGGCCCGCTTCGGCGAAGACGGGGCGTAGGGCCAGCTAGGCGATCGTGCCCGGCGTTCCGCCATATTGCGACAGATAGGTCGACAGGGCGCGTTGGAGGGCGATCGAGGTCCGCACGGCGGAATCGTCGAGTCCGCATCCGGCATGTTCGATCTCCAGGTCGCCGCGCGCAATCATCTCCAGCACCGCCAATGCACCGCCCGCGGGTTCGAGCCCGATTTCGCGGCAGATGTCGGCGACTGTCAGACGGGGGCCCGCACATTCCAGCTTGAAGCAAGCCAGAGCGATATCCCATTTGCCATCGGCGAAGCGGTCCTCGCCGAACGCCGCCGCGCGCCCCCGCCGTGCGCGCAGCATCCGGGTGACGGTCGCGAAATTGCTTTCCAGCGCGGTAATCGGCGTGACGTCGGCGAGCGGCAGGACCGTCACGACAAGCCGTCGTGGACCAATCCCGTCGGCAATAACTGACGCATCGTTCCTGACGCGGACGAGCTTCCTGTCCGGCCGCATGTAATTCTTGCTGATGGTGAGCGAACTGCCGGTGTCGCGAAGCTGTGCGATCGCTGCATTATGCTGCGCCTGTTCGACGGGATTGGTGAACTGTACCGCGGCTTGGCCGATCAGGTCGTGGCGCTCGCGTCCCAGGATCTCGCAATAGGCGTCGTCGACCGCCAGATAGGTGCCGGCAAGGTCGGTGAGGACATGTGCAGTCGCGGGGGCGGTATCGAGAAAATCGTGCAGAAGTGGCGCTTCCATAAACCCGTGGTGCAGAAACAATGCCATATTAGAGTATATTGCGCTATGGTGCGTTGTCGAACCGGCGCGTATCCGGCAGTGCTAACCTTTATTGGGAGCGTTGCACGATGACCACCGTCGTGTCCGAGACTGACGACAAAATCGCCGCAATGGCGAAGGTGATGGTCGACACGTTCGGCGAACGCGCGGTCGCGGTGGCACAGGCGCAGGCGGACGCCGCCGCGCCGGATCAGCCCCTCGTCGTCGCAACCTGGCAGCGGCTGGGTGTGATGATCGGGCAGCGGCTGGCACAATCGAGCGACGGCGGCCAGCCCGACTGAGCCGGGGCACGCCGCCGGTCTGGGCCGGGCGAAGCTGCGGCAGGATGTCGCGATGGCGATTCTGCCTGAACCGACGCCCCGGCCAGCGCCGGAGGACGGCCAGTGATGTCGCTAGAAACGCAGTTCGTCGTACACCTTGGAAACGTCTCCACCCCAGACGCCGTGGTATTTTTCGAGCAGGACCTCGGCCGGCACCTTGCCGCTGCGCACCACTTCGCGAAGCGGATCGAGGAAGCCGGTTTCGTTGCTTCCGCCCGCGTCGAGCCGTCCGCGCGACGCAAGGCCGGCATGGGCGATGTCGATCACCTCACCGGCGATCGCACGGAGCGTCCTGCCGCCCGCGATCGGGGCGTCGAGACCGAGCTTCGGCACTGAATCGCGCAGCGCCTGCCGCTCCTCGATCGTCCAGTGCTTGACCAGATTCCAGGCGGCATCGAGTGCCTGATTGTCGTACAACAGACCGACCCACAAGGCCGGCAGCGCGCAGATCCGCCCCCACGGGCCACCATCGGCACCGCGCATTTCGAGGAAGGTCTTGAGCCGTACCTCGGGGAAGGCAGTCGAGAGATGGTCGTTCCAGTCGTCGAGCGTCGGCTTCTCGCCCGGCAGCACCGCCAGCTCGCCCTTGAGGAAGTCGCGGAACGACAGCCCCGCCGCATCGATATAACGGCCTTCGCGATAGACGAAGTACATCGGCACATCGAGCGCATAGTCGGTGTAGCGATCGTAGCCGAAGCCGTCCTCGAACACGAATGGCAGCATGCCGGTGCGTGCCGGATCGGTGTCGGACCAGATATGGCTGCGGTAGGACAGCATCCCGTTGGGCTTGCCCTCGGTGAACGGGGAATTGGCGAACAGCGCGGTCGCGAGCGGCTGGAGCGCGAGCCCGACGCGGAATTTCTGCACCATGTCCGCCTCGGACTGGTAATCGAGGTTCACCTGGATCGTGCAGGTGCGCAACATCATGTCGAGGCCCATCGTGCCCACCCGCGGCATGTGCCGCAGCATGATCGCATAGCGGCCCTTCGGCATGATCGGCAGCTCGGCACGAGTCTTGTCCGGCCACATGCCGAGGCCGAGGAACCCGATCCCGAACTTCTCGCCGATCGCCTTGACCTGTTCGAGATGCCGCCCGGTTTCGGCGCAGGTCTCATGAAGCGTCTCGAGCGGTGCCCCCGACAGCTCGAACTGCCCCGCGGGCTCGAGGCTGATCGATCCGTCGCTGCCGCTCATCGCGATGACGTTGCCATTCTCCTCGACCGGTTCCCAGCCGTAAGCGGTCAGCGCGTCGAGCAGGTCGCGAATGCCGCCCTTTTCGGTGTAGCTCGGCGCATGATGATCGCTGTCGGCATAGACGAACTTCTCATGCTCGGTGCCGATCCGCCAGCGTTCGGGGGGCTTTTCCCCCCGTCCGAAACTGGCGACGAGCTGATCGCGCGATTCGATCAGCGGCGAGGTCTTGATGGTGTCGGGACGGGTCGTCATCGTCGCGCCTTAGCGCCGCGATGCGTTGCCCGCCAGCGGGTTTCGATCCGCTACCTACCAATCGCCCCGCGCCGCCATCCACAAGGCGGTTGCCGCCGCCGCTGCGGTGTCCGCGCGGAGGATACGCGGGCCGAGCGTGATCGCGGTCGCATCCGCGACGCTACGGATCGCTTCGCGCTCGGAATCGTCGAATCCGCCTTCGGGGCCGATCAGGAGCGCGGCACTTGCCGGGCCGTCGCGCATCGCGGCGGCGGCGGGCGTGCCGCCGGTCTCATCCGCGAAATACAGCGCGCGCCCGGCGGGCCAGTCGCGCAACAGCGCGGCGAGTTTCACCGGCTCGGCCAGTTCGGGGATCGCGGTGCGGCCGCATTGCTCGGCCGCTTCGATCATGTGCGCGCGCAGGCGTTCGCCGTTCAGCCGGTCGACGATCGTCCGGCGCGTGAGGACGGGGACGAGCCGCGCGACGCCGAGCTCGCATGCTTTCTCCGCGACCCAATCGATCCGGCCCTTCTTGATCGGCGCGGCGCACAGCCACAGGTCGGGGACATGCTCGCGCTCCCGCAGCCGTTCGGTCACGTCGAGCAGCAGGTCGCGCTTGCCGACGCTCGCGGCGACACCGAGCCATTCGCCCGACTGGCCGTCGAACAGCTTGACCGGGTCCCCCGGCTTCATCCGCATCACGGCCACGAGATAATGCGCCTGCGCGCCCTCGATGCGGAGCGGGCCGGGCGCGAGCGGATGCTCGACGAACAGGCGCGGGGTGCTTTGTGGCGGCCAGGCGGGGGTAGCGGGCATGCCGCCTCCTAGGGCGGATCGTGGCGACTGCACAATCGCCCTCGGTCGGGAACTCGCAAAGGTCTCGATCAGGAGCCCCTCCGGTCATGTCGCCGCCGGAATCCGGCGCGCACCAGCACCGCGAGCACCGTCGCCGCGATGACACCAAGCATGATCCACGCAGCGATCATTCCGACGCTCCGCGCCACTGCCCACAGCAAGGCTTCGAAAAATCGTGCGATCGCGACGGAAAGATGGACCAAGGATCGGGTTCCCCACAGGTCGGGCAAAGATCGGCACCGATGCCAGCGAGCTTCGCCGACCGCTGACCGTGGTGACGACCGCGGGCGAAAAAAGCGAGGCGGATTGTCGCCAGCGACCGTCACGACATCCGGTCGGGCACCGTCCGACCGGAAAGATCTCCCCGCCAGACCGGAAGGATTCCTCGTTTGGGACACACGGTTCGTCAAGCGTGCGGAACCACTCGTCGTATCTGTCGTTTCTCTTGCGTTATTACAGATCTTTACGGATCGTACGCAAAGGGAGAAACCATGTCCGACTATCGCAGCACCGATCCCGTCGTCGAAAAGCGCAGCGGCGCCGGACGCACCATCCTCATCATTCTCGTGGTGATCGCGGTCATCGTGGGCTTGCTGTTCGCCACCGGTTTCTGGAGCGCGAACGTCACCAAGAGCGGTGCCCTGCCGGAAGTTTCCGTCAAGGGTGGTGCGCTGCCGAAGGTCGACGTCGATTCGAAGGAAGTCGTCGTCGGGACGTCCGAGAAGACGGTCGATGTGCCCAAGGTCAAGACCGAGAAGGAAACGATTTCGGTTCCGACGGTTGGCGTCAAGGACGACAAAAAGTAAGGCATCCTTGCCGAAGCAGTCGAAAGGCCTCCACCCGCAGGGTTGGAGGCCTTTTTCGTTCGGGTGGTGAAACCGTCGCGCGGTATTTCCCCGGCTCGACCGGTTGCGCTACGGCGGGCGCATGACCGTTACCGACCCGAGCGCCTCGCCCCTCACGCCCGACACCGAATATCGCGGGTTGATCGCAATATTGCCGTCGGTGGCGCGACCGTTCGCATTGCTCGCGCGGTTCGACCGGCCGATCGGCTGGTGGCTGCTGTTCTGGCCCGGCGCGTGGAGCGTCGCGCTCGCGGGCGGCACCGTCGAGCATTGGGATCTGATCCTGTGGTTGCTGCTTGGCAGCATCGCGATGCGCGGCGCGGGGTGCGTGTTCAACGACATCATCGACCGCGATCTCGACCGGCAGGTCGCGCGGACCCGCAGCCGCCCGCTTGCAAGCGGCGCGGTCTCGGTCAAGGCGGCGGCAGTGTGGCTGGTGCTGCTGTGCCTCGTCGGGCTTGCGGTGCTGCTGCAGTTGCACGCCTTTGCGGCGGTGGTCGCGCTGTGCAGCCTCGCGCCGGTCGCGGCCTATCCGTTCATGAAGCGGATCACCTGGTGGCCGCAGATCTGGCTCGGTCTGGTATTCTCCTGGGCGGCGCTGGTCGGCTGGGCGGAAATCACCCGCACGCTCTCCGTACCCGGGCTGTTGCTCTACGCCGGGTCGATCTGCTGGGTGGTCGGCTATGACACGATCTACGCGCTCCAGGACCGCGAGGACGACGCGCTGATCGGGGTGCGCTCCTCCGCGCTCCGGATGGGCAGCCGGGTGCGTGCGGGCGTCGGGCTGTTCTATGCGGCGGCGCTGGCGCTGTGGGCGGGCGCGATCTGGCTGTTGCGCCCGGACTGGCTTGCGGTCGCGGCGTTGCTCCCGGTCGCGCTGCACTTCGCATGGCAGGTCGCGACGCTCCGCCCAGACGACGGCGCGGGCGCGCTCGCGCGGTTCCGCTCGAACCGGTTCGCCGGGCTGCTGATGTTCCTCGCGTGCTTCGTGGTGGGGACGACGCTTTAGGGGGACGCTGTGCCCTGAGCGGAGACGCCGACGAAACCGCTCTAGCATCGCGCGGTGCGACGTCTTAAGTCCAACTTCATGTTGACCCCCGATCAGGCGCAGGATCGCGCCGCCGCCATCGTCTCCCGTGCCACCGCCGCCGGGGCAGACGCCGCAGATGCCGTCTATGCCGCCGACATGTCGCTCGACATCTCGGTCCGCCTCGGCGCGCTCGAGGACGTCGGCCGGTCGGAAAGCGCCGACCTCGGCCTGCGCGTGTTCGTCGGCAAGCGTTCCGCTAGCGTCTCCACCTCCGACCTGTCCGACGATTCGATCGCTGCGCTGGTCGAGCGCGCGGTCGCGATGGCGCGCGAGGCCCCCGAGGATGCCTGGGCCGGGCTCGCGCCCAAGGAACGCCTGATGCACGGCGCACCGCCGCTGCTCGATCTCGACGACGGCGGTGAAGCCTCGCCCGAAAGCCTCCGCGAAGTCGCGCTCGCCGCCGAGGACGCCGCGCGCGCGGTTCCCGGCGTCACCAACAGCGAAGGCGGGTCGGCGAGCGCGTCGCGCTCGATCTGGGCGCTCGCAACCAGCCACGGTTTTGCCGCCGCTTATGCCGCAACCGGCTATGGCCTTTCCGCCAGCGTGCTCGCGGGCGCGACCGAGGGCGGCGGTGAGATGGTCCGCGATTATGCCTATAGCTCGGCGCGGCACCGGCGTGCGCTCGAAGCGCCCGCGGCGATCGGCACCAAGGCGGGCGAACGCGCGGTCGCGCGGGTCAATCCCGGGCGGCTCGCAAGCGGGCCGATGCCGGTGGTGTACGATCCGCGCGTCGGGTCGAGCCTGCTGGGCCATCTGATGGGCGCGATCTCTGGGTCTGCGATCACGCGCAAGACGAGTTTCCTGCTCGATGCGCTGGGAACGCAGGTCTTCTCCGATGGCGTCACCGTGCTCGACGATCCGCATCGTCCCCACGGGCTGCGTTCGCGCCCGTTCGACGGCGAGGGGCTGCCGGTCAGCCCCACCGCGATCATTGAGCATGGCATGCTCGAGGCGTGGCTGCTCGACAGCGCGTCCGCGCGGCAACTCGGCCTCGAGCCGACCGGCCATGCCGCGCGCGGCGTCGCGGGCGCGCCCGGGGTCTCGCCGAGCAACGTCCATATGGTCGCGGGCAAGATGCCGGTCTCGACGCTGATCGAGGACATTTCCAACGGCGTGTTCGTGACCGAGCTGATCGGCATGGGCGTCAACGGCGTGACGGGCGATTACTCGCGCGGCGCTGCGGGGTTCCGGATCGTCGACGGGCAAATCGCTGGGCCGGTCGCGGAGTTCACGATCGCGGGCAATCTGCGCGACATGTACCGCAACCTGACGCCCGCCAACGACCTCGAATTCCGCTATGGCACCAACGTGCCGACCATCCGGGTCGAGGGGATGACCATCGCCAGTGGTTGAACCCGGTCTGGCGGACGCGGTCACGGCGATCGCGGCGGAAGCGGGCGCGCTGGCGTTGCGCCAGTGGCGCACCGACTTCGCGCGCTGGGAGAAGAGCCCAGGCGATCCGGTCTGCGCGGTCGATCTCGAGGTCAACGCTCTGCTCCGCGAGCGGCTTTCCGCGTTGCTGCCGGATGCCGGCTGGCTGTCCGAGGAGACCGCCGACAATGCCGACCGGCTGGCGTGTTCGCGGCTGTGGGTAGTCGATCCGATCGACGGGACGCGCGACTATATCCGCGGTCGCGATGGCTGGGCGGTTTCGGTCGCGTTGGTCGACCGGGGGCAGCCAGTGATCGGCGTGCTCGATGCGGCGGCGCGCGGGCAGGTGTTTCGCGCCGAGCTGGGGCAGGGCGCCTGGGGAAATGGTGTTCGTTTGCGGGTCGGCGATCGGACCGCGTTCAGCGGCGCGCGCGTGCCGACCGATGCCTTGCCCAAGGTCGATCGCGATCTGGTGCCGGTTGCGAAACCCAATTCGATCGCCTTGCGGATCGCGATGGTCGCGGCGGACGAGGCGGATCTGGTGGCGACGTTGCGCTGGGGCTGGGAATGGGATGTCGCGGCGGCAGTCCTGATCGCGGCCGAGGCCGGGGCAAGCGTTTCCGATGCCTTGGGGCAGGGACTTCGTTTCAATACGCCGCGCGCGCAGGCGTTTGGCGTAGTGACGTCGGTGCCGGGGATCCACGCTGCTGCGATCGAGCGGTTGCGCGAGCGGGCTACGGTTTTGTCCAAGGGGTAGGGTGGGGCGGTTAACTGGGGTCGTTCCTGCTGCACGGCCCACTCCAACCCAGTGTCGGGTGAAGGATGCCCCGCATCCTTCAGGCCATGCCGGGGGCATGGCCGACCCGACACTCCTGAAGGGGAGGGGCGAAGAGAGAAGCGCGCGCAAAAAAACCCCTCACCTTCCGCGGGGGTTTCCCTCTTCTCAAGCCCCTCCCCTTCAGGGGAGGGGTTGGGGGTGGGGCGGTGTCTCACCGAGAACCCGACCCCGCTAGACCGGAACCTCCCGCATCTCCCCCGGCGCCAGCCCTGCAATCGTCCACTCCCCGATCCGCCAGCGTACCAGCCGCAGCGTCGGAAACCCGACAGCCGCAGTCATCCGCCGCACCTGCCGGTTGCGCCCCTCGCGAATGGTCAGGGAAATCCACCCATCCGGCACGCTCTTGCGAAACCGTACCGGCGGATCGCGCGGCCACAGCGCCGGATCGTCGATCCGCGCGACCTCGGCGGGCAGGGTCATCCCGTCCTTGAGCAGCACCCCAGCACGCAACGGCGCGAGCGCAGCATCGTCAGGGTCGCCCTCGACCTGGATCAGATACGTCTTGGGCAGCTTGAACTTCGGGTCGGCGATCCGCGCCTGCAACCGCCCATCGTCGGTCAGCAGTATCAGCCCCTCGCTGTCACGATCGAGCCGCCCCGCCGGATAAACCCCTGGCACCGCGACATAGTCCGACAGCGTCGCGCGCGGGGTGGGGGACTTCGCGTCGGTGAATTGCGACAGGACGTCATAGGGTTTGTTGAGCAGGATCAGGCGCGCCATTCCCGTGCCTTACGCGCACTGCGCGCATAAAAAAACCGCCGCCCGGGACTGGTCCCGGACGGCGGCTCTTTTCAGATCGGGCAGATCACCCGAACGCGGAGCTTACTCCTTGTTCAGATACTCGCCCGCATCGGCATCGGTGCCATGACCGCTGGTGGTGACGGCGGCGAGCGGATCGCTCCCGGCACCGCCCGAATCCCGCGCGGACCGCGCGAGCTCGGCGTCATGCTCTTCCTTCGCCGAGTTCGGCGCGACGATCGCAACCTCGGCGAGACGCCGCTGCTGGACCCGCAGCGCCGCATCGCGCGACGATGCGGTGACACGCAGGCGGTTGAGCCCCGCACCCGTGCCCGCCGGGATCAGGCGACCCACGATGACGTTCTCCTTGAGACCGGTCAGCGTATCCTTCTTGCCCTGCACCGAAGCCTCGGTGAGGACTCGGGTGGTCTCCTGGAACGACGCCGCCGAGATGAAGCTGCGGGTCTGCAGCGACGCCTTGGTGATGCCGAGCAGGACCGGCTTGCCCTGTGCCGGACGCTCCTTCTTGTCGATCTTCGAGTTGATCTCGTCCATCTCGTCGCGATCGACCTGCTCGCCGGCGAGCAGCGTGGTGTCGCCGCCGTCGGTGATCTCGACCTTCTGCAGCATCTGACGAACGATCGTCTCGATGTGCTTGTCGTTGATCTTCACGCCCTGGAGACGATAGACCTCCTGGATTTCCGACACGAGATATTC
>CAZNQA010000007.1:0-39297 GCA_964575105.1 uncultured Stakelama sp.
TCTGCGCCGCCCTCAGACTGTCATCCCAGCGCATCCGCCGCCGATCCGATCGCGGCATAGACCCGGTCGAGATCGTCCGCGCCGATCGAATAGGGCGGCATAACGTAGACGGTGTTGCCGAGCGGGCGGAGCAGCAGGTCGGCGTCGCGGAACCGCTTGAGCAGCATCGGGCCGAGGTTGGAGAGATACCCGCCCCCCGCCGGATCGACCAGTTCGACCGCAGCGATCGTCCCCAGCGTGCGCGCGTTGCGGATGTTGCGATGACCGGCGAGCGCGGCCAGCCGCACCTGCTGGCGGTCCGCCAGATCGGCCACGCGCGCAAGCACCGGCTCGTCGCGCCAGATCGCGAGATTGGCGTTGGCGGCGGCGCAGGCGATCGGGTTGGCGGTGTAGCTCGACGAGTGAAAGAACATTTTCGCCCGGTCGTCCGAAAAATGCGCCGCGTAGATCGGCTCGGTCGCAAGCGTCACCGCGAGCGGCACCGCACCGCCGGTCAGCCCCTTCGACAGGCACAGGATATCGGGCACCACGCCCGCCTGTTCGCACGCGAGCAGCGTACCGGTGCGGCCCCAGCCGGTCATCACTTCGTCCGCAATGAACAGCACGGCGTGCCGCGCACAGATCGCGCGCATCTCGGCGAGGACGTGCGCGGGATAGAACAGCATCCCGCCCGCGCCGAGCACCAGCGGCTCGACGATGAACGCGGCAGGGCGGGCGCGGCACGCCGCCTCCAAAGCGTCGAGCGTCGCCTGTTCGTGGCCGGGCGCGGGGAAGGGGATCGTGCCGACGTCGAACAGCAACGCGCCATACGCCTGATTGAAGACGCCACGTGCGCCGACCGACATCGCGCCGATCGTATCGCCATGATAGCTGTGCTCGAGCACGAGGATGCGGTCGCGCGGTTCGCCGCGATTGGCCCAGAAGCCGAGCGCCATCTTGAGCGCGACCTCGACGCTGGTCGACCCCGAATCCGAGAAAAACACGCGGGTCAGCGCCGGCGGCATCATCGCGAGAAGCCTGCGCGCGAGCGTCTCGGCGGGTTCGTGCGTCCAGCCCGCGAAGATGATCTGGTCGAGCGCCTGCGCCTGCTCCGCGATCGCGGCCATGATCCGCGGCTGGCAATGGCCGTGCGTCGTCACCCACCAGGACGAGATCGCATCGACGATCCGCCGCCCGTCCGCGGTGTGGAGGATCGCGCCTGACGCGTGCGTGACCAGCGGGATCGGCTCGCCTAGTCCGTGCTGGGTGAAGGGGTGCCAGATCGGGGAGCCGCTCACCGGAAGGCTGCCATGTCGAAGGTTTCGGCGAAAGCCTCGGCCAGCGTGATCGCGTCGAGTCTGTCGAGCCGGGGCAGGCGACCCAGCCGCGTGACACGCCCGATCCGCGCGATGGTCTCCTCGGAGTCGGGTACGGGGTCGCCGATGAAGGCGACTCCGAGGATCGGCACGCCGCGTGCGCGCAGCGCCTCGATCGACAACAGGCTGTGGTTGATCGTCCCGAGCCCGGTCCGCGCGACGAGCACCACCGGCTTGCCCCAGCGCGCGAACAGGTCCGCGAACAGCAGGTCGGGGGTGATCGGCACCAGCACCCCGCCCGCACCCTCGACCACCAGCGGCCCCGCCACCGCGGGCAGCGCAAGCCGGTCGATATCGATCGTCACCCCGTCGATCGCGGCGGCGCGGTGCGGCGAGCAGGGGGTGGCGAGCCGGTAGGCTTCGGGGAGGATATGCGCTGCGGGTAGCCCCGACAGGGTAGCGACGCTCTCCGCATCGCTGCGCGGGTCGAGCCCGGCCTGTACCGGTTTCCAGTACTGCGCGCGCAACGCGCCCGCGAGCGCAGCGGCGAACACGGTCTTGCCGACGTCGGTGTCGGTTCCGGTGACGATGAAGGTCCGGTCAGTCATGGCATGATCTCTTGCAGGGTCTCGGCGAGCCGGTCGATGTCGGCCTCGTCCACGTTGAGCGTCAGTGAAATGCGCAGCCGCGCGGTGCCGGCGGGGACGGTCGGCGGGCGGATCCCGCGCACGTCGAACCCCGCCGCCTGCGCCGCCGCCGCGACCCGCATCGTCGCGGCATCGTCGCCGATCAGCAGCGGCAGGATCTGCGATCCGGTCGGCGCGACCCCGCATGGCGCGAGTGCGGTCTCGGCATGAGCGACCAGCGCGGCCAGCCGTGTCCGCCGTTCGGGTTCGTCGGCAAGGATTTGCAGGCTCTCGCGCACCGCACTCGCCATCAGCGGCGAGGGCGCGGTCGAGAAGATGAAGCCGCGCGCGCGATTGACGAGGAAGTCGCGCGCCACCGCCGGGCCGCACACCAGCGCGCCCTCGCCGCCGAGCGCCTTGCCGCAGGTGCGCAGCGTGATAACGTTGCCGCGCCCTTCCAGCGCCGCCGCCAGCCCGCGTCCGTCGGGGCCGAACACCCCGGTCGCATGCGCTTCGTCGATCAGCAGGATCGCATCGTGCCGGTCCGCGACCGCGCTCAGCTCGGCGAGCGGCGCGCGGTCGCCGTCCATGCTGTACAGGCTCTCGACCGCGATCCAGCCGCGCCCGGTCGCGCCGCTTGCGCGCCAATCGGTGAGCGCCGCATCGATCGCGTCCGGCTCGTTGTGCCCCGCCGCGCATGTCGCTGCACGACCGAGCCGCATCCCCTCGTGCGCGCTTGCGTGGATCAGTGAATCGTGGACGATCAGGTCGCCCCGTTGCGGCAATGTCGCGAACAGCGCGGCGTTGGCGGCAAAGCCGCTTGCGAAGAGCAGCGCGGTCTCGCTGCCGAAGAACGCCGCCGCCTCGGCTTCGAGCGCTTCATGCTCGGGGTCGTTGCCGCGGAGCAGCCGCGACCCGCCCGCGCCGATCGCAACGCCGCGGTCCAGCGCCACCGCGACCGCATCGCGCAAGCGTTGCGTCCCGGCGAGCCCGAGATAGTCGTTTGACGCGAAATCGCTCCCGAGGCGGGGTTGCAGCCGCCGCAATTGCGTCCGGTCGGCGAGCTGGTCGAGGTCGCGGCGGTGGGCAGTCCACGGGTCGGCCAACCCGACAGGGGCGTCGTCATTCGCGTTCCGTATCGTCAAACGTCCAGATCCCAATCGGTTCGGAGGATGCGCTTCGGCGCGCGCTCTACCCCGGCGGGAGGGCATGTTCCACTGGACGTTGCCGCGCTTGAGGTAGATGGAGCATTTCAACGCGATACCGACCAAGGAATATCGATGAAGTGGCGGGTGTCATGCTGAAGCGGATCCTGTTCCTCCTTATCGGAATCCTCGCGGTCGGCACGGTCGGTTTTGGCGTTTTCGCCTGGCGGCCGTCCCTGCCCAAGGTTCCGCAATCGACGGCCGCGCGTTTTTCGCCGACGCTGGTGCAGAAGGGCGAAGTGCTTGCCAGTGCTGGCGATTGCGCCGGTTGTCATACCGTGCGCGGGGGGCCGCCCTATGCCGGTGGCTCGCCAACCGTGACGCGGTTCGGCACGGTCTATTCGACCAACATCACCCCTGACCGCAAGACCGGGATCGGCGGCTGGTCCGAAGCCGCGTTCGAGCGCGCGATGCGGCACGGCGTCCGGCGCGATGGCGCGCACCTGTTTCCGGCTTTCCCGTACGCGCATTTCAGCAAGCTGACCGATTCGGACGTGTCCGCGCTTTACGCCTTCATCATGACGCGACCCCCGGTCGTCGCGAAGGAGCGTAGCCCGACGATACCGTGGCCGCTCAACATCCGGGCGCTGCAGGCGGGGTGGAAGCTCCTGTTCTTCCAGCCCGGCGGGTTCGTCCCCGATCGAACGCAAAGCGCGGCGTGGAATCGCGGGGCCTATCTGGCGGAGGGCGTGGGCCATTGTGGCACGTGCCATACGCCGCGCGGCACGTTCGGCGAGGAACAGCGCGACCGGGCCTATGCGGGGGGATCGTTCAACGGCAAGGTCGCGCCCGCGCTCGTCCCGTCGGGCGATGCCGCCGGGCTAAGGTCGCGCGATGCGTTGATCGCCTATCTCTCGAACGGGTTCGGTCCGGATCACGTCGCCGCAGCCGGGCCGATGGGGGGCGTGCCGGACGGGCTGTCCGGATTGCCGCACGCCGACATCGCCGCGATCGCGACATATCTTGCGAGCCGTGCCGACCTGCGCAGTCGTGGTGGTGCGGCGTTGCCACGATGACGCGCGCGCGGGGTGCGGGTCAGTCGCGCCCGGCCAGCCGCTCGACCAGATAGTCGACGAACACCCGGACGCGACGCGGGGTGCTAGCGCCGCCGACGAAGATCGCGTGGATGTCCTCGGTGTCGCCCGGATTGAACGCCTCGAGCAACGCGACGAGCCGCCCGGTAGCGACATCGTCCGCCACGTGAAAGCTGCCGACCCGCGTGATCCCGACGCCCGCCTGCGCCAGCTGGACCAGCGTCTCGCCGTTGTTCGCCTCGATGGTGCCGCCGACATCCAGCGCGAACCGCATGCCGTCGCGGACGAACGGCCAGCCCGGATCGACCCGGCGGAAATTGAAGTTGAGACAATTATGGTCGCGCAGGTCCTCGGGCACGCGCGGTGTCCCGGTACGCGCGAGATAGGCGGGCGCGGCGACGATCGTCCGCCCGTTCGACCCGATCCGCCGTGCGGTCAGCGGGCTGTCGGCAAGCGGGCCGAAGCGGATCGCGACGTCCGCCTGGCCGCCGAGGACGTCGGTCAGTTCATCGCTGAGGCTCAGGTCGACGAGAATCTCGGGATAGCGCGCGACGAAATCCGCGAGCAGCGGCACCACGGTGATCCGCCCGTACGCAAGCGACGCACTCACCCGCAACCGTCCGCGCGGTGCCGCCTGATAGGCGATCGCGGCTTCGGATTCGGTCAGGTCCGCGAGAATGCGGCGGGCCGCGAGCAGATATGCCTCGCCCTCCGGAGTCACGGTCAACGACCGGGTCGTGCGGACGAGCAAGCGCACGCCGAGCCGCGTCTCGATCCGCGAAATGATCCGGCTGAGCGCGGACGGGGTCAGCGCCAGCGCCCGCGCCGCCGCCGACAGACTGCCCGCGCGCACCACCGCATCGAACGCCTCCATCTCGCCCGCACGATCGATCCTCCGCGTCATCTGTGATTCTCCCGCAAAGCTGCTGGTCCGGCTTACCCCCTACCGGACGACGCTGCGCTGCACCATTTGATGCAAGTCACAGACCGGAAGATTTGCATGAAACCCAACCCCGCCATCCTGGCGCTTGCCGTCGGTGCGTTCGGCATCGGCGTCACCGAATTCGCGCCGATGGGGATGCTCCCCGTCATCGCAACCGACCTCGGCGTGTCGATCCCGACCGCGGGGCTGCTCATCAGCGCCTATGCGGTCGGCGTGCTGATCGGCGCGCCGTTGATGACGCTGACCACCGCGCGAGTCCCACGGCGGACGTTGCTGATCGCGCTGATGGCGATCTTCACGATCGGCAACCTGCTTGCAGCCCTGTCGGGCAGCTACACGACCCTGCTGATCGCGCGCGTCGTCACGTCGTTCAACCACGGCGCGTTCTTTGGGGTGGGGTCGGTCGTGGCGGCGCGGCTGGTGCCGGCGGATCGGCGGGCAGGCGCGGTCGCGACGATGTTCATGGGGCTGACGATCGCCAATGTCGGTGGCGTCCCGCTCGCGGCATGGGCGGCGGAGGCGTTCGGCTGGCGGACGATCTTCTGGGCGATCACCGCGCTCGGCGTGCTCGCGATCGCGGCGCTGCGGATCGCGGTGCCGGTGATCCCCGCGGACACCGACAGCGACATGCGCGCCGAACTGCGCGTGCTGGTGCGCGGGCCAGTGCTGGTCGCACTGTTGCTGACGGTGATCGGGTCGAGCGCGATGTTCACGGTGTTCACCTACATCGTCCCGATCCTTCAGACACAGGCGCACGCCTCGACCGGCTTCGTCACCGCGATGCTGGTGCTGTACGGGCTCGGGCTGACGGTCGGGAACTGGCTGGGGGGCCGCTATGGCGACCGCTCGGTCGACGGGACGCTGATCGTCACGCTCGGCGGGCTGGTCGCCTTGCTGGTGGTGTTCGCAGGCGCGATGGCGTGGCCGGTGCCTGCGGCGGTGCTGATCTTCGCGTGGGGCGTCGCGAGCTTCGCGCTGGTCCCGCCGCTCCAGATGCGCGTGATGGCGGCGGCGGGGGATGCGCCAAACCTCGCCTCGGCAATGAACATCGGCGCGTTCAATCTCGGCAATGCGGTCGGCGCGGCGCTTGGGGGCGCGGTGATCGGGGCGGGGCTCGGCTATCCCGCGGTGTCGATCGCGGGCGCGGTGATGGCGGGAAGCGGGCTTGCGCTGGTGCTGCTTCTGCGGATGCAGGCGGGGCGCACACGGCGCGCGGCGGCTGCGGGCTGACCTTAGACCTTAGTCTTGTTCCAGCATTGCCATGCCGGGTGTTTACCTCTTGGAAACGCGCGGCATGATGAGTGGCCTGCATGTCGTGCACCGCTCCTTTCGAGGCCCTCCGCCGTATCGGCCTTCGCTGGCTGGGGTGCCTTGCGCTGGTGTTCGCGACACCCGCCGTCGCGTGTGACGTCACCACGCCGACCGCCGCGCCGGTCGGGACTTTCTCCCCTTCCGCGATCAAGGCGAGCGCGCCTTATGTGAAGACCAGCGGCGGGTTTCGCTGTACGGGGTTCACCGCGCTCACGGTCCTGTCGGGCAACTTCCTGAAGGCGACGATCCCGGCGGGGACCGTGCTCAACCTGACCTCGGCCGCCGCCCCGGCGAATACCATCAGCTACCGCGTCTTTGCGGACGCGAATGCAACGGTCGAGCTCAAGGCAGGCACCCCGGCCTTCTATATGAACGGCCCGGCGGTCAACCTGCTCAACCTGCTGGGTGACGGGACGATCGACGTGCCGGTCTATTTCAAGCTGGCGAGCACCGGCTATGTCGCGCCGGGCACCTATACCGGCAGCTTCTCGGTCAAATGGGACTGGAATTTCTGCAACGGCCTCGCCTCGGCGCTGGGCATCTGCGTCGGTACCATCGACAGCGGGAGCAAGACCGGGGTCATCAACGTCACGCTCGTGGTCGCGGCCAGACCGCCGACGATCACGATCGCATTCGGGCCGGTAACCTGGGATCCGGTCAGCGGCACCAGCAACCCGCGCGCGATCCCGGGGAGCAAGCGGCGGATCAGCGTGTCGATCGCCAATCCCGATATCGTGGCGACCGAACTCGATGCGCTGCAGGCGCTTCTGCCGACCCCCGGCGGCATGGTGATCGCGCTGGATGGCGACGGCAGCGGGATGGGCACCGTGGTGCAGTCGAGCGAGGGCAGTCCGCCGTCCGGCGTCACCTTCGGCTATGCCGGGCCGTCGAGCACGACCGATCAGGTCGATTTCTCGTCCGACAACGGTAATAGCTGGACCTATGTCCCCGTCGCCGGCTCGGCTGCCTCGCAAGCGGCGGTGACACGGGTCCGGTTCCGCCCGCAAGGCACGATGGCGCCGGCCTCCTCCTATACGATCACGCTGCCGTACAGCCTGAAATAAGCGTCGAACGGGGAGGGCGGTGCGCGGGCGGCAAGGAAAAACGCTCCGGCATGGGCACCGCCGCCGCCGTTGAAGCGTCGGCGGCGTCTCAACCCCGCGCCCGGGTTCAGGCGATGCCGGCCCGGACCAGCGGTTTACGGCGCTTGCGGATGGCCAAACCGGTCAGCACGAATTCGGCAAGCATCACTGCCCAGGTGGCAGGCTCGGGCACAGGGCTTTTCGTGAACCCGGACACGATGAAACGGCTGCGCATGCAATTGTCGCATTCGTATGAATCGCTCGGGAAGATGGTGTCGTCAGTCCTGGGCGTGAGCGTGTTTAGAAACGAGTAGATCAGGTATCGGCCGACCGTCGGCCGTGAACGCATGACATACTCGAGGTCGGACCGGCGGAACGAGACGAAATCGCTGGTATCGACTGGTAGGAAAGAGGCATGCAACAACATACAATATAAAATAGTGTTCGATTACAGACGAACGATTTCGGTGCCCGAGATGATTTGTAGTATATTATTACAGTGGAATGCGAATACAGGCTGGTTTTAGCCGATGTGCGATCGGTCGCAGGTTGAACCGTCCTCGTTGGTCGCGGTCCGACCTTCCGAGACTTCGCCGCCGTGGCGGGGTGTTCGCGCCCGATCCGCGCCCGTCACCCCATGGCGTGCGACTGCTTTCGGGTCGCGCCCGCGATCCGGTCCAGCGCCTGCGCTTCGATCTTCTCCAGTTCTCCCAGCGTCTCGGCAATCGCATCGCGCTGCGCGTCGAGCCGGTCGATCCGTTCGCGACAGCGTTCGGCAAGCGCGCGCATCTGTTCGACATGCTGCGGGTCGGCATCGTAGAGGTCGAGGAATTCGGTGATGTCGGCGAGCGTGAAGCCGAGCCGCTTGCCGCGCAGGATCAACTGCATCCGCGCGATCTCGCGCTTGGTATAGACGCGGATCGTGCCGACCCGGCTCGGGGTGATCAGCCCGCGATCCTCGTAGAACCGCAATGTCCGCGGGGTGATGGCGAGCATCCGCGCAACCTCGTTGATGCCCGTAAGCTCCTGCCGCTCGTCCAATCCGCTCCTCCAGTGACGCGTTATCGTGTGTTTCGGGCCGGTCCGGTGGGGATCGCAGCCCGCTCTTGCGTCTTGCGGCAAGTGTTGCGGATTTGCGTCGATAAGGGAAACGCCATCTGCCGCGGCACCGAGATTGTCGCGGACATCTTCCCCAAGCGTTGCAGAAAAGTCACGCAACCACATGAAACCCGGGCAATCCCGATTTCGCAGGGCAAGAATCCTTGACCACGCCGCTCATCCTTATAGGCGAGGTGCGAGGTGCCGTATACGGCATCGGCCTCGCGCAGAAGACGCGAGCCCCAAGAACAGCGGGCGGCCGTATAGAGGCGGCGTCCATACGGAAACGTCCGTGGCCGCGCGCCCCCCTTCGGGAGCGGCCTGATGGAGAGTAAAGACGATGTCCCTGCTGATCCTCGGTGCGCTGCTCGCCGGAGCCCCGCTCGCCCCCGAGACCGTCGTCGGTCGCTGGAAGACCGAAACCCACAACGCCATCGTCGAGATCACGCGTTGCGGTCCGTCGATCTGCGGCAAGATCCTCACGTCCGATGCGCTCCGCGCCAATCCGGGCATGAAGGACGCGCGCAATTCCAACACCGCGCTGCGCAATCGCCCGATCGAGGGCATGCTGATGCTGAGCGGGTTCAAGCCCGACGCGAACGGCGTGTGGAGCAACGGCCAGGTCTATAACGCCGAGGACGGCAAGACCTACAGCGGCAAGATTACCCCGCTCGGCGCCAACCAGTTGAAGCTGCGCGGGTGCGTCTTCTTCCCCTTGTGCAAGACACAGACCTGGACGCGAGTCCGCTAATTCCGATTCTCCCCCCAGACGTCATTTCAGGAATTCCCAATGGTACATCGTTTCAAAGCCCCGCTGCTGGGCGCGACCGCGCTTGTCTCGTCGCTTGGCTTCGCCAGCGCCGCGCATGCCGATGCTTTCTACCTCGAAGCGCAGTCGGCGCGCGGCGCGGGACGTGCATTTTCCGGTGAAGCGGCCGACACCGGCCCGGCGTCGCTGTGGTGGAACCCTGCCGCGATCGCGGGCATCACCACCGCCGAAGCCGCGGTCAGCGCGACCGCGATCCTGCCCAAGGGTCAGGTAATCGACAATGGCACGCTGATCCGCCGCCCGGGGCAGGCGTTCGCGCCGGTGCGGGGCAATTCGGTATCGCGCGACCCGATCAACAACGGCGTGCTGCCGAGCGGTGCGATCGCCTATCCGATCAACGACCGGATCGCGATCGGCCTCGCGGTCACCTCGCCGTTCAGCTTCACCACCGATTATGACGCGAACAGCTGGGCGCGCTACAGCGCGGACAAGACGCGGCTGCGCACGATCGACATCCAGCCGTCGATCGGCGTGGTGCTGACCGACTGGCTTCGCGTCGGTGGTGCGCTCAACGTCGAATATACCGACGCGTTTCTCAGCAACCAGCTCCCCAACGTGCTCGCCTCGCTGCCGGACGGCACGCAGACGCTGCGCGGCGATGGCTGGGACTTCGGCTGGACCGCGGGCGTCCAGCTCCACAACCGGATTGCGACCGTCGGCATCAGCTACAAGTCGAGCATCGAGCATACGCTGACCGGCAATCTCGACGTCACCAATCTGGTCGGGCCGCTCGCCGCGTCGAACACTTCGCTGTCGGGCGTCCAAGCGAAGTTCCGCACGCCGGGGCAGGTGATCGTCGCGGGCCGTCTCAAGGCGACCGACGCGCTGACGCTCAACGCGCAGGTCGTCGCCTATGACTGGAGCAAGTTCGACGCGATCCGTCTCGGCGCGCCGCTCAACGTCGCGATCCCCGAGAATTACCGCGACAGCTGGAGCCTCGCGGGCGGCGTCGATTATGCGCTCACCCCCAAGGCGACGGTCCGCGCCGGTCTGCAGCGGACGATCACCCCGACGCAGGACGGCCTGCGCGATGCGCGCGTCCCCGATGCCAACCGCTGGACCTATGCGGCGGGCGGCAGCTATCAGTTGACCTCGCACATCGCGCTCGACGCGGCTGCGAGCTATGTCGACTTCAGCAATGAGACGATCGACCGCAACACCGCGGCCTTTGCCGGCACCGCCGCGCAGACGCCGATCATCACCAGCGGCCTGCTCCGCAACGCGCATGCGGTCGTGCTTTCAGTCGGTGGCCGCATGACCTTCTGAGGCAGATATGACGGGGGAGGCTGTCGCTTTCCCCGTTATTTACGTCGCGAATCAACTCTTTAGGCCGCCGGCATTGGCTGCCGGCAAACGACCCGACGGTGCCGGCCGTACGGCGCGTGCGTGATTGTGCTGCGGGGGGCGGTTAAGCGATAGTACAGACATCCGCCGCAACGGTTGCGCGGAGGAGAAGTACGATGGCGAGCGATCTGCCCCCGAAATCCGTGTCAGCCGACATGGACCGGATTTTCAAGCCGTTGAGCGAGCGTGCGCCCGGGGATTCCTTGGGGCAGGGGCGGTCGCTTGGGAAGGCGCGGGCGGGTGGCAAGCGGGACTTGCGGGTGTTCACGATGGTTGCCCCCGCGCTGGTGCTGGTCGCGGGCGCGGCACTGGCGCTTGGTTACGGGCAGCAGGCGCAAGCGCCGAAGCCCGCGCCGTCGACCGGCAGCGTCGCCCTCGCCCGTCCGTCTTCGGGTACGGGAATCGCTGCGGCCGCCCGACCGGTTCCCCCTCGCGTCACCGCGTCCGGTGGGGAACAGGGGGGCATCGTGCCGACCGTCGCGCTGGCCGATGGTGCTTCGAAGCGTCAGGCGGAAGCGGCGATGGCAGTCTCTCGAACGCCCGCTGCAGAGGCGCGAGCGCCCCGCTATGCGCGACCGGCCCGTATGCTCTCGCGCGCGGCGATGGCGGGGACCGGCCCGGCGATGCGACCCGCGCGCTCGCGCGACGCCGTCGCGGAAGCAATCGCATCGGCGCAATGCCCGCCGGGAAGTCCCGACGACCGCTGCATCTATCAGGACGTCCTCAATGCCGACGCGCGGCTGCGGCAGGCGTATCGGCGCGCGCGGCAGGCGGGCGTGCCGTACGGCCAGCTCGAGTCGGTCAATCGCCAGTGGAACCGCGCGCGCGATGCATCGCAGGACGATCCCGACGGGACGATCCAGCGGTATGACCGGCTGGCGGACTCGCTCGATCGCGCACGCCAGGAGGGCGGCGAGTGAGCGAAGACGCCGCAATCCGGATCGTCCGGGAGTCGCACCATGCGCGCGCGCAACGGGCGCGATCGACCGATGGCAGGGTCGTCTATGCGATCGGCGATATTCACGGCTGTTACGACCTCGTCACCGCGTTGCTCGAGGCAATCGTCGCCGACATGGCGACGATCGCCCGCGGCAAGCCGCCCCTGCTGGTGTTCTGCGGGGATTATGTCGATCGCGGGCCGCATTCGTCGCAAGTCCTCACCGCGCTGGTGTGGCTGTCGCGCCAGTCGACGCTCGAGGTCGCGTTCCTGCGCGGAAATCATGAGGTGATGCTGCTCGGCTTCCTCGACCAGCCCGACCGGCATATCCCCTGGCTCCGCCGCGACGGGGGGCAAACGCTGGCGTCGTACGGCATCGAATTGCCCGACGACGTCGACCCTGCGGCGCTCGCGAAGACCTGCCGTTCGCTGCGCGACCGGCTGATGGACAAGCTGCCCGCATCCCACCTCGAATTCCTGCGCAGTCTGCCGATCACGCGGGCGTGCGGGGATTATCTGTTCGTCCATGCCGGGCTCAAACCGGGCGTCGCGATCGCGCGGCAGAATGAGGAGGACTGTCTCTGGATCGGGGAGGAATTCCTCGACGCGGATTACCGTTTCGACAAGGTCGTCGTCCACGGGCATAGCTGGGACGCGGACGAACCCGTCGTCACCGCGAACCGGATCGGGATCGACACGGGGGCCTATTCGACCGGTGCGCTCACCGCGGTGCGGCTCGAGGGGAACAGTATCGCGTTTCTGCAGGCGCGGATGCGCGCGGGAGAAACATCATGCTAGGAACCCACCCTTTGCAGCCTGGTTCGGGAACGCTCTAATGCTACGCCTTCGTATCTTCGCTTCCGTCGTCGCGATCCTGTCGCTGGCAACGATGCTGCTCGCAGTCGTCCTCGCCGCCCCGATCGGGGTTGCGGTCGCGTTGCTCGTCGCCGCTGCGTGTCTCGCGATCGTCGCGCCGTTCGACGCGCCGGATACGCGGCGGCGCCTGCGGGTGCTGCTGGCGTGCGTGGCGTATCTCGCGGCCGTCGCGGTCGCCTTGCTGTTCACGCGCAGCGGACCGACCGAGCCCGTCCTGCTGATCGTGCTGACCGTTCTCGTCCAGCTCGGTTTCGGGCTGGCGTGCTGGGCCTTCGCCACACGCAAGCGCCGCCGCATGCCCCAGTCGCGGCGCTACTTCGACAATTGAGCGGGTGGCGCAGACCAGAGTCGCGATACCCCTAATCCCCTCGTCACAATCAACAGACGGAACCGGCATCCAGCCGGTTCCCGACGCCACGCGGCGCCGGAACAGCCGTCTCCACGCCCCGTTCCAACCCCTTCGCCCCTGCCAGATTATAAAACCACAATTTGCATTATTTAATCGTTGACGCATCCGGAAACATCGTCGATCTGTGGCCGTATCGGAGACGACGGTAAGTCGCGAACACGGTCAGGGGAGGGGCACGGGCGATACGCCCGCGTCGCAATCATCTTCACCCGTGGATCGCCGCATGACCGCGGTCCGCCGAACCAGGGTCGAAGAGGATTGGGGAATGATTTTGAAATTTGGGCATAAGGCGACGCTGCTGATCGCCGCTTCCGGTTCGGCGCTGGTCTGCGCAGGCGCAGCCTCCGCCCAGCAGAGCGGCACGACGCAGGGCGTGATCGTCAATGCGCCCGCGGCACAGGCCGCGTCGCCGTCGGCTGCCGCAGCGGACCAGGCCGCCACCACCGCCGACACCGCAACCGTTGCGGCCCCTGTCGATGATACGCCGGTCGCCGCAGACATCGTCGTCACCGGCATCCGCGGCGCACAGCAGCGCGCGGTCAACCTCAAGCGGTCGGCCGCCTCGGTCACCGATTCGATCTCGGCGGAAGACATCGGCAAGCTCCCCGACGTTACGATCTCCGACTCGCTCCAGCGCATTCCGGGCGTCCAGATCCGCCGCGACGCCGGTGAAGGTGCCGCGATCAACATCCGCGGCCTGCCGCAGGTGACGACGCTGCTCAACGGCGAAGCCTATCTCGGCGCACAGTCGATCACGACGATCCAGCCGAACTTCAACGACATCCCCTCGCAGCTGTTCGCGGGCGCGGACGTCATCAAGTCGAGCACCGCCGACCTGCTCAACGCGGGCATCACCGGCACGGTCAACCTGCGCACGCGTCGCCCGATGGACCTCAAGCGCGGCTTCACCGTCGCCGCCGCAGCCGAAGGGTCGTATGGCGACAAAGCGAAGGAGCTCGACAAGAGCTTCAACGGCCTGCTCGCTTATCGGGGCGAGCGGTTCGGCGTGCTCGTGTCGGGGGCCTATTCCAACCTGCACCTGTCGAACTCGCACAACGGCATCCAGGAAGGCTATGGCGTCGGGCTCCACAACGAGCAGTTCAACACCGCCGCCAATCCGACCGGCGACGTCGACACCACCAACGGCTTCTCGCCCGCGGGTCGTCCGCGCGGCACGGTCGTCGGCAGCGGTCGCGACGTCAACGGCAATGGCACCGCGAACGACATCTTCCTGACCCCGCAGGCGTTCACCGCGTGGAACAAGATCAACCAGCGCGAGCGGATCGGCCTCAACGCGTCGGCGCAGTGGGAAATCAGCGATCAGCTGACCCTCGTCGCGGATGCGTTCTTCACGCAGCAGAACGAGCATGACCGCACCGCGGGCATCCAGATGCAGAACGTCAACTGGCAGGCAGGCGAAGCGCTTCCGACCGGCTCGCGCAACACCGGCGCGCAGATCACCCAGTCGAACAACGGCATTTCGCGCGCGTACAATCTCTACTCGACGCAAGTGTATGACTATGCGCTCGGCAACTTCGACTCCTATTCGCAGAACGATCACTACAAGTCGCAGTCGCAAAACTACAATGCCGAGCTGAAGTACGACAATGGCAGCGGCTTCAAGGCGAGCCTGCGCGGCATCTACGGCAAGGCCTATTCGGATTACGACCAGAGCTACCTGCAGTTCAGCGTCAGCAACGGTGCGCAGTGGCAGCCGGGCGGGATCGGGCGCTATCCGACCGGGAACGTCGCGTTCAACCCGGGCGGCTATGTCGTCAACACGATCGCGGGCGCCGCATCGCTCCCCGCGCAGGTCAATTTCTCGGGTAACCAGCCGGTCTTCACGCTGCCGTCGCAGCTCACCACGCTGCTCGGCAACATCAACAATTATGCGATGAAGACGACGTCGTCGGAAGGCAATTACCGCCGCAACGGCGACCTCAAGCTGATCCGTGGCGACGTGTCGTACGAGGCGAATGACGCGGTCAGCTTCAGCGCGGGTGGACGGTACAGCGAGCGGTCGGTCAACGACTTCGAGTTCGATCGTGCCGCGCCGCTCTACGCCGGGCAGGCGTCGCGCGCGGGTGGCTGCCTGGTCAAGTGGAAGGCGTTCGACGTCCCCTTGAGCGACCCGAGCTGCTCCGCCGGGCCGGCCGGTGGCTATTACACCGCCGGGCAGGTCCGCAACGCGAGCAACGCGATCTTCAACAACCAGGTCAAGCAGTACAATCTGCCGGGTGCCGGGCTGCCGGGGATCTACGTGCTCAACCCGGGTGCGATGGACAATGCGCTCGCATTCCAGAACAGCTTCTACCCGGGCAATGTCGAGGTGCAGAACCCCGGCGCGTCGTTCAACGTCGGCGTCAAGCAGATTTCGGGCTATGTGCAGATGAACGTCAAGGGCGATGTCTTCGGCATCCCCGTGTCGGGCAATGCCGGCGTCAAGATCATCAACACCCGGCTCGACATCACCCAGTTCGTCACCGGGTCGCCGCAACCCTACGGTCTTGCCAACCTCAGCAACGGTGTCGTCGAGACCAAGCGCAGCTTCACCGACTATCTGCCCGCCTTCAACCTCGCGTTCGACCTGTCGCGTAATCTGAAGTTCCGCGCGGCGTTCAGCCAGACGATGACGCTGCTCGATCTCAACCAGTGGGGCGGAGGTCTAAACCCGAACTATGCGATCGACACGACCAATGCCGGGTCGCCCGTCTTCCGCGTGACCGGCGGCAGCTCGAACGGCAACCCGTTGCTCGATCCGTGGCGCGCCACCAACGTCGAGGGTTCGCTCGAATATTACATCGGGCGGAGCAGCCTGCTGAGCTTTGGCGCCTTCTACATCGACGTCGCGAGCTTCATCCAGTCGGGGACGGTGACGCGCACCGATCTGCCCGACAACGATGGCGTCGTGCGCAACCGCAGCGTGTTCATCACCACGCCGGTGCAGGGTCAGGGCGGGACGCTCAAGGGGCTGGAAGCGGGCTGGAAACAGTCGTTCAGCGATCTCGGCTTCATGCCGCGGCTGCTGACCAACTTCGGGATCGACGCGAACATCACCTATTCGCCGTCGGATTCGGGCCAGACCGATCTGGCGGGCGCATCGATCCCGTTCCAGGATAACTCGAAGATCCAGACCAACCTCGCGGGCTTCTATCAGGACGGGCATTTCCAGGCGCGTGTCGCGTGGAACTACCGTTCGAAGCGCGCGGTCCAGTCGGACTTCAGCGGGATCAAGGGGCTCGAACTGTACCAGTCGCCGACCAATTATATCGACGCCTCGCTCAGCTACGACGTCAATTCGCACTTCACCTTCTACGCGCAGGGCTCGAACCTCGGCGGCGAATATGAGAAATACTACCTCACCTTCCCCGACCAGAAGGCCTACAACAACATCTATGAGCGCCGCTTCACCGGTGGCGTGCGCGTCAAGTTCTGACCCGCATCACGGCGGTTTGACCGTCCCGGCGTCCGCTCTCTCCGATTGGGGAGGGCGGGCGCCGGCTGTTACGAGCCGCGGCGTCGCGGGGTTTGGGAAGATCGGATGACCGGACAGGGCGAGCGGCTCCACGGCGAACGGGCGATCCGCTCGATCGTCATCGTCGGTGGCGGCACCGCGGGCTGGATGGCGGCGGCGATGCTCGCGCGCCGGCTCGAGAAACAGCCGGTGCGGATCACCGTGGTCGAATCGAGCACGATCGGCACCGTCGGCGTCGGCGAGGCGACCGTCCCCGGCATCCGCGACTTCTTCCGCGAGATCGGCGTGACCGAGCGCGAGGTGATGGCAGCCGCAAAGGGCACCGCCAAGCTCGGGATCGAGTTCGTCGACTGGAAGCGGCCCGGGCACCGCTTCTTCCACCCGTTCGGGCTGTACGGGATGCGCTCGCGCGGGGTCGCCTTCCACCATTACTGGCAAAAACTGCGCGCCGCGGGCGAAGCGGTCGAGCTCTCCGACTATTGCCTCGCCTCGGCGATGGCAGCGCGCAACGTCTTCATGCTGCCGACCGACAAGCCGGTCCACGACCTGTTGTTCTTCGACTGGGCGGTCCATTTCGATGCCGGGCTGTTCGCAAAGTTCCTCGCGGCGCGCTCGGTCGCGCAGGGCGTGGCGCATATCGACGCGACGATCACCGACGTCCGGATCAACCCGCAGAGCGGGCTGATCGACGGCGTCGACACCGCGTGCGGCAAGGCGATCGACGGCGATTTGTTCATCGATTGCACTGGGTTCCGATCGCTGCTGCTCGGCAAGGCGCTTGGCAGCGGCTATGTCGACTGGAGCAATCTGCTCCCGTGCGACCGCGCGGTGGCGATGCCGTGCACGCGCACCGCACCGCTGACGCCCTACACCCGCAGCACCGCGGTCGCGCAGGGGTGGAAATGGCGGATCCCGCTCCAGCACCGCGTCGGCAACGGGTTCGTCTATGCCAGCCGCCATCTGTCGGACGACGAAGCGGTCGCAAGCCTGTGCGCTGGGCTCGAGGGCGAGCCGCTCGCCGAGCCCAATCTGATCCGTTTTCGCACCGGGCATCGCGAACAGTTCTGGCGCGGCAATTGCGTCGCCTTGGGGCTTGCCGCGGGCTTCATGGAGCCGCTCGAATCGACCAGCATCACGCTGATCCAGACCGGGATCGAGAAGCTGCTCGCGCTGTTCCCCGATCGCGACTTCGATCCGGCGCTGGCGGGCGAATACAACCGCTCGACCACGCTCGAATATGCGCGGATCCGCGATTTCCTGCTGCTGCATTACTGGGCGAACGACCGTCGCGGCGAGCCGATGTGGGACCAGTGCCGCGACACTGCGCTTCCCGAAATGCTCGCGCACAAGATTCGCCTGTTCGAGGCCAAGGGGCATCTGGTGCGCTACGAATGGGAATCGTTTCACGATCCGAGCTGGCTGTCGATGTACGCGGGCTTCGACATTGCGGCGCGGACGCACGATCCGGCGGCGGATTATTTCTCGGTGCCGGACCTCCAGGCGGCACTCGCGCGGATGCGGGAGTCGATCGGCAAGGCGGTGGCGCTCGCGGAGCCGCACGATTCGTTCCTCGCCGGTTATGGTGTAGGATAGCGGGCGAACACGGGGGCGTGGCCGATGTCGGCAGGCCGTGGCGTCGGATCGGCGACGGGCGGGGGAATGACAGTGCAGGGAGCGGGTAGAATCTTGGATCTTTCGGACTTCGGACCCGCCGGGACGGGCGTGAGCGCGAACGATCGCGCGGCGCGGCTGGGCACGAGCATGTCGGGCACCAATCTGGTGCGCGCGGGCGATTACAACCAGCGCGTCGTGCTTCAGGTGATCCGCAAGAACCCGGATATCACCCGCACCGAAATCGCGACGATGACCGGGCTGACCGCCCCGACCATCGCCAACATCACCGCGCGACTGTTCGAGAGCGACCTCGTCGTCGAATCCGGGCGGCGGACGGGCGGGCGCGGGCAGCCCGCGATCCGGTTGCGGATCAACCCCGACGGGTGTTTCGCGGTCGGGCTCAACGTCGACCGGGACCATGTCACGATCGTCTCGCTCGATCTCGCCGGAACCGTGCGGTCGCGGCTGACACGGCAGATCGCGTTCGCCATGCCCGACGACGTCTGCAAAATCGTGCGCGAGGGGTTTGGCGAGATCCAGCGGAGCGGCTCGGTGCGCGAGGATCGCATCCTCGGCATGGGGGTGGCGTTCCCCGACGATCTCGGTCGCGTCGCGCTGCCGCACCGCCCGGCGGACTATGGCATCTGGAGCGAGGTCGATCTGCCCGAGCTGCTCGGCGGGATCGTGCCCTTGTCGATCCATGTCGACAACGATGCTGCCGCCGCCGCGATCGGCGAGGCTCAGTTCGGCAGCGGGCTCGATCACGAGAGCTTTTTCTACATCCTGGTCAGCGCCGGGCTGGGTGGCGGTCTGGTCGTCGACGGGGCTTATTATCGCGGCGCGAACGCGCGAAGCGGCGAAATCGGGTTCCTGCCGCTGCACCGAAACGACCCGGGCGGACAGGTTCTGCAGGATATCGTGTCCTTGTCGGCGCTTTCTGCGCGAATCGAGCGCGCGGGCGTGTCGCTTCAGGGCACCGATCCGACGATCGCCTTCCCGCCCGAGGCGCGTCCGTTCATCGACGGCTGGATCGACGACGCGACCGACGCGCTGGTCCCGCCGCTGACCGCGGTCAATTGCCTGATCAATCCCGCGGTCGTGCTGATTGGCGGGCGCCTGCCCGACGAGATTCTCGATCGCCTCGCCGAAACCAGCAACCGCAAGCTCCGCGCGATGGCCCCAAATCTTCCGGCGATGGCCCCGATGGCGCGCGCCACGCTGTCGCGCGATGCCCCCGCGGTGGGGGCGGCGATCCTGCCGTTCCTCGACCGGATCCTGCCGTCGGACTCGATCCTGATCAAAAGCTGACTTTGATTATATAAATTGACTTTATAAAGTGCCGGGGCAGGGTGGTCCGATCTTCCCCGGACCGCACCGATGCTGCGCAAAGCGTCGCGTTTCCCCCACGAAAGGCCTCTAAGTGATACAAATCGGCGTCGACTTTGGCGGAACCAAGATCGAGGCTGCCGCGCTTGACGCCACAGGCGCCTACCTCGCGCGGACCCGCATCCCCAACCCCGGCAATTACGACGCCGCCATACGCGATGTTCGCGATCTTGTGACGACGGTCGAGCGTGCGGCGGGTGCCGTGGGGACGGTCGGAATTGGCATGCCGGGGTCGATCAGCCCGCGCACGGGTTTGATGCGCAACGCCAATTCGACATATCTCAACGGCCGTAGCTTCCGCGAGGACCTGCAACTCGCGCTCGGCCGCGAGCTGCGATTGGCGAACGATGCCAATTGCATGGCGCTGTCCGAAGCGGTCGACGGCGCAGCCGCCGGCGCGCGCGTCGCGTTCGCGGTGATCATCGGGACGGGCGTCGGCGGCGGGCTGGTGATCGACGGCCAGATCGTCGAGGGCGCGAACGGCATCGGTGGCGAATGGGGCCACGTCCCGCTCCCGTGGATGACTGCCGCGGAATATCCCGGTCCGGCCTGCTGGTGCGGCCATTCCGGGTGCCTCGACATGCTCATTTCCGGCACCGGCCTCCGCAAGGACCACGCCGCGCGGACCGGCGCGACGCTCGACGGCCCCGCGATCATCGCGGCGGCACGCACCGGGGATACGGCGGCGGTGGCGTCGCTCGACGCCTATGTCAGTCGGTTGGGGCGGGCGATGGCGATGGTTGTCAACATCGTCGATCCGGACGTGTTCGTGCTCGCGGGCGGCATGTCGAATGTCACCGAAATCTACCCCGGGCTGCCCGAGGTGATCCGCGCGCACAGCTTCGGCGGCGCATGGGAGGGGCGGATCGTCCCCGCTCAATGGGGCGACGCCTCGGGTGTGCGCGGTGCCGCGCGGCTGTGGGCTCGCTAGGGGGAAACGACCGGCTGGAGCGTCTCGGACGACTCGCACCGATACCCTTCCCCGGCGAAGGCCGGGGCCCAGTAGCGAACCGAAAAGACCGGGAGCGACTACGCCCCGTTACCCCGACCAGCACGACTGGGTCCCGGCCTTCGCCGGGGAAGATGTACCGCAGTTCAGGGCGCGATCCGCCAGCGGCAAGGCGTGGGGAGTGTTTCGCCCACAACCGGCCCAGCATTGCCGAAGGTCAGCGAAGATGGGCGGTCGGCAGTGGATCGCGGCCATGAGGGCAGCGTCCCGCCATTGGGATCGCCCGTCTTGACGAATTGCACCCAATAAGCCTGCAACGGCGGTGCCCCCGGTTCGAGCCCGGTGGCCGCAGACTCGAACACGCTGCGCAGTTCGCTGCCATGCGTCACCGCCGCGCCGTCGGGTGCGGTGTAATCATAGACATAGTGCCAGACCTTGCCGCCGCTCCCGGCAACCGATCGCGCGGTGACCGCGGTCGGGCAGCGGAAGGTCAGGTCGGTGGCAAGCTGGGTCATGACGTCGCCGAGCCGTGCGTCGCTACGCGGGGTCTGTCCCGTGCCAAGCCCGTAATAGTCGAGCGCCGCGGGCGCGTTGCTCCCGAAAGCGTCGCGCACGATTGCGGGGGCGGCAGCGAAGTCGCCGTGCAGCGGCAATTCTCGTGCGTTGGTGCCGATGATCAGCGGTACCGCGCTCGCGCGGGGCTGGCCCAGCAAGCGTTCGGGCGTATCGGGGAGGACTCGCCCATCGACGACCGCCTGGAGCCAGATGAAGCTGTTGTCCGCAAGCCCGGGCACGACCACCGCCTCCTGCGCGGCCAGGACCCGTTCGACCGGGAGCCTGCGCAATTGCGCAGCGGTTGCGCGCGCGGAAAGCCCCGCCGCGCGCGCGAACAGCGCGCCGACCGTTTCGTTCTGTGCCAGGCTGCGCGGCGGGACCCCGAACCCCGCGGTCCCGCTTTCCTGGATCGCGCCGTGAAACAGTCCGCGGGCCGATGGCGAAAGCTGCTGCAACGCGACGTCCTGCGCACCCGCGGATTCCCCCGCGATCGTCACCCGCGCCGGATCCCCGCCGAAACGTGCGATATTGCGCTGGACCCATTGCAGTGCCAGCTGCTGGTCGAGCAGCCCGTAATTGCCCGAACGCCCGCCCTGTTGCGCGCTTAGTGCTGCATGGCTGAGGAAACCAAGCGCACCCAACCGGTACTGGAGGCTTACCAGCACGATCCCCTCCTCGGTGATCCGGCTCTCGACCGTCCCGCCGCCGGCACCGCCGCGGTTCCCGCCGCCGTGGATCCACACCAGCACCGGCAGCCGCGCGTCGGGCGACAGGCGTGGTGTGCGCACGTCGAGAAAGAGGCAATCTTCCGACCCGCTCCGCGCCGCCGCGCGGTTCCACGTGCCGTAGTCTGATTGCGGGCAGGCGGCATGGTCTGCAGTCGCCTCAGCCGGTTCGCGCCACGCGCGCGGGCGGATCGGTGCGCGCCAGCGCAGGGGACCGACCGGTGGGGCAGCGTAGCGAATGCCACGGAACACCGCACCGCTGTCTGCAAGCGCCTTGCCCCGCACCGGCCCGTCGTGCGTCGCCACGACCGGTCCCGCGACCGCCATCACGGCCGCCAGTATGAAACTCACCGCGCCCGCGCTTTCGGCCCGGGGCGCGCGAGCGCTGCCTTGATCGCGGCTTCGGCAACCGGGGCCATCACGGCATAGCCGCGTTCGTTGGGATGAACGCCGTCGTAGGTCAGTTCTGCTCGCAAGGCATGCCCGTCATGGAGTGCGCCCCAATAGTCGGCATAGGTCGCGCCGGTCCGCGCGGCATAGGCCTTGAGCCAGACGTTCATGGCTTCGATCTTCGACGATACTTCGAGCCCCGGTCGCCACGAAAATGCAGCGGAGGGTGGGATCGACGCGACGATCACGCGGATCCCGTTGGCGCGCGCAAGGTCGCACATCATCATGATGTTGGCCTGCGTCTGCTCGGCTGTCATCGGCCCGGTGTTGCCCGCGATGTCGTTGGTGCCCCCCATGATCTGCACCACCGCCGGTTTCAGGTCGATCACGTCCTGCCGGAACCGCAACAGCATCTGCGGCGTGGTCTGCCCGCCGATCCCGCGGTCGATCCGATCGGGGCCGAAGAACGTGGGGACCTTGTCGAACCAGCCCTGCGTGATCGAATCGCCGATGAACACCACCCGCCGTGCCGCGCCCGCTGGCGTGACCGTAGTATTGGCCTTCTGGTAACGCCCCAGCCCTGCCCAGTCCTGGTGCAACCGCTCGTCCACTGCAGCGGGCTTGCCCGGCGTCCCCTGCGTCTGGGCAAAGGCGGCGGCCGGAAGGCAAGCCGACAGCAGTATCATCATACGGCGCATCATCGCGTCTCCGTCATGCGGGCGTGCATTGCATCGAGCGCGACGCCCTTAGTTTCAGGGAAAAACAGCAGCACGACGACGCATTGCACCGCCATTGCGACCGCAAACAAGACAAACGGTGCGCCTGCGGACCATGCCACCAGCACCGGAAACACGCCAGCGATCGCCGCATTCATCAGCCAGTGCGTGCTCGCCCCCAGCCCGCTGCCGCGCGCGCGCAAGGCGCTCGGGAAGATTTCGGAAAGATACACCCAGATTACCGCGCCTTGGCTGGTCGCGAAGAAGGCGATGAACCCAACCAGCGCCGGCAGCAGCGCCCCGGTGCCGATCCGCCCGAACAGCACCAGTGCCGCGACCGACAGGCACACCGTCATCCCCGCCGCACCCGCCGCCAGCAACGTCTTGCGCCCGACCCGGTCGATCAGCGCCATGCCGACGAGCGTGAAGACGAGGTTCGCCGCGCCGATCAGGATTGCCTGGCGGTCGGGCGAGACGCTCCCCGCTTTGGCGAAGATGTCGTTGAGATAATAGAGAACCGCGTTGATCCCGGCGAGCTGGTTGAACATCGCGGTCGCGACCGCGAGCAGGATCGGCTTGCGATGCTTGCGCCACGACAGCCGTTCGCCCGGCGCATCCTGCGCCAGCGCCGTCTCGACCGCGGTGATCTCGGCGGCGGCTTCCCCGTCCGAAAGCCCGATCCGCGCCATTGCCGCGCGCGCATCCTCGCGGCGACCCGAGACGATCAGCCAGCGCGGGCTGTCCGGAATCCGCGCGAGCAGGACCAGGAACAGGATCGCGGGTGCAGCCGTAATGCCGAGTTTCCAGCGCCATACTGTGTCCGCGTCGGCGACCAGCGACCCGACGATCGCGTTGCTGAGATAGGCGACGAGGATCCCCGTGACGATCGCAAGCTGGAACAGCCCGACCAACATCCCACGCCGCGCTGGCGGTGCGATCTCGGTGATATAGACCGGCGCGAGCACCGACGATCCGCCGATCGCAAGCCCGCAGGCGAAGCGGAAGGCAAGGAACGCGCTCCAGTCAGTGACCAGCGCGCAGCCCAGTCCCGCGATCACATATAATACGCCAAGGATCGCAAGCACGTGGCGGCTGCCATAGCGGTCCCCGGGCTTGCCGGTGAACAGCGCGCCGACCAGCGTCCCCCACAAGGCGGCCGACACCGTTATGCCGAGCGTCTCCGGGGTCAGCCGGTAGATCCGCGTGAGGTCGCCGGTGACGCCTGCGATGACCGCGGTGTCGAACCCGAACAACAGCCCGGCGAGCGCGGCAGTGCCGATGCTTGCTGCGAGGACGCCGCGGCCGCTCACTGCAGTGCCGTGCTCGAGGCGGCGACGTTCCAGCCGCGGAGCATCACGTTGGGCATAGCGGCCTTGGTGGTCGGGTAGCGAATCTCTACCGTGCGTGTTTCGCCAGGGAGCAACGAAACGTAATTATCGGTAAAATAAGCAGGGAGGACCTGGCTGCCGTCCGCGTTCAGCACCGTCAGCTTGGTTTCGATAGCGGGCGTCCGGCTCGAATTGGTCAGCGTGACCGTCGCGACCGTTTCGGCGCCATCGACCCGACTGGTCGCGGCGGACTGGAGCGTGACCGGGGCGAGGTTGTTAAGCGCCTGGAACTGCGCGTCGTTTGCCGCCTGCCAGTAGAAGTTGGTCGACACCAGCTTGCCGCCGCGATCATGCGCCTCGAGCCGCACCAGTGCGACGCCCTTGGCGAGGATCGGCGCGAGGTCGAGCGTGAAGGCAGTGTTCGCCGCCTCGGCCCCCGCGGTCAGCGTCGCGCGCTTTTCCGCAAGGACGCGATTGTCGAGGCTGACGACCTTCGCGTCGACCGTCATGCCGCGAAGCTCGGTGGTCCCGTTGTTGACGAGTAAGACCTTGTAATCGGGCAGGTTCATCTGGACGTGGACCGGCTCGGACGCCTTCTTGACGCCGTAGAAGGACGCCTGTGTGTCATAGTCCGACGAGAAGATCTGCCATGCCGACGAGGGCCAGGCGGGCTGCGTCATCCACAGCATCCGGCCGCTGTGTTGGGTCCACAAACCGGCGTTCATGCCCTCGAAGATGGCACGGTACGATTCGTACTGCATCATCTGTGCCTTACGCTCGAAATCCTCGAGGCTGGTGCCGGGCCCGAAACGGGTCGCGAGCGCGTCCATATACGACGTCACAGCACCGTTTCCGGTCTGATGCCAGTCGTGATACGCCCAGGTATCGCTGATTGGCCACCGGTCTGCCGCCGGAATCGCGCGTTTCCACGCCTCCAGGGTCGGCAGCGACGGCGTGCCGCTCTCGACCGAAAAACCCTTCGCATGCTCGGTGAAATATTCGACCGGCGGACGCCAGTTGTACGGTCCGCTGTTCTGCAGGTTCACGCGGTTGGACGACCCCATGTAGATCCGCGTGCCGTCCTCCTTGTGGATCAGCGCCTGTAGGCCCTCGTTGAGGATCGGCTGCGGCACGCCCTCGTTGCGGCCAAACCACACGACGATCGACGGATGGTTGCGATAGCGTTTCACGACATCGGTCGCGTTCTTGAGGAACAGCGCGGGGTCCTGCGCCTCGATGTTGTAGTCCTGCGTCGATTCCCAGAAATCGTTGAGGATCATCAGGCCGTATTCGTCGGCGAGATCGTAGAAACTGTCCTCGGTATTCTGCCCGACCCAGTTGCGGATGATGTTGAGGTGCGCGTCTTGGTGCAATCGGAAGAACGGTTCGAGCCGCGCGCGATCGACGCGCTTCATGAAGTCGTCCATCCCGATGTTGCCGCCGCGCGCCGCGATCCGCACGCCGTTGACGCGAATCACGAGATACGGCGTCAGCCCGGCCTCGTCCTTGATCTGCCGCACCGCGGGCGAGCTTTCAGCGCCCGGCACCAGCGACGCCGCCCAGCCGTCCTTGACCTTGTGGATCCCCGTATGGCTGCCATCGACGATCTGCTGCCCGAGCGCGCGCGCCTTCGACAAATCGATCCCGACGCGTTCGAGCGTGCCCTTCTGGTCCATCAGCGAGATGTCATAGGTCACCTGCCGCATCCCGAAGCGGAGCTGGCGCGTGTCGCTCGGCTGGCCCGCGACGCTGCTGGTCAGCGTCAGCGTGTGGAGCGCGGGCGCGCCATAGCCGTTGGGCCACCATAGCTTCGGATTGCGGACCGAAAGCTGTTTGAACTCGGACGGGCGCAGCACGACCGTGCCGGTCTCGCCGGGGGCGAGCGTCACCGGCTTCTCGACCACGACATCGTCGAACGCCGCGCGCACGATCGTCGTCACGGGCTGCGCCGAGGCATTGGACACCGGCACCGTGATCTCGACATCCGCGACGCTATTGTCCGCGCGCGGGAGCGTGGTGACGACCTGCGCGTCGCCCAGCATCGCGGACCCGGTCGCACCGAGCGTCACGCCCTGCCACATGCCCGTGTTGCGATCGCGGATCGACGGAATCCAGTCCCAGCCCTCGGCCGCGCCGAAGGTCGGCCCGTCGAGCATCATCATCCCGCCATTCTCGCCGACGCCCGAGGTGAGCGATTCCTCCTGTGCGATTCCGGCATGCGGGGCAGGGGAGACCTTGACCGCAATCGCATTGCGGCCCGCGAGCAGCTTGCCCGTCACGTCGAACTGGCCACGGATGAACGCGCCCTTCATCGTGCCGATCGATTGCCCGTTGAGCCATACTTCGGCGGTATAATTGACGCCGTTGAAGGTCAGCTGCTGGCGCTTGCCCGCGGCCTCGGCGGGAACGTCGAACTCGGTGCGATACCAATAGTCCTGCCGCGCGAGCTTCTCGGGGATCGCCAGATTGTTGAGGCCGTGCGCGGGGTCGGGATAGACGCCGCGATCGACCAAAGTCGTCAGCACGGTGCCCGGCACGGTCGCGACATACCAGCCGCGCGTGTCGAACCCGGCGCGGCTCAGCGTCGTGCCGGGCGCGGCGACCCTGGGTGCCTCCGCGAGCCGCCAGCCGTTGACCGCCCATTGGCCCGGACCAGTGGCGACGATCGCAGGCGTCGAGGGCAGGGGCTTGGCGACCGGCGCATCGAACGGCGCGTTGGACCTGGGGAGGGTCGCGGCGTCCTGCGGGGCGGTCTGCCCGTACATCTGGCGGACCTGGACCGGCCACGTGGGGCTGCCCTGCTCGAAGGCGATCAGGTCGGGATCGGGCTGGCGCATCGCAGCCGCGCGGATCGCGTCGGGCGCTGTCGCACCGGGGACGAGCGTGAAGCCTGCGACGCGTCCCGCGAATACCGGGCCGGCGGCGCGCGGTGCCAGCGTGACGATGGGGGAAACCGGCGCCGCGGTCATGCGACGTGTCGCAACCGGCTTGCCGTCGACGAACAGCCGTGCGGTCGTTCCGTCGAAGCTCGCCGCGATGTGCCGCCAGCGGCCCGCGGTCAGGCGTTCGGACGCAGTCAGCACGCCGGCCTCGGTAATGAGGCTCGGTCGCCCCCCGTCGAGCGCGAGGAACCGGCGCGGCCCCGTCGCGGGATCACCGAACCCGCCGATCAGGCTCTGGCCGGACGGAATGGTGGCGGGGTCGATCCAGCCCGACAATGTCCAGGTCGGCGTCGCGAGCGTCGCTGCGTTCGCGGCACCGATCTTGTGGGTGATCGCGTCGCCGCCCGCCGGGAGATCGGCGTTGATCGGGCCTGTTGTCTGCGCCTGCACTGCGGTTGCGCTCGCCAGCAATGCGCCGATCCACGCCCGTGAAAATGTCCTGCGCATTGTTCTCTCCCGCGATGCCGATCAATTCGGCTTTGCAAAGGTCAAAAGCACAGGGGCAGGTAAAATCCAAATCAAATTTGTTTAATGGCTTGCCCAAGCCGGTTGGTACAGGGGGGCAGGACGGCTAACGCAACTGGCTGTCCTTGCTTCCGCGTCGATTGATCATCGAGAAAGCTGGGCTCCTGTCGCGCTGCGCCTGGCAGGCGACGCAGGTGCGAACACCCGGCAGCGCGTCGCGACGACGCTGCGGGATGGTCTCCCCGCATTCGTCGCAATCCTCGGCAGTGTCGCCCGTCGGCATCTGCGAGCGGGCGAACAGGACCGCGTCGTTGATCGTATCGTCGATCTGATCCTGAACCGCGCCATCGGGCGCCCAACCGCTTGCCATCGTCACCCGTCCTTCGTTTCCTGTCACCAATATGGGGTCGCGCAAGGCCATGCCAAGGCGGCAGGGTCTCGGCGGACGCAAGGCTGCCTTGAGGCGTGCGTTTCGCCAAAGGACACGGTATGTTCCGTGGCATGGAGTCCGTCACCCCCCTGCCTTCCGTCCCGCGTACCGCAGTCGATTTCGTCGTAATCGACGTCGAGACGGCGTGTTCGAGCGTCAGCAGCATCTGTCAGGTCGGGATCGTCGGTTTCCGGAATGGGGTCGAGGTGTTCGACTATGAGACGCTGGTCGATCCGCTCGACCGGTTCTCGTCGTTCAACACGCGAATCCACGGGATCACCTGCGACCATGTCTTCGGTGCGCCCACCTTTGCCGACATCCATGCCGTGATCGACTCGCATCTTTCCGAGCGGATCACCGTCGCGCATTCGTATTTCGACAAGGGAGCGCTCGGCGCGGCGTGTCGGATCCATGCGCGGACCGAGATCAGCACGACGTGGCTGGACAGCGTCCGCGTCGCGAAACGGGCATGGCCCGAGCTGCCGAGCCACCGCCTCAACGTGCTGAGCAAGTTCCTCGGCATCCGCCACAAGCATCACGACGCGCTGAGCGATGCGCGCGCGGCGGGCATGGTGATCGTCCGCGCGATCGATCATACCGGCATCGACCTCGCCGGGTGGCTCGCGCCGACGCGGGGACGTAGTGGACCGGCCCCCAAGGCAGCGACCACCGGCCCGTTGAAGGGCGAACGCCTCGCGATCCTGGGGGCGCCGCGCGACGGTGCGCTTGCGCGGAGCCTCGCGGCGGCGGGGGGACGGGTCGTCGCGTCGGTCGGGCTGACCACGACGAAGCTCGTCATCAGCAACGACCAGCCGTTCGGACGCTATGTGACCGCGCACGCCGACCACCGCCGCGCAGACTCGCTGCGGCGGGAGGGGCATGGAATCGAGATCGTGTCCGAGGACGAGATCAGGGGGCGTCTCGCGGTTGCTGGCTGACGTGGCGTCGCGCACAATCGACCGGACAAGGACCGGCGTCAGACCGGTCCCAGACCCAAAATTGCGTGACGACGGCCCGGGGTTTCTAGCGTGGCATCCCGTTCATCCCGCTCGCGCTGCGCAAGGCTGCGGCATCGAGCCGGTAGCCATCGAGGAAGACGGTCTCGACGTGCCGCAGGGTCTTGAGGTCGCGGGATACATCGCCCTGGACCAGGATCACGTCGGCGGTCATTCCCGGCGCGATCGACCCGACGCGGTCCGCCATGCCGGTCAGTTTCGCCGGAACGATCGTCGCGGTCTGCACCGCTTCGGCGTTGCTGAGCCCCGCCTCCTGATACAGTTCGAGTTCGCGCACGAGTTCCAGGCCCCAGCCGTCGGTACCCGCAACGATCGGCACGCCCGCGCGATGCAGCCGACCGACCACCCCGACCATCTTGGCGAAGCTCTTGCGGAAATCGTCGCGCGTCAGCGTGCCGAACAACGGGTATCCCGCGATCTTCCAGCCGCGCACGACCGACGGCGGCGAGACCTCGGCGTAGGCGGCATATTCAGGCGACAGCGCGCTGCCGTCCGACGTCATCAACTGTTCCCACACGGTGAGGGTCGGATCGATCACGGTGCCACGCTTGGCGAGCTCGGCGTAGAAAGCCATCATCGCCGGGGAATCGAGATCGACATCCTTGCCATATTGCGCCGGACCTTCGAGCCTGGCGGCGGTGTTCGCCTTGTCGACCACCGCCTGCGGCATCGCCTGCATCATGATGAAATTGATGTGGGTGATCTCGTCATAGCCCGCGCGTACCGCGTCGAGCGGGCGCATGCCCGCGGGAACATGGCCGTGGACGTGCAGGCCGAGCTTGTGTGCCTCGGCCGCCGCGGGGGCGATCCAATCCGGATTCATCGATGTGTAGAATTTGACGCCCCACAGCCCCGCCGCCTTGATCTTGTCGACCGCCGCGATCGCCTCGGCGGCGGAGGTGACGGTCAGCGCACCCTGTGCGGCGAGCGGGTCCTTGCGGTCGATGATCACCGACACCTTGCCGTCGGGCGCAAGCAGATCGCCAGCGGCGCGGCGCTTGTAGATGCTGAGCGACTCGTCGATCATCGAGCCGGGGCTGCGGTAGTTGGTCATCCCGGTCGCGACGTTCTGCAACAGGTTCCAGTCATCGCCACCGACATGGCGGTGCGCATCCCATAAACCCGGGAGGATCGTCTTGCCGCGTCCGTCGAGCACGGTAGCTCCCGCGGGTGGCTTGATCGTTCCGCCCGCCGCGACGGTCGCAATCTTGCCGTTGGCGATCAGGACGGCGCGATCGGGGAGATATTGCCCGGCGACGGAATCGAACAGGAGGACGTGGTCGACCAGCGTCGGCGTCGCATTGGCGGGGCGGAGGAAGCGGTGCGCGACGTCGCGCAGCATCGCGGCGGTGGCATCGTCTTGGACTTGCTTCAGCCGGGGGCCGGCCGCCTCATAGCCCTCGGGCAGCAGCGAGATGATGCCGGCATTGCCGAAGAAGCGGTTGTCGGCATCGAGCCAGATCGGAACCGGCGAGAAGCTGTAGCCCGTAATGAAGGCGAGCTTTACCGTCTTCGGGCCCTGCGGTCCGGTGATCTGCTCGGGTTTGCCAATCTTGATCGCGGCGTGGCCGGTCGGGAGCAGGTCGATCCCCTTGTCGCCCGCCGCGACGAGCGCCGCGATGTCGCTCTCGCCCGCCAGCCACGGACCGCCATAGGTATTGTAGCGTTTGGCCGCGAACGGTGCGGTGCCGTCATCGACCGCGGTCTTCCAATGCGCGACCCCGGCGGAATCGACGCTGAAGCTTTCGGTCGCATCGCCCGAATCGGTGAAGCCGCGGATCTCGATTGCGGTTGGCCGCTTGTCGGGGCCGGTCGTCATCAGTTCGTCGGTTTCGGTGACCCAGCCGCGCAGCGACATCGACATGCGATAGGCGACGCGGGCGTCCGCGGTCCGCCACGACCAGATGTCGCCATGTTTTCCCGCGACCGAGCTGATCGTGTAGTGGCGCGCGCCGGCGGGCGGCACCATGAGTTGTTCCTTGGTCGCGGGGCCGGCTACCGCCGCCGAAGCCGCAGTGGCGAGCAAGATGGCGAGACTAGAGCGAAGCATGATGATTACCCCCCGGCACCGTTTCGCGGGAGACTGACAAGTCGAATGCATCGCCGCAATAGCGGTTTGTTTCCTATCGCGCCCGGATCCTGGCGGTTCGAGCCGATGACGATTACGGTATGGGCCCGAAGCGAGCGGCCACAGTGTCGACGCGACCCGGGGCGTTACGGTCTCGCTCCGGCGTGGCTCTGCAATCAAGGCATTGACGCTAAAGGATACAACGGGAACGTAGGCAGCGATGACGGCTTCCTGGCACTTCTGGATCGATCGCGGCGGCACGTTCACCGACGTCGTCGCGCGCACGCCCGATGGCGACCTCGTCTCATCCAAATTATTGTCGGAAGATCCCGAGCGCTACGCCGATGCCGCGGTCGAGGCGATCCGGCGGCTGACCGGGGGCGGGGACGTTCCGCTCGCGCTGCGAATCGGCACGACCGTCGCGACCAACGCGTTGCTTGAGGGGAAGGGCGAAGCGACCGTCCTCGCGATCACGCGCGGGTTCGGCGACGCGCTGGTGATCGGCCACCAGGAACGCGCCGACATCTTCGCGCGCGATCTCGCGCGGCCCGCGCCACTGTTCGCCCGCGTCGTCGAGATCGACGAGCGGGTGACGGCGGATGGACGCGTGGACCGGCCGCTTGATCCTGCTGCCGCGCGCGCAGGGCTGCAGGCGGCGTATGATGCGGGGTTGCGGTCGGTCGCGATCGTGCTGATGCACGGCTATCGGTTCACGCAGCACGAGACGACGCTGGCCGAGGTGGCGCAGGATATCGGCTTCACGCAGGTCTCGGCGAGCCATCGGGTCGCGCCGCTGATCAAGCTGATCGGGCGCGGGGATACGACGCTGGTCGATGCGTATCTGTCCCCGGTGCTCGACCGCTACGTCGCGGGGCTGAGCGCGGCGCTCGGGCAGGGTGCCTTGTTCATGCAATCGTCGGGCGGGCTGGTCGATGGCGCACGGTTTCGCGGCAAGGATGCGATCCTGTCGGGGCCGGCGGGCGGGATCGTCGGCATGGCGGCGACCGCGCGGGCGGCGGGGTTCGACCGGATCATCGGGTTCGACATGGGCGGGACCTCGACCGACGTGTCGCATTACGCGGGCACCTACGAACGCGAGACCGAGACGCTGATCGCGGGCACGCGGATCCGCGCGCCGATGCTGCGGATCCATACCGTGGCGGCGGGGGGCGGGTCGATCTGCCGGTTCGACGGGCAGCGGTTGCTGGTCGGGCCGGAGAGCGCGGGGGCGGTGCCGGGGCCGGCGTGTTACCGGCGCGGCGGGCCGCTGACGGTGACCGATTGCAACGTCCTGCTCGGCAAGCTGCAGCCCGATTTCTTCCCGGCGCTGTTCGGCGCGCACGGCGACCAGCCGCTCGATCGCGCGGCGGTGGACGCGCGGTTCGCGGATCTGCCGCTCGATCCCCATGCCGCGGCCGAGGGCTTCGTCGCGGTCGCGGTGGCCAATATGGCGAATGCGATCCGCACGATCTCGGTCGCGCGCGGGCATGACGTGACGCGCTATACGCTCGCGTGTTTCGGTGGCGCGGGGGGGCAGCATGCGTGCCTGGTCGCCGATGCGCTCGGGATGGACCGGGTGATGATCCATCCGCTTGCGGGGGTTCTCTCGGCTTATGGCATGGGGCTGGCGGACCGCCGCGAACTGCGCGAAGGGACGCTCGGCGTGGCGATAGACGACCGTGCCGCGATCGTCGCGGCGTTCGATGCGCTGGCAGAGGAAGCGCGCGATGCGCTGGTCGAGCAGGGCGTCGCTGCGGGGGACATTGCGGTGGAGCGCCGCGTCCACCTGCGGCGCGGGCAGACCGAGCATACGATCGAGCTCGATTTCGCGGACACCGCGGCGATGATGGCCGCTTTCGACACCGCCTATCGCGCGCAATTTGGCTTTACCACGCCGCAGGGCCTGATCGTTGACCGGCTCGTCGCCGAGGCGGTCGCCAAGAGACCGCCGGTCGAGACGACACTGATCGATCTCCCGCGCGAGGTCGCCGCGCCGATGGCGATCGTGCCGGTCTATATGGCGGGCGCGCTGCACGATGCGCCGGTGCTGGCGCGGGAGGGGCTGCCGGCGGGCCATATCGTCGACGGGCCTGCGCTCATCATCGATCCGGTCTCGACAACGGTGGTCGAGCCGGGCTGGCGGGTCCGCGTCGACGCGATCGGCAACCTGATCCTCGACCGCGCGGCGGCGCGTCAGACCGCGCGGATCGGGACCGAAAGCGATCCCGCCCGGCTCGCGATCTTCGCCGGGCTGTTCATGAGCATCGCCGAGGAAATGGGCGCGGCGCTGCAACGCTCCGCCGCCTCGGTCAACATCCGCGAACGGCTCGATTTCTCCTGCGCGCTGTTCGATGCGCGCGGCAATCTCGTCGCCAACGCGCCGCATATCCCGGTGCATCTCGGCTCGATGGGCGAGAGCATCCGCACGATCATCGCGGCGCGCGGCACGAACGCGGACGGACGCGGGATTCGGCGCGGCGACGCCTATGCGCTCAACGCGCCGTATCGAGGGGGTACGCATCTTCCTGATATCACGGTGATCCTGCCGGTCTTTGCGGAGGGGAGCGAAACGCCCGACGGGTTCGTCGCCGCGCGCGGGCATCATGCCGATGTCGGCGGAATCACGCCGGGGTCGATGCCGCCGGACAGCGTCTCGGTCGAGCAGGAAGGCGTGCTGCTCGACGACGTGCTGGTGGTGGACGAGGGGCATTTTCGCGAAACCGAGTTGCGCGCACTGTTCGCCAGCGGCGCGTTTCCCGCGCGCAACATCGACCAGAACATTGCCGATCTCTCCGCGCAACTCGCGGCTTGCGCGCGCGGTGCCGCCGGTCTGGCGCGGATCGCGGGCGAATATGGGGCGGATGTCGTCAGCGCCTATATGGAGCATGTCCAGGTCAATGCCGACGCCGCCGCGCGCCGCCTGATCGCCGGGCTGCAGGACGGCAGCTTCGCCTATGAGATGGACGATGGCGCGGTGGTCCGCGTCGCGATCCGGGTCGATCGTGCGGTGCAGACGATGACGGTCGATTTCGCGGGAACGAGCGCGCAGCGGCCGAACAACTTCAACGCGCCCGTCTCGATCGTCCGCGCGGCGGTGCTGTATGTGCTGCGCGTGCTGATGGACGAAAGCGTCCCGCTCAACGACGGTTGCCTGCGCGGCGTGACGATCCTGGTGCCCGAAGGCTCGATGCTCAACCCGCGGTTCCCCGCCGCGGTGGTGGCGGGGAACGTCGAGACGAGCCAGGTCGTCACCGATGCGCTGTTCGGCGCGCTCGGCGCGATGGCGGCGAGCCAGGGGACGATGAACAACTTCACGTTCGGCGACGAGACCTACCAATATTACGAGACGATCGCGGGCGGGTCGGGCGCAGGTGCCACGTATGACGGCACGCCCGTGGTCCAGTCGCACATGACCAACAGTCGCCTGACCGACCCGGAAATCTTCGAGACGCGCTTCCCGGTCCTGCTCGAGGCATTCTCGATCCGGCCGGGGTCGGGCGGGGCGGGCGTGCACCGTGGCGGGGACGGCGGAACGCGCCGCATCCGGTTCCTCGCGGACATGACCGCCTGCATCCTCGCCAATCGCCGCCGTGTGCCGCCGTTCGGACTGGACGGCGGGGCCGAAGGTGGGGTGGGGTCCGCGCGGGTCGAGCGGGCCGATGGCGCGGTCGAGCCGTTCGGTTCGACCGCGACGGTCGAGATGCGCAGCGGCGACGTGTTCGTCATCGAAACCCCCGGCGGGGGTGGATTCGGAGGCGGTTGAATGCTCGTGCTCGCCGGAATCGGGGTGATCGTCGCGGGCTTCCTGCTGCGCTTCAATCCGTTGCTGGTCGTCGCGGTCTCGGCGCTGATCACCGGGCTGGCGGCGGGGCTCGATCCGCTCGCGATCCTCGCGGCGTTCGGCAAGGCATTCAACGCCAATCGCTTCGTCAGCGCGGTCTATATCGTGTTGCCGGTGATCGGCCTGCTCGAACGGCACGGTCTGCAGGAGCGCGCGCGCGGGGCGATCGCCGCGCTCAAGGGGGCGACGGTCGGGCGGTTGCTGCTGGGCTATCTGCTGTTCCGGCAACTGACTTCGGCGCTTGGCCTGACCTCGATTGCCGGCCCCGCGCAAAGCGTCCGCCCGCTGGTCGCGCCGATGGCGGAAGCGGCGGCGGAGCGGCAGGGGCTCGCGCGCGGTGGCGATGCGATCCCGGCGATGGCGGCGGCGACCGACAATATCGGGCTGTTCTTCGGCGAGGACATCTTCATCGCGATCGGGTCGATCCTGCTGATGAAGGGGATCCTCGAAGGCTATGGCATCGTCATCCAGCCGCTGCATCTGTCGCTCTGGGCAATCCCGACCGCGATCGCCGCGCTGCTGATTCACGGGGCGCGGCTGCTCTGGTTCGATCGCACGCTAGCGCGGCGGGCATGATCGGCACGAATTTCATCTACGGCCTCGCCGGAATGGTGTTCGCGGTGTTCGCCGTGCTCGCGGCAACCGACCGGGGGAACCGCAAACGCTTTGGCAATGCCGGTTTCTACGGTTTGCTTGCGGTGAGCTTCCTGCTTGGCGACCGGATCGGCGATATCGGCAATGGCGTCCTCGTCCTCGGCCTCGTCGCGATTGCGGGGACGGGCGCGATGGGACGGGGCGCACGCGCCACCACCGGCCCGGCCGAACGACAGGCGGAAGCCGAACGGCGTGGCAACCGGCTGTTCCTGCCCGCGCTCGTGATCCCGGCGACGGCGTTGCTGGGCACGCTTGCCTTCAAGGCGTTGCCCGCACTGGTCGATCCGAAGCAGATCACGCTGGTCGCGCTGGCCTGCGGCGTGATCCTGGCGCTCACAGCGGGGTATGCGTGGTTCCGGTCGCGCCCCGCGACGCCGTTCGTGGAGGGGCTGCGGTTGATGGACAGCGTCGGCTGGGCGGCGGTGCTGCCGCAGATGCTTGCGAGCCTCGGCGCGGTGTTCGCGCTCGCGGGGGTCGGGCAGGTGGTCGGCGGGATTGCGGGGGCGGCGATCCCGGATGGCAGCCTGATCGGCGCGGTGCTGGTCTATGCGCTCGGGATGACCGCGTTCACGATGGTGATGGGGAATGCGTTTGCGGCGTTCCCGGTGATGTTCGCCGCGGTCGGGATGCCGCTGCTGATCGGTCGCTTCCACGGCGATCCCGCGGTGATCGCCGCGATCGGGATGCTCGCGGGGTTCTGCGGAACGTTGATGACGCCGATGGCGGCGAACTTCAATCTCGTCCCCGCCGCCCTGCTCGACCTGAAGGACAAGGGCGCGGTGATCCGCGCGCAGGTGCCGACCGCGCTGCCGCTGCTCGGCGTGAACATCGCTCTATTATATTGGCTGGGATTCCGATGACGATGCTCGATTCCGTGACCGCCGAGCGGTTCGCCACGCTCACCCTCGGGCATCTGATTCGCGAATGGCCGTACAAGCTCGACCAGATCCTGACCGGGCCGGACGATCTCGCCGCTCCGAAGATGCTGCATCCGGTGTTTCACGGCAGCTTCGACTGGCACAGTTGCGTCCACGGCTGGTGGCAGGTGATGCGGCTTGCGCGGCTGTTCCCGGAGATGACGGTGACCCCCGCGATCGAGGCGCTTGCGGACCGGATGCTGGTGCCCGATCTGGTGGCGGGGGAAGTCGCCTATCTCGACCGGCCGATGACCGGCGGGTTCGAGCGACCGTATGGCTGGGGCTGGCTGCTCGCGCTGCATGCCGAACTGGCGCTTCGTCCGGACCGTAGCTGGGCCACTGCGCTCGAGCCGCTCGCGCGTGCGTTTGCTGCGCGGTTCAAGGCGTATCTGCCCAAGCTCGCTTATGCCGTGCGCAGCGGCAAGCATGACAGCACCGCTTTCGCGCTGATCCACGCGCTGCGCTGGGCGCGGACGCACGACACGGCGCTCGCCAGCCTGATCGAGGCGCGGGCGCGGTTCTGGTTCGGCGCGGACCGGGACGCGCGTCCGTGGGAGCCGAGTGGCGAGGACTTCCTGTCCGCCACGCTGTGCGAGGCGGTGCTGATGCGTGACGTGCTCGGCGATGAAGCGGGGGCGTGGCTCTGTGCGTTCCTGCCCGATCCGGCGGGGGCGGCGGTCGCGTGCCTGCGCGTCCCCGCGATCGTCACCGATCGTCGCGACGGGCGGCTGGCGCATATCGACGGTCTCAATCTCGCGCGGGCGTGGTGCTGGTACAGTCTGGCGGATGCCTTGCCCGATCCCGCCGCGACCGAGGCTGTCGCGCGGGCGCATCTGGATGCGGCGCTGCCGCACCTCGCCGACGATTACATGGGGGAGCATTGGCTGGCGACCTTTGCCCTGCTGGCGTTGACGACTGCAGCGGCCGACACGGTATCCGAACCGCTGGACTGAGCGATCGACCGTAACGCCAGGCGCGCTGGCCTGGACGTGACGGTCGGCGGAGACGCGGCGTCAGAAGCGACGGGATGACAGGAACAGCAGGAGGTGGCGGATCGGAACCTCATATTCGGTCGGCAACAGGAGGATCGCGGTCGTGACGAGGCTGGCCAGTCCGGCAGCCGATGGCCTGGCGGCATGACGAAGCAGGCGCGCGGTCATGCCGCGCGGGTCCCGGTGGTGTCGTTCCACCGATGCCGTCGGAGCTGCGTATCGCAAGGGCAGACTGAGGGACGGGACGGGCATTGCGGTTCTCCGGGTGGGGTTGCGGCCGGGGCTTTGAAGCGTCCGGCTGACGGCCCGGTCGTAGGTCGTCAGCCGGTGCTCCGTCGCGTGCTGGCGGACCGCCCGCCAGCCGCCTCGTTGCTCAGCGCGCGATGAAGCCGCCGTTGATGAAGAGGGTCTGCGCGGTCACCCAGCTACCCCCCGGACCGACCAGGAATTCGATCAGCGGCGTGATCTCGTCGATCTCGCCGAGCCGGTTCTGCGGCGCCATGTGCGACAGAAACGCCTTCGATTCCGCGGTTTCGACCGGATAGAAGAAGGACGTGTTAAGCGGCCCCGGCGCGACGGTGTTCACCGTGATGCCGCGGTCGCCGATCTCTTTCGCCAGCGCGCGGGTGAAGTGTTCCAGCGGTGCCTTGGACCCGGCATAGACCGCGTAGAGCCCGGTCGTCGCCGCCTGCAACGTCGTCCCGATGGTGATGATGCGGCCATTGTCCTCGATCCGCTTCGCCGCTTCCTGCATGCAGAAGAAGGCCGCCTTGCCGTTGATTACGAAACTCTGGTCGAAGTCGGCTTCGGTGATCTCGACGAAGGGCTTCTTCACCGCCTTGCCGACGGTGTTGACCATGATGTCGAGCCGGCCGAACTTCCGCTCGACCGCGTCGAACACTTGAACGACGTCGGCGACCCGGGTGAGGTCCGCGCTGACGAGCAGGGGCTCGGCACCGAGATGCGTGATTTCGGGCCGCCGTCTCTTCCGCTTCGCCGCGCGATGCTTCGCCATGATAATGAACTGCGATGCCGCGACAGCCATTGCGGGCCAGCATGACAGCATAAGCGCGGCCCTGGTTGCGGGTCGCACCCATCACGATTGCGATCTTACCTTCGAGGGTCTTGTTGAGGTCGGTCGTCGTCATTGTCATTCTCCTGGTTGATGACCAGGGAGTAGGCGACGGGGACTGGCGCGGCTTTCAGGATAGGCGCATCCGTGTTAGGAAAACCGCATTCAAATCGTGCGACGTATCAATGTCTGCTCCTGAGCCGGGCGAAATGCCACACGTTGCCACCGCGGACGTGCCCGTTCCGAACTGGGGGCGGCTGGTACGGTCCGAGTTCGGTTCCGCGGCGTGGAACCTGCGCGACGCCGACGAGATCAATCAGGCAATTCCCCATCATCTCGTGCTGCTGTCGTTCAAGCCGTTCACCAATCGCGAATCGCGGCTCGGCGGGACGAGGATCCGCAGCGCGTCCGCCGCGAGCGGCACGTGCGAGATCGTGCCGGCGGGGGCGGACTATTGGGCGCGCTGGCATGACTCCAAGGAAGTCGCCGCCTTCTCGCTGTCACGGGACTGGCTCGACCGCGTGGCGCAGTCCGACCTCGATCTGCCCGCCGCTACCGTAAACGCGGACGCCTTGCCGATCGTCGACCGCCGGGTGGCGCTGATCGGCGGCATGCTGCGCGACGAGTTGCGGTCGAGCAAGACCGCGACGATGGCGAGCCTGGAACTCGACTCGTTGCTCAACCTGCTCGGTATCCATCTCATCAAGCATCATGGCGCTGCCCGTCCGCAAAAGGATCTTGGCGGCCTGTCGGACCGGCAGTTGCGGCAGGTG
>CAZNQA010000007.1:39397-58092 GCA_964575105.1 uncultured Stakelama sp.
ACGGGGCGGGCGGAACGGTCACGACCCCAGGACGACCTCGATCTCGTCGAAACGGTTCCAGCGGTACACCGCCCAGCTCAGGACCCAGCACAGCACGAACACCCCGATGATACCGAACCCGAGCAGGTTGAACTGCCCGCCGAGATCGCGCGCCGCGGACCAGGGGGCGCCGTGCAGGTCGAGCTTGTCGGCGATCAGCGCCATCGTCTCGATCCCGCCGATGACGATCGCGACGAACGCGGAGACGGCGGTGATGGTGATGTTGTAATAGAGTTTGCGGATCGGCTTCACGAACGCCCATTCGTACGCGCCCAGCATCAGGATGCCGTCGGTGGTATCGACCAGCGCCATCCCCGCGGCGAACAGCGCGGGAAGGACGAGCACCGGGCCGATCACGAACTCGTGCGCTGCCTGTGCCGCCGAAAGGCCGAGGATGGCGACTTCGGTGGCGGTGTCGAACCCGAGCCCGAACAGGAAACCGAGCGGCGCCATGTGCCAGCTGGTCGAGACGAGCCGGAACAGCGGACGGAACAGCCGCGACAGCAGGCCGCGTCCGCCGAGCAGGATGTCGAGATCCTCGTCGACATAGGCACTGCCCGCGCGGACCGCCTGGAAAGTGCGCCACACCGACCGAAGGATCACGAGGTTCATCGCGGCGATCGTGAACAGGAACGCCGCGGACACGATCGTCGCGACCACCCCGCCGGTCGCCTTCAGCGCGGCGAAATCGGACAGGGCCGAGGCGGTGAACGCGATCGCGACCGAGGCGAGCAGGATGATCGTGCTGTGCCCGATCGCGAACCAGAAACCGACCATCATCGGTCGCTGCCCGTCCTGCATCAGCTTGCGCGTGACATTGTCGATCGCGGCGATGTGATCCGCGTCGACTGCGTGGCGCAGCCCCAGCCCCCAGGCGAGCAGCGCGGTGCCGAGCATCAGCGGCTGCGCGTGGAACAGCACCAGCGCCCAGATCCACGCACCGACATTCGCGCCGATCAACAGCACGTAGAGCAGGCTGATCCGCTTGCGCAGCGTGGGGGCGGGGATGGGATCAGCTTTCGACAAGGTAACCCTCCGGTGGTGTGCGGGCGATGAAATGGCCCTTGATGCCCTGCGGCCATTGCTTGAAGGGCACGCGGCCCTGCACGCTGTCGGCATAATGGACCGCGTAATCGAGGATCGCGCGCGCGGCCTCGGCATCGGGCGTGAAGCGGCCGAGCAGATAGCCGACCTTGCCGGGCGCGCGCAGGTGGATCGAGCAATGTTCGGTGCACGAGAAAAGACACGGCATCTGCTGGATCGCGACGTCGGCGTAGCGCGGATCGGCGGCCTTTTCGGCTTCAAGCGCCGCGACGAGCAGCGCGCCGCCGCGCTCGCCAGCCGCATTTTCTCGTTCTTCCGCGGAAAGGCGGCAGGTGTTGCACGCGATGACGGCGAGGCCGTTCTCGACGGGGGTCAGCATGGTTTCTGGTCCAATAGGATAAAGGGGCGGGGTTTCATCGTTCGAGGATCCGGTCCGCAATCGGCTCGCGGGCTTGCCAGCCGCGGCGCTCGAGTTCGGGGGTGTCGGACGGCTCGGTCGGGTAGCCGAGGCAAAGCAGGGCGATCAGCGACCACCCGGGGGGCACGTCGAGCAGTTCGGTCACCACGGCGGGGTCGAGGATCGAGACCCAGCCGACCCCGATGTCGCGAGTGCGCGCCGCGAGCCATAGTGTGTGGATCGCCATGACGGTCGAGTAGCGCAGCATCTCGGGCATCGTGGCGCGACCGAGGCCGTGGCCCGCGACCGGCGCCTCGTCGCAGAACACCGCGACCAGTTCGGGCGCCTCGCGGATGCCGTGGAGCTTTAGTGCCTGATAGCGCGCCCGCAGCGTTGCATCCGGGATCGCCCGGGCAGCGTCCCGGGACGTGGCATCGACGTGATCGGCAAGCCGGGTGCGCAGCGCCGCCGAACGGATCCGGACGAAGCGCCACGGCTGCGCATTGCCGACCGACGGCGCGAGCGCGGCGGTGTCGAGCAACACTCGCATGTCCTCCTCGGACACGGTGCGCGTGCTGAAGTGCCGGACGTCGCGCCGCCAGCGAAGCAGCGTCTCGAGCTGATCCCCGAATGCCGGGTCGAAGTCGGGCGCGGTCATGCCGTCGCCTCCGCCCGGCGGAGGAGGTAGGTGTCCATGATCCAGCCATGCGCCGCGCGGAGGCTTGCCCGCCGTGCGACGATGTCCGCGGAAACCTTGGCCAGCGGACCGGCCATGAGTGCCTGTTGCGGCATCCCGAGATACGCGCCCCACCAGATCGTCACGCCGCGCGGATCGAGTGTCGTGAACGCACACGCTCCGTCGAGCATTACCGCGAGGGTATCCACCACCGTCGGCCAGCCGTCGGTGCGCAGACGGCGTCCGGTCGTGACGAGCACGGGTGCGGCAAGCGTGTTGAGCGGGATCGCATGGGCGGCGGTCAGCGCCTGAAGGCTCGTGATGCCCGGCACGACATGGACGCGGATCGCCAGGCTGTCGTCCCGCAGCCGGTCGGCGATCCGCAGGCTGCTGTCATAGAGCGACGGATCGCCCCAGACGAGCATCGCCAGCCGTCCGCCGTCGGGCAAATGCGCCGCGATCTGCGCTGCCCAAGCGGCGGCAATCGCATCGTGCCAGTCACCGACGGCGGCGAGATACGGCGCGTCTTCCGCGCGTTCGGGCAGATCGAATTCGACCACCCGGGTCCCGCCGCGCAGCACTGTCGTACACAGGGTCCGGCGCAGGTCGATCAGGTCCGACGCGGCGTCGCGCTTGCGCGGGAGCAGGATCAGGTCGGCGGCATTCATCGCCGTTTCCGCCGCGCGCGTCAGATGGTCGGGGTTGCCGGTGCCGATGCCGATGAGGTGCAGGTCGATCATGACTCGAGCAGCGGTCCGTAGAGGATCAGCGCCGGGGCATCGTGCCGCGGCTCGAGGTCGCGTGCGAGGTCCGCGATGGTCGAGCGAGTCAGCCGCTGGTCGGGATAGCTGACATTCTCCGCGAGCAACGCGGGTGTATCCGGCGACAGGCCATGCGCGACGAGTATCTCGACCAGTGCCGCGAAGGTCCGCTTGGGCATGAACACCACCGTCGTCGCAGCAGGGTCGGCGAGCGCCGCCAGGTTGAGCCCGTCGGGCAGCCCGCCGGTAACGTCATGCCCGGTGACGAACTGGACCCGCCGGGCGCTCAGCCGTCGTGTCAGCGGGATCGCCGCGGCTGCTGCGGCGGCGCTGGCGGAGGTGACGCCGGGGACGATCTCGAAGGCAATGCCGGCGGTGCGGAGCGCGACGATCTCCTCTTCCAGCCGCCCGAAGATTGCCGGATCGCCCGATTTCAGGCGGACCACGCGTACGCCGGTCAGCGCGTGATCGACCAGCAGTCGCGAGACATGCGCCTGCGACGGCGAAGCGCGGCCTGCGCGCTTGCCGACCGCGACCAGTTCCGCGCCCTTGCGGACATGCTGGAGGATCGGCCCCGAGGACAGATCGTCGAACAGCACGACGTCCGCCGCCTGCAACCGCGCGACCGCCCTGAGCGTCAGCAACTCGGGGTCGCCCGGGCCGGAGCCGACGAAGGAGACGAGGCCGCTCATCGCTCGGGGGCGATCAGGTGGAAGAAGGTGCCCGAGACCCGACCGCGATACGACCCGGTCTCGGCCACCGGGGTCCCCTCGGCGTCGACGACGTGCGCGAGCGGCGCATCGGGCTGTTCGAGGATTGTCGAATAATGGAATTCATGGCCGCGCTGCGCGGTCCCCGCCGCCGCGCCAGCGACCGGCGCAAGCAACGTGGCGTGGCGATACCCGAGGTGCATCCGCCGCTGCGCATAGCTTGTCACGAGCCCGAGCAGCCCGGCCATCTGGTGGCGCGTACCGTCGGCATCGATCAGGCCGTCGCCGAGCGCCATGTAGCCGCCGCACTCGCCGTGCACCGGACGGGTGCGGGCATGCTCGGCAAGCGTGGTGCGGAAGCGCGCGGCGGCGGCGAGGCGTCCGGCATGGAGCTCGGGATAGCCGCCGGGCAACCAGACGAGGTCTGCGGTTGCGTCGGGGGCCTCGTCCGCAAGCGGCGAGAACGGCAGGATCTCCGCGCCCGCGCTGCGCCAGCCTGCGAGCATGTGCGGGTAGGCAAAGGAGAAGGCCGCATCCTGCGCCAGCGCGATTCGTTGCGCGGGCGGGGCGAAGCGGTGCGCGGGGGCAGCAGGGGCGGCGGCGCTCGTCGCCGCCGCGCGGATTGCCGCGAGATCGACATGCTCGCGCAGGAAGACCGCGTAATCGGCGATCCGCGCGTCGAGATCGGGATGCTCGGAGGCCTGGACCAGACCGAGATGACGCTCGGGCAGCTTGAGGTCGCCACGCCGGGGCAGCGCGCCGAACACCCGGATCCCCACCGCCGCCATGCCGCTGCGCGCGAGCCGTTCATGCCGTGGGCTCGCGACACGGTTGAGGATCACGCCGGTGACCTGCACCGCGGGGTCGTAGCGTGCGAAGCCGAGCGCGGTGGCGGCGGCGGATTGTGCCTGGCCCGACACGTCGATCACCAGCACCACCGGCCAGCCCATCCGCCGCGCGACGTCCGCGCTCGCCCCGTTGCCGGTCGCGCCCGGCTTGGCGACGCCGTCGAACAGGCCCATCGACCCCTCCGCGAGCACGAGATCGGCATCGCGGCCCTCCGCAGCGAGGCCGTGCAGCATCGGCTCCGCCATCGCCCAGCTATCGAGGTTGAAGGAAGGCCGTCCACTCGCCGCGCGGTGGAAGGCGGGGTCGATATAGTCGGGGCCGCTCTTGAACGGTTGCACGCACAGCCCCGCATCGCGGAACGCGCGTAGCAGACCGAGCATCACGGTCGTCTTGCCGGTTCCCGAGGCGGGGGCGGCGATCATCACGCCCGGGGTCATGCGCGGGTCCCAGCGAAGGGCGAGTTGGCGCTTTTCGGGCGGAAGCGGCGGTCGTAGCCAGGGGCGTACAGGCTGCTCTCCGCAAAATCCTCGGCCGCGAGGACTCGGCCGACGAGGATCAGCGCGGTCCGTTCCGGGCCGTCCGCCGCAGCCGCGACGATCGTCGCGAGCGTCGCGCGGACGATCCGTTCGTCGGGCCAGCTTGCCCGCCACACGATCGCCACCGGGCAGTCTGCGCCGTACGCCGGGGTCAGCTCGGCGACGACGCGGTCGAGCACGTGGATCGAAAGATGAATTGCGAGCGTCGCGCCGGTTGCGGCGAAGGCGGGAAGAGTCTCCCCGCTCGGCATCGTGCTGGCGCGCCCGGATGTGCGGGTGAGAACGACCGATTGCGCCACGCCGGGGAGGGTGAGTTCGGCCTCGAGCGTCGCGGCGGCGGCGGCGAAGGCGGGGACGCCCGGCGTGATGGTGAACGGTATGTCGTGCGCGCGGAGCCGCCGGAGTTGCTCGCCCAGCGCCGACCAGATCGACAGGTCGCCCGAATGGAGCCGGGCGATGTCATGGCCCGCCGCATGCGAAGTCGCGATCTCGTCGATGATTTGATCGAGCGACAATGGCGCGGTGTTGACGATCCGCGCGCCCGGCGGACAATGATCGAGCAACGCCGCCGGAACGAGCGACCCGGCGTACAGGCACACGCGAGAGGCGGCGATCAGGTCGCGGCCGCGCAGCGTGAGCAGATCGGGAGCACCGGGGCCGGCGCCGATGAAGTGAACGGTCATGTCGAAGGTCCTTGGGCGATCGCGCAGGTCGCGCTGCGATCGGGGGAGATGTGGCGGTGCGCGAGCAGCCGGGCGCCTGCGCCGATCGCAGCGAGGGCGGCGGCTTCGGCGACGCTGCCGGTGCCGCGTGCCGCGAGGCTTGGCCTCGAGCGGGTCGGCGTCGGTACGCCGGTCAGCGCCGCCGCCGGAATGGCGAACAGCGCGAGACCAAGCCGTTCGGCGAGCGGCGCGAGCAGAGCGGTCTTGTCGTCGGGTGCGGCGAGCGCGGTGACCGGGGGGTGCCCGACTTGCGCAAGTGCCAGCGCTACCTCGCACGAAGCGAGCGCCGTCCCGCTGCGATAGCCGAAGCCAGCGACGATCATCGCGAGACGCTCCACTGCACGAGCGGATAGTGCGCGCGCCAGCCGCGCCGCGTGCCGATCGGCGCGGCGTCGGACAGTTCGATCCGCAGCAAATCGCCGCCCCTCGCGCGGTGCCAGGTCGCCAGCAGCACCTCGGATTCGAGCGTCACCGCATTGGCAACGATCCGCGTGCCGGGCGCGAGGTGCGTCCAGAGCCAGTCGAGCAGCACCTCTGAAAGCCCGCCGCCGATGAAGACCGCGTCCGGCGTGGGGTGATCGGGCAACCCGTCGGGGGCGCGCGCTTCGATGAGCTGGAGACGGTCGACCCCCAGCGCAGCGGCGTTGGCGCGGGCGCGTTCGGCGCGGATGGCGTCCGCCTCGAATGCGATTGCCCGGGTGGTCGGATGCGCAAGCAGCCATTCGATCGCGATCGACCCCGAGCCAGTACCGATGTCCCACAAGGTCTCGAACGGTCTGGGCGCGAGCGCTGACAGCGTGAGCGCGCGGACCGGGCGCTTGGTGATCTGCCCGTCATGCGCGAACCAATTGTCGGGGCGTCCGGATGCGGTGGCCAGAACCGCACCGTCGCCGTCCACGGCAATGCCGACGGCGACGGGATGCGCAATATCGGTGAAGTCGATCATGGCGGCGGTGGTTTCGCGGATGCGCTCGCGTGGACCGCCGAGCGCTTCGAGAATCCACAACCGGCTGTCCCCGAAACCCTGATCGAGCAGGTAGCGCGCCAGCGCGCCGACCGCCGCGCCATCGCGCACCAGCACGATCATTCGGACGTTCGGGGCGAGGATCGGGCGCAGTCGTGCGAAAGGCGCGGCGTGGAGGCCGACGCATTCCGTCGTGTCGATCGGCCACCCCAGTCGCGCCGCGGCGATACTGAAGGTCGAGGGTGCCGGATCGGCGATCCATTCATCCGGCTCGAGGTGTCGCGTGACGACCGATCCCGCCCCGAACCAGAACGGATCGCCCGATACCAGCAGTACGACCCGCCGCCCGCGCTCCGCCAGCAACGGCGCGATCCCGGCCTCGAACGGCACCGGCCACACGGCGGTTTCACACGCCAGATCAGGCAATAATGCAAGGTGGCGGGCGGCGCCGGTCACCCACTCGGCGTGCGTGAGGGCATCTTGGCTTGCGGGGGACAGGCCGGCTGGTCCATCCTCGCCGATCCCGACGATCGTCAGCCATGCCTTGCCGAGTTCATCCGTCATGCCGAAAATCCTGATTCTCGGCGGCACCACCGAGGCGAGTGCGCTGGCGCAGGCGCTGGTCACGCGCGGGGACGATGCGGTGCTCAGCTATGCGGGCCGCGTGGCGAGCCCGAAGGCGCAGCCGGTGCCCACGCGGGTCGGCGGGTTCGGTGGCGTGGCGGGGCTTGCCGATTATCTTCGACAGGAGGGCATTACGCATCTGGTCGACGCGACGCATCCGTTCGCTGCGACGATGAGCGGGAACGCTGTCAAGGGGGCCGCCGACGCTGGCATCCCGCTGGTCGCCTTGACCCGACCTGCCTGGACCGCTGAGTTCGGTGACGACTGGCAGCATGTCGCCGACATCGAGGCGGCGGTCGCCATGCTTGGTAGCGCGCGTCGCAGCGTGATGCTGGCGCTTGGTCGGATGCATGTCGCGACGTTCGCGGCGCAACCGCAGCATCGCTATCTGCTGCGCTTTGTCGATCCACCGGCGGTTCCAACCGACCTGCCTGACCATCACCTCGTTGTCGATCGGGGGCCGTTCGATGTCGCGGGCGACGTCGCGCTGATGCGCGACCATGCGATCGACCTGGTCGTCTGCAAGAATGCCGGGGGCACCGGCGCGCGGGCCAAGCTGATCGCGGCACGCGAGTTGGGCATCCCCGTGGTGATGATCGACCGTCCGGTCCTGCCGGAGCGCGTGCAGGTCGAGGCGGTGGCCGATGTGCTGCGCTGGATCGATCATGCCGCCGACCTCGGGGTGTAGAGGATCGGCGTGCCGCTGCGCACGATCGTCCGCGTGGTGCTCGACCCGACGATGACGACGGTCCGCATGTCCGCCATCTCCGGCCGGGCGTTGGGCAACGGAACGACGTTCAGCGTCTCCTCGGGGGTGGAAACCGCGCGCGCGAACACTATGGGACGATCATCCGCACAGACGTCGCGCAGGATCTCGAGCGCGCGGCCGAACCCGTCGGGTCTGCTTCGCGAGCGCGGGTTGTAGAAGGCGATCGCAAAGTCCGCCTCGGCGGCGAGGCGGACCCGGCGGTCGATCAGCGGTTGCGGCTTGAGATTGTCCGACAGGTTGATCGCGCAGAAATCATGCCCCAGCGGTGCACCCGCGCGCGCCGCCGCCGCGAGCATCGCGGTTATGCCCGGCAGCACGCGGATGTCGAGCTCGCGCCATGCCGGCGGGCCATGCTCGACCGCCTCGAACACGGCGGCCGCCATCGCGAACACGCCGGGATCGCCCGACGATACCACCGCGACGCGGTGACCCGCCATCGCAAGATCGAGCGCATGTCGCGCGCGATCGAGCTCTACGCGATTGTCGCTGGCGTGGAGCGTCAGACCGGCACGCGGGGCGACGCGCGCGACATAGGGGATGTAGCCGATCACGTCGGTCGCCCCGGCGAGCGCGGCGGTGACCTCGGGCGTCACCAGCGCGACGTCGCCCGGACCGAGCCCCGCGATCGCGATCGAGCCGCTCATGGCCGCCGCCCCTGGCCGTGGATCAGCAGGATCGAGAAATAGGGTGCGATGCCGTCCGCATCGCACAGTCGCGTCACGCGCTGGTCGGGCATTGCGGCATATTCGACCAGCCACGCAGCGTCATCGCGCCCGGCCGCGGCAACCGCGCGGCGCAGCTTGGCGAGGTGGCGGCCGATCTTCATCACCACCAGCGCATCGGTGTCGCGGATCCGGCGGGCGAGCTCGTCCTCGGGCATCGTTGCGGTGAGGACGGTCAGCACATCCTCGCCCCACGTGATCGGCGTGCCGCTCGCGGTCCACGCGCCCGACATGCCAGTGATGCCGGGGACGACCCGCACCGGCGCAATCCCCGCCAGACGGCTGTGGAGATGCATGAACGAGCCGTAGAAGAACGGGTCGCCCTCGCACAGCACGACGACGTCCTCCCCGGTTGCCGAGAGCGCTGCGAGATGGTCGGTACAGTCGGCGTAGAAACCGCAGAGACGGTCGTTGTAGCGCGGGTCGGCCACCGGGATTTCGGTCGTGACGGGATATTCCATCGCGAACTCGATCGCATCGTCGCGCAACATGCCGTCGACGATCCGGCGCGCCTGCCCAGGCTTGCCCGCCTTGCGGAAGAAGGCGATATGGCGCGCCCCGCGCACGAGCCGGTCGGCACGGACGCTCATCAGATCCTGCGCGCCCGGGCCGAGGCCGACGCCGTGGATCGTTCCCTGGCTGAGCGGGGACGTCATTCGGTGCGGCTCGCGAGCGCGTTGATCGCGGCGACGGTAATCGCGCTGCCGCCCATCCGCCCCTCGACCACGACGCACGGGACGGGCTGTTCCGCCCACAAGGCGGCCTTGGATTCGACCGCGCCGACGAACCCGACCGGGCAGCCGATGATCGCGGCCGGGCGCGGGCAGGCGGGGTCCTCGAGCATGTTGAGCAGGTGGAACAGCGCGGTCGGGGCATTGCCGATCGCAACCAGCGCACCCGCCAGATGCGGCCGCCACAGTTCGAGCGCGGCGGCGGATCGGGTGTTGCCCATCGTGCGCGCGAGGTGGGGCGTTTCCGCGGCGTGGAGCGTGCAGACGACCGGATTGTCGGCGGGAAGGCGGCCGCGCGTGATGCCCTCGGTCACCATTCGCGCATCGCACAGGATCGGCGCGCCCGCCGCGAGCGCATGCCGCGCGACTACGGCGAAACCGGGCGAGAAGCGGATATGCGCTGCAAGATCGACGAGACCGGCCGCGTGGATCATGCGGACTGCGACCGGCTCCTCCTCCGGCGTGAAACGCGCGAGGTCGGCTTCGGCGCGGATCGTCGCGAAGGACTGGCGGTAGATGGCGGCGCCGTCGGTTTGATAGACATGGGGCATCAGGCGGCTCCGAAACGGGCAAAGATCTGGGCGGCGTCGAGCCCGGCTATGGCGGGGGGAGCACCGGCGCGCGCGGCGAAGGCGAGATCGAAGCGGCCGTCGCGCCCCGTCAGCACGACATCGGCGGGCAGCGCACGCGCACAGCCCTTGGCGCAGCCCGATACGTGAAGCTGCCCGCCGACATGCGGCGCGAGACGGATCGCAAGGGCACGGGTCGCGACGCTTGCCTGCGGACACGCGGGCGCGCCGACACAGGCGTCGGTATGCAGGCGCGCGAAGTCGGTCTGTTCGGTGGCAACGCCCCCCTCGACGATCAGGCACCGCCAGGGCGTGACGCGGATTCCGTGTCCGTCGACCGCCATACGCGCAAGGTCCGACGCCGCGATCCGCCCGAACGGCAAGCCCACGACCGCGCCGAGCGGGTGCGGTCCGGTGGCAAGCGCAATGCCGGGGGGCGACGGGACAATGTCGTCATCCGCCCAGCCGGGCAAAGTGGCCGAGTGACGTGCCATCCGGCCAGCGGCGCTCCCGCCGCTCCCGACGAACCAGTGCGCCAGCGCGATCACCGCAGCGACCTCGGTGCCCGTAGCGAGCGCGATGCCGCCAGTCCGTCCCTCCGCGCGCAGGATCAGGCCGCCGGTCGCGTCGCGTTCGATGCGGATGTCGGCGGGGGCGTCGCGGAGCAGCGGGGCGGCGCCCGCGTCGATGGTGAACCCGAATTTGCCGGGCAGCTGGGGAAGCTCGGCGAGGCGCGCTGTCAGGTCGCTGGCGATGCGGTGTGTATCGTCACCTTCCTGCCAGTCGGGCGCTACCAGCACGGCCCGCTTTGCCTCCAGCGCCGGGTCGGTATCGACCAGATCGAGCGCGCACAGGGTGGCGACCAACGCCGCCCAGCGATCTTCGCGGACACCCCGGATCTGCAGATTGGCGCGGTTGGTGACGTCGATCGCGCCGTTGCCATGCTCCGCGGCCGCTTCGGACAAGCCGATCGCCTGCGCGCGGGTGAGGTGCGCGAGGCGCGGGCGCACGCGGACGAGCAGGCCGTCGCCTGCCGCCATCGGGCGATGCGCCGTCGGGCACCAGCCGCGCACCACACTCATGCGCTTGCACCCAGATGCGCGAGGATCGAATTGCGTCGCGTCTGCCACAGCCCCGCGGCGTGGAGCGCGACGAACCGCGCCTCCAGCGCAGCCAGCGCCTGCGGATTGGCGTCGACCATGAACGCACGGACGTCGTCGCGCGCGAGCGTCGCGTCGTAATAAAGGTCGATCGACTCGGGCGTCACGACGTCCGCCAGATGCGCGAACGCACCGAGATGATCGAGCGTGGCGGCGAGTTCGGCGGCACCGCGGAAACCGTGCCGCATCATTCCCGCGACCCAGCCCGGATGCGCCGCGCGTGCCCGGACGACGCGCGCGATCTCCTCCCCAAGCGGGCGCGCACGCGGCCGGGACGGATCAGTTGCGTCGAGGTGATACAGTTCCGCCTTGCCGCCGGTGACCGCCTGCGCGGCGGCGAAGGCTGCCTCGTGCGCGGCGTAATCGGCGGCGAGCAACAGGTCGGTCTCGGGCAGGTCCTGGACGTGGACGAAGACATCGGCGGCGGCGACGCGCGCCGCGATCCCCGCCGGGTCAGCGCGCGCATCGCCATCGTCGAGCGCGTGCGCGGAGGCGGCAAGCCACGCCGCGCCCGCCGCCTGTCGCGCTTCGGGCGTGTAGGTGTCGGCGCTGTCGCCGAGCCCGATGCCATAGCTGCCTGCACGCGGCCCGAACACACGTGCGCCGGGAGCGGACCCGACGAACGGGTTGCGATCCGCCGGCTCGTCGCGCGCCGCAAGCGCGCGCACTGCCTGTCCGAACATCGCGCAGAGCGTCGGGAAGGCATCGCGGAACAACCCCGATACGCGCAGCGTCACGTCGATCCGCGGCCGGTCGAACTGCATCAATGGCAGGATCTCGACCCCGGTGACGCGGTCGGACTGATGGTCCCACACCGGCTCGGCACCGAGCAGATGTAACGCCATCGCGAACTCCTCGCCCGCGGTGCGCATGGTCGCGGAACCCCACAGGTCGACCACCAGCGCACGCGGATAGTCGCCATGATCCTGCAGATGGCGGCGGACCAGTTCGTCGGCGAGGCGCACCCCCTGCGCATGCGCCGACCGGGACGGTACCGCGCGCGGATCGGTGGTGTAGAGGTTGCGCCCGGTCGGCAGCACGTCCGTGCGGCCGCGCCACGGCGACCCGGACGGCCCGGGGGCGACGCGGCGTCCGGCGAGCGCCGCGAGCAGGCCGTCGCGTTCGGCGGGGCCCTGTTCGCCGCGCCCGAAGACGTGGAGCCCGTCGCCATATTGGCTGTCCTTGACGTCGCAGACGAACGCATCGATCCGCGTAATCGCCTCCGCGCTTGACCGCGCCCGGTCGAGCGCGAGCACGTCGCCCAGCCCGAGCGCCAGCGCTTCGTCACTGATATCGCGTTGCAGCCGATCACGTCGTGCCGGATCGAGCCCGTCGGCATTCGAGAATTCGTCGAGCAACGCCTCGAGCCGTCCGAGTCCGGTGCCACCGTCTGCGCGGACCAGCGGCGGCGGGACATGGCCGATCGTGACCGCGCCGATCCGCCGCTTGGCTTGCGCCGCCTCGCCGGGGTCGTTGACGATGAACGGATAAACGACGGGCATCGCCCCGGTCAGTGCCTCGGGCCAGCACGCGTCCGACAGCGCGACCGCCTTGCCCGGCAGCCATTCGAGCGTGCCATGCGCACCGACATGGACCAGCGCGTCGGTCCCCAGCGTGCGCAACCAGAGGTAAAAGGCGATATAGCCGTGGCGCGGGCAGCGCGAGAGATCGTGATACTCGTCCGCGCGCACCACGGGGCTGCCGCGTTCGGGCTGGAGCGCGACGAGACTATCCCCGGCAGCGACGGCGGCGAAGCGGAAGGCTCCGTCCACCACCGCGGGGTCATCCTCGGGCGCGCCCCAGACTACGGTTACATCGGCTTGCAGCCCGGCGGGCAACGCGTCGAACGCGGCGTGATAGGCGGACAGCGGCCAGCCGATGGACTGCTCGGCCAGCGCGTCCGGCAGGTGTGCTGCGTTCGGCGATCCGGTGGCATAGCCTGCCTCTGCCAGATCGCCGAGCATCGCGGTAACCGACGCGAGCGCATCGAGCCCGACCGCGTGCGCCATCTGGTACGTCTTCCCCGGATAGGTCGACAGCACGATCGCCAGCCGTCGCTGCGCCACGGGTTTCGCGCCAAGCGCAATCCAGCCGTGGACCCGGTCCGCGATTGCCGCGATCCGGTCGGGCTCGGCGCGGTGTTCGCGGCGGGCGAATTGCAGCTCGGCGTCGCGTTCTGCAGCGTCCTTGAAGCTCGCCACGCCGGCGAACAGGCGGCCATCGACCTCGGGCAGCACGACGTGCATTGCGAGATCGGCAGGGGATAGGCCACGCGCCGCTTCGGCCCAGGCGGCGCGATCCGAGGTCGCGAGCGCGACCTGGAAGACGGGGACTCCAGCGGCGTCGAGCGGGGTCGTGCCGCTGGCATCGCGTGCCGAAAAGGCAGTGGCGCTGACGATCGCGACCGGCGCGAGCGCGGACACCCAGCGCGCCATCCAGCCGCCCGCCGCGGGATCCTTGAGCGACGGCGCGAACAACGCGAGGACGTCATAGCCGCGTGCTGCGAACGCCGCATGCAATGCCACGATCGGGTCGAGATCGGCCGCCATCAGATAGGATCGGTAGAAGACCAGCACGATCCTCGGGCGGACCGACGTCAGCGCGAACGCGGCCGGGCAGGTCACGCCGGGCCCCGTCTGCCAGCCGCCGACCGAGGCGATGTTGCGCGCTGCCGGAGCAGGCTTGACGTACAGCCCCGCCGCCAGCGCGAATTGCGCGATTGCCGCGCGCGCTGCAGTGGCGCCGCCGATGTCGCATAGCTCGGTCAGGCGGCGCAGCGTCGATACCGGCACGGTCGAGGCCGCGTCGAGTCGCGAATCCCTGCGGCCATCCGCGGGGATGATCGCCAGCGCGATCCCGTGTCGTCTGGCAAGCGCCTCGACCTGCTGCACGCCGTAGGGCCAATAGGCGATCCCGCCGATCAGCCGGATCAGGATTCCCTTCGTCGGCCCCAGCGTCCGCTCGACATAGGTGTCGACCGAGAGCGGGTGCGTCAGTTCGGCGAGATTGGCGAGCCGCAGGCTTGGCATCGCAGGCCCGCCCGCACGCCATCCTGCCGCGAACGCGCCAAGGTCGCTGTCGGAAAACGACAGCACGACGAGATCCGCGGCATCCTGCCCCAGATCGCGCGGCGTGGCGCTTTCCTCCAGCCCGTGCGTTTCGCGGAAGACGACGTGCATGGCGGATCAGGCCGCCAGCGCCGCCCTGATCGTCGGCGGGTCGAGCCGGTCGCGCTCTGCGATCACGACCAGTTGGGTGCCGCGCGTTTCGTCGCCGCGCCACGGCCGGTCGTACTGCACGCGCACCCGCGCCCCCACCGCCTGGACGAGCAACCGCATCGGCTTGCCCGCGACCGCGGCATAGCCCTTCACGCGGAGCACGTCGCCGCCCGCCGCGAGCGTCTCGATCCGGTGCGCGAGATCGTCCGGGTCGGTAATCTCGCCCCAGGCGAGGACGATGCTGTCGAAATCGTCATGTTCATGCTCGTCCTCGCCATCGTGATGCGAGGGGCGGGCGGTGATATCGTCCTCCGCCGCCGCGCCGAGCCCGAGCACGACGCGCGGGTCGACGATGCCGTCGGTCAGCTCGACGATCGGGAGCGAGCGCGGGGTTTCGGCGGCGATGACCGCGCGCGCGGCGGCGATCCCGGCGGGGCCGGCAAGGTCGCATTTGGTGAGCAGCACCATGTCCGCGCACGCGATCTGGTCCTCGAACACTTCGGACAGCGGAGTTTCATGGTCGATGCTCGGATCTGCGGCACGCTGCGCGTCGACCGCGGCGAGATCGGGCGCGAACCGTCCCGCGGCGACCGCCTCGGCGTCCGCCAGCGTGATCACCCCGTCGACCGTGATTCGCGAGCGGATCGCGGGCCAGTCGAACGCCTTGAGCAACGGCTTGGGCAGTGCGAGCCCGGATGTCTCGATCAGGATATGGTCGGGCCGCGGATCCATCGCGAGCAGCGTCTCGACGGTCGGGATGAAATCGTCCGCGACGGTGCAGCAGATGCAACCGTTGGCGAGCTCGACGATGTTCTCGGCCGGGCAATCCGGGATAGCACAGCCCTTGAGGATGTCGCCATCGACACCGAGCGTGCCGAATTCGTTGACCACCACCGCGAGCCGGCGTCCGCCCGCGTTGCGGATCAGATGGCTGATGAGGGTCGTCTTGCCGGCCCCGAGAAAGCCGGTGACAATGGTGACGGGAACCTTCGATAAATCGGACATGCTCTTCCCCGCGGCGCGACAGCAACGAACGAAAGGGGCCGACTTCGGACGGCGCGCGACGCAGGACGGGCACCGTAAGCCGTCCAGCCACGCACCGATGCAGCCCCAGCCGCACAGGCTCGTCGCTCAGACGGAGAACCGTGCCGCGGCCATCCCCTGGGCCAAGGCAAGAGCGACCTTATCGCCGGCAGGTCTCCTGGCTCGCGGGTCGCAGCTCGAGCATCGCCTTCCCAGATCAACGGTCCAGAGACCGCGCCTTCCAGTGGCTGCTCCCGTTGCCAGGAACATGACGCTTTCGCTCACCGCTTACAGTTGCAGGGACAGCCGCGGATTTGGGGGAGGACCCCCGCACCGCATTCCCATTCAAGCCCCTCGCGGGGCACCGGCGCGATCAACGGGAGCCGTCAAACGGCTCCCGAGCAGGATCCTAGCCGAAGCCAGACCGCTTGCCAATTCGCTAATCGGGGGGAACGCGGCAATGCCAGGCGGTTAGCCAATCGATCGCGTATTGCCGTCCGGGTTTGCCCCGCAGACGCAGGCGATCGTTCCGTATCACCGGAAGGCGGGGCGGGCGCGAACAGCCGTTTGCGCCGCCGGGTCCGCGACGCGTCAGCGACGATCGACCCGCGCGGATTACGAGAGGAACGGACCGGGTGGTCAGATCCGTTCCCCGGCGAAGAGGCCGGAACGGACATCCAGACCCTCGACCGGCCATCCAGTTGACGATGCAGCCGCCCTTTGCCGCGACGATTTCCCAGGCAGTCAATCCCGTCACCTCCTCGACGTCTGGCCAACGTCGCCCCGGCGTGACGGGAGAAGATCACAGTGTCTTGAGATATTCGACCAGGTCGAGCTTTTGCTGTGCGCTTAGACTGGTGCCGAACTCGTGTCCGCAGCGACTGTTACCCGAATCCAGCTTGTCACAGCCCGTCGTCTGCCGCGTGGCATGGAGACCGGTCTGCGAGGTGGCGAGACCGACGTTGGTCGTATCGTAGCCAAGCCCGACTTCAAAACTTGCCGGCCGCTGGGATGCGGGTTTCAGGAGGTCTGCAAGTGTCGCGACGCTTCCGTTGTGGAGATAGGGTGCCGCCGCCCAAATTCCCTGCAAAACGCGCGCTTCATACCGGAACTTGCCGGATTGATCGCCCGGGCTCCGCGTTGCGACGTTGAAATTATAAGCCTTCAACAGGGAGGCTTGCGCGGGCGGCAAGGACGTCGCCCAGAGGTTTTTGGCGGTCGTCTCGCTCATCGCCCTGGTCGAGGCCAGCTTCGGCGGAGGGGAGGTGTATCTCTGCGCGATGCTTCCGACCACCGAAGCCGCAAGAATATCGAACTGGCCTGCGGTCGGCCCAAGCCGATTGAACGGTATGCCGGCACCGGAAAGCACCCCGGTCGATGCGGTACGTGCCAGCACGGCATATTCACGCGTGTCGGTGCCGACATCTTGAATCGGCGTCCTCCAGGTGGGGGTAAACGAGAAGCGGATCTCGCCTCTGGCAATGCCATGACACTCGACACAACCGCCCGCTGGCGTCTTCGAATCGAAGACAAGCTTTCCGCGATCGGCGCTCGCGCGATCGTAGGGCCAGGGCCAGACTGGTGCACCGATCTTCTTGACCAGCCTCTCGGCTTGATCAAGACCGTCGAAATTCGCCGAATTGCCGACGAGGAAATCTGCCTTGAACAGGTTATGCGGATCAGGCTCGGGGGCAAATGCAGCGAACACGCCGTAAACTTCGCCGAGATTTCGCACGAGGCCGAGGATATCGTCACCATTGGCGGTGAACCCCGGCCATTGCGTGAAATCCTGCCGTGGCGCGTTCCACAGGAAGGGGTAGCGCACCGGCGCGTCGGCTGACTGGATATTGGCGGCGATGATCCGGTTGGGTCCGGTACCGATGTCCAGACCGGTCAGGCGGTTGAAGATCATCGCGACCGCATCGAGCCGGCCAAGGCCCCATCCATCCGTCGGAAAGGAGCGGGTGAAGAGCGTGTGCTGGCGATCGTACCAGATATCCACGGCCTCCCGCAGCTTGGCCTTCTGGGCATCCGTAGCGTCAGTGCCGAGCACTTTGGTCGCAAAGGCGTCGAACGCCGTCGGAGTCGCGCGAACGGCCGCCACCGCGATATCAAGGTCGCTCAGGAACGCCTGAAAGTCTGAGATCGCCGGACCGCCGTCGATCCTGTAGGTCTGCCCTCCGGCCTCGATGTTACGCGTGTGGCAGGCCGCACAGGTCATTCCCATCATCTCGCTGCCCTGCGGGCCTGAGCTGGTGAAGCCGATCGGCAGGCCGTTGTCGGTCGCGGGATTGAGGAGATAGCCGTAGCGGGTCAGGCTGTCGGCAAGGAAAGGCTGTCCACCCGGGCCATCGAGAGCGCGGATCCAACCGAGCGGTATGACCTGTGATCCCTGATCCTGCGTATAGAAAGCATCGCGATCGGGCTGCTGCCAGGTCTTGCCCTGATCGACATAAGTGATGCCAGGCGGTGGCGCTTGCTGCGCTTGAAGTGGTACCAAGCCGATGATCAGCGCAATGCTTGATCCAGCCATCCCCATGAAAGACCAGCGTATGATGCGGCTTGCGTTATTCGTTGCGGTTATCTTCATATTCCACCCCGGGCTACCGTTCAGGAAAACATTCCGATTACACTCCACAGCGCTGGTATATTGGAAAGTACAGTAACGCCGACCTGCTGCTTCCGAAAATAGTATACGACAGGTTTAAAATGGTCAATTCCACATTCAAGACTATTGAACAGAGCTGGCGTAGCGTTTACACCATTTTTATTAATAGGTTCGAGGGATCTCCATCTTTGTAGGAAGAGCAATCCCACGCTTACAGTATCTTATATCGACTGTACGGATTGACAGGTCTGGATGCAGAGACATTCCAACGCCGCAATAACGGCGCTGTTCAACTACGGGAGATTGATCCAGAGCTTGTCCGGAACGGTGATACAGCGCGTCAAGCAGGCGGCGGGGGACAGGGCACCGATGTTTGCCTCCGCGCAGGGCACATTGACCTTGAGAGCCTGGCCGGAACGGATAGGATCCGGGATGCAGTCCCTGGTCGTGCAAGCGGATCTTGCGGTATACCGCCATGCCCAGCCATTCGTGGTGAGCTGGTGACCCCTACGAGAATCGAACTCGTGCTTACGCCGTGAGAGGGCGTCGTCCTAACCGCTAGACGAAGGGGCC
>CAZNQA010000008.1:0-4006 GCA_964575105.1 uncultured Stakelama sp.
GCGGACGCCAGCCGGACGCTGATCGGCGACGACGAGCATGGCTGGTCGGACACCGCGGTCTTCAATTTCGAAGGCGGCTGCTACGCCAAGATGATCCGCCTGTCCGCCGACGCCGAGCCCGAGATTTTCGCGACGACCAAGCGGTTCGGGACGATCCTCGAGAATGTCGTGATGGACCCCGTCACGCGCCAGCTCGACCTCGACGACGCAAGCCTCGCCGAGAACAGCCGCGGCGCCTATCCGATCGACTTCATCCCCAATGCGTCCAGGGACAATATGGGGCCGGTCCCGCGCAACATCGTGATGCTGACCGCGGACGCTTACGGCATTCTCCCGCCGATCGCCAAGCTGACCCCGGAACAGGCGATGTACCATTTCCTCTCGGGCTACACGGCGCGCGTCGCGGGGACCGAGATCGGCGTGACCGAGCCCGACGCGACCTTCTCGACCTGCTTCGGCGCACCGTTCATGGCGCGGCACCCGTCGGTCTACGGCAATCTGCTCAAGGAGCGGATCGCCAAGGGCGGGGTCGATTGCTGGCTGGTCAACACCGGCTGGACCGGTGGCAAATACGGCGTCGGCAGCCGGATGCCGATCAAGGCTACGCGTGCGCTGCTCAACGCGGCGCTCGACGGTTCGCTCAACGACGCCGAGTTCCGCACCGACCCCAACTTCGGGTTCAAGGTGCCGGTCGCGGTCCCGGGGGTCGACAGCGCGATCCTCGACCCGCGCGCGACCTGGGCGGACAAGGACGCGTATGACGCCACCGCGGCGAAGCTCGTCGATCTGTTCAACGAGAACTTCACCCAGTTCGCGGAACATGTCGACGAAGGCGTGCGCCAATCCGCACCCAAGGTCCACGCGCCGGCCTGATCCGCCCGGGAACCGGCACCGGGCCTTTGACGGAGGATCCGATGCCGATTGCCTCTCCGGAACGACGACTGTTCCCCGATGACGCCGCAATCCGGCGCATCGGGGAAGGGTTGCTCGACTGCACGCTGCCCAAGAGCGACTGGACCCACGAAGCGCATATCGCCGCGACGTGCTGGCTGCTGCGCGATCGGCCCGACGTGAATGTCGATGCGGAGATCGCCACTATCATCCGGCGCTACAACGAAGCGACGGGTGGTGTGAACGACGATAGCAGCGGCTATCACGCGACGATCACGCGGAGCTTCATCGCGGGAATCCGATCTCATCTCGCGCTGATGGCCTCCGAAACGTCGCTGACGAAAACCGTCAATACGGTGTTGCTTCGCCCGGAAGGGCAGCGCGACTGGCCGCTCCGTTTCTATTCGCGCGAGCGGCTGTTCTCGGTGGCGGCACGACGCGATTTTGTCGCACCCGATCTCGCACCGCTGCCGGGCGCGTGATAAGCGATGCTCCGTAAGTACACAGCGTAACGGGATGGATCGATGGGAATCTTAGACGGCGTACTGGGACAGGTTCTGCAGAATGTCGACGTGGCGATGCTCGCCACCAAGGTCGGGTTGACCCCGCAACAGGTCGAGCTCGCGTTGCAGGCGCTGGGGCAGGCGCACGCCGCGCCGGGCGATACGGTCGGCACCGCGGCGGCAAACACCGGGCTTTCGCCCGCGACGCTGCAACAGCTGCTCCAGATGATCGGTGGCGAGGAAACGCTTGCCAAGGTCGCGGCGATGCTCGGCGCGCAGGGCGGGGTGCTCGGGCAGCTCGGCACGCTCGCGTCGGGGTTCTTCGCCAAGCGGTAAGGCGGAATCGGGGCTGCGCACTGGCGCTTTGCGGGGTCGGCGGTTACATGGACCGCCACGACTCGCTTTTCTCTCCCCGCGCAGGACCGGCACCCATGGACATTCGCCTCGGACTCACTTTCGACGATGTCCTCCTGGTGCCCGCTGAATCGGACATCGTCCCGAGCCAGACCAACACCGCGACCCGCGTGACGCGCGGCATTTCGCTCGACATTCCGATCCTCTCGTCCGCGATGGACACCGTGACCGAAGCCGACATGGCGATCGTCATGGCGCAGCTGGGCGGGATCGGCGTGCTTCATCGTAACATGGAGGTCGACGAACAGGTCGCCGCCGTCCGCGCGGTCAAGCGCTTCGAAAGCGGCATGGTCGTCAACCCGATCACGATCGAGCCGCACGCGACGCTTGCGGACGCACAGGCGTTGATGAAGCATCACCGGATCAGCGGAATCCCAGTGGTCAAGGCGGACGGCGTGCTGGTCGGCATCCTCACCAACCGCGACGTCCGCTTCGCCGAGAACCCGCGCCAGCCGGTCTCCGAGCTGATGACGCACGAAAACCTTGCGACGGTTTCGCCGGGCGTGACGCAGGAGGAGGCACGCCGCCTGCTCCACCAGCGCCGGATCGAGAAGCTGCTGGTGGTGGACGAAGCGTATCGCTGCATCGGCCTGATCACCGTCAAGGATATCGAAAAGGCTGTCACCTATCCGAACGCGACCAAGGACGCCGCCGGGCGGCTCCGCGTCGCGGCGGCGACGACGGTCGGCGACAAGGGGTTCGATCGCACCGCCGCGCTGGTCGATGCCGAGCTCGATCTCGTCGTCATCGATACCGCGCACGGCCATAACCGTGACGTCGCGCGCGCGGTCGAGCGGGTCAAGAAACTCAGCAATTCGGTCCAGGTGATCGCGGGCAACGTCGCCACCGCCGAAGCGACGCGCGCGCTGATCGATGCGGGTGCGGACGGGATCAAGGTCGGGATCGGCCCCGGCTCGATCTGCACCACGCGCGTCGTCGCGGGCGTCGGCGTGCCGCAGCTCACCGCGGTGATGGACTGCGCCGAAATCGGCCAGAAGGCGGGCGTCCCGGTCATCGCGGACGGCGGCCTGCGCACCTCGGGCGATCTCGCCAAGGCACTCGCGGCGGGCGCATCGGCGTGCATGATCGGCTCGCTTCTCGCCGGCACCGAGGAAGCACCGGGCGACACCTTCCTGTTTCAGGGCCGTGCGTACAAGTCGTATCGCGGCATGGGCTCGGTCGGCGCAATGGGCCGCGGCTCGGCGGATCGCTATTTCCAGGGCGATATCAAGGACCAGATGAAGCTCGTTCCCGAGGGGATCGAAGGGCAGGTCGCGTTCAAGGGCCCCGCGCGCGACGTGATCCACCAGCTCGTCGGCGGCATCCGCGCGGCGATGGGCTATACCGGATCGTCGAGCATCACCGCGCTGCAGGAGCGCGCGCGCTTCGTCCAGATCACGGGTGCCGGCCTTAAGGAAAGCCACGTCCACGACGTCGACATCACGCGTGAGGCCCCCAACTATCCGACCCGCTGAGGCGCTGTTCTCTTACCTTCCTACCCTCTTAACTTCTCACCTTCTCGTCTTCCCCGGCGAGGGCCCGGGCCCAGTAGAGGGTCGGATGGTTTTATGAAGTGCCTCAGGTTGGCACGACCTGCGCTACTGGACCCCGGCCGTCGCCGGGGAAGGGCTTTGAGGTGGAAGTGCCTTCCAGTGGTAGGACCTTCGGGCGAAAGCGGCTTTAGGTGATTGAGTCCCAAACGCGCTATGGGCTCCCCACGACACACGATTGCCCCCGGAAAGACCGCCAATGACCCCCGCCGCAAGAACCCAGGCCGCGATCGAGCTGCTCGACGAGATCATCGTCGCCGCGCGCGATTCCGGCGCAGCGGCGGACACGATCGTCGCGCGCTATTTCGCGAACCGGCGCTATGCCGGGAGCAAGGACCGCCGCGCGGTGCGCGAACTGGTCTACGCCGCGATCCGCACACTCGGCGAACGCCCCCGGTCGGGCCGCGCCGCGATGCTCGCGCTTGCGGCGGAAGATCCGGACCTTGCCGCGACCTTCGATGGTGTCGGCCACGGCCCCGCCAGGATCGGCGACAGCGAGAGCAAGGCATGGCCCGGCGTCGCCCCCAACTGGCTGCTTGAGCGGTTGCGCGGCTCAGGTCTGGACGATGCAGAATTTCCCGCGCTGATTGACCGCGCACCGCTCGACGTGCGGATCAACCGAAGCAAGGCGGCAGAGATCGAGATCGA
>CAZNQA010000008.1:4106-57631 GCA_964575105.1 uncultured Stakelama sp.
GAGATCGAGATCGACGGTGCCGCGCCGATCGCCGGTCTTCCCGATGGCCTCCGGCTCCCCGGCGGCGTGGATGTCGAGCGGATCGAGGGGATCCCCGACGGCGCGCTCGAAGTGCAGGACGCGGGCAGCCAGATCGTCACGCTCGCTGCGCAGGCGAGGCCCGGGCAGCGGATCGTCGACCTGTGCGCCGGGGCAGGGGGCAAGACGCTCGCGCTTGCCGCGTCGATGGCGGGCGAGGGCGCGATCCTCGCGACCGATACCGATCGCAACCGCCTCTCGCGTCTCGCGCCGCGCGCCGAGCGCGCCGGGGTGACGACGGTCGAGACTCGCCTGCTCAACCCGGGCCGTGAAGCCGAAATGCTCGCCGACTGGAACCGCAGCGCGGACTGCGTGCTGATCGATGCCCCCTGCTCGGGGACGGGGACATGGCGGCGCAATCCCGAGGCACGGTGGCGGCTCAGCCCCGAGCGGCTCGACCGGCTCGTCGCGACGCAGCAGCATGTGCTCTCGATCGGCGCGGATCTGGTGCGGCCGGGCGGGGCGCTCGTCTATATCGTCTGTTCGCTGCTCGACGAGGAAGGCGCGGGACAGGTCGCCGCATTCCTCGCGGATCACGCCGGCTGGCACGCGGAGCTGATTGATCTTCCCGCCGGCCGGAGGCATGGCCCGGGGATGCGGCTCACCCCCGCGCATGACGCGACCGACGGGTTTTTTGTCGCAAGACTGACGCATGGGTGATACTCCTGTCGGCGTGCCAAAGCTGGAGTATTACATGCGCTACACCTCCGTTGCCGTCGCAGCCGCGCTGACGCTGCTGACGATCGGCACCGCCGTGCAGGGGCAGCGCGCGGAAGATGCGATCGATCCGCGGTCGCTCGCGCTTCTTGCCAAGGGACGCGCGTTGCAGGCGGCGGGGAACCTCGATGGCGCAACCGACCAGCTCGAGACAGCCGTGGCGATCGATCCGCGCAATCGCGATGCGTTCGTCGTGCTGGGGCAGGTCGCGCAATCGCGCGCGCTGCCGGGTAAAGCGATCCGTCTGTACCGCGAGGCCTTGTCGCTCGATCCGAACGACGTGGTCGCGTTGCGCGGGCAGGGCGAGGCGCTGGTCACTCGCGGCGCGGTGCAACGGGCGAGGGACAATCTCGCCAAGATTCGCACGGTCTGCGCTCGCCGCGCTTGCCCGGAGATCGCCGCATTGACCGCATCGATCGCCAAGGGCCCGCCGACGGTCACCGCTTCCGCCGCGACGGTCGTGGCACCCCCGGCCGGAATCCCGACCGCGAAAAACTGACCGAACGAAGGCGGCGGTCTTCGCCGGCAGATGTAACAGTTCCAGGTAACGCGTTGAATTCCCTCGACAGAGTGGTCATGCGCGCCAATTTAGCAGCCCGGTACATCGCGGTCGTCCTCTCGATCAGGCCTTTGCTCACGGTCCAGTGGGTGTACCTCGGCTGGGTCCTGAGCGGCGATCTCGAAGACGCGAATGTGTATTTGACGGGCGACTATGCCGGTCTCGTTGACTGGCCTGTCCTCGGGCAGTGGGCGATGCTGCTTCGCGCCTGTGCGATGATCGCATCGTTCAGCGTGTTCGCTCTGGCGTTTATGCAAGTCGGCGGTCCCCGCTGCGAACGGATCCGGCGTGCCGCGGTCGTGATCCCGGCGGTGATCCTGTGGGCGGCGCCGATCGCCGCCTGACCGACGCTACCCGAGCGCGCGTGCGACCGCGACGAACTCGGCAACGCTGACGGTCTCGGCACGGCGGGTCGGGTCGATCCCCACCGCCTCGAGCGCGTCGAGCGCGCCCGGCACGCCTTTCAGGCTCTGCCGCAGCATCTTGCGCCGTTGCCCGAATGCCGCTCCCGTAAGCCGTTCCAGCGTCGCGAAGCGCACTGCGTCGGGGGCTGCCGCGGGGACGATATGTACCACCGCCGACATCACCTTGGGCGGCGGGGTGAAGGCCGAGCGATGGACCGGCATCGCGAGCGTCGCCTTGCTTCGCCACTGCGCGAGGACCGCGAGGCGTCCGTACGCATCGTCGTCGGTCCGCGCGACGATCCGGTCGGCGACTTCGCGCTGGAACATCAGCGTCAGGCTCTGCCACCACGGCGCCCAGTCCGCCGACAGCCAGCGAACCAGCAAGGCGGTGCCGATGTTGTACGGCAGGTTCGACGCGATGTGCGGCTTGCCCGCGAACAGCGGCACCGCGTCGATCTCGAGCGCATCGCCCTCGATCACGGTCAGACGCCCGGGATAGGCTTCGCCCAGTTCGGCAAGCGCCGGAATGCAGCGCCGGTCGCGCTCGATCGCGGTGACCCGCGCGCCCGCGGCCAGCAACGCGCGCGTCAGGCCGCCTGGCCCCGGACCGATCTCGAGCACTTCGGCATCGCTCAGATCGCCGGGGATCCGTGCGATCCGCGCCAGCAGTTGCGCGTCGAGCAGGAAATTCTGCCCGAGCGCCTTGCTTGCGGCGAGGCCATGTCGCGCGATGACCTCACGCAGCGGCGGCAATTCGGGGTGCGCGGACGGCGCTTGCGGCGTGGTCACGCGTCGGCGGCGGCGCGGCGTTCGGCGGCATCGCCCGCCATCCGGATCGCCGCGATCATCGCGCCCGGCTCGGCGACATTCCGGCCAGCGATGTCGAATGCAGTGCCATGATCGGGCGACGTCCGCACGATCGGCAGGCCAAGCGTGATGTTGACCCCGTCGTCGAAATACAGCGTCTTGATCGGGATCAGCGCCTGGTCGTGATAGCAGCACAGCACCGCATCATATTTCAGCCGCGCACGTGCATGGAAAAGCGTGTCCGCCGCGAACGGCCCCGCCGCGAGGATCCCCTCGGCGCACAGTTGCGCGACCGCAGGCGCGATGATCTCGATTTCCTCGCGACCGATCGCACCGCTCTCCCCCGCATGCGGGTTGAAGCCGGCAAAGGTGATGCGTGGTGCCACGATCCCGAAGTTGCGGGTCAGCCCGCGGGCCGTCGCGCGGCCCTTGGCGACCAGCAGTTCGATCGACAGCAACGCGCTGACCTCGGCGAGCGGAACGTGCGTCGTGATCGGCACGACGCGCAGGTCGGGCGCAGCAAGCATCATCACCGCATTCTCGCCGGCGATCCCGCAGCGTTCGGCGACGAATTCGGTCTGCCCGGGATAATTGAAGCCGATGTTGTAGAGCTGCGACTTGGACACCGGCGCAGTTACCAGCGCGCGTGCCGCACCCGAGCGGACAAGCCCCGCCGCAAGCTCTAGCGCGCGCAAGGCGCAGCGCGCACCCTCCACGTCGGGCACGCCGGGAACGATCTCGCCGCCGTCCTCGACCGTCAGCACCGGCAGCGCGTCGCCGAAGACGCCCTGAGCAGCATCGGGATGCGAGATCGGCTGGACCGGCCCATCCCACACCGCCGAGATCGCACGCGCGTCGCCCGTCGCGAAGAAGACGGGCAGCCCCGCTTCGTTCCGACGCGCCCACGCCTTGCCGACGATCTCGGGACCGATCCCGGCCGGATCGCCCATCGAGATGACGATCGGGGCCAGCGGCGTCGAGGCGGCGGGATTAGCGATATTCGATGATCGCATCGCGGCGGAGGTCGCGCAACAGCTGGTTCGCGCGCAGATTGACGCGCGCATTTTCCATCTGTCCACGGACCTGCTCGACGCCAGGAACGGTGCTGCCACCGGCCTCGTCGCGACCGCACAGGACGAGCGAGCGGATGCCGTCCTTGGGCGACCCGAACGGCGGGGTCGATTCACCGACGCTCAGCTTCGCCATGATGTCGCGCAGCGCGGGCGGCAGGTCGCGGATCCGGACCGAATCGTTGTCGACCACCTCGGCCCCGAGCGCGGACGCGACCTTGGCGACCTCGCCGCAACCACGGATCGTCTGCGACAGCTTGGCAAATTCGGTGACGCGCGCGTCGGCCTGCGCCTTGCTGATCCCGTCGGGGAAGCGGACGCTGAGCTGCTTGAGCGTCAGCCGCGCATCGAGCGGATCGGCGACGCCGACCTTCCGGGTATCCACCAGATAGATGATCGAGAAGCCACCCGGCACCTCGATCGGACCGGCGAGATGCTCGGGCTGCATCGTCTTGATCGCCTCGACCAGCGCGGGCGGGAGCTGCGCGAGCTGGTTTTCGTTGAGCCAACCGAGATCGCCGCCGGTCGACTTTGTCGACGCTTCGGACATCGCGCCGGCATAATAACCGAAGCTGTCGTCGCCCTTCTCGCGCTTCTGGATCGACGCCATGATCTGCTGTTCCTGCGCGAACACTTCCTGCGCGCGGTCGCCGCCCGCCGAGAGATAGATCTCGCGGACGTGATATTCGGTCGTGCCCTGCTGTTTCTTCAGCTTGTCGATGATCGCCTGGACCTCCTCGTCGCCGACGTTGATGTCGACCTTGCGGCGAAGATAGCGGTTCCACGACAGCTCAGCCTCGACCTGACGCTTGAACGATCGTTCCGACGAACCCACGCTGCGCAGATAGGTGCGCATTTCCTGCGCGGACTTGCCGAAATTGCTGCGGACGATCGAATCGTAGCTCTTGTTGACCTCCTCGAGCGAAATTTTGACGTCCGCGGTCTTGGCTTCCTGGATCTGCAGCGTCTCGTCGATCAGCTGGCGGATCACGAGCAGGCGGTATTGCGCCATTTCCTGCTCCGACAATTTCATGTCGCGTGCGGCGAGCAGGAAGGCGAGGCGCTGGTCGACGTCGGTTCCGGTAATGACGGTGCCGTTGACGATCGCGGTCGGCTTGCGGACGTTGGGGTCGACCTTGCCGAAGATCTGCGGGTTGCTCGGCAGATCGAGATTGCCGCCACGGTTGGCGGACGCTTCCGGTGCTCCGGAATCCTGCGACGCTGCGTCGGGGGTGGTCTGCGCGATCGATCCGCCCGCCATCGCGAGCGACGCCGCGAGCATCGTGCCGAACCCGAAGCGGCGCAGGTTGCGCGCCGTCTTGCCATTAGTCGTCGTCACCAAATCCCAATCCCATCCCGCACGGCCGAACTCTGGCCATGCCCCTAGTACAGCCATGTGGCTGAACCGTGGCTTAGCGGCCACAGTCCTCGCGCCTAGCGTTAGCGCCCCAAATTCTTGAACGCCAGCGTCAACAGGTAACTGTTGCCGCTGCGCGCATCGCCGGTGTTCTGGTAATCGCGCCGCCACGTCACGCCGAGGCGAAGGCAATCGTCCTCATATTGGACGCCGAGCCGATGTCGGATCGGATCGAACCCGTCCGACAGCGCGAGCGGATCCTCGTTGCGATCGGTCAGGTTGATAACGGTCGAGCCGAAAGCCGACCAGAAGCGTGCGAACTGTACCCGCCCGCCGAGCCGCACTTCCTCACGGTCGCGCAGATCCTCGAGCGTCGGGTCGATGTTGCGGTTGAGCCGCAGGTACCCCACCAGGAAGTAGGTGCTGCGCGACCCGATCGTCGCGTCGAGTTCGTTGCGACGGATCGCGAGCCCGTCCTTGTCGAGCCGGTAGCGGTGGATCACCGAGACGAAATCGCGGAAGCGGAACTCGGTCCGCCCGACGATGTCGGACAGCCGTCGCGATAGGCCGGTGCCGTCGGGAAACAGCGTCGGGCGGCTGTTGAGTCGATAGCTCTGGCCGACGTTGGTGCTGAACGCGATACCGGGCAGGTCGACCTGCCAGTCCACCCCATAAGTGAAGCGGGTCGAATCCTCGAACCGGTCGTATCCGGGGAAACGGTTGAGCGCGAAAAGGTTCGAATCCTCGAGATCGACCGAGCGCGCGTCCTCATTGGGGATCGCCATCGTTCCCGACTGCGGCGAGGTAACGATCTGGAAGCGCGGGATTACCCGCTGCGTCCCGCTCAGGAACGTGCCGATCAGCGGATATTTCACGTCGACCGCAAACGCGCCGATCAACCGACCGTGGAAACCATCCTCACCGCGATACGACGCGACTGTGGTCGCAAGCGCATCGTTGGTGTTGTACACGTCTCCCCGGCCGAACGCGGTGAAGGTGATTTCCTGCCCCCACGGGGTCAGCTTGCGCAGGTCCCACCGCGCGCTGCCGAACGCCCGTTGCGTGTCCTGGCCCGCAGTCCGCGTGATCGCGAGGCTGTTGAGCTGGAACTCGAATGTCCCGCCGAGGAAGCTGTTGGGGATACGCTTGCGGTAGTCGATCTCGGGGAGGGCGACCGGTTGCAGCCCCTGCTTGTCCGCGACTCGCAGCGTCTGGACGTACCAGCCGTTGATCGCGAAATAGCTGTTCTGATCGATCCGCTCGAGGCTCGCGGTCGTCCGCAGCCGGTCGTCGCGCGAGATGTCATAGCGCCGCAGGAAGGTGCGGTCGCTCGCGAGCCGGACCGACCCGCTCACGCTCCAGTTGGGCGAAAGCTGGAACCGGCCCGACGCGTCGAAATAGCCGCGGAAGGAATTGGGGGTGCCCGGCGGAGTTGCCTGGAGCAGGTTGTTGCTCCGTGGGCTCGCGGTCGCATAGCCGGTGATGCGATAGGCACCGAGCGTGTTGAGCGCCTGGTAGTCCGCCTGCAACATCGGCAGGACGTCGCTGAACACGCGCGGCGTGATCGTCAGGCCACGGTTCGGCGCGAGCGCGAAATGATAGGGCTGCGCGAATTCGAGACCGTTGACGCGGCCATAACGGAAGTCGGGGCTGAGCAGCCCGCTGTCGTTCCCGCCGCCGATCGGGTTGGAGAAAGCGGGGAGCGGCAGCGAGGGCAGGCCGAACAGGTCGATCCGTGCGCCCTTGTAATAGATCCGCCCGCGCTCCGGGCGGTAGATCACGCGCGTCGCGGTGATCTTCCACGCCGGTTCCTTGGGGCAGTTGTCCGACGTGGTGACCGCGCACGGCGTGTACGCCGCGTCCTCGAGCGTGACCGTCTCGTTGAGCGATCGCGTGCCCCGGCGCGCGGCCAGCCGCCCGCCTTTTTCGAGCACGAGCAGCATGTTGTCGACCATGCCGTCCTTGAGCGCGTCGGTCAGCTCGATCGCGTCGCCGTAAGCCGTGTCGCCGCCCGGGTTGACGATCGCGATGTTGCCGGTCGCCATGACCTTGCCGGTCTTGCGGTTCCACACGACCTTGTCGGCGCGCAGCCGGTCCCCGGTGCGGTACATGCGGACATCGCCGGTCGCGGTGACGATCTCGTTGTTGATGTCATATTCGAGCGTCCCCGCGTTGAACTGCACCTGATCGTCGTTGACGCTCGGCGTGGTTGACGGGGGCGGGGGCGCGACGGTGCGCGTCTGCAGATCCTGCGCGAGGGCGGGATGGGCGAGCAGCGCAAGCGGCGCGGCGCAACTGGCGAGGAAAACGGCACGCTTCACGTCGGAACAAACACCCAAATGCGATGAGGCCGGCGGCCGCTGGTCGATCATGCCCTATCGCATCGACATCGGCGCGCTGCAATCGCGCAAAACGCGCGCTTTGCCAGCGACGGCGCAACGGCCTAGAGACTGACGACTCATTGTGAATGATCGATCGAGGCTTGTTTCCATGCATATCGAGTTTTCCAGCGCGGCGCCCGCCACCGACGCAGCGCTTGTCTTCACCGTCGAAAAGGACGCGCTCGCGCGGTTGACGACCTCGCTGGTCGAGCCGGCAGCGCTCGATCTGCTCAAGGCGGCTGCCAAGGCGAGCCGGTTCGAGGGCGAGTCCGGCGCGATCTTCGAGACGTTCGTCGATCAGGGCGGGACCGTCCGCCGTGTCCTCCTGATCGGCACGGGTGCCGGCGGCGAGATGGATTACGAAAAGGCCGGTGGTGCGCTGACCGGGCGTCTGGCAACCTCGGGCGTCACGCAGGCAAGCGTCGATTTCGCGGGCGCTGGCGCCAGCGCCAAGACGATCGCCCGGTTTGCGGGCGCTGCGGCGCAGCGCAGCTGGCGGCATGACATCTACCGCACCAAGCTCCCCGAGAAGTCGAAGCCGACGCTGACCAGCATCGTGCTCCACAACACCCCCGAGGGCAGCGATGCGGCGTGGGCACCGCAGAAGGCGCTGACCGAGGGGCTCGAACTGACCCGCACGCTCGTCGCCGAGCCGCCGAACGTCATCTATCCCGAGAGCTTCGTCGCCAAGGTGCTGGCAGAGGTCGAGGGGCTCGGGCTCGAAGTCACCGTGCTGGGTGAAGAGGAAATGCACGCGCTCGGCATGGGTGCGCTGCTCGGCGTCAGCCAGGGGTCGGTCAAGAACGCGCAGCTCCTCGCGCTCAAGTGGAGCGGGAAGGGCGCGGGGGATCCCGATCTGGCGCTCGTCGGCAAGGGCGTTACGTTCGACACCGGCGGCATCTCGCTCAAGCCCGGACCCGGCATGGAAGACATGAAGTGGGACATGGGCGGCGCGGGCGCGGTCGTCGGCGCGATGAAGGCGATCGCCGGGCGCAAGGCCAAGGCGAACGTCATCGGCGTGTGCGGGCTGGTCGAGAACATGCCCGACGGCAACGCGATTCGCCCGGGCGACGTGCTGACCTCGATGTCGGGCCAGACGATCGAAGTGCTCAACACCGATGCCGAGGGGCGTCTGGTGCTGTGCGACGCGCTGACCTGGGTCCAGCGGACGCATCATCCCAAGACGATCGTCGATCTGGCGACGCTGACCGGTGCGATGATCATCAGCCTCGGCAGCGAGCATGGCGGTTGCTTCGCGAACGACGATTCGCTGGCGGAGGAGTTGCTCGCCGCGGGCAAGGCCTCGGGCGACCTGCTGTGGCGCTTCCCGATGAGCGATTCGTACAACAAGCTGATCGATTCGCCGATCGCCGACATGAAGAACGTCGGCCCGCGCGGGGCGGGTTCGATCACCGCGGCACAGTTCCTGCTGCGCTACATCGAAACCGGGGTGAAGTGGGCGCATCTCGACATCGCCGGGATGGTCTGGTCCGACAAGGCCGGCCCGAACTACGAAAAGGGCGCGACCGGTTACGGCGTGCGGCTGCTCGACCGGTTCGTCGCGGATAACTTCGAGGGCTGAGGCGGCACCCGCCGTCACCCTCTCCGCGGGCGGGGGTGACGGTCGGGGAAAAGGCACACGATGCAAGTCGACTTCTATCACCTGACGCTCCAGCCGCTCGATCGCGTGCTCCCCCGCATTGCGGAGCGCGTGGTCGGCGGCGGCGGTCGTCTGCTCGTCGTCGCCGAAAGCGGCGAGCAGCGCATCACGCTCGACCGGTTGCTGTGGACCTACGCGCCCGAGAGCTTCCTTGCGCATGCGCAAGCCGCCGGCGACGAAACCGATGCCGCACAGCCGATCCTGATCTCCGCCGAACCGAAGCCCGCCAACGCCGCGCGCAACGTCGCGCTCGCCGACGGCATATGGCGCGACGACGCGCTCGGCTTCGACCGCGCGTTCCACTTCTTCGACGAGGAGCGCATCGTCGAGGCGCGCGCGGCGTGGCGCGCGCTCGGTGACCGCGACGGGGTCGATCGCCGCTACTGGAAGCAGAATGACGAAGGCCGCTGGGAGCAGGCCGCCTGAGCGCACGCCGCCTGAGCGCACGGGGGCGGGTTGCATCGCCCCGATGCCCCGACTAGGGGACGCGCATATTCCCCTCTCATTACACAGGAGCTTCACGGTCATGGCCGCGAACCGCACGTTTTCGATCATCAAGCCCGACGCGACGCGTCGCAACCTGACGGGTGCCGTCACCAAGATGCTCGAGGAAGCCGGCCTGCGCGTCATCGCCTCCAAGCGCATCCAGATGACCCGCGAGCAGGCCGAGGGCTTCTATGCCGTTCACAAGGAACGCCCGTTCTTCGGTGAGCTCGTTTCGTTCATGATCTCGGGCCCGGTCGTCGTCCAGGTTCTCGAGGGCGAGAATGCGATGCAGCGCAACCGCGACATCATGGGCGCAACCAACCCGGCGAACGCCGACGCCGGCACGATCCGCAAGGAACTCGCCGAGTCGATCGAAGCGAACACCGTCCACGGCTCGGACAGCGACGAGAATGCCGAGATCGAGATCGCCTATTTCTTCAAGCCCGAAGAAATCGTTGGCTGATTTGAACTGGCGCGTACGGGCGGCGGGGCCGGCGGATGCCGATGCCCTGTCGCTCGTCGCGTCGGCGACGTTTCTCGATACCTATGCCGGCTCGCTCGACAGGAGCGACATGGTGGCGCATTGCGCCGCCAAGAACCGGCCCGAGACCTTCGCCGCCTGGGCGAGCGAACCGCGCGACGCGGTCCTGCTCGGGGAGATGATCCCCGGCCATGCGCCGGTCGGCTATGCGGTCCTGACCAGCTCGATCGATCTGCCGGTCGCGCTCGAACCCGACGATATCGAACTTAGACGGATCTACAGTCTGTCGCGACTCCACGGCTCGGGCCTGGGCCCGGCGCTGATGCAGCATGCCATCGATGCGGCGACGCGGCTCGGATGCGGTCGCATTCTGCTCGGGGTATGGGGCGAGAATTACCGCGCGCACCGCTTCTACGAGCGGCAAGGCTTTACTGTCGTCGGGACGCGACAGTTCCGGGTCGGCGCAATCGTCCATGACGATCTGGTCTACGCCCGGCGCCTCTAAGCGCCTGTCGGGCCATCAGGCTACGAACTGTTCCATCGTGATCCGGTCGTCGAGCGCATGTTCGGGATCGAACAGCAGCGTCAGTTCCCGGGTCCGGTCGATCGCGATCTCGACCAGCGCGACGTCGCGGATTTCCCGCTGATCGGCGACCGCACTGACCGGGCGCTTGCCGGGCTCGAGCACGCGCAACCCGATCCGCGCCTTGTCGGGCAGGATCGCGCCCCGCCAGCGTCGCGGCCGGAACGGGCTGATCGGCGTCAGCGCGAGCATGTTCGACCCCAGCGGCAGGATCGGTCCCTGCGCAGAAAGGTTGTACGCGGTCGACCCCGCCGGGGTGGCGACGAGAATCCCGTCACACGCCAGTTCGCTCAGCACGACCCGGTCGTTGACCGTCACTTCCAGTTTCGCGGTCTGCCGCGTCTCGCGCAGCAGCGACACCTCGTTGATCGCAGGCAAGGCAAACACCTCGCCCGAGATCGTCGTCGCGGTCATCGCGAGCGGAACGACCTTGAACGCCTTGGTCCGTTCGAGCCGCCCCTCGAGCCCGTGCGACCGCCACTCGTTCATCAGGAACCCGACCGTCCCGAGGTTCATCCCGAACACGGGCACCACCGGCTTGCGCCGCTCGAGCATCGCATGCAGCGTCTGCAGCATGAAACCGTCACCGCCGAGCGCGACGATCAGTTCCGCCTCCTCGGGCGGTACCCAGTCGTGCGTCTCGGTTAGCGCCTGGAAAGCGGCCTGCGCAGGCGGTGTCGGCGATGCGACGAGGGCCCGACGCGGCGGCATGGTCATCCGCCGGTGACGCTCATGTGCCGTGCCACCGCCGGAGCCGCCGCATCGATGTCGAAATCGTGCCGCGCGGGCTTGGTCCGCATCGCACCGTCGAGCGCGGCGTCGAGTCCGGCAACGCCCTGCTCGCGCAGGATCGCCTTGAGATCGACCTGATCGTCATGCCCGAGGCAGGTGTACAACACCCCTTCGGTGGTCAGGCGGACACGATTGCAGGTCTCGCAGAAATTGCCGGTCAGCGGCGAGATGAGACCAAGCTTCGTCTTCGTACCCTCGACGCGCCAGTAGCGCGCCGGACCGCCGCTGCGATGCGAGTCGCGCGCCAGCGGAAATTGCGCCGACAGCCGGTCGAACACCACCGGCAACGGCACGAACCGGTCCGCACGATCCTCGTCGATCTGCCCGAGCGGCATCGTCTCGATCAGCGTCAGGTCGAGCCCCTCCGCCACGCACCAGTCGAGCATCGGTGCGACATGGTCCTCGTTGAGGCCCTTGAGGACGACCATGTTGATCTTGACCGCGATTCCCGCATCGCGCGCGGCGAGAATGCCGCCGGTGACCCGGTCCACATCGCCGTGCCGCGTGATGTAGCGAAACGTTTCCGCATCGAGACTGTCGAGGCTGACGTTGATTCGCCGCATCCCCGCAGCCACCATCGCGTCGGCATGTTGCGCGAGCGCATTCCCGTTCGTGGTCATCGTCAGCTCGTCGAGGCCGGCACCGACATGCCGTCCGAGCCGCTTCACCAGCTCGCCGACATCGCGCCGAACCAACGGTTCCCCGCCGCTGAGCCGGATCTTGGTGACCCCGCGCTCGATGAAACGCTCGGCGATGATGGCGATTTCTTCGAGGCTTAACAACGCACTACGCGGAAGGAACGTCATCTTTTCGGACATGCAGTAGCGACAGCGAAGGTCGCAGCGGTCCGTTACGGAAATCCGCAGATAACTGATCGTCCGCCCGTGGCTATCCTGCAACGGGCGGTTCGGGGAGGGGGCGGCGATTGTCATTGCTATGTGAGCTAAGCCTTCATTTGGCACGGAACAACCCCACCGCGCACCCTAGGACATCCTGTTGTTATCTTCTAAACCCCCGAACGGGCACATCTGCTCCCGCCGATCGAAGAAAGACGTCCGTCATCGCCCCGCAGACCGCACCGTTATTCGTATTGTCGTTCCGCCAGCGCGACGAACTCGCCTCCGTCGCGGCAGCTGCGGGCTGGCAGGTCGTTGCGGCGCGCCGTGCGGGCGGGGCCGAGCGACGGTTCCTGTCGAGCGGTGCCGCTGTCGCGGTGATCGATGCGCGTGGCGCAACCTCGGACGGGATCGCCGCGACCGCTGCGCTGGGCAGCGCGGTCGAGGCCAATGGCGGGGCGCTGCTGGCGCTGGTGTCGCGCGGCGAGAATGCGTCGATCACCGCGCTGTTTGACGCAGGGGCTACACATTTCCTCGCAAGTCCCTTTAGCGACGCGGAATTCTTGCAGGCTTTACGCTTCGCGTCGCGGCATGCGGAACGCATGGCTCGCGAATGGCAGGCGGGGACGATGTTCGCGCCGCTCGGCTGGCGGTATGATCCGGCAGCCGGGTCCTTGTTGCTGACGCCGGGCCTCGCGGCGTTGCTGGCCTGCTCCGAAGCGCCGTCGCTCCGATCGATGCTGCTCCATCTCGACCGGGGCGACCGGCTTGCCGCAACCGCTGCGTTGCGGCGCATGAATCATGCCCGACCCGCGACCGCCTTTGCGCACGATCTCGCGGGGGTCGGGCGAATCGTCCAGCATCTGCAACTCGATAACGATACCGGGCGAATCGATGCGGTGGTCGAACCGCTTGGCACCAAGCCCGAGCCCGCCGCCGAGGTCCGCGAGGCGCTTGCGGGCGCGCGCGATGCCGGGAGCGCGCGTCGCTGGCTCACGCGCCACCTCGCCGGGGAAGCCGCGGGACCGCTCCACGTCCTGCTCATCGCGCTCAACCGCTTCGAGATGGTCAACACCGCATACGGGCGTGCAGCGGGCGACGCGCTGCTTCGCTCGGCGCAGACGCGGGTCAAGGATGCGGTGCAGGAAGTCCTCGGGCGGGATGCGCTGGTCGCGCGAATGGGGGGCTCGACGTTCCTCGTCGCGATGTGTGCGCCCCGATTGCGAATCGACCTTGCGGCGGAGCGGATCGCCGCCGCGCTTGCGCGCCCCTTCGTCAGCGGGGATTCGATCGCGGTACTGGGGTGCCGGATCGGCCTGGCCGAAGCCTTTCAGGAGGACGATGCCGCACGATTGCTCCGCCGCGCAAGCGAGGCGCTTGCGGAAGCGCGCGAATCGGACAGCGCCACGTTGCGCGTGGCGGACGCCGACGGGGGCAGCGCGACGATCGACCGGCTCGCGGTCGAACTCCACCATGCGATCGAACGCGGCGACATCGGTATCCTGCTCCAGCCACAGGTTGCGATCGCAACGGGGGAGATCATCGGCGTCGAGGCGCTGGCGCGGTGGCAACATGCCGCGCTCGGGACGATCGGCGCGGATACGCTGTTCGCCGCGGCGCAACGCGCGGATCTCGAAATCGGCCTGTCCGATCATATCCAGAGCCTTGCGTTGATGCAGGCGGCAAATTGGCCCGCGGCCCTGTCCGACCTGCGGCTGTCGCTCAACCTGACCGCGGCGGATATCGCGCGGCCGGGCTTTGCCGATCTGTTCCTCGACCGGGTCGACCGAAGCGGCTTCCCGCGCACGCGGCTGACGCTCGAGATTACCGAGAGCGGGCTGATCGAGGATCTCGGGGTCGCGGCGGGCCTGCTGTCGTTGCTGCGCGGGGCGGGGTGCCGCACCGCGATCGACGATTTCGGGACGGGCTATTCGAGCCTCGCCTATCTCAAGGCGTTGCCGCTCGATTATCTCAAGATCGACAAGAAGCTCGCGCAGGACATCACCGGATCGCCGCGCGACCGGATCGTCGTGCGCGGGGTGATCGACATGGCGCGCTCGCTCGGCCTCACCGTGATCGCGGAAGGGGTCGAGACGCCCGAGCAACTCGAGGGCCTCGCGACCGAAGGGTGTCAGATCTATCAAGGCTTCCTGTGCGCCGAACCGCTTTCAGTCACGGCGTTGACCGCGTTGCTCGCGAAGGTTTCCTAGCCGGCGGTCGGCGCTTTCGTCACCCCGGGTTTTTCCCGGGGGGGCGCGGTGAATCCCCCGCTTCCGGCGTCACCCCAAATCGTTTCAGGGTTTCACCGTCAGGCGTTATCCCGCCGCTCGCGCAAGCCCCTTCGACAATTGCAAAGCGCCATGCAGCCGCGCCTTGGGATCGCCCCAGCTCCGCGTCACCACCAGCTTCGAATCGGGCCGCAACCGCGCGACTCCGTCGAGCTTCGCGACCCACGCCAGCAGCCCCGTGATATTGGGCGGCGAATCGTTGAAGAAGGAGACCAGCGCACCCTTCGGCCCGACGTCGATCTTCGACACGCACGCCTTCTTGGCGTTGAGCTTGATCTCGATGAGGCGGACGAGGTTCTCGGTCGGCCCCGGCAGCGCGCCGAAGCGATCGATCAGTTCGGCGGCGAAGCCCTCCAGCGCATTCTGGTCCTCGACATCGTTGAGGCGACGATACAGCCCCATCCGCAGGTCGAGATCCGGGACATAGGTCTCGGGAATAAGGATCGGCGCGTCGACCGTGATCTGAGGCGAAAAGTCCTTCGGGCGAAGCCGCTGGCCACCGGCCTTGGCGTCCATGATCGCCTCTTCCAGCATCGACTGGTAAAGTTCGTAGCCAACCTCTTTGATATGCCCGGATTGTTCGTCGCCGAGCAGATTGCCCGCGCCGCGCTGGTCGAGATCGTGGCTGGCAAGCTGAAACCCGCCGCCGAGGCTGTCGAGGTCGGACAGGATCTTGAGCCGCTTCTCCGCGGTCTCGGTCAGGATCCGGTCGGCTGGCGTTGTCAGATAGGCATAGGCGCGCGTCTTGGCGCGGCCGACGCGACCACGCAGCTGGTATAGCTGCGCGAGCCCGAAGCGATCGGCGCGGTGGATGATCATCGTGTTCGCGCTCGGAATATCGAGCCCGCTCTCGACGATCGTGGTCGAGACGAGAACCTCGAACTTCTTGTCGTAGAACGCGGACATGCGTTCCTCGACCTCGGTCGGCGACATCTGCCCGTGCGCCACGACGAACCGCACCTCGGGGACGGATTCGCGAAGGAATTCCTCGATGTCTGGAAGGTCCTTGATCCGTGGTGTAACGAAGAAGCTCTGCCCGCCGCGATAATGTTCGCGCAGCAGCGCCTCGCGCAGCACGATCGGGTCCCACGGCATGACATAGGTGCGCACCGCGAGACGATCGACCGGCGGGGTCTGGATCACCGACAGTTCGCGCAGGCCCGACATCGCCATCTGCAGCGTCCGCGGGATCGGCGTGGCGGTCAGCGTCAGGACGTGGACGTTGGCCTTGAGCGACTTGAGGCGTTCCTTGTGGGTCACCCCGAAGCGTTGTTCCTCATCGACAATGACGAGGCCCAACCGCTTGAAATCGATACCCTTCGCCAGGATCGCATGCGTTCCGACGACGACGTCGATCGTCCCGTCGGCAAGGCCTTCCTTGGTCGTCTTCGCCTCGCCCGCGGGTACCAGCCGCGACAACCGCCCGACGTTGAGCGGGAAACCTTCGAGCCGTGCCTTGAAGTTGTTGAAATGCTGACGCGCCAGCAGCGTCGTCGGGCAGACCACGGCGACCTGCAACCCCGCCATCGCCGCAGCGAAGGCCGCGCGCAGCGCCACCTCGGTCTTGCCGAAGCCGACGTCGCCGACGACGAGCCGGTCCATCGGCGTGCCCTTTTCGAGATCGCCCATCACGTCCTCGATCGCGCGATCCTGGTCCTCGGTTTCCTCATAGGGGAAGCGATCGACGAACGCGGCATAGCCACTGTCGCGCTCGATCGTATCTGCCGGACGTAGCGCACGCTCGGCGGCGGTCGCGATCAGCTCGCCCGCGATTTCGCGGATCCGCTCCTTCATACGACTCTTGCGGCGCTGCCATGCCTCGCCACCGAGCTTGTCGAGACTCGCGCCGTCGGCGTCGGACCCGTAGCGGGTCAGCACCTCAAGGTTCTCGACCGGCACGAACAATTTGTCGCCACCTGCGTACGTGAGGGCGACGCAATCGTGCGGTGCCTGGCCGACCGGGATCGAGGTCAGGCCCTCATAGCGCCCGATCCCATGATCGGCGTGGACCACCAGATCGCCCGGCGTCAGCATCGCCAGTTCGGCAAGGAAGGCGTCCGCCGACTTCTTGCGCTTGTTCCGCCGCACAAGCCGGTCGCCGAGCATGTCCTGCTCGGTCAGCAGCGCGACTTCGGGCCCCGAGAAACCGTGATCGAGCGGAAGAACCAGCAAGGCCACGGACTTGGCACCGACACCCAAAGCCTGCTGCCAGCTGTCGACCTTGACCGTGTTGGTCAGTTCGTGATCGGCAAGCAGCCCCGCAAGACGGTCGCGCGAACCCGTCGAATAACTCGCAAGGATCGCCTTCCTGCCATCTTTCCGTAGCTTGCCGAGATGTTCCACGACCGCTTCGTAAATGTTGACGCCACTCGCGCGCTCCGCGCCGAAGTCCCGCGGGCCATCGACCCCGAAGTCGAGCACGGTCTTGCTCTCGGGTTCGTGGAACGCCGTGATCCGGTGCGCCGGCGCGGCGTCGAGCTGCTGCGCGAAATCCCTTGCGGTCAGGTACAAGGCGTCTGGCGGGAGCGGCCGGTAGCTGCCCGGATCGCTCGACTGCGCCTTGACGCGGTTGCCGTGATAATCGGTGATCGCCTCGAACCGCGCCTCGGCGGCAGCGACGGCGCCCGCATCGCGAACCATGACGGCGTCATCGCCGAGATGGTCGAACAGCGTCGCCATCTTGTCCTCGAACAGCGGGAGCCAATGTTCCATCCCCGCAAGTCGACGTCCGTCGCTAATGGCCTGATACAGCGGGTCGCCGGTCGCGGTCGCGCCGAACCGCTCGCGATAGCGCGCGCGGAACCGCTTGATGCTGTCCTCGTCGAGCAATGTCTCTGAGGCAGGGAGCAGGACGAAGCCGTCGATCCGCCCGGTCGTGCGCTGGTCGGCAGGGTCGAAGGTACGAACGCTCTCGATCTCGTCGCCGAAGAAGTCGAGCCGAAGCGCCTGCGGCTCGCCGGACGGATACAGATCGACCAGTCCACCGCGGACGGCGAATTCACCAGCATCGGCAACGGTTTCCACTCGAACGTAGCCATTGGCTTGCAACAGCGTGGCAAGCCGGTCGCGCCCGATCCGCTCCTTCGGCGCAAGCCGCGCGACGAGCTGGCGGATACGGAACGGGGTGAGCGTGCGCTGGGCGACCGCGTTGACCGTCGTCACCAGCAATTGCGGCCCGCCCGGCTTCTGCTGGAGCCGGTGCAGCGTCGCCATCCGCTCCGCCATCACCCGCAGCGTCGGGGAGGCGCGGTCGTACGGCAGGCAATCCCACGCCGGGAAGGTCAGCACCTCGAGTTCGGGTGCGAACGTCTGCGCGGTCGACGCAATCGCGCGCATCGCGGCCTCGTCCGGCGCGACGAACACCGCGCGGGCCTTGGCAGCGCGCGAAAGGTCGGCGAGCAGCCACGGCTCGAACCCGGTCGGCACGCCCGCCAGCGTCAGCGGGGTCTTGGCGGTGAGGATCGTCTGAAGGTTGGGCATGGTCTGGTTTGGTATCCGTCACCCCGATCCGTTCGGGGGCCACCGAACGACGCAAAACGCTGTCCAAGTGAAGTAAATTGACCCCGAAACGTGTTCGGAGCGACGCAAATCAGCGTGCGATCGGCACGTAATTGAGCTGTTTGAGCGCCTCGACGATCGACCCGGCATAGCGTTCCGGCGCAGGCTCCATACCGATCGCCCACGCCATGATGTCGACGTCCTGTTCCTCGATCAGCTCCTCGAACAGCGCGATCTCGGCGTCGTCCCAGCGTGCGTGCGCGGAATCGAAGAACCCGCCGATCAGCAGGTCGGCTTCCTTGGTGCCACGGTGGTGACTACGGAAATGCAGGCGCTTCAAGCGGATATCTCGGTCCATGCGGATCCCAACGACAATTGCCCGACACCCGCGCGCAGGTGCTGGCGGCGGGGATCGGGGAGGGGTAAGAGCGCTTCAGATAGACATGCGACCCGACATCCTCAATCCATTGTTCGCCGAAGTTACGGCATTGAAGGGCATCGGCCCCGCGCTGGCCAAGCCGCTGGACCGCCTCGGCCTCGCGCGCGTGGTCGACGTCGCCTTCCACCTGCCGACCGGCTGGGTCGATCGCCTCCCGCGCGACGAGCTCGACATGGCGGACTCGGGGCGGATCATCGTCATCACGCTGACCGCCGTTTCCTACCGTTCGAGCAACGGACGCGGGCCGACGCGGGTGCAGGCGACTGATGCAAAGGGCAATTATGTCAGTCTGGTGTACTTTGGCGGCCACCCCGGCTGGGCGAAGAAGCTCGCGCCACTAGGGGAGCCGCGCCGCGTGTCGGGCAAGCTCGAGCATTATGGGCAGGACCTGCAGATGGTCCACCCGGACTATGTCCTGCCGCTCGACGAGGCCGGGGAAATGGCCGAGCGCGAGGCGATCTATCCTTTGTCGGAAGGAATTTCATCTCGGCGAATGAGCCAGTTGGCCGCGCAGTCGGTCGATCGCGCGCCCGCGCTGCCCGAATGGATCGAGCCCGGGCTGCTCGCGAAGAACGAATGGCCCGCATGGCGCGACGCGCTGGCGCGGATCCACGCCGACCCGGCGGATGCCAAAGCGCGCGAACGGCTCGCCTATGACGAACTGTTCGCCAACCAGCTCGCGCTGATGCTCGTCCGCCAATCGTCCCGCGCGCGCAAGGGCCGCGCGTTGGCAGGCGACGGCCGGCTGCGCGACGTGTTGAAATTGCCCTACGAACTGACGGGCGCGCAGGCGCGGACGATCCGCGAAATCGAGGGTGATCTGGCGCAAGCGCAGCCGATGCTGCGGTTGCTCCAGGGTGACGTCGGGTCAGGAAAGACGCTGGTAGCCGCGCTCGCGATGCTGGTCGCGGTGGAAGGCGGCGCGCAGGCGGCGTTGCTCGCGCCGACGGAAATCCTCGCGCGGCAGCATTATGAATCGCTGCGGCGGCTGCTCGGCGGCCTTCCGATCGAGATCGCGGTGCTGACCGGACGCGACAAGGGCCGCGTGCGCGAGGGCGTGCTGATGGGGCTCGCCGCGGGGCAGATCCACATCCTGATCGGCACGCATGCGATCTTTCAGGAGACGGTCGCCTACAAGGACTTAGGTCTGGTCGTGGTCGACGAGCAGCATCGCTTCGGTGTCGCGCAGCGAATGTTGCTGCAATCGAAGGGCCGCAGTCCCCACCTGCTCGCAATGACCGCGACGCCGATCCCGCGCACGCTGACACTCGCAAACTACGGCGAGATGGACGTCAGCCAGCTCGACGAGATGCCACCCGGCCGCCAGCCGATCGAAACCAGAGTGATTTCCGAGGACCGGCTTCCCGAGGTGGTCGAGGCACTGGCGCGGCATCTCGCGGAGGGCGGGCAGGCCTATTGGGTGTGCCCGCTGGTCGAGGAAAGCGAGAAGAGCGACATGGCCGCCGCGGAGGCGCGCGCGGAGACGCTGCGCGCACGGTTCGGCGATGCGGTCGGGCTGGTCCACGGCCGGATGAAGCCTGCCGACAAGGACGCGACGATGCAGGCGTTTTCCGAAGCGCGACATGGCGTGCTGGTCGCCACCACGGTGATCGAGGTCGGGGTCGACGTGCCCAATGCCACGCTGATCGTGATCGAGCATGCCGATCGCTTCGGCCTCGCGCAGCTGCACCAGCTGCGCGGGCGGGTCGGGCGCGGGGGCGGCAAGTCGAACTGCCTGCTGATCCGCGGCGGGAGCCTTAGCGAGACCTCGCGCGCGCGGCTCGCGCTTATGCGCGAGACGACCGATGGCTTCCGCATCGCGGAGGAGGATCTGCGGTTGCGCGGCGCGGGCGAATTACTCGGGACGCGGCAATCGGGGGAGGCGGGGTTCCGGCTCGCGACACCCGAAATGCTTGGCGCGCTGCTGCCGGTGGCGACCGACGATGCGCGGTTGCTGATCGATCGCGACGGCGGGCTGGACGGCGCGCGCGGGAAGGCGGCGAGGACGGCGCTATATCTCTTCGAGCGGGATGCTGGAGTGGCGTTGCTACGGTCCGGGTAAGTCCGACGTCGTCCGATCGTTTCCATCGAGCGGTAGCGATAGGTGTCCCGCGTTATACCATAGCCTTCAGCACCGCGGCATAGTCGGCGACCGCGATCGGCGGTGTGAACTCGAACCCGATTCGTCCGCCAAGTGCCCAGCGAATTTCCGCCGCCACCGCGCCGACCACGGGCAGTGTGATCCGCACGCGATCACCGACATCACCTGCCATCTCGCCGCGGGCCATCATCCCCATTGCAGTAATGTTGACGATCAGCAGCGCGGCAGGTGCGCCCCTGGCATCGATCGCGCGCGCGCGGTGATGAACTTCGTCCCGTTCCACGGCGCGTTGGTTCGAAGCCTTTTGGGCCAGTGCTTTCGCCATCGCCAGTTCCTTTGTTCGGCTTTGGTAGCGCTAGACCCTTCTTATGAATCAGACCGCAACGAACGCAGTGAACATGTCTTAATGCTTTAGGAATTCATCCGCTTTACTTACGGTTGTACGCGACGAATGCGGAACGTCAGCCGCGCACCAGAAGCCCGTGATGTTTCTTCCCCGCCGCGATCCGTACCGGCTCCTCGCCGACCGTGACGAGGAGCGCCTCGTCACTCACCTTGTCCGCGCCGACACGCGCGCCGCCACCCTTAATCAGACGACGCGCCTCGCCCTTCGACGCAGCCAGCCCGAGCCCGACCAGCGCGTCGACGATCCCGATGCTGCCATCAACTACGAAGGTCGGCAGCGAACCGCCTGCGCTTCCTTCCTCGAAGGTCTTTCGCGCGGTCTCGGCGGCCTCCGCAGCGGCATCCTGGCCGCGGCACAGAGCAGTGGCGGCGTCAGCGAGGATCTTCTTCGCCTCGTTGATCTCGGCCCCCTCAAGCGCCTCGAGCCGCGCGATCTCGTCGAGCGGGAGGTCGGTGAAAAGACGAAGGAACCGCCCGACGTCGCGGTCGTCGGTGTTGCGCCAGAATTGCCAGTAATCGAAGTGGGGCAGCTGGTCTTCGTGGAGCCAAACCGCCCCTGCCATCGTCTTGCCCATCTTGCCGCCGTCGGCGGTCGTGATCAGCGGGGTGGTGACGCCGAACACTTCGGTGCCGTCCATCCGCCGCGCAAGCTCGATTCCGTTGACGATATTGCCCCATTGGTCCGACCCGCCCATCTGCAGGCGGCACCCGGCGCGGCGCGACAGTTCCAGGAAGTCATAGGCCTGGAGGATCATGTAGTTGAACTCGAGGAAGCTCAGTGACTGCTCGCGATCGAGCCGGAGCTTGACCGAATCGAAGCTCAGCATCCGGTTGATCGAGAAATGCTGCCCGACGTTGCGCAGGAACGGGATGTATTCGAGCGCATCGAGCCAGTCGGCATTGTCGAGCATCACCGCATCGGTCGGGCCGTCGCCGAAGGTCAGGAAGCGCTCGAAGATCCGCCGGATCGACGCGACGTTGGTTCCAAGCGTATCCTCGGTCAGCATCTTGCGCGCTTCGTCCTTGAAGCTCGGATCACCGATCTTGCCGGTCCCGCCACCCATCAGGACGATCGGCTTGTGCCCGCTCTGCTGGAGGCGACGCAGCAACATGATCTGGACGAGGCTGCCGACGTGGAGCGACGGCGCGGTCGGGTCGAAGCCGATATAGCCGGGGATGACCTGCTTGGCCGCGAGCGCGTCGAGCGCGGCCGCGTCGGTCAGCTGGTGGATGTAACCGCGCGTCGACAGCAGGCGGAGCAGATCGGAGGAATAGTCGGTCATGCCAACCGCTCTACAAAAGTCCGATCCGCGCGTCACCCTGCCACGCGCACGGTGTCAGATCGCGGGCAATTGTCGTTGCGGGTCGATCGGCGTGCGGCCCTTGCGCATCTCGAAGTGGACCTCGGGGCGGGCCGCACCACCGGTATCGCCAGACCTTGCGATGGTCTGTCCACGCCGGACTGCCTGGCCGCGCTGGACGAGCAATTTGCTCGCATGACCATAGACCGTCGCCCAGCCATCGCCGTGGCGGACGATGATCACCCCGCCGAGCTGCGGGATGCCGCTACCCGCATAAGCGACGACGCCATCCGCAGCCGCCAGCACCGCCGTACCGAGCGGAACTGCAATCTTGACGCCGTTGTAGCGTTCTCCACGCGCACCCGGGCCGAAACGAGTCACAATCCGCCCGTGGACCGGCCAGTCGAACCCGCTGGTCAGCCGGGCTGGCGCGGCGATCGCCTGCGTCGGCGCGAGCCTGCGCCGCGCCGAAGCGGACGGGCGCGCGGGGCGTTGGTTGGCGGCAAGCGCGGGCTCGCTGCCGGTGACGATATCGTCGATGTCGAGCGTAAAGGCGGCGGCGCGTTCGGCGGCTGCACTTCTTGTGGTGGTATCGGGGATCAGCACGCGCATTCCGACGCGGAGTGTGAACGGTTCGCGCAGATCGTTGGCGGCGATGATCCGCGACCAGTCGATCCCATAGGCACGCGAGATGGCGATCCCGGTCTGGCCTGCCGCGACGCGGTGATAGCGACCGCCGGGGATGGTCAGCCGTTGCCCCGCGCGAACGACATAAGGTGCGGGAAGCCGATTGGCGCGCGCGATTGCATCCGACCCGGCACCGGTGCGGTCACCGATCGCGCTCAGCGTTTCGCCGGGGCGAACGACATAGGTCGAGGGGGAAACCTGCCGAGCGGATGGCGTGACAGGGCTTGCTTGCCATGCTGCGAGCGGCGCGGGGAGGGTAGCGACCCGTTCGGCGGGATAGCTGCCCTGCGGTTCGTACGGCCGCTGGTCGTCGCGGGGGTCGTAGCGCGGTTCGGTTCGCCGGGGCGGCTCGCGACGGGCGCGCCGCGGCGGGGGGGCATCCTCGGGGTAGCGATCGTCGAGCCGGTATTGCTCGCGGTCGCGATTGTCCGACATCGGAAAGCCGCGCTGCGGCGCATCGTCCTGCGAGATGCAGGCCGCCATCGTCAGCGCGATCAGGGCAAGAGGAAGGCCTGTCATTCCGTACCGCCTTATTCCGATGCCGCTGAAACGAAACGACATTCCCTTTACACACCGAAGCCGTTCGTTTCGAGCGGCGTCGAGGAACCCGGCGCGGCGACGACGGCTGTCACGCGACTACGATCGAGAAGAATGGACCACGGTGGCGTCGTCACCCCGCATCGTAAAGCTCCGCGAGCATAGCAAGCGATGGCTGGTGCGTCAGGTCGAGATGCAGCGGCGTTACCGAAACATAGCCATCCGACACCGCCTCGAGATCGGTCGCATGCGCCGGCGTCTCGACCGTCTGGCCGAGCGCGAACCAATGATATTCATAGCCGCGCGGATCACGGTTGGTGACGATCTGGAGCCGCCCGTAATCGCGCAGGCCCTGGTGCGCGATCCGCACGCCCTTGACCGCGTCGGCCGCGACGGCGGGGAAGTTGATGTTGACCAGCGTCCGCGGCTCGAGCGGCGCGTCCAGCAACGGGCGCAGCACGCGTTCGCCCCATGCGGCGGCGGCTTCAAACGGTACGGTGTCGCCAGCACCCTCGCGTTTGTACGCCTGGCTCAGCGCGATCGATCGCACGCCCGCGAGCGCCCCCTCCATTGCCGCGGAAACGGTTCCCGAATAGGTCACGTCCTCCGCCAGATTGGCCCCGCGGTTGACGCCCGAGAGGATCAGGTCCGGCTTGTGGTCCTGCATGATCCGGGCAAGCCCCATCATCACCGCATCGGTCGGCGTGCCCGCTACCGCAAATCGCTTTTCGGCATGGCGTCGGACACGGATCGGCCGGGTCAGCGTCAGCGAATGACCGGCACCCGATTGTTCCTCGGCAGGAGCGATGACCCAGACGTCGTCGGACAGACGCGCAGCGATCGCCTCCAGAACCTTCAACCCGGGCGCATGATAGCCGTCGTCGTTGGTCAGCAGGATCCGCATCAGCGCGTCGGCTCGAGCAGGGTCGTGCCGCCCATATACGGCACCAGAACGTCGGGAACGGACACCGTGCCGTTTTCCTGCTGATAGTTTTCGAGCACCGCGACCAGCGTGCGTCCGACAGCAAGGCCCGAGCCGTTGAGCGTGTGGACGAACCGTGTGCCCTTTTCGCCTTCGGGGCGATAGCGTGCATTCATCCGACGCGCCTGGAAGTCGGTGCAGGTCGAGCAGCTCGAAATCTCGCGATAGCGATCCTGGCCCGGCAGCCAGACTTCGAGGTCGTAGGTCCGCGCCGCGGTGAACCCCATGTCGCCGGTGCACAGCTTCATGCGGCGGAACGGCAGGCGGAGCGCCGTCAGGATCGCCTCGGCGCACGCGGTCATCCGTTCGTGCTCGGCTTCGGACGCCGCGGGCGGGACGATCGAGACCATTTCGACCTTCTCGAACTGGTGCTGGCGGATGAACCCGCGGGTGTCGCGCCCGGCCGCGCCCGCCTCGGACCGGAAGCAGGCGGTCAGCGCGGTAAACCGCAGCGGCAGTTCCGCCTCGCCGAGGATCTGGTTCGCGACGATGTTGGTCAGGCTCACTTCCGCGGTCGGGATCAGCCAGCGACCGTCGGTGGTATGGAACAGGTCCTCGGCGAACTTGGGGAGCTGCCCGGTACCGAACAACGCTTCGTCGCGCACCAGCAGCGGCGGAACGATCTGTTCGTAGCCATGTGCGTTCGACAGCGTGTCGAGCATGAATTGCCCGAGCGCACGGTGCAGCCGTGCGGCCGCACCACGCACCAGCGTGAAACGGGCGCCAGACATCGCGGCGCCGGTCTCGAAGTCGAGCCCGAGCGGTGGTCCGATCGCGTCATGCTCGGCCGGCTTGAACGCGAATGGTGCGCGCGTACCATGCTCGGCCACGACAACGTTCGCATCCTCGTCGGCGCCTTCCGGGACATCCGCGAGCGGAACGTTGGGCAGGACGGCGAGCCGCTCTTGCAGGGCGTCGCCCAGGGTCTTTGCTTCCGCCTCGATCGCCGGAAGACGCTGCTTGAGCGTGGCGACCTCTTCCATCAACGCCGCAGAGGTGGCCTCGTCCTTCGCGGCCTTGGCTGCGCCGATCGCTTTCGACGCTTCGTTGCGCCGTGCCAGCGCGATCTGCGACTCGGTTGTCAGCGCCCGGTGACGCTCGTCGAGCGCGACCAGTTCGGCGGCAACGGGGGCGACGCCGCGGCGGGCAAGCGCGGCATCGAACGCGGCGGGATTGTCCCGGATCAGGCGAATATCATGCATGGCGTGGCTATGGCGTCGCCCGCGCGGCTAGGCAAGCCGGTGGCCTATCCGGGCGGCCGCGCCGGGCTATGTGTCGGAGTGGTTCAGCCGCTCGTCGGGGTACATCGGGCGAACGGACATACGCAACGCGCCGCCCGGCTACACAGGACGCGCGACAGTTACATGTCCGCCGCAGATAGAGCCTGAAACCTTCCAGATTACGGCCGGCGGCAAGACTCCAGCACACATCGCGACGGTTTCTGCGTGGTTCGGCACAGATCTCGGCAAAAGTTGTCCTGAATGGGGTCCGAACGTGTACCGGGCCGAGACAAAGCGACGTCCGGTCGACGTATTTGGCGCCATTTTTGCCTTCTCCTGCGGCATTTGCGGAGAGCCGCGGCGCATCCTTCCGGCAAGAAACACGGAAGCTTTGGCACGAGGGATGCTTGTGGAGTAAATTTGGCGTGCTATAGGCGCGCTCGACATGGAGTTGGCCCGGGGGGGTCCGGAGGTGCGCAACGCACCCGGTGACCGAGCGGAGAGAGTGGGATGGCGACGGTCTTGAATCGATTGGACGAATCCGAGCAGTTCGCGGTGCCGACAAGCACTGACGACGGCTACCGCCCGAGCGCCGACGAGGCGTTCATGAACCCGCGACAGCAGGCGTATTTTCGCGCCAAGCTGCAGGCATGGAAAGACTCGATCCTCCGCGAGGCGGCCGGAACGCTCTCGCAATTACAGGTAGATACGTTGCGCGAGGCAGATCTGACCGACCGCGCCTCCAGCGAGACCGACTGGTCGATCGAACTCCGCACCCGTGACCGGCAGCGCAAGCTGATATCGAAGATCGAAGCCGCGATGCGCCGGATCGACGAGGGTGAATACGGTTACTGTGAAGTCTCCGGTGAACCGATCTCGCTCGCCCGGCTCGAAGCTCGCCCCATCGCGACGATGACGGTCGAGGCCCAGGAACGTCACGAGCGCCACGAGAAGGTCTCGCGCGAGGAATAGCGTTCGCGAGCGGCGGGGGTTAACCAGTTCTAAACCATTTTTAGCTTATGGAATCGCTTTGAATGGAGACCGGCACGACCACCGCGATGGACCAATATTCGCCAACAGACCCGCAGGAGCATGTGGACGATACCGCCAGCGGGCGGCAGGATGCGCGGGACAGCCTGTTCCTTATGGCCGGGTTGCGCCTCGCTAATGAGACCGGCTCGACACCTGTCCGCGTTCGCAATCTTTCGGCGGGCGGGATGATGGCGGATTACCCCGAGGGGCTGAATCAGGCAGTCGCTGTGCAAGTTGATATTCGCGGGATCGGCTGGGTTCCGGGCCACGTCGCGTGGTGCACCGCCGGGCGGATCGGGATCGCGTTCGATCGCCCGATCGATCCGATGCTTGCCCGCAAGCCGGTAGGGCAGGGGGGGCATACCCCTGTGTTCGTCAAGCCCATCCTTCCGCGCGGGAATCTTCGCTAGGAGGCGGTGATTGGTCCGGACGTCGGAACGCCCGGACCTGACGACCTTATTGGATTTGCGTCAGTTCTTCCTTGATCAACAGCTTCTGCTTCTTCAGCGCGGCAATCGTGGCGGCGTCGGGCAGGGGGCGCTGCGTTTCCGCGGCAATTTGCCGGTCGAGGATTGCATGCTTCGCGGCGAGAGCCGAATGATGTGCGGTCTGCATGATGTGCGTACCTCCTTCATATGCTGCTTGGGGAGCTGAATAAACCACGCGATCCCCGGATTGTCTCCCCAGGAATCGTACGGATGGGATATGTCCCCGGATTTGTGCGACCGATCGCTTTTCCCCGGACCGGCATCATACGATTTGCTAGGGTCGCTTCATCACATGGGGATCCGATGGACGACAACCTGATCGCAAAGCGCCTGGAAGTGTTGCGCGTCGAACATCGTGACCTCGATGCGGCGATTGCCGCACTTGTCGATGGTGGCGGGGGAGACCAGCTTCAGCTTGCGCGCTTGAAGAAGCGGAAGCTCCGGCTACGCGACGAAATCGCCTTGCTTGAGGATCAACTTGTCCCCGACATCATTGCATGAGCGTCGTACCCACGCGTACCATTTTGTGACACAGAGCGGCGGGCGTATATGCCACCGGAAGCCGTACCGTGCGCTACGCAGTGCGAGATGACCTTGATGAAGCGCCCTTCGACCGATTCGCGGATGCAGCGCCGCGTGATCGATACGCTTTACCTCGACGCGATGATTCTTGCGGACGAAGCGCGGAGCTATTTCGACGAGGGCGGTCGGGCCGATCGCGACTCGCTCGATCCGATGGCGCGTGTCTCGTTCAGTTGCGAATCGCTCAAAGTCACGACGCGGCTGATGCACGTGATCGCATGGTTGCTGACACAACGCGCGGTCGAGGCGGGCGAGATGGAGCCACGCGATGCGCTCGATCCGTCACGACGCCTCGGGTCTGCACCCCCAAGCGAGCCGGCGGCGCTGGCGGCGCTTCCGGTCGGAGCGGGGCGGCTGATCGCGGCCAGTTGTGACTTGCACGAACGGGTCGCGCGGCTCGACGCGGCACAGGCGGAGGAACCGATGGTTCTCCCAAGTCCGGTTCATTATCTTCAGGGGCGGCTTGCCGGGGCGTTCTGATACCCAGGTCTGTTTATCTCATCGTCCACGCGTTTATAACGCCAGTCGCGCGCGGGCTGCGCGATATTGCGCCTCGAACCGGTCGACCATCGCAGCGACAGGCTCGACGCGGTCAATAACGCCAATTCCCTGACCCGATCCCCAGATGTCCTTCCACGCTTTCGGCTTCGAGCCATTGCCCGTCCCGAAGTCCATCGTCTTGAGATCTCCCTCCGGCAGATTGTCAGGATCCATCCCCGCCCGCTCGATCGAACCACGCAGGTAATTGCCGTGGACCCCGGTGAACAGGTTGGAATAGATGATGTCGGACGCCTTGCCTTCAACGATCCCCTGTTTGTACGCCGCGTCTGCATTGGCTTCCGCGCTCGCAATAAACGGCGAGCCGATATAGCCGAAGTCGGCGCCCATTGCCTGTGCGGCAAGAACTGCGTCGCCGGTCGCGATCGAGCCAGACAGCGCGAGCGGGCCATCGAACCATTGCCGAATTTCCTGGATGATCGCGAAGGGCGAAAGCCGTCCGGCATGGCCACCCGCACCCGCCGCAACCGCGATCAACCCGTCCGCGCCCTTTTCTACTGCCTTGTGCGCAAAGCGGTCGTCGATCACGTCGTGGAGCGTGATGCCACCCCAGCTATGGACCGCAGTGTTGAGATCCTCGCGCGCGCCGAGCGAGGTGATGACGATCGGGACCTGCCATTTTGCGCAAGTCGCCAGATCGGCCTCGAGCCGTTCATTCGAGCGGTGAACGATCTGGTTGACCGCGAACGGCGCGGCTGGGCGCTCGGGGTGATCGCGGTTGTGCGCGGCGAGTTCCTCGGTAATCCGGTGGAGCCATTCGTCGAGCAACGCCTGCGGGCGCGCGTTCAAAGCAGGGAAGGATCCGACGATCCCCGCCTTGCACTGCGCGATGACCAGATCCGGCCCCGAGATGATGAACAGCGGCGATCCGATGATGGGAAGCCGCAAGCGATCGAACAGCGGAGGAATGCTCATATGCGTTTCATAGCGCAACCGAAACGCCTGTCCAGCAAGCCTATAGTTGCAGAGGTAACTGAATGGGTTAAGGCTCACGTCGCTGAATTGTCATTCCGGAGTCCTGCGTGTGAAGTTTTCCCTTGCCGCTGTCTTGTTGTCCGCCGTCGCGACTCCGGCGTTTGCCGTAGGGCAGTTGCCCGGGGGTGTTACGCCCCTGAACTACGACATCATGGTGCGCCCCGACGCGAAGGCGATGACCTTCTCGGGCGAGGAAACGATCGCGATCGAAGTCGCCAAGGCGAGCAAGACGATCGTGCTCAATGCAGCCGACCTCAAGATCTCGCGTGCTACGCTCGACGGCAAGCCGGTCGCGTTCCGGCTCGATGCCGCCAAGCAGCAGCTCGTGCTGACCCCGGGGACCTCGGTCTCGGCGGGGAAACATACGCTTGCCTTCGCCTGGACGGGGACGATCAACACCTCGGCGGCGGGGCTGTTCGCGATCGACTACACCAACAAGGACGGGTCCGCCGCACGGATGCTCGTCACACAGTTCGAGGCCCCCGATGCGCGCCGCTTCGCGCCGCTGTGGGACGAGCCTGCGTATAAAGCGCGCTTCACGATCAGCACGGTCGCACCCGGTGACCAGACCGCCTTCTCCAACATGCCCGCGACGAGCGTCACCAAACAGGCGGACGGCACCAGACTGTACCGCTTTGCCGAAACGCCCAAGATGTCGAGCTATCTGATGTTTCTCGGCATGGGCGACGTCGAGCGCAAGACGGTGATGGCGGGCGAGACCGAGATCGGCATCATCACGCGGCGCGGCGTGGTCGACCAAGGCGATTACTCGCTCGCGCAGGCGAAGCGGTTGCTGACCTATTACAACGACTATTTCGGCCAGCCGTACCCGCTCCCCAAGCTCGACATGATCGCGGGACCGGGCTCGAGCCAGTTCTTCGGTGCGATGGAGAATTGGGGCGCGATCTTCTACTTCGAGCCTGAGCTCCTGTACGACGCCAAGCGCGCGACGCAGAGCGGCAAGCAGCGCATCTTTACGGTCGTCGCGCATGAGATGGCACACCAATGGTTTGGCGATCTCGTGACGATGAACTGGTGGGACGATCTTTGGCTCAACGAGGGGTTCGCCTCGTGGATGGAGAACAAGTCGAGCATCGACCTCAACCCCGAATGGCATGCCGACGCGACCGCGGTTGCGCAGGACCGCGAGGGGGCGCTGCAGGTCGATTCGACCGTCGGCACGCATCCGATCATCCGCCACGTCGAGACGGTCGACCAGATCGGTCAGGCGTTCGACGGGATCACCTATATGAAGGGGCAGGCGGTGATCGGCATGCTCGAGTCGACGCTCGGCGCTGACATCTTCCGGTCGGGTATCCGCAGCTACATGGCCAAGTATAAGTACGGAAATACCGTCACCGACCAGTTGTGGACCGAATTGTCGACCGCTGCGAAGATGCCTGTCGCCCCGATTGCAAACGACTTTACGCTGCAGCCCGGGGTCCCGCTGGTGACGATGACCGATATGCGGTGCGTCGCCGGCAACACGCAGGTGAGCCTGACACAGGGGCGGTTTGCCTATGATGCCTCTGCAAAGCAGGCCCAGACGTGGCGGGTGCCAATGACACTGGCGGTCGTCGGGCAAGCCGACGCGCACGTGACGGTACGCGGTGCCGGGGTGCAGTCGGTGACGACGCCAGGATGCGGGACGGTGGTGCTAAACCGCGGCAAGGGCAGCTATACGCGCACGGTCTATACCGCGCCCGCGCATGCCGCGATCGTCCGCGATTTCGGACGGTTGGCCCTGACCGACCAGCTTGGGACGCTCGGCGACGACTTTGCGCTTGCGAAGGGCGGCAACCAGCAGCTCGATCGCTATTTCTCGGTTGTTGGCGCGCTTGGCGCGGGTTCGAGCCCATTGTTGTGGCAGACGGTGGCCGGGCAGCTTTCGGATCTCGGCGGTCGTGTTCCCAAGGGCCCCGCGCGCGATGCGGTGTCGGCGAAGATCATCCGGACGCTCCAGCCCGCGATGGCGCGAGTCGGGTTCATGGCGTCGCCTGACGAGGGCGCGCTTACCGCGACGCTGCGCGAGACACTGATTTCGGTGCTGGGTGACCTTGGCGATCCGGCGGTGCTCGCACGGTCGCGGACGCTGTTCGCGGCGCTGCAGAAAAATTCTGACGCAATTCCAGCCCCTATCCGGGCACCGATCCTTGGGGCGTTCGCACAGAATGCGACTGCGGCGGACTGGGAGGCGCTGCTTGCCCTTACGGTCGCCGAGAAGAACCCGGTGACCAAGAACAGCTATGTCCGGCTGCTCGGCGTGGTGAAGGAGGATGCGCTCGCGCGGCGTGCGTTGGACTTGCTGACCAGCGATCGCTTTACCGCGCCGCAAAAGGCGAGCCTGCTGCGCTCGGTCGCGAACGAACATCCTGACATGGCGTTCGATTATGCGGTCGCGCATCTCGCCCTGGTCAACACGCTGGTCGAGACGAGCACGCGCGCGGGGTTTGTCGCGGGGCTGGGGGCCGGGTCGGACGATCCCGCAATGCCGGGCAAGATCAAGGCCTTCGCAGCCGCCAATCTGCCGGTCGAGGCGCGGGGCGCGGCGGATCGGACGGTCTCGACGATGGCGGCGCGGCGGATGGTCGATGCGCGGATCAGCGGCGATGTCGCTGCCTGGGGGCGCAGCGGGGGCTGAAATGGTGCCCGGGACGCGTCCAGCGTCCCGGGCACCATTGCGCGTGCGACATTCGATCCTATCTCCACGACACGATCTGCGCATCGCCGAACAGCCCGACACGGCCGCGAGGATGGCGCATTTCGTGTCGGAATTGGCGGTCTGCGCGACGGTTTCTACCCGATTTGCTTCAGCCCAGCGGCATATTTGCGCGCATTTGCGACATAATGTCGCGCCGACAGCAACAACCCGGCTTTTGCCGCGTCATCGAGGTCGCGCACCGCGCGCGCCGGGCTGCCGACGATCAGGCTGCCGGGCGGGAAGACCTTGCCCTCGGTGACGAGCGCGCCCGCGCCGACCAGCGAATCCGCGCCGATCACCGCATGGTTGAGGATCGTCGCACCCATCCCGACCAGCACGCGGTCCCCGATCGTGCAGCCGTGGAGGATCGCGTGGTGCCCGATCGTGCAATCCTCGCCGACGGTCAGCGGGGCGCCGGGGTCGCTGTGGCCCATCGCGCCTTCCTGGACGTTGCTGCGCGCGCCGATGACAATCTGCGTATTGTCCGCGCGGATCACCGCACCGAACCAGATGCCGACGTCCGGCCCCAGCACTACGTCGCCGATCAGCTCGGCACTGGGCGCGATCCAGCTCGTCTCGCTTGGCTGCGGGGCTTTCCCGTCGATTTTGTACAGCGGCATCGCAGATCCTTTCCTGGCGACATTTACGTATCGGGTGCGGGGCATGGCATGTCGGCAGCGGTTTCGCTACGGATCCGCGAATGAGCACGCCGCTGCAGATCTATGTCGACGCCGATGCGTGTCCGGTGAAGGACGAGATCTACAAGGTCGCGTTGCGCCGTGCGGTCGCGGTGACGATCGTCAGCAACAGCCCGATCCGGATCCCGATCCATCCGCTGCTCGCGCGGGTCGTGGTGGGCGCGGGGTTCGACGAGGCCGATGACTGGATCGCCGAACGCGCCGATCCCGCAAGCGTCGTCGTCACCGGGGACATCCTGTTGGCAGACCGGTGCCTCAAGGCGGGCGCCAGCGTTCTCGCGCCCAATGGCAAGCCCTTCACCACCGCGTCGATCGGCAATGCGATCGCGGTCAGGGCGATCATGGCGGACCTGCGCGCGGGCGGCGATGTAGTGGGTGGACCGCCGCCGTTTGCCAAGACCGATCGCTCGCGCTTCCTTTCGGCGCTGGATGAACTGCTGGCGCGGCTGTCACGCCGCTGACCTTGCCCGGACACGATGTCCGGCCCGCACGCGCGGCATGCGAAATAGTTCCTGAAGTGTAAAAAAACGTGTCCGGTTTTCCCCGGGCAGTGTCGTCGTGGCTGCAAGGAGACTTGCCATTCCGATGCCGACCCCATGCCGCATTCCGACCGTCGCCGCACCGGCGGCGCGACGGCATCCGCTCGGCTGATCTCCCCACCGTCGCACACCGCCTCCACGGAACCGAATCATGTATCTTGAATCGTCTGATTTTCGCTCGTGGGACCGCCCCTGGGAGCCACTTCCAGCGGTCGTCATTCCGTGCAGCTGGACCGTCATCGTCCCGTTCTTCAACGAACGCGACCTGATCGGCGCCACGCTCGAAAGCCTCGCGGCGCAGGACATGCGCTTTGACCTGCTCCTGATCGACAACGGGTCGACCGACGGGAGTGGCGCGGTGGCCGCGGCCGCCTGCGCGCGACTGGGGCTTGCGCACACGTTGCTGGTCGAGACGCGCCCGGGGAAGGTCAACGCATTGGCCACCGGGGTCGATCTCGTCCGCACCTGCTACGTCGCGACCTGCGATGCCGACACGCTGTATCCGCGCGATTACCTGCGGCAGGCGGCACGTCTGCTCGATCGCGGCGCGGTTGCGGCCGGTGCCTATTTCGTCGCGCCGGGGGCGGACGAGGCGGACCATGCAAAGGCATCGCGCCGGATGATGCGTTCGGCGGCACTGTTGCCCGACCAATGCCATACCGGCGGCGCGGGGCAGGTGTTCCGCACGGCCGCGCTGCGCCGGGCCGGGCAGTTCGACGCGCGTCGCTGGGGCTATGTCCTCGAAGATCACGAAATCCTGCACCGTGTCGGCAAGCACGGCCCGATCGCGTACGGCGACTCGTTCTGGTGTGCGCCGTCTCCCCGGGAACGCGACCGGGCGTCGATCCGCTGGACCCTGGTCGAGCGGCTCGCCTATCATCTGACGCCGCAACCGGCACGCGACTGGTTCTTCTACGGCTTCCTGGCGCGGCGGTTGCAGCACCGCAAACTGACCAGCGACCGGATCCGCGAACGGCAGTTCCAGCCCGCCGCGATGGCGCCGTCGAAGACGCCGGTTGCCGCCTGATCAGTCTGGCCGGCCAGTATCCCCCCCTTGCGACGGACTGGAAACGCGGGTTTAGCTGATTGCGATGCAGAGCGATTCGCCATTCTCGTGACAGAGACCGGGCTCAAGGCCGTGTTCCTTCAGGAACGCCCGATGCTGCTGCGCCTGCTGGTCGCACGGCTGTCCAATCGCGACGACGCCGAGGATGCATTGCAGGATATCTGGCTCAAGCTCGATCAGCAGGAAGTGCGCGCGCCGATCGCGCAACCCGCGGCTTATCTGTACCGGATGGCATCGAACCTGGCGGCGGACCGGCGGATCTCGGCGGCCCGTTCCGGCGCACGGGAAACCGCCTGGCACGATGTCCAGCCGGGCGCGGACGAACTGCCGGACGCCGAACGCGGGCTGCTCGCCCGGGAACGGCTCCAACAGATCGAGCGGACGCTCGCGGACATGCCAGACCGGATGCGGACCGCGCTCCGGCTATATCGCGTCGAGGAACAGCCGCAGAAGGATATCGCCGCGCATCTCGGCATGACGGTAAGCGGCGTCGAGAAACTGCTGCGGCGCGCAATGTTGCAAATTTCGGCGCATCGCGCAGTCGACGAGGCGGATTCGCACGAGCAGCACCGTCTGTCAGGCGAAGGGGATTCGCACCGTGGCCGTTGACGCCTCGACCATTACCGAACAGGCGATCGACTGGTCGTTGCGCCAGCACGACATGGACGAGGCCGCGTGGCGTGACTTCGTGACGTGGCTTGAGGCGGACCCGGCGCATGCCGCTGCGTTTGACCGGCTGACGCTCGATGCGAGCCTGATCGCCGATCATCCCGAGCTCTTCCCGGTCGACGCCGCGGAAAGCGTGCCGCCGGCCGAGCGTAACCATGCCCGCAAGCTGTTGCGCTGGGGTGTTGGCGCGGGCGCGCTGGCGCTTGCGGCGAGCCTTTCGCTGCTGGTGTTGCCATCGCTCCCCAATACCGCCGCCGGGCCTTATGTGGTCGCGACAAAGGCGGGGGAACGCCGCGCGATCGCGCTGGCGGATGGCACCCGGATCGATCTCAACGGGGCGACCCGGCTCGAACTCGATCGTTCGGATCCGCGGACTGCGCGACTGACGGCGGGGGAGGCGACGTTCCACGTCCGGCATGACGCGGATCATCCGTTCGTGCTCCATTCGGGCGACCTGAGTGTCGAGGACATGGGCACCGTCTTCAACGCCGAGCGCGAGGGGTATCGCCTCGACGTTCAGGTCGGCGAGGGCGCGGTGCTGTTCCAGCCGAAGCGCGACAAGCTGACGTTGCGGGCCGGATCGGCGGTGACTGCGCGGGACGACACCGGGCATGTCGCGGTCTCGAAGGTCGATCCGTCGCATGTCGGCGGATGGCGGACGGGCAACATCGCCTTTGCGGGCGAGCCTTTCGGGCGTGTCGTCAATGCGTTGCGCCGGATCGATGCGGCCGAGGTGACGATCGAGCCGGTCTTGTCGCAGCGGCCGTTCACCGGCATGGTCCACCTGACGGGGAAGGCGGCGCAGGATGTTCCGCATCTTGCCGCACTGGTCGGGGCGGATTGGCGACACGATGGGAAGCGGTGGGCCATCACGGCCCGATAAACGCAGCGTGTTCAGAGGATTGGCTGCGCTTTGGCTGGTGTCGGCGAGCGCCGTTTCCGCGGCGCCCGGGACGATCGGCATTGCCGCGGCGCCGCTCGACCGCGCGCTGACCGCGCTTGCGGCACAGACCGGGACCGACATCGTCAGCACCGAACCCGGGTTGCGGGCGGTCGTTGGGCGCCGGTTGCACGGGCGGATGACGCCTGCGGAGGCGTTGCGACGGCTGCTGAAAGACACCGGATACCGCGCGATCCCGATCGATTCGCGTGGGTTTCGCATCGTCCGCGCACCGGTTCGCGTCGTTTCGCCACCGTCAAGACGCGTGAAGGTGCCGAGCAATGGCGCGGACATCATCGTCACTGCAAGCAAACAGCAGTCGCCGTTGCTGCGCTTCCCCGGGAGCGCGATCCTGCTCAACGGGTTCGCCCCCGGATCGCGCGCGGCACGACCGATCGACATGGACGATCTCGCGCGCGCGACGCCGGTCTTGCAGAACACCGAACTCGGAGTAGGGCGCAACAAGATCTTCATCCGCGGGATCGCGGACAGCAGCTTCAACGGCGCAACCCAATCGACCGCGAGCCAGTATTTCGACGAGGTCCCGCTCGGGTTCGCTGGCCCCGAACCGAGCCTCAACCTGTACGACATGCGCAGCGTCGAGGTGCTCGAGGGGCCGCAGGGCACGCTGTATGGCGCAGGCGCGATCGGCGGGATCATCCGGCTGACGCCCAACCCGGTTTCGCTCCAGCGCAGCAGCGCGGCGATGACGGGCGGGGTCACGCTGACGCAGGATGGCGCGCCCGGGTTCGACATCGCCGGGATGGCGAACATGCCGCTGGTGCGCGACAAGGCCGGGGTTCGCCTGGTCGCGTATCGCCAGCAGGCGGGCGGCTATATCGACGATCCGGGGCGCGGGCTGACCGCGATCAACCGGACCGATACCGTCGGCGGCAGGATCGCGCTGACGGTCGATCCGGGGGATGGCTGGAGCATCGAACTCGGCGTGCTCGGGCAACGGATCGATGCCGCCGATGCGCAATATGCCGAAACCGGCGCGGGGACCAGGGCCGGGTCGCTCCAGCGGCAGTCGCGCTATGCGCAGCCCTATCACAGCACGATCGGGCTGGTCCGCAGCGTCGTCCGCAAACATTGGGACAGCGGGCTCGAACTGGTTTCGGCGACGGGTTTCGTCGACCGGCAGACCGACGATACGTTCGACGCCAGTCGCGCGCTCGGCAGCGTCGGGCCAGTGCTGTACCGGAACGCGCAGACCGACCGGCTGTTCGTCCAGGAAACGCGGGTGACTCGTCCCGCGACGACCCGCATCGGGTGGCTGGCGGGCTTCGCCTATCTCAACGACAGCAACGTCCAGTCGCGCGCGCTCGGCCCGCCGGGGCAGGCCGCGACAATCATCGGGGTAACCAACCGCACCGAAAGCCTGTCGGCGTTCGGCGAGGCGACCTGGCCGGTGTCGCCCGTCTTCGCACTGACCGCGGGCGCGCGCCTGACCGCCGCGCGGACCGATGGCGAGCCGTCGCTGCGCCCGCGCAACAACAGCTTCATCAAGGGGCGCGCGACGCGGCGGATCGACCCGACGATCGCCGCATCATGGCTGGTTGCGCCGCGCACTGCGGTATTCGCCAAGGTCCAGTCGGGCTATCGCACCGGCGGGCTCGCGGTGGCGAGCGGGATCGGGCGCGTGGCGGATTATCGCTCGGACTCGATCATCGTCGGGGAGGCGGGGGTCCGGCGGCAACGGCGGGGGGAGACCGGGATCGAGCTGTCGGGTGCGGTGTCCTATGCGCGGTGGCGCGACATCCAGGCGGATCTCTACAGTCGGCGGGGGCAGCCCTATACCGCCAACATCGGCAATGCCGACATCACCGCGCTCGAGGCGCTGGGGGACTGGGTGCCGGTCCGCGGGCTGCACGCAGGGTTTGCGTTCCTCTATACCTATAACCTCGTCGACGGGGCGCTGGCGCAACCGGCGCGGAGCGAGAACCGCCGCCTGCCGGAGACCCCGCCGTTCGCAGGCAATGCCGGGCTGTCCTATCAATGGGCGCGCCGTGCCTCGCGGTTCGAGCTTGGCGTGCAGGGGCGGTATGTCGGGCGGTCGGTGCTGGGGACGGGGGATTATCTCGAGATCAGCCAGGGGCAATATGCCGCGGTCGATTCGCATGCCGGATGGCACTGGCGCAATCTCGACCTGACGCTGTCCGGCGACAATCTCACCAACGTCCGCGCCAATCGGTTTGCGCTGGGAAACCCGCTGATCCTCGCGACCCGCGCGCAATCGACCCCGCTCCGACCGCGCAGCGTGCGGATCGGCGCGTCGGTGGCGTGGTGAGGATCGGTCCCCGCGGCTAGTTTGCCTCGGGTGCCGCCGTGCCCTTGAGCGTCGGCGCCACGAGCACCGGCCTGGCCGATGTCCCTGGCTTGTCGGCCGGCGCATCGCCCTTGCGGCGCACCCCGCTCAGCCCGTCGGACAGCAGCGGGACGTGCGGCGGCAAGGCGGCGGACGGGCTCGGCCCCTCGTCGGCCTTGAGCGATTCCGCGGCCAGCCGCGCGCCGGTGAGGAAGGTCTGCGCCTTCATGCACTGCGACGCGACCGGGCGGCGGAACTCGCGGCAGTTCCACAGCGCCTTGTCATAGCCGCGCGGTTTGTCGCGCAGGTAGCTGAACGCCATCGATGCGACCTGGCTGGGTTGCAGCGGGAGCGACGCGGGGGTCATCGCGGGGTCGATCCAGCCCATCACCTTGCAATAGGAGCGGTCGCCGCAGATCCGCGTGGCGAATTGCGCGAAGCCGTCGGGCGACATCGCATCCGGGTCGAGCGTCAGCAGGAAGCTGTTGCCGTCCCCAGAAAGCGCGGGCGGGAGCGCGGACTCGGCGGCGGCGGTGTCGAACAACGCGCCCTGTGCGAGCGGGAAGCCGTCCGCGCCGCGATGCGCTTCCGAATAGGGCGCGAGCGCGGCGATGACCGGCTCGGCGCTCGACACCTGCCGGTTGAACGCGGGCGGGGTGCCCCACCAGCCGGTCCAGCGGAAGAACAGGTGCGTGCCGACCGCGGCGATCTTGTCGAGGCTCGACTGCCAGTAGGGCACGACCCAGTTGGTGTGGTAGTGCGTCGCGTAGCCGACCTTCTTCGCGACCGAGCCGCTGAGCGCCGATGCCGCGACGGTCCGCGCGCGGCCCCATTGCGCCTCGCTCCAGCGGTTGCGGGTCAGCGCGCCGTCGCAGGTGAAGGTGAACTGGCAGCCGGTGCTGCGCTCGGAGCCCTGGAACACGACGCCACAGATCGTCTTGGGGAAGGCGGGGTGGCGGACGCGGTTGATGACGACCTGCGCGACGGCGCGCTGGCCGACCGGGTCGTCGCCCGCTTCATAGAGGACGGCGGCTGCCATGCAGTCGGTCGCGCGCGCGCGTTCGTTCGCATCGCCCGCGAGCTTGAACGGGCGTGCGGCTGGGTTGGGGCCATCGACGAAGGGGACGTCGGCGTTGTATTCGCGCGCATCCTGCGGATCGAGATCCTGGAACGCGACGGGCTCGACCGGGGGCAGCTCGGCCTGCGGGACGACGCGCTGCGGGACCGCCTTGACCTTGTGGTGATGCCGCACCGGCGGGGGTGCGGTGCGCACGAGCAGCAGCGGTAGCAGGATCGCCAGCGCGGCGATCGCTATCAGCACGAGCCGGAGCGCCAGCGTCGGTTTCGGGGAAGGTGTCACGGCGATCAGCGACCGACGGGATGGAACGGGGAAACGGGCACGCAGGGCTCCTGACCGGGATTGGCCGCGGCCCTTAGCGCATTTCCGCGAACAAGCGAAACGCCCGCCGCATCACGGCACGGCGGGCGTCTCGAAACGGATCAGCTCTCGGGGAGGAAGTCCGGCACCGACAGATAGCGCTCGCCGGTGTCGTAGTTGAACCCGAGCACGCGGACGTCGTCGGGCAGGTCGGGGAGCTTCTGCAGGATCGCGGCGAGCGTCGCGCCCGAACTGATCCCGACGAGCATCCCTTCTTCCGCCGCCGAGCGGCGTGCCATGTCCTTGGCGACCGCGGCGTCGACCTTGATCGCGCCGTCGATCGCCTGGGTGTGGAGATTGGCGGGGACGAAGCCAGCGCCGATCCCCTGGATCGGGTGCGGGCCGGGCGCTCCGCCCGAGATGACCGGCGAGGCTTCGGGCTCGACCGCATAGACCTTGAGGTTGGGCCATTCCTTCTTGAGCGCCTCGGCGACGCCCGTGATGTGGCCGCCGGTACCGACCCCGGTGATGATCACGTCGATCGGTGAGTCGCGGAAATCGTTGAGGATCTCGATCGCGGTCGTGCGGACGTGGACGTCGATGTTGGCGGCGTTCTCGAACTGCTGCGGCATCCACGAATTGGGGGTCTGCTCGACCAGCTCGAGCGCGCGCTCGATTGCGCCCTTCATGCCCTTTTCGCGCGGAGTGAGATCGAAGGTCGCGCCGTAAGCGAGCATCAGGCGGCGGCGTTCGAGCGACATGCTTTCTGGCATGACGAGCACGAGCTTGTAGCCCTTGACCGCAGCGACCATCGCGAGACCGACGCCGGTGTTGCCGCTGGTCGGCTCGATGATCGTCCCGCCGGGCTGGAGATGCCCGTCGCGTTCCGCCGCCTCGACCATCGCGAGCGCGATGCGGTCCTTGATCGACCCGCCGGGATTGGAGCGTTCCGACTTGATCCAGACTTCGGCGCCGGGGAAGAGCTTCTGGATACGGACGTGCGGCGTGTTGCCGATCGTATCCAGGATGGTGTTCGCCTTCATGATTGCGCAACTCCTTCTGGGGTCTTGGTTAAGGCTATGTCGGGCTGGTCGAAGGTCTTCGCAAGCCTGAGCTCGGGGAACAGCCGGACCCACAGGATCGTGACGACGATCGCGCCGATCCCGCCGAACATCACCGCGCCGACCGGGCCGAGCAGCGATGCGAGCAGCCCGCTCTCGGCTTCGCCGAGCTCGTTCGAGGCGGAAATCGTGAGCTGCGAAACCGCGCTGACGCGACCGCGCATCGCGTCGGGGGTGTGGAGCTGGATCAGCGACTGGCGGACATAGACCGAGACCATGTCGCCACAGCCAGCGACCGCGAGCGCCGCGGCGCTGAGCCACAGGTTACGCGACAGGCCGAAGACGAGGATCGCCGCGCCGAACACCATCACCGCGATCAGCATCTTGACCCCGACGTTCGTTTTCATCGGGCGGATCGAGAACCACAGAGCGGTGACGGTCGCGCCGGCGCCCATGCTCGCGGCGAGGATGCCGAGCCCCTGCGGGCCGACATGGAGGATATCGCGCGCGAACACCGGGAGCAACGCGGTCGACCCGGCGAGCAGCACCGCGAACAGGTCGAGCGTGATCGTCGCGAGCACCAGCCGGTTGTGGCGAACATAGGCGAAGCCCTGCGCGATCCGGGTGAACGGATGCTGGTCGGGCTGCGATGGGGGTTGGGGGACAGGGCCGATCAGGAACATCGCGACCAGCGCGACGGTCAACAGGCCGACGACGACGCCGTACGCGAAATCGGGATGGACCGCGAACAGCAGCCCGCCGAGGCTTGGCCCCGCGATCGACCCGACTTGCCACGCGATCGAACTGACCGCGATCGCGGTCGGCAGGCTCTCGCGCGGGACGAGGTTGGGCGCGAGCGCGGAATAAGCGGGGCCGGAGAAGGCGCGGACGATCCCGAACACGACCGCGGCGGTGAACAAAGCGGGGAGGGTGAGCGTGTGCGTCGCGGTCAGCACGCCGAGCGTGCCCGCGGTGAGCAGCATCACCAGCGTCGTCACGCGGACGATCCAGCGCCGGTCGACCGAGTCGGCGACCAGCCCCACCACCGGGGTCAGCAGGAACAGCGGCACGAACTGCGCCGCGCCGATCATCCCGAGCAGGAACGCCGCTTCGCGAATCCCCATTGTTGCGCGCGCAAGACCATAGACCTGCCAGCCGACGATCAGCGCCATCGCGGTAATCGCGACCGTCCCCGAAAGTCGCGACGCCCAATAGGCGCGGAAGTTGGGAATGCGGAAGGGATGCGGTGCGTCTGCCATCGCGTCATGCCTTAGGCCGACCGCCGCGCGCGCTGCAATCACCGTCTTGCTTGGCGCGTGGAAACTTCTGTTCGTCCCGGCGACGCTAGGGATTTGACGCGGGACATTGATATGCGCGCAACAACGGGCCTATAGGCTCGCGACATTCCCCAGGATACGAGGTTGATCGTCCGTGGCCAAAGCCCCCGCCCTTCGTAAAGCTGAACCGCCGGTTCCCAACCGCGAACGTCCCGATGAACCGACGCCGTATGCGGCCTCGAAGGACGAGCTGATCGAATTCTACAAGCAGATGTTGCTGATCCGCCGCTTCGAGGAGAAGGCCGGCCAGTTGTACGGTCTCGGCCTGATCGGCGGCTTCTGCCATCTCTACATCGGCCAGGAAGCCGTCGCCGTGGGCTTGCAGTCCGCGCTGACGCCAGTCGACAGCGTCATCACCGGGTATCGCGACCACGGCCACATGCTGCTCTGCGGCATCCCGCCGCAGGACGTGATGGCCGAGCTTACGGGGCGTGCCGCAGGCATCTCCAAGGGCAAGGGTGGCTCGATGCACATGTTCTCGGTGGAACATAAGTTCTACGGCGGGCACGGCATCGTCGGCGCGCAGGTGTCGCTAGGCACTGGGCTTGGCTTCAGCCACAAATATAAGGGCGACGGCGGCGTTTGCCTCGCCTATTTCGGCGATGGCGCTGCCAATCAGGGCCAGGTCTACGAGAGCTTCAACATGGCCGAGCTGTGGAAGCTCCCGGTCATCTACGTGATCGAAAACAACCAGTATGCGATGGGCACGAGCGTCAACCGCGCGTCGGCCGAGGACCAGCTCTATCGCCGCGGCGAGAGCTTCCGCATTCCGGGCATCCAGGTCGACGGCATGGACGTGCTCGCGTGCCGTGGTGCTGCCGAAGAGGCACTCGCCTGGGTCCGCGCGGGCAAGGGGCCGATCATCCTCGAGATGAAGACCTATCGTTACCGTGGCCACTCGATGTCCGACCCTGCGAAATATCGCAGCCGCGAAGAAGTCCAGGCGGTGCGCGACAAGTCCGATCCGATCGAGCACGTCAAGAAGCTGCTCGAGGAGCAGGGCGTGACCGAGGGCGACCTCAAGGGGGTCGAGCAGGAGATTCGCAAGATCGTCAACGAGGCCGCCGATTTCGCTGAACAGACGCCCGAGCCCGATGCGGCCGAGCTCTATACCGACGTTCTGGTGGAAAAATACTGATGCCGATTGAGATCAAGATGCCCGCGCTTTCCCCCACGATGGAGGAAGGCACGCTTGCCAAATGGCTGGTCAAGGAAGGCGACGTCGTCAAGTCGGGCGACATCATGGCCGAGATCGAGACCGACAAGGCGACGATGGAATTCGAGGCGGTCGACGAAGGCACGATCGGCAAGATCCTCGTTGCCGAAGGCACCGACAACGTGAAGGTCGGCACCGTCATCGCAACACTCGACGCCGAGGGCGAAGAGCCGTCGTCGGGCGAGCGTGCGGGCGATTCCGCGAACGCGCAGCCCAAGGAAGAGCAGCCCGCCGACAAGGCACCGCCTGCGCCCGAGAGCAACGTGCCGATGGCCGCCGAGAGCGGGACTCAGCAGCTCCACGCGGCTGCCGAGCAGAAGGCCAAGGTCAGCGACCCCGCGATCCCCGAGGGGACCGAGATGGTCAAGCTGACGCTGCGCGAAGCCTTGCGCGACGCGATGGCCGAGGAAATGCGCGCGGACGAGCGCATCTTCGTGATGGGCGAGGAAGTCGCGCAGTACCAGGGCGCGTATAAGGTCACGCAGGGCCTGCTCGACGAGTTCGGCGACAAGCGCGTGATCGACACGCCGATCACCGAATATGGCTTTGCCGGGATCGGCGCGGGCGCGGCGATGGGCGGGCTTCGTCCGATCGTCGAGTTCATGACCTTCAACTTCGCGTTGCAGGCGATCGACCACATCATCAACTCGGCGGCCAAGACCAACTACATGTCGGGGGGCCAGATGCGCTGCCCGATCGTGTTCCGTGGTCCGAACGGCGCGGCATCGCGTGTCGGTGCGCAGCATTCGCATAACTTCGCGGCATGGTACGCGAGCGTCCCGGGCCTGATCGTGATCGCGCCCTATGACGCGGCGGATGCCAAGGGGCTGCTCAAGGCAGCGATCCGCACCGAGGATCCGGTCGTGTTCCTCGAGAACGAGCTGCTTTACGGTCGCACGTTCGAGGTGCCCAAGCTCGACGATTACGTCCTGCCGATCGGCAAGGCGCGAATCATGCGAGAGGGCAAGGACGTCACGATCGTCAGCTATTCGATCGGCGTGGGCCTGGCCCTCGAAGCCGCCGAGACGCTGGCGGGAGAGGGGATCGACGCCGAGGTGATCGATCTGCGCACGCTCCGTCCGCTCGATACCGAGACGGTGCTCGCGAGCCTCAAGAAGACCAATCGCCTCGTCATCGCCGAGGAGAATTGGGCGACCTGCTCGATCGCTTCGGAAATCCAGGCGGTGTGCATGGAGCAGGGCTTCGACGACCTCGACGCGCCGGTGCTGCGCGTCACCAACGAGGACGTGCCGATGCCCTATGCGGCGAACCTCGAGAAGCTGATGCTGGTGACGAGCGACAAGATCGTCACTGCCGTGAAGAAGGTGACGTACCGGGGCTGAGGCCCCGGTACGCCCTTCGGGCGTCACGTGGTGTACAGGTCGCAGGTGTTGCGCTTGGCGGTCGGCGTCGGATTGGTGACCTGCTTGAAGTTGCGTTTGTCGCGGACGATGAACGTGGCAATCGAGTGCAGTTTCCGCGAGCCGATCAGCCAGGTGCCGGTGACCGGCTGGTAATTGTAGTTGATCTCGACGAACATCACCCCCGAGTCGGGCGGCGCACTGATCTTGCTGCCGGGGTCGCCCATCCCGCCGGTGATGATACTGCCGGGGTGAGACGCGGAATTGTCGGGATTGCCCGAACTCGCGGTATTGACCCCGGCGGTGGGATCGTAGCTAGCGGCGGTGTCGTCCGCGGTCGACGGGGCGTTGTTCTTGGCGGTCGTGCGGCCATAGGTCGAATCGAACCCGAGGCCGTTCTGGAGGCCAAGACACCGCTGCCAGTGGATCCGCTGGACGCCGTTCGATTCCTCGAGGCTGGACAGCGTGATGCGACCGTTTGCGGTCAGTTTCATATCCGCGCCCTGCAGCCTTGCGGCCTGGAGCACATCGTTGATGTCGAATTCGCGCAGATCCTGCTGGGCGAGGCCATTGTCCACCCCGACGCGCGACGCGTTGTCCGCCAGGGCGAGCGCGATCTGGCTGAGCTTGAGGTTGGTGAGCGCGAGGTTTGAAATCTCGATGCCATAAAGGCCGAGCGCGAGGACGATCGGCATCGACAGCGCGAATTCGAGCAGGGCGAGGCCGCTCGTGTCGCGGCGGAGCCGGGCGAGGATTGGTGCGCGGGTCATGGAGTGCACAGCACGGCCGGCGCCGTCGGGGGCGAGGATTGCGACTGGTACGGCTGGTTCTTCAAGGTCGTACTACCCGAGATTGTCTGGTTGGGCGACCATCCGAGCAACGTCGCCACGGGAAGGACGCGCGGATAGGTGACTCGCATGGTGTAGACCGTCACGTCGCTGGCACCGCCCTGACCGCTCGCGCCGGGGCCGGGCGACGCGTCCCACTTCTTGTTGCCGTTGACGTCGGAATAGCATTCGGTCGACTGCCGGATGCCGTCGTTATTGTCGTCCGAGAACGGTTCGGGACCGGTCTGGGCAAAGCTCGAATAGCTTACCCGGGTCGCGCACCACGTGCCCGCGGCGGGTTCGGTCGCGCAGGATTGCGAGGTCGTCCCGATCAGCCCGCCCATCACGGACATCACCTTCAGGTCGAGGTCGGCAACCGATGCCCCCTGCAGCGTACTGTCCCGCGCCGCCTTCTGGACCGCACCGTTGAGGATCGCGCGCGCATAGGTGCCATATAGCAGGTCGCTCAGGCCCATCATCAGCACTACCATCACCGGCGCGACGAAGGCGAATTCGAGCAGGGTCGCGCCGCGCGTGTCGCGGCGTAGCGCGCCGCCCCTCACTTCGTCACACGCAGCATCGCCACCTGCTTGGCGATCTTCTGGAAGGCGGCATCGAGCGACTTGTTGTCGCTGGCGTAATAGGCCTGCCCGTCGGACGCGCAGGTGGTGAGCTCGTCGGTCAGCTGTTGCCCGAAACCGACCACGAACACCTTGATGTTGCGCGCCTTGGCCGCCGCGCATTCGGCGAGGAAACGCTTGTTGTGGTAATCGGTATAGGTCGCCAGATTCCCCTGGTTGCCGTTCGCGACGCGCTTGCGATATGCCTCGATCCCGTAGAGGCCGTAGATGTTGGCGTTCGGCGACATGTCACCGTCGGTCATGAAGACGATATAGCGGTTGGGTGCGTTGCGGCCGGGCCAGGTCGAGGTATCATTCTTGAAGATCCCGTTGGGCGAGATCATCCGCGTGCCCCAGATCATCCCCGAATCATGGTACGTACCGCCCTGCGGGACGAAGTCGCTCGCGTTGACATAGGCGCTGACCTGCGCACGGGTCAGCGTGTCGAGCCGCTGGACCGGCTTGCCGCACGAGACATAACCCGCGGAGATGTTCTGATACGCGTTGAGCGGAGTCCACACGCTGGTCTGCCCGGTGCCCGCGGTGTCGCCGTAAGGGTTCGTACTGTCGGACCCGGTACCCGCCCAGCTGTTGTTGGCGTTCGAGTAATCGCTCGACGTCAGCGAGGCATAGTTACTGCGATAATAGACGACGTCGGGCCACATCGGCCGCCACTTGGTTGCCGTATTGCTGTTGGGGATCAGGTCGGGGTCGAGGTCGGGCGGGAGGTTGCTCTGGCTGAAGCTCGTCGCGCCGCTGGTGGTGTCGCGCTCCTCGAGGCAGCCCTGCCACTTGCTCGTCGCGGCAGTGACCTTCGACGGGTCGTCGACCGTATTGCCCATCACGTAATTGCCGACGTCGAGCTGCGAATAGTCGTAGGTCCACGCTGGCTTGAGCGGTTTCGCGGTGAGGTTGCAGGTGCCGAGCGCGGTGCTGCCCGATCCGCTGGTGCGCGTCCAGGAGGGGCCGGAATAGCCGGTCGCGGTCGCATTGCTGGTGTACCCGGTCGCCGGATCGCGCACGAGGGCGGAACAGGCGGCGGAGGTCATGCCGGTCTTGGACGTGCTGTAGGTATTGCCGGCCTGCATGTCGCCGATATAGCGACGCGTGTCGTAGCTCCAGTTCCGCACCATGTAGAGCGGATAGCCGGTGATGTCGTTGACCGTCGGGTCGGTCGGCGAGACCGAGGCCACCGCAAAGCCCGCGTTGACCGTCGAGGTATAGGTCACGAAGCCGTAGCGGACGTGAGTCGTGTCGTCCTTGCTCGCCGCGACGGTATCGTAGAAGTTGAGCACCGCAGTGCGGACGCCCGACAGTTTCGAGCCGCTGACTTCCTGGTTGTAATAGCCGGTCGTGCCGTCGGGTCGCGTGTAGCTCTTGATCGTCGGGCTGCAGCCGCCGGTCTGCGAGGCGAGGCACGCCATCGACCCGGTGGTATCGAGCACGAACATCACATCGGTATCGGCGACGTCGAAGCGCGCCTCGCAGGTCACGTTGAGCGTGACGTCCTTTGTCCCGATGATCTTCGAGACGGTCATCGGCACAGTCGCGGTGGCGGTGGCGGCGACCTGATTGTCGGCGGTCTTGGTCGGGGTGAACGCCACCATCGTGGTGCCCATGTAGCCGGTGACGGCCGGGATCTTCGTCGAATCGTCCTTCGGAAAGTTGTTTGCGAAGAACGCATTGGCCTGCTTGACGGCATTGTCGTCGAGCGCGGTGCTGTTGGTGTAGGCCATGGTCTTGCGCCCGGCGAGCGCGCCCGCGTCGCAGGCTTGCTGCAGCCGGGTCTTGGCGACATAGATGCGCCCCATGTCGACCGAGGATCCGACCAGACCCGTCAGCGGGATCAGGAACATCGCCATCATGGCCAACGTGTTGCCGCTCACGTCGTGCGCGAGCGCGACCATCACGCCACGTGTCGCCTCCGCCCTGGGTGCCTGCCCCGTCATGCCGCCAAAATCCCCTGCAAGAAAAACACGCGTCTCGGTGTGCGCTATGCGACAGGAGGGGATAATCCCGCGTGAGCGAGCATGGTTAACGGCCGGTAACCACAGCCTGCGGGGCATGGCGCGATGAGCGGACCCGAAGACCCGGAACGGAGCCTCGCGCTGTCCTACGCCGCGGCGGCTGCGCGCCCCGGGCTTGCGGCGCTGCTCGCGCTCGACGAGACGCTCGGCCAGATCCTGCGGACGACGCGCGAACCGATGGTCGGGCAGATGCGGCTGACGTGGTGGTACGAAGCCCTCCGCGCGCTCGACGACGCGCCGCCGCCCGCGCAACCCGTGTTGCAGGCGCTTGCGGGGGACGTGGTCCCGCGCGGCGTTTCCGGAGCGGCGCTCGCGGCGATGATCGACGGGTGGGAGGTGCTGCTCGAACCCGACATGCTCGATCGCGCAATGCTGGAAAGCTATGCGGCGCAGCGCGGAGGGGCATTGTTCGTCCAGGCCGGGGTGCTGCTTGGCGCGGGCGCGCGCGACCCGCTGGTGGAGGCGGGGACGGGGTGGGCGCTTGCCGATCTCGCGCGGCATTCGCGCGATGCGGCGGCGGCCGAGCTGCCGCGCGCGCTGGCGAAGCACGCGCTGGACGCGGCGTTCCGGTCGCGCTGGAGCGGGCCGGCCCGCGCGCTCGGCGCGCTCGCGCTGACGGCGCGGATGGACCTTGCGGAGACGGGCGAGGGCGGTCCGCCGGTCACCTCGCCGCGTCGTGTCGCCCGGCTCGCGTGGCACCGGATCAGCGGACGCTAGGCTTCCCCGGCGTCGCCGAACCCGATAGTCCGGGTCCGGGGACATAGGGGGAATCGAACATGTGGCGGATCATCGTCGGTGGGCTCGCGGCGCTTGCGCTGGTCGCGGCGGGTGTCGTGTTGTTCAACCGCAATGCGCGTCTGGTCGCGGCGTTGCCCGCTGCGCCGGGGCAGGCGTCGCAAGGCGGGAGCGACACCAGCCTGCCCGACGTCGCCCCTGCGGCGACCGAGCAGACCCGCGAGGCCAAACGGTTCGCGCGCTACGACAAGGACGAGAACGGCACGGTCGCGCGCGAGGAATATCTCGCGCCACGGCGCAAGGCGTTCGCCAAGCTCGATGCGAACCATGACGGCGCGCTGTCGTTCGATGAATGGGCGGCGAAGACCGAGACGAAGTTCGCCGCGGCAGACAAGGACAAGTCGGGCGGGATGACCGCAGCCGAATTCGCGACCACCGCGCCGAAGCGCAAGCCGCCGCACATCCGGCGCGATTGCCCGCCGCCGGCGGGGGCGGCTGCGGCGGAGGAAAGCTAGGGGCGTTGCGGGAAGCTGAGCGGGACGGGCATTTGCCCCGGACCCATCGCTCCCATTCGTTTCGAGCGTCGTCGAGAAACCCGGCACAGCACAGGTTTCTCGACCACGCTCCAAACGAACGGAGGGGGGGACGCCGCGGGAGGCTTGCCCCCCGCGTCCGGCCTTACGCGACCGCGAGCCAGTCCCCGAGCGCGGTCCGGGCGCGGTCGGTGTACATCTTCTTGCGGTCGGCCTTCTTGGTCCGGCCCGGAATCGGCGGGAACAGGCCGAAATTGACGTTCATCGGCTGATACGTATCCGCGACCGCCGCGCCGGTGATGTGATGCAGCAGCGCGCCGAGCGCGGTCGTCACCGGGGGCGGCGTCATCGCGCGACCGCCGAGTTCGGCGACCGCGAATCGGCCCGCCATCAGCCCGACCGCGGCGCTTTCGACATAGCCCTCGCAACCGGTGATCTGCCCGGCGAAGCGGACATTCGGGCGCGACTTGAGCCGCAGCGTCGGATCGAGCAATTCGGGCGAGCGGATGAAGGTGTTGCGGTGCAAGCCACCCAGCCGCGCGAACTCGGCATTCTCGAGCCCGGGGATCGTGCGGAACAGGCGAACCTGTTCGGAATGCTTGAGCTTGGTCTGGAAGCCGACGATGTTCCACAACGTGCCGCTGGCATTGTCCTGCCGCAACTGGACGACAGCATAAGGCCAGCGCCCGGTGCGTGGATCATCGAGCCCGACTGGCTTCATCGGGCCATAGCGGAGTGTATCCACCCCGCGCGAGGCGGCGACCTCGATCGGCATGCAGCCTTCAAAATAGGGAGTGTTCTGCTCCCATTCCTTGAACTCGGTCTTTTCGCCCTCGATCAGACCGGTGTGGAAGGCGAGATACTGTTCCTGGTTGAGCGCGCAGTTGATGTAATCCTTGCCCTCGCCCTTGTTCCAGCGCGACTGGAACCAGGCGGTGTCCATGTCGATGCTGTCGAAATGGACGATCGGCGCGATCGCATCGAAGAAGGCGAGCGAATCCGCGCCGGTGGCGGCACCGATGCTCGACGCCAGCCCGGCGGCGGTGAGCGGACCGGTCGCGACGATGACGGGGGTGTCGGGGAGCGTGTCGACTCGCTCGCGCACGACCTCGATATTGGGATGCGCCTCGAGCGCGGCGGTGACACCCGCCGAAAAGCCGTCGCGATCGACCGCGAGGGCGGAGCCCGCCGGAACCTTGTGGATGTCCGCCTCGCGCAGGATCAGCGACCCGAGCGTGCGCATTTCCTGGTGGATCAGCCCGACCGCGTTGCTGTCGGCGTCGTCCGAGCGGAAGCTGTTCGAGCAGACGAGTTCGGCGAGACCGTCGCTCTGGTGCGCGGGGGTCATTTCGCCACCCTTGTCGGCGGGCGCGCCGCGCATTTCGGACAGGCGGACCGAAAAGCCCGCTTCCGCCAGTTGCCATGCCGCCTCGGACCCGGCGAGGCCGCCGCCGATGATGTGGATGTCGTGTGTCATGCGCCGTCCTTTGGGCATCCGCGCCGACCGGTCAACCGTCACGCAACGATCGCGGCGGGCAAAGCCTGATGTCGATCAAGCAGATAAGATCGCCGCGCCGCGAAGCGATTGCAAGAGCCGGACGTTCCAGCAGCAGGGCGAAGCACAACCGCTCGTTTCATCAGGAGACCCAAGATGCGTACTGGCAAAATTCTCGCGGTACTCGCGCTCGGCACCCTTCCGGCGCTTGCGATCGCAGCACCGGCAATGACGTCGTCGACCTATGTCATGAAGGCTGGCGCCGGCGATCTTTACGAAAAGCAGTCGAGCACGATCGTGATGACGTCGACGACCAATCCTGCGCTCAAGACCTTTGCGAAGGAAATGGTGACCGACCACACCAACAGCACCGCCGCAGTCAAGGCTGCCGCGATGAAGGCCGGGCTGCGCGCCGCCGCGCCGAAGCTGACCGCGAAGCAGTCGAGCGATCTCGCCGCGCTGCGCGCCGCGACCGGCATGGCGCGCGACACGCTGTACATCCAGCAGCAGAAGGCGGCGCATCAGGAGGCGCTCGCGTTGCATCAGGATGAGTCGTCGACCGGGACCGCGGCACCGCTCAAGGCCGCCGCGACGAAGATCGTCCCCGTCGTCCAGCATCACATCGACATGCTCGCGTCGATGTAACGGACAGCCGGCCCCGGCGGCGCCAGCGTCGTCGGGGCGGGGCGGACCAGGATGAAGATTTTCACGATCGGCTACGAAGCCGCCACCATGACCGACTTTCTCGCCGCGCTGACCGGGGCAGGGGTCCAGCGGGTGATCGACGTACGCGCGCTGCCATTGTCGCGTCGCCCGGGGTTTTCCAAGACGTCGCTTGCCGCATCGCTCGCGACCGTCGAGATCGACTATGTCCACCTCAAGGCGCTCGGTACGCCGAAGGCGGGGCGCGATGCCGCCAAGAAGGGCGATGTGGCGACGCTGGAGGCGGTGTATGCGGGGCAGCTCGAACTGCCCGAGGCGCAGGCGCAGGCCGCGCGGATGCTGACGCTCGCTGCCGAACTGCCGAGCGCGCTGCTGTGTTACGAACGCGACCCGCGCCATTGCCACCGGACCCTGCTGCTCGAGGCGGAAGCGCAAGGTGCCGAGGTCGTCGATCTTTACTGCTGATCCCGTCGTCGTCATTTCGTATCGCACCGTCGGTGCGGCCTTGAGCGGTGGTGGAACGCCCGATAGAGTTACGCCATACGAACCAGACGTCGCCACGGCGATCCTGGTCGGCAGAGCCCCCAAAACCGTACCCGTTCGAGGAAGTCGATGCCGTATTCGCGCATGTCCGCCGCGTTGACGATCGCCCGTGATCGCCACTTGTCGCCGCGTCAGTTCGAGCTGTGCTGGGACGATTTCGAGGAATTCACCGCCCGCACCCACGGGCTGCAGTCGGTGTCGGGGTATCCGCAGACGTGGAGGTTCTCGGGCGTCCACGTGCGGCGGACGATCGACCGATATGCTCCGTCGACGCTGATCGTCGACGGCGCGGAACTGCCGCTGGAACTCAACCAGGCGTCCCGCACGGTATATCGGCCTGTTCCGGGGCACGCGCAGTCCTGACGAGGGTGCGCAGTGCCGCAAAGGGGTGGCGGGCCTCTGCGAACGCCGCGATCGCGGCGATACGTGCCGGCCTTCGTCTCAGTTCAGAGTGACGCCGAAGAGAGGGTTTGCAGCGGTGACGGTGGGGGTTAACCTCATCCCGCGACGGGGAGCTTCACCCCGCCATCGCCATCGCGCTCGAGCGGACCGTAGGCGATCACCGTCTCGAGCAGCAGCGGACCGCCGTACAGGTGCGGGAAGAGTTGCCCGCCGCGCGACTCCTCCCATTTCAGCGCCGAGCCGAACGACCCGAGATCGACCGCCGCGACGTGCAGATCGCTTTGCCCGGCGAAATGCTTATCGACGGTTTCGGTCAACTGATCGGCGGTCGACAAGTGAATGTACCCGTCCGCCAGATCGACCGGCGCGCCCGCGAACGATCCGTCCGCCTCGAGCGTCGCCATCTGCTCGGCGGTCAGCACCTTGTACGCGGTAAGGGGCAGGTCGCTCATTCACCATCCTCCGGGCCGGCTGCGCTGTCGTCGCTCGTGTTCGCACCGTCGTCGGGCGCGAGCTCGACCTTGGTCAGGTCGCGGACGTCCGCCTCGGCATCGCCTTCGGCTTCCTCGATCCGTGCCGCCGAGACGACATGCTCGTTCTTGCCGACATCGAACAGCCGCACGCCCGCCGAGTTCCGCCCGATCACGCGCATCGAGCCGAGCGTGGTGCGGATCACCTTCGCCTGATCGGTGACGAGCATCAGCTGATGCCCCTTGGTCGCGGCGAAGCTCGCGACGACCGGACCGTTGCGCGGGATGTTGTCGATGTTGGTGATGCCCTGGCCACCGCGACCGCTGCGGCGATAGTCATAGGCCGAAGACAGCTTGCCATAGCCATTGGCGCAGACCGTGAGGATGAACTGCTCGCGCTCCATCAGTTCCTGATAGCGCCCGGTGTCCATCGTCGGCTCGCCGTCGCGCTCGCCCTTCCACGGCGCGAAGCGGAGGTAGTCCTCGCGCTCTTCCGGCGAAGCGCCGACGCGGTGGAGGATCGAGAGCGAGATGACCTTGTCGTCGCCCTTGAGCAGCATGCCGCGCACGCCGGTCGAGTTGCGGCTCTGGAACTCGCGGACTTCATCGGCGGCGAAACGGATCGCCTTGCC
>CAZNQA010000009.1:0-52298 GCA_964575105.1 uncultured Stakelama sp.
AGAAGAGATTGCCGTAACGGATCGAGAAGGCGGCGGTCCAGTCGAGGTGCGGGAAAATCCCGAACGGCACCGCCTCGGCCCAGCTGCCCATCAGCATCGGGCGGAGGAAGCCGAGCACGACCATCAGCCAGATCGCGCTGAGGAATGCCCAGGGCACGTGCGTTCCCATCCCCAATGCCCGCGCGCGGCGGAAGGTGCGCAACCACCACAGCAATACCGACGCGGTCATGCTGAACCCGGCGAGCTGCCACCAGCCGCCCTTCGCCAGGGGCACGAACAGCTGGAAGCCATATTCCGGCCCCGGCGGCTCGAGCGCGAGCCACGGCAATTGCCGCGCGAACTGGACCGGATCCCAGCCGACCGACGCCCACATGTTGAGCCCGACGATCTCGAACGCAAGAAAGCCGAACATCAGCGAAAGGATGCCGAGCCCGCCGAGATAAATCGGTCCGATCTGCGCATTGCCGATCTTGCCCATCCAGTAGGAAAAGCCGGGCTTGCCGAGCCGCGGGAAATCATACGGCCCGAGCGCAGGGCCCATTTCGGGCGCGGCACGGAGCTGCACCTGGGTGAAGATGTTCTGATAGCGTGCCATCGTCTTTCCCCCTCACGACCAGATCGGCAGGTTGAGCCACCAGCTCCACCATTCGGGCCAGCCGCGAGTCCACAGCGGCCCCGAGATGATGATGCAGATCGCGCTCCAGAACCCCGCGCTCAGCGCGAGGAACAGCCCGAGCCGGTGGATCCCGAGCGTCCCGATCGAATAGCCGATCGTGTCGCGGAAGAAGGCGTCCTCATATTCGGGCGACTTGACCTCGCCCTGCGATCCGTCGGGGTTCTTTGCGGGGTTGACCGCGGACAACACCAGCCCGCCATGCAGCGCGAGCGCGAGCGTGGTGGTGAAGAAGAAGCTCACCGCGAGCATGTGCGCCGGATTGTAGTGGAAATGGAGATATTGGTAGCCGGTGTTCGACACCCAATCGAGGTGGCTGAAAATGCCATAGGGAAAGCCGAAGCCCCATGCGCCGAGCAGGAACGGGCGGATCACCACCAGCGAGACATAGGCAAAGATCGCGACCCCGAACGCTGCGGGCACATGATAGCCGATCCCGAGCTTGCGGCAGATCTCGACCTCGCGCAGCGCCCAGGACACGAACGCCCCGACCGCGCAGATCGTGATGATCTGCCAGAATCCGCCTTCGCGCAGCGGCGCGAGCGACAGGCCGTAGGACAGGTCGGGCGGCGCGACGCTGATAAGCCAGAGGTTCCACGTCGGCCCGAGCGAGGCATCGTAGACGATCAGCCCCGTGCCGAGCAGCGAGAAGATCGCGGTCGTCACCCCGAAGAAGCCGACATAGAACGGCCCGATCCAGAAATCGAAAAGATCCCCGCCGAGCAGCGTACCGCCGCGGACGCGATATTTCCGTTCGAAACTCAGCAACGCCATGACGACTCCCCTCCTCCCCCGCGGGTCGCAAGCGGCCTGGTCGCGGGTCACGGTCTCTCGGGTTCAGGATGACGGAGATTGCTGTCCTGCCCCGTCATCCTGAAGCGGTGCGCTTCACTGCGCGGGCGGTGCCGCCGGTGCGCTTGCCGCCGCGGGTGCGTGGCGCGGTCCGTCGAGCCAGTTGAACTTGTCGGTGCTGAGCAGGATGAAATGGATCAGCAATGCCAGCACGAACAGGAAGGAAAACAACGCGACGAGCGTCCGCCGCGGGTCGAAGATCAGCCAAATTCTCCACATGATGTAGGCTCCTCTCGATAAGGTCGGGCAATCAGTTGATCCAGGGTTTCCACGTCCACATCAGGAAGTGCGCGACCACCGCGATCGCCGTGAACAGCGCGAAACTGGTCAGGAAGATCTTGTGGAATTCCTTGGCTTCTTCGGGCGTCAGATAGGTTCCTGGCCCGAACCGCTCGTCTCGTTTGTCGCTCATTGCTCCGTCTCCTTGGTGACGATCGACAGGAGCGTCGCAGGCGCTCCCCGGCTGCATCCGCGCGGCGTGGTGCCGTGGGGATCGGGTGTCCGCGTGTTCGCGGAAGGGGTGAGCGCGGCGCGGATCATCCGCCGCGGCTTTCGCTGATCGCGTGCGCCAGGCGATGCGCGCTGACCGAGGCTTCGCCAGCGCGGCGCGCGCCGCGTTCGGCGGCATCGCGGATCCGCTTGGCGGCGGAGATGCGCACCAGCACCGGCTCGCGTTCGACCACCGCGTCGAGCGCGGTCTTGGCATCGTCGTCCCACGCGACGTCGCGCTCGATCCGCGCGGGGGTCGCCTCGACCTGGTCGAGCTGCCCGGCAAGCGGGAGGACGTGGAAAAGCGCGTCGAACAACGCGTTGCACACTTCCTGGATCAGATAGGTCGCGCCGGCATAGCCCATGAACGGGGTGCCGGTGTGGCGCCGGATCACCGCGCCAGGGAAGCTCGCGGGGATATAGACCCCCCGCGCGCCGGTCTCGGCCATGTACATGCGTTCGTTGAAGCTGCCGAACACCATCAGCGGCGGATTGCTGCGGATCGCGTCGAGCACCGCGTGATTGTCGGGCTTGACCCCGGCCGAGCGCGCGAACGCGAAGTGGCAGGGGAGCCCCATGTCGGTCTCGAGGAAATTGCGGATGCCGCGCGCGTAGGTTTCGGTCGCGACGATGCCGAAGCTCGCGGTGCCGAAGAAATCCTGCGTGACCGAGCGCCACAGGTCCCACAGCGGTTTGATCGTCGTGTGCTTCTCGCGTTCGATGAAGGGTTCGGGGTCGAGCCCGAGGATTTCTCCGAGCTTGCGCAGGAACAGCGTGGTGCTCTCCAGCCCGATCGGGGCCTGGAGGTAGGGGCGCTCGAGCATCTCGCACAGCCCGCGGCCGAATTCGCGGTAAAGGCAGACGTTGGCGTGCGCATCCGCGAGCTTGCGGACGTCGGCGAGGTGGCTGCCGAGCGGGAAGACCATCCCGACTTCGGCACCGATGCCTTCGATCAGGCGGCGAATCTCAGCGAGATCGGAGGGCATGTTGAAGCTGCCGTACATTGGGCCGATGATGTTGACGCGAGGCCGCTGTCCCTCCTTGAGCGGACGCGGCGCGGGGACTTTCTTCGGCCCGAACTGAGTCCACAGCCACGTCAGCGCGCGGTCGCCCGACTGCCACTGGTCCTCGTCGATCGTGCGCGGCAGGAACCGCTGGATGTTGGTGCCCTCGGGCGTGACGCCGCCGCCGATCATCTCGGCGATCGAGCCGGTCACCACGACTGCGGGCAGATCCGGGTCGAGCGTTGCCCAGGCGCGCTTCATCGCGCCTTCGGTCCCGTCGCGGCCGAGCTCCTGCTCGCCCAATCCGGTTACGACGATCGGGAGTTCGTGCGGCGGAAGCGCATCGGTATAATGCAGCACCGACGTGACGGGCAGGTTCTCGCAGCCGACCGGGCCGTCGATGATGACCTGCAGCCCCTTGATCGCGGTAAAGGCGTAGACTGCGCCCCAGTAACCGCCCGCGCGGTCGTGATCGAGGATGAGGGTCATGGCTGGCCTCCCAGCCCACATGCTCCGTCATGCTGAACTTGTTTCAGCATCCACCGCGCAACAATGGCAGTCTGCCGGGGTTGCGCGGTGGACCCTGAAACGAGTTCAGGGTGACGACTGGAGGCGGGGCCGCTCATGACCCCACGCTTTCTTCGGCCTTGGCGGCAGCGATGCGTTCGGCGGTGTATTTCGCCTTGAATTCGGGCCGGTCGACCGGCGTGTTTTCCCACACGCCGGCGGTCGCGCCGGTGCCGACGCCCTCGAAAAAGGCGGTCATCCTGTCGAAGCGCGCCTGGTTGGCGAGCGCTGCATTGACCACTAGCGCGAGGCTCCCCGCCCCCGCTGGCCCCATCAGCGGGCGCGCCGAGATGAGGTTGGTGAAATAGAGCGCCGGGATCGATTTCTGCTTGGCGTGCTGCACCACGGGCGTGGTGCCGATCGCGAGATCGGGGCCGAATGCGTCGACCGCGGCGATGTCCTGCTCGAGGCTCGCGCGATACTGGACGCGGACGCCGTGGCTGACCAGCCAGTCGCGGTCGGGCTCGGACCACGGCGTGCGCGGGCAGGCGGTGCCGACATAGGGCACGTCCGCGCCGCTCTCGATCAGCAGCCGCGCGACGAGCAGTTCGGAGCCTTCATAGCCCGACACGGTGATCCGCCCCGCGATCGGCCGCGCGGCGAGTGCGCCCCGGATCGCGGGAAGGAAGCGGTTCTTTGCCGCATCGACCTTGTCCTGCGCGATCCCGCACGCCGCGCCGATCGCGTCGAGCCACGCCGCCGTCCCCTCGGCGCCGACCGGGGCCGACCCGACGACGGTGCGCCCCGCCGCTTCGAATTCGCGGACGCTCGCGGTGTAGAAGGGGTGGATCGCCGCCACGCACGCGCAATCGAGCGCCGCATACAGCTCGCGCCATTCGCGGGTCGGAACGACCGGGCCGGCCGCAAGGCCCAGCGGTTCGAGCAATAGCCCGATTCCTGGCGGGTCAGCCGGGAACATCTCGCCAAGGAGAGTCACGCTCGGCCGGTCCGGTCGTTGCTTGGGCGCGGCTACGGGACCGAGCTCGGCCTCCTTGCGCGCATAAGCGAGCATCGCGCCCGCGAGGACGTCCTTTGCCTCGGCATGCGTCGGCACGCCAAAGCCGGGGACGTCGATCCCGATGATCCGCACCCCGTTGATCTGGGTGGGGAGCAATTGCAGCGGCACGCCCGAGGCTGTGGGGACGCAGAGGTTGGTGACGATGATCGTGTCGTAAAGCGCGGGGTCGGCGAGTTGGTGGACCGCGTCGCGAATGTCCTCGAAGAGTTTGCCCGTCACCAGCGTCTCGGACGAGAAGGGGACGTAGCCGACGCTGCGTTTGGCGCCGTAGAAATGCGAGGTGAAGGTCAGGCCGTAGACGCAGCAGGCGGAGCCCGAGAGGACGGTCGCGGTGCGGCGCATGCGTAGCCCGACGCGGAGCGAGCCGAAGGCTGGGCACATGGATTGGGGTTGGTCGTGCGGGCCCTTTGGGTAGTCGGCGTCGTAGCGCGCGAGGATGTCTGATTTTCCGGCGAGCTCGGCTGCGGTGCGGAGGGTGGTGCCGTTCGAACATTTAAGCCCCTCCCCTTCAGGGGAGGGGTTGGGGTGGGGCAGTCCAGCAGACGCACCGCCGGAAGCAGGCACGGCCCCACCCCCAACCCAGTGAGGCGGCTCTTGGCCCTGTCCGGGGGACAGGGCTGCCGCCTCACTCCTGAAGGGGAGAGGCTTTAGGAGAAGATCGGGGCCCTCAGACGGCATCGTACACCACCTCGAGCGTCGGCTTCGTCACATAAGCGACGCCCCGCATGTCCGCCTGGCTCGCAGGCTTCAGCGCATAATCCGCCCCCGTCACATCCGCCGAGAACAGCCCGAGCAACCCGTCCTGGTCGAGCGGCGTCGGCCGCAACGGCGGGGCTTCCGCGACATTGACCGCGAGTTCCTCAAACAGGCTCGCCCATTGCCCGCCGGGCTTGCCGATGATCTGGTAATTCGCACTTTTCTTGCGAATGTCCTCGTTGGCGGGGATCGCGGTCAGCACCGGGATGCCGACGGCCGCGGCGAATGCCTGCGCCTCGCCAGTGCCGTCGTCCTTGTTGAGAATCATCCCCGCGACGCCGACATTCCCGCCCATCTTGCGGAAATATTCGACCGCCTTGCACACGTTGTTCGCGACATAGAGCGATTGCAGGTCGTTCGACGCGACCACGATCACTTTCTGGCACATGTCCCGCGCGATCGGCAGGCCGAAGCCGCCGCACACCACGTCGCCGAGGAAATCGAGCAGGACATAGTCGAAGCCCCATTCGTGGAACCCGAGTTTCTCGAGCGTCTCGAACCCGTGGATGATCCCGCGCCCGCCGCAGCCGCGCCCGACCTCGGGTCCGCCCAATTCCATCGCGAACACCCCGTCGCGCTGGAAGCAGACGTCCTCGATCCCGATCTCCTCGCCTGCGAGCTTCTTGCGCGAGCTGGTCTCGATGATCGTCGGGGTCGATTTGCCGCCGAACAATAGCGAGGTCGTATCGCTCTTGGGGTCGCAGCCGATCAGCAGCACGCGCTTGCCTTGCTGCGCCATCATGTAGCTGAGGTTCGCCAGCGCAAACGACTTGCCGCTGCCGCCCTTGCCGTAGATCGCGATGATCTGCGTTTCCTTGGTGACGGGACCAGTCGGGACCGGGTCCGGTTCCTGCTCGGCTTCGTGCCGCAGCGGTCCGGGATCGAGCATCGTCATGCAGCCCTCCAGTCGAGCACCATCTTGAGGCAATCGGGATCGCCGAACGCGGCGGGATAGGCGTCGAGCGCCTCGGTCGCCGGACGGACATGGCTGATCAGCCCGCCGAGCCGCAACGCGCCCGAGTCGACCAGCGCATGCGTCGCGGCGACATCGGCGGGGGTGAATTCGGCGGAGATGCGCAGCCGCGCCTCGCGCTGGAAAGCGGGCGGGAAGCCGAAGCTCAGCCGGTCGTAAAACCCTGCGAGCACGATCTCGCCGCGCTTTGCCAGCCGCGGGATCGCAGCGTCGAGAATGTCGGGCGTGCCGCTTGCGTCGTAAATCGTCGCGTAATTGCGGCGGTCGTCCTGCGCGGGGTCGATCACGCGATAGCCATCGCCGTCGCGCCGGTCCGGGTTGGTCTCCCACACCGTCGGCGCGGGCGCGCCGCACGCGACCGCGATCCGTGCGACCAGTCGCCCGACGATCCCGTGTCCGATCACGAGGTCGGGCGGATTGCCCCCCGCCACCGCATGAAAAGCGGTCGCCGCGAGCGCGGTTAGGATCCCGTCCGCACCGAGCGACTCGTCGACCGGAAGCGCGCGCGCCGAGGGCAGGATGACGCGCTGCGCCGTCCCCCCGAACAGTCCGCGCGCATCGCGATAGCAATTCGCGCCGGGAACGAAGACCCATTCGCCGATCCGCCCGCGGACCTCGGCCCCGGCATCGACGATCCGCCCGACCGATTCATACCCCGGCACCAGCGGGTAGCCCATGCCCGGAAACGCAGGTATCCGGCCCGACCATAAGAGTTTCTCGGTGCCCGAACTGATCCCGCTCCACGCGACGTCGATCAGCACGTCCGCAGACCCCAGCGCGGTCAGCGCGAGCGGACGAAGGACCAGCCGTTCGGGCGCCTCCAATACCACCGCCAGTGTTTCCACCGTGCTTCTCCCCGCGCGACCGTGGCATCACGGTTCGACTTGGGTGTAAGTTTAGTTGGACACTTTGTGTTGTCAATCTTTTATGTCGGCCTTTCGACGGCGTGCGACGATGACTCGACACGTCAGCGGCATCGCGGTGGACAGCGTGCGCACCATGGAGAAGCCTGCCTGGCGTAACATCGCTTGGATTTCGCGTGGGGTACGCGGACGGCCCGATCCCATCGCGTACAGATACAGGCCGAAATAGGCGTCGCCGGCAGGTTCGGCACCCGGCGTGCCCGCCATCGGTTCGGCGATCAGCAGTGTGCCGCCGGGGGGCAAAGCGGAATGGATCGCGCGGAGCAGCGCGAGCGCGGGGGCGTCGTCATGATCGTGGAGCACGCGGACCAGCGTGATCAGGTCGTATCCTTGCGGAAGCGGATCGCGCAGGAAATTCCCGCCGTGGATCGTCGTTCGCGCACTGAGCCCGGCAGCAGCGAGTCGCTCCTGCGCGCGTGCGCCGACGGCGGGAAGATCGAACAGTGCGAGGTCGATCCCGCGCGCCTGTGCCCCGACCGACTCGACGAACCGCCCCTCCCCGCCGCCGACATCCAGCATCCGGCGATGCTGTCCGAAGCGGTAGGACCGGAGGATCTGCGCTGCCACCAGCGGCTGCGAGGACGCCATCAGGCGCGAATAGGCGCCGACTGCCGCGGTATCGCCGTCGCCCGGATGCTCGGCGTAGCGCCAGAAGCCCGCGAGCGCGCCCCCGCCGCCGCCGCGGCGCAGCAGCGCGACGGGATCGGCGAGATCCGCATAGAGCAGGTGATGGTGCGCGACCATTTCGGCGATCCCGCAGTTCCCGCGCAACGCCGCACCGTTGCTGCCGAGCACCCACGCCGTGCCGAACGGTTCGACCAGCCTTAGCGATGCCGCCGCGCGCAGCAGGCGCAGCGCGGACTCAGGGGGCAGATCGCAGTGGCGCGCGATCGCTTCGGTTTCCAGCGGGCCTTCCGCCATCAGGTCGAGCAGCCCAAGGTCGACACACGCAGCGAGCGTCTGCGCATAGACGAACCCCGCGACGAGATCGAACAACCCCCGCGCCCGCGCGTGCGCAATCGGTCGGGTCAGCCAGCACCGCGCGGCAAAGTCCTGAAAACGGGGAGAGGACAGCACGGCGTTGCGCCAGCCGAGCCAGGTTCCCCGCATCCGGTGCAGATAGTCCTTTGACATGTTTTCCAATCTGGACGACATTATATGTCCATTTGATTGGACGCCATTGGGTTCGCGGTCAACTGTCGTGGAGAAGGCCGGGTGGCAACGCAAAACCATGCCGTCATCGTCGGAGCCGGAGTCGGGGGGCTCGTCTGCGCGGCGTTGCTCGCGGCGCAGGGGATGGGGGTGACGGTGGTCGAGACGGCAGCTGGCCCCGGGGGCAAAATGCGCGAAGTCGACGCCGGGGGGGGTGCGGTCGACGCGGGGCCGACGGTGTTCACCTTGCGGCAGGTGTTCGACGCGGTGTTCGATGCGTGCGGCGACTCGCTCGATGCGCACCTGACGCTCACCCCCGCGACGATCCTCGCGCGTCATGCGTGGGGCGACGACCGGCTCGACCTGTTCGCCGACCCGGCGGCGAGCGCGGCGGCGATCGGCGATCTGGCGGGCGCACGCGAGGCGGCGGGGTATCGTGCGTTCCGCGCCGAGGCGCAGCGGATCTTCGAGACGCTCGACCGGCCGTTCCTCCAGGCGCAACAGACCAACCCGCTCGGGCTGACGTGGCGGCTCGGGTGGCGGGGCTTTGCCGATCTCAACCGGATCCGCCCGTATGAGTCGCTGTGGCGCGCGCTTGGGGACCATTTCCGCGATCCGCGGCTGCGGCAATTGTTCGGGCGCTATGCGACCTATTGCGGGTCGTCGCCGTTTCAGTGCCCGGGGACGCTGATGCTCGTCGCGCATGTCGAGGCGGCGGGAGTGTGGCTGATCGAGGGCGGGATGCACCGTCTCGCGCTTGCTCTGGAGGCACTGGCGAAGCGCAACGGCGCGACCTTCCGTTATGGCGCGCCGGTCGCCGAGATCCTCGTCGATCGCGGGCGGGCGGCGGGGGTCGTGCTCGCGTCGGGGGAGCGGATCGCGGCACGCGCGGTGGTGTGCAACGCCGATCCTGCGGCGCTGGCGGGTGGTGCGTTCGGCGCGGGGGTGCGGCGCGCGGTCGCTGCGCAGCCGTCTTCGCGACGGTCGCTGTCGGCGCTGGTGTGGTGCGCGCGCGGGACCGCCGCGGGCTTTCCGCTGGTGCGGCACAACGTCTTCTTCTCGCGCGACTCAGCCGCGGAGTTCGGCGCGCTCGCGGGCGGACGGCTCGCGCGCGATCCCAGCGTCTATGTCTGCGCGCAGGACCGCGCCGCGTGCGACGCCGCGCCGCGCACCGGCCCCGAACGCTTCCAGATCATCGTCAACGCGCCCCCCACCGGCGACACCCATCCCCTCACCCAAGCGGAGACGGACCAATGCACCCAGTCGATGCACGCAACGCTCACTTACGCCGGCCTGACGCTCGACCTGCCAGCGGCGGCAACGGCGCTGACCCGGCCGCAGGATTTCCACCGGCTGTTTCCACGGACGGGTGGAGCCCTTTATGGACCGGACTCGCACGGGTGGGCGGCGTCCTTCCGGCGCCCCGGCAGCCGGACTCGGATCCCTGGGCTTTATTGCGCGGGCGGGAGTACCCATCCGGGCGCGGGCGTCCCGATGGCGGCCTTGTCCGCCCGCCTAGCCGTCGAATCCCTGCTCAGGGACCGCGCTTCGACGGTATCGTCCCACCCGGTGGCTATGCCTGGTGGTATGTCGACGCGTTCAGCGCAGACCGTCGGTTCGGCCTGACGATCATCGCGTTCGTGGGGAGCGTGTTCTCGCCGTATTACAAACTGTCGAGGCGCGGGCGGCCGGACAATCACTGCGCGATCAACGTGGCGTTGTGCGGCCCGCGCGGGGGCGCGTGGGCGATGACCGAGCGCGGCGCGAAACGCGTACGGCGCGATGCGGATCATTTCGCGGTAGGGCCGAGCGCATTGAGCTGGGACGGGGATACTTTGGTGATCGACATCGCCGAGATTTCCGCGCCCTTGCCCTATCCGGTGCGCGGGACGGTGCGGGTGCGCCCCGAGATGATCGGGACGACTGCCTTCGCGCTCGACCCCGAGGCGCGCCATCGCTGGCACCCGGTCGCGCCGCGTGCGCGCGTGGAGGTGGAGATGGTGCATCCGGACGTGCGCTGGTCGGGGGATGGCTATTTCGATTCGAACTTCGGGGACGAACCACTCGAGACGGGGTTCGACGACTGGCACTGGGCGCGTGCGCATCTGAAGACCGATGTTGCGGTGCTGTACGAAGGGCGGCGCCGCAACGGCGCGCCGTTCGATCTTGCGCTCAAGTTCGACCGGCAGGGGCGCTGGCACGATGTCGCGCCACCGCCACGCGTGGTGCTGCCGCGGACACGCTGGCTGGTGGAGCGTGCGACTCGCGCCGATCCGGGGTCGGTGCCGCGCGTGGCGAAGACGTGGATCGACGCGCCTTTCTATGCGCGCTCGGCGCTCGACACGTCGCTGTTCGGCGAACCGGCGCGCGCGGTGCACGAGAGCCTGTCGCTCGGGCGGTTCCGCTCACCGGTCGTCCAGTCGATGCTCCCCTATCGAATGCCCCGCGCCTTCTGGTGAGTCGTCGGGTTTCGCGGCCTTGTCGCGCGCAATCTCGCGATTGATCGAGACGAGCTGCCAGACGATGAAAACGAATGTCGGCACGCCGACGATCGCCATGTCGAGCAGCGCGACGAGGCCGGGGTTGGCGGCGATCATGTGACCTGCCCCCTTTCCGTTCGTTTCGAGCGTAGTCGAGAAGCCGTTCACAGCGCAGGTTTCTCGACGTCGCTCGAAACGAACGGGTGGAGGCGGCGTGTCATTCCTTCCCCGCGAACTCTTCGATCAGCGCCGCTACTTCGGCGGGTCGTTCCTCGTGCGCGAGATGACCGAGCCCCGGCATAATCTCGATTTGGCTTTCGGAAATCAGCGCCGCCGCCGCCTTCACCGAAGCGAGCGGGATCGCCGAATCCGCCGCCCCATGTACCAACAGCGTCGGCACGTGCAGCCGCGGCAGGTCGCGCGCGAAGACGTCGAGGTCCCACGCCGCCATCATCGTGATCGCGCCCGCGACATGATCCGACGTCGCGAACAACCGCCGGTAGAAATCGACCCCGACTGCGTCGATCCGCGATCCGGTCGCCTGTTTCACGTAACGCGCCGCATCGCCGGGGCCGCGCACCAGCGCCGCGACGATATGCGGCGCGAACGGATTGACGAACAGCATCCGCGCAAGCGTCGGGAATAATTGCGCGGCGAGCCCCGGGAACGGCATCAGCGCGGGGCTTAGCCCGGCCAATGCGCGTGGCCGGACCAGCGCGTCGAGCACCATCCGCACCCCGATCGCCGCCCCCGCCGAATGGCCGACGACGAGATCGGGCGCGACCCCGAGCGTAGCCAGCAGATCGGCGACCGCGCGCGCCATCGCGGGCATCGCGAGCCCGCCGACCGGACGCCCGGTGGTGAAGCCATGCCCGGGCAGATCGGGCGCAACGACGGTAAACCGCTCGGCGAGCAGCGGCATCAGCCCGCGCCAGCTATGCGTCGCCGCGCCGGTGCCGTGGAGCAGCAGCACGACCGGCCCCGCCCCCATCTGCTGGACATGCCAGCGAATCCGCCCGCTCTCGACGAACCGGCTGGCGGCGCGATTGGGCCAGTCGCGCCCCTCGACCGACCAGCGCGGCGCGCTCATGCCGCCTGCACCGCGGCGACCGCGCGGTGCATCGCGGTCGCATCCGCGCGAGGGAGCGGGAGGTAGCGCGCGCCCATCGCCAGCGCGAGCCGCGCGCCTTCGGGGCGGGGTCGCGCCGAGGTGTCGATGAACGCCGCGCCGATACGGAGCTGGCCGATCGCACGCGCGGCCTGTTCGGCATCGTGCTCGGCACGGTCGCGGAGCGCGCTGCCATCCGCGGCGATGTTGGCGCGGCCGTCGGTCAGCACGACGAGAAACGGCGTCCGCCCGCGCGCGCGTGCTGCTTCCGCCAGCGTGCGCGCAGCGTCGAGCCCGGCAGCGAGCGGTGTCCCCCCGCCCCCCGGCAGCGCGGCGAGCGCGCGACGCGCGCGGGTGAGCGAGCGGGTCGGGGGGAGCAGCAGCTCCGCGCCGCCCCCGCGAAACGCGATCAGCGCGACTTGCGTACGTTTTACATAGGCTTCCGCGAGCAGCAGTTCGACGGCGCCCTTTGCCTCCGCGAGCCGTGCCGCTGCCGCCGAGCCCGACGCGTCGACCGCGAAGATCGTCAGCGTTTCGCTGCGAGTCTCGAAGCGGCGGATGCGCAGGTCGTCGGGCCGAATCCGGATCGGTCCGTCGCCGCGCGCGCGCACGCCCTGCCACGGTGCGGCAGCGCGCAGCGTATCGATCAGGCTGAGCCGTGCGCCGCCGCGCGGGACGCCCGCGCGCGATGCCAGCGGGCGACCGCGCAGCGCGGACTTGCGGCGTTCGCCAGCGCCGCGCGCGCGGTTCGCGGCGCGCCGACCGCGCCCCGCCGCGAGGCATTCGAGCACGTCGCGCGGGAGCGTGGCGAGCGCGGCTTCGAGGATGACGTCCTCGGGGGATTCGGATGTGCCCTGCTCCTCCTCGCCCGAATCGCTTTCGGGGGGTGGCGGCGGGGGTTCGCTCGGGCTGTCCGCTTCGGGCGGCGCGGGCAGACGGGTCGCGCGGGGGACCAGGACGAGACGGACCGCGAGCAGCAGGTCCGCGTCCTCGATGACGTCGCGCCCGGCGAGCGCGGCGGCAGCGCGCGCGGTGCGGAGCGCGAACAAGGGCGCGCGGGCGGAGTCGATGCCGAGCGTAAGCGCGGTTACGGCAAGGATGGTGAATGGATCGGGTGGTGGGGTTCCACCCCCGTATTCGGCTTCCGGCAAGCTATCGCCTGCAATTCCGACCGTTGCTGTCACAAGGCGCGGCACCTTGACCGCATCCTTCCCCGGCGAAGGCCGGGGCCCAGTCGCGCAGGTCGCTGTTACAGGGGGCATTCCTTCGCCGGAGTCGTTCCGCGACTGGGCCCCGGCCTTCGCCGGGGAAGATGAAGCCGCCGGGCGACACCACGAGAGATCGATCCGAAACGCCAGCCGCTCGACCAGCGCGTGCGGCGGGGCTTCGTCCTCGACCCCGTCGTCGAGCGCAACCACTGCGACCCGCGTCGACACCCCCGCATCGAGCGCACTCGCAATCCGCGCAGCCGTCGCGTCGGTCATCCGCTCGGCCATCGGCAGCACCACCATCCCGCCATCCGCCGCCGCGAGCAGCCCGCGCTGTCGCACCGGTCGCCCGAGCGCGAGCGTCGCGCCAAGGTCGAGCCCGCCGAGCAACGCTTCGTCATCGACATGCGCAGGAATCCGCCGCAGCGGCGCGCCCTCGGGCAAGGCAGCGTGAAGCGCCGCCACCACCGCATCCCGTACGTCACCCCCGCCGCACAGGATCATCCCGCCGAGCCCGACCGGATCGAACGCACACAACCGCGCCGCCAGCAGCGCATCGTCCAGCGCCGTGGGCGCATCGGTCATGCCGCCGCCAGTTCGTCCAGCGCGCGCTCGATCCGCACCGTCGAGCCGGTCTCATCGAGCACCCCGCGCCGCAACCGGTGCCGGAGCGCAAGCGGCGCGATCCGCGCGATATGCGCGGCGGTGACTTCGCCCGCGCCGTCGAGCGCGGCGAGCGCGCGTGCCGCGCGGATCAGCGTCAATTCGCCGCGCAACCCGTCCGCGCCGACCGCCATGCACAGCGTCGAGGCGCGCGCGAGCATCGGATCGGGCACGATCACGTCCGCGACCCCGGCACGACCGCGTGCAATGCGTTTCAACGTCTTCCTTTCCGCGCCGCGCCACACTTCGGCAAAAGCCTCGGGGGTCCGCTCGAACGCGTCGCAGCGCCGGAGGATTTCCACCCGGCTCGCGAGATCCTGCGGGGTGCGCACCTCGACCGAAAGCCCGAAGCGGTCGAGCAATTGCGGGCGGAGTTCGCCCTCCTCGGGGTTGCCGCTCCCGACCAGCACGAAGCGCGCCGGGTGCCGCACCGAAAGCCCCTCGCGCTCGACGACATTCTCGCCCGACGCCGCGACGTCGAGCAGCAGGTCGACGATGTGATCCTCGAGCAGATTGACCTCGTCGATATAGAGGAACCCGCCATTGGCGCGCGCAAGCAGCCCCGGCTCGAACGCCTTGACCCCCGCCCCGAGCGCGCGTTCGAGATCGAGCGCACCGACCACGCGGTCCTCGGTCGCGCCGAGCGGGAGATCGACGAACGGGACCATGACGGTCGCCTTGGCGGGCGGCGGCGGCGTACCCTCGGGATGATAGCCCGCGAGCGCCGCGGGCATCGGCGGGAGCAACGCGGCGAGCGCACGCACTGCGGTCGACTTGCCCGTCCCGCGGTCGCCGAACACCATCACCCCGCCGATCCGCGGATCGACCGCAGCGAGCAACAAAGCGAGCTTCATCTCGTCCTGGCCGACGATCGCCGAAAAGGGAAAGGACGCTCGCATGCGGGCAGTGTATCATCTGCTTGACACCCGGCAAGTGGACACTGGTGTTTTGCGCCATCTACCACCAGATATGGTGCATGAACCCGCTCTATGTCTCCGGCGCGTGCGCCATCGTCCTGCTCGTCGTCGGGGGGCTCGCAACGCCGATCGGCGACTGGTACAAGAACTTGCGCAAGCCGTCGTGGCAGCCGCCCAACTGGCTGTTCGGGCCGGCGTGGACGGTGATCCTCGGACTCGCCGCCTGGTCCGCCGCGATCGCCTGGACCGCGGCACCCGATGCCGCCGCGCGGACGTCGGTCGTCATCCTGTTCGCGGTCAATGCGCTTTGCCATTTCCTGTGGAGCCCGCTGTTTTTCGCGCTCAAGCGGCCCGACTGGGCGCTCGGCGAAGTCGTGTTCCTGTGGGGATCGCTCGTCGCGTTGCTGGTCGGGCTCGCCCCGATCTCGACCTTCGCCACGGTGCTGATCGTGCCGTATTTCCTGTGGGTGAGCTTTGCGGCGGTGCTCAACTGGAAGATCGTCCAGCTCAACCGCCCGTTCGGCTGACCCGCCGCTGCTGAATTGTCGCCGCGCCCGAACGGGCGTATGATCCCGCTACCGAAACGAAGGAAAGACGCACCACTCGAGAGGAAATCACCATGCCCACCACGTGGAACGCCAACACCGCTGCTGTGCCCGCTGCTGCCCCCGATCTGCCCGGGATCCGGCGGATCAGCACGAGCGACCTCAACTGGGCTCTGGCGGAGGGGTGGCGCGATTTCACCGAGAAGCGCGGCGACCTGCTTTTCCTCGGGCTGCTGTATCCGATCGTCTGTTTCGTCGCGGTGCTGTTCAGTTTCAACGCGCCGCTGCTCCCGCTGCTGTTTCCACTCGTTGCGGGGCTGTCGATCGCGGGGCCGGCGGTCGCCTCTGGCTTCTACGAACTCGCGCGTCGTCGTGAGGAGGGGCGCGACTCGGGCTGGTGGCATTTCCTCGATCCGCTCAACGGGCGCAGCCGCACCCCGCTAGCGCTGCTGACGCTCGGGACCGCGGTGCTGTTCGTTGCGTGGCTGGCGGTTGCCTATGCGATCTATCAGGCGACGCTCGGCGCGGCGGCACCGATGTCGGTGGGCGACGTGTTCGGGCGGCTGTTCACGACCGCCGAGGGCTGGCGGTTGATCGTGCTCGGCAATCTCGCAGGCGCGGGGTTCGCGGTGGCGACGCTGGTGCTTGCGGTCGTGTCCTTCCCGATGGTGGTCGACACGCCGGTCGATGCCGCGACCGCGGTGCGGACCTCGCTCAAGGCCGTGCGCGAGAACCCGCGCGAGGTGTTTGGCTGGGGAATGCGAGTCGCGGGGTTAATGCTGCTCGGGATGATCCCGGCGGCGATCGGGCTGGCGGTGGTGTTGCCGTGGCTCGGGTACGCGACCTGGCATCTGTACACCCGGCTGGTGGTGCGCTGAGCGGCGGTCGCTTGCGCCTTACCGCGCGACAGTGCTCCGCGTCCCCGCGGTCATCGCGCGGAACTGGTCGATCGCCGCGATCCGCTCGGCGATGTCCGCGCGGTACGGCGCGTCGCGCGGCGTGACGGACAGCGCATAGGTCCAATACGGTCTCGCGGTCGCGAACTCGCCCGCATCGACATAGGCCATGCCGAGGAAGAACGCTGGCCCCGGCGTCCCCGGCGCAAGCGCGACCGCACGCCGGAACGCGATCTTCGCCGCCGGGGATACCGCATGATCATGGAGTGCGAGAGCATAGCCATAGGCGGTCCACAAGGTCGCATCGACGGGACGCGACGCCAGGTCACGCGCGAGCCCCTGCGCAGCCGCGTGGGTATCGCCGGACCGCAACCGCCCGTCGGCGCTCGCCAGCGCAAGCTCGTCGACCGGGGAAGGCGCGAACACCGCAGTGCGAAACGCGACCATTCCAGGGTCGACCGTGATCGGGTCGACATCGGCGGCGACCGGTTTGCCCGGCTGGTGGCGGGCGCTCTGCACCGCAAACCCGGTCGCGCTCAGGAGCAGTGCGGCACCGACGATCGTCCGCAACAGCCGCGCCACGCCAAGGACCGCCAACAACGCTGCGGCACCCATTCCGAATGCGGCGAGCACGAGCAGGTTCATGAGCGTTCCCCCGAAGCGCCTGGCGGTGGCATGTGCGTAAAGCTACGCCGGAACGGTGCGCAACGCTACACCCCGGACTGTCAGGACGCGGTGTCATCTGCCGCGCGGCTCCGCCGTAGGGACGAAATAGGGATCGACCCCGGTCCACCCCCACCGCTATCGCATCCTTCGCGAACGGCATTCCGCTTTTTGCAGCAGGAGACCCGCCATAATCACGCTGATCCTCGCGCGCGCCGACAATGGCGTGATCGGCCGCGACGGCGCGCTGCCGTGGCACCTCCCCGCCGACCTCAAGCGGTTCAAGGCGCTGACGATCGGCAAGCCGATGATCATGGGGCGCAAGACCTTCGACAGTTTCCCCGCCCCCCTGCCCGGTCGCCGCCATATCGTGCTGACGCGCGACCCGCACTGGTCCGCACCCGGCGCGGACGTCGTCCATACGGTCGCCGACGCGCTGATGCTCGCTGGCGACGCGGAGATTGCCGTCATCGGCGGCGCGGAGATTTTTGCGCTGTTTGAACCCCGCGCGGACCGGATCGAGCTGACCGAAGTCCATGCCGCCCCCGATGGCGACGTGGTCGTCCCGCGCTTCGAGGGGTGGAACGCCGTCGCCCGTGTGGCGCATCCTGCGGAAAATACGCGTCCGGCCTACAGCTTCGTCACGCTCGAACGGCGCTGATCCGCCGCTCGGGCTTGTCGCGGGGTCGGGCGCACCGCATACCGTCCGCCGGATCGGGCGCATACAGCCCGGCAGAGCGGAGAGTGCCGATGCTGCGCAAGATGCTGGGGGCCGTACTCGGCCTCATCGCGCTCGGGGCGATCCTGTTCTTCGTCGCCACGCCCGGGATCATCGAACGCGGCATGAACACGGTCGCCCCCGTCCCGCTCAGAATCACCCCGCGCGCGCAGGCGCTCCACGCGACGCTGCAGGTCGCGGACATGCACGCCGACACCCTGCTCTGGCAGCGCAGCCTGCTTGCTCCCACACGACAGGGGCAGGTCGATCTTCCCCGCCTGCTCGATGGCAATTACGCGCTGCAGGTGTTCTCCTCGGTCACCAAGACCCCGAAGAACCAGAATTATGACGCGAACCCGGCCAATACCGACAACATTACCGCGCTTACCATCGCCGACCTGCAACCGCCGCGCACGTGGACGTCGCTGCTTCAACGCTCGCTGTGGCACGCGCAAAAGCTCGATCGCTATGCCGCCGCCTCCGATGGCCAGCTTCGGGTAATCCGCTCGTCTGCGCAGCTCGACCGGTTGCTCGCGGACCGGACCGAAGGCGCGAAGGTGGTCGGCGCGATGCTGTCGATCGAAGGGTTGCAGGATCTCGAGGGCAAGCTCGCCAATCTCGACACGCTATATGGCGCCGGGTTCCGCATGGCGGGGCTCGCGCATTTCTTCGACAATGACGTGGCGGGCTCGATGCACGGCGAGGCCAAGGGCGGGCTGACTCCGCTCGGGCGGCAGGTCGTGCGGCGGATGGAATCGCTCGGGATGATCGTCGATATCGCGCATTCGAGCCATGCGACGATCGCCGAGGTGCTCGCGATGGCACGCCGCCCGGTGGTCGCGAGCCACGGCGGGGTGCAGGCGACGTGCAAGGTCAACCGCAACCTGACCGATGCCGAGATCCGCGGTGTCGCGCGGACCGGCGGGGTGGTCGGGATCGGCTATTGGGATGCCGCGATCTGCTCGACCCGGCCCGAAGCCGCGGCGGCGGCGATCGCGCATGTGCGCGGGCTCGTCGGGATCGATCATGTCGGGCTGGGTTCGGATTTCGACGGTGCGGTGACGACCGGGTTCGATTCGGGGCAAGTCGTCGCGATCACCCAGGCGCTGCTCGATCGCGGGTTCAGCGACGCCGATATCGCCAAGGTGATGGGGGGCAATGTGCTGCGCGTGCTCCGCGCCGGGATCGTTCCCGACAAAGCCGCCTAGCGCAGTCGCTTCGCCCCGCTTATAGGCCGCAGTCATGGAGCGGCTCGACGGCAGCTCGGTTGTTCCGGAGCGCTTGCGCGGCGGGATCATCGCGCTCGGCAATTTCGATGGATTTCACCTTGGGCATCAGGCCGTGGTCGGCCGTGCGGTCGCCCGCGCGCGTGCCGAGGGGCGGCCCGCGCTGGTCGGCACGTTCGACCCGCATCCTATCCGCCATTTCGTTCCCGACAGCGCGCCGTTCCGCCTCAGCACGCTCGACCAGCGCGAGCGCTGGTTCGCCGACGCGGGTGCGGATGCGATGGTGGTGTTCCGCTTCGACGACAGGCTTGCCGCGCTCGATGCGCAAGCGTTCGTTGCACAGCGGCTGATCGCGGCGCTTGGCGTCGGCGGGGTTGTGACCGGGGGGGACTTCACCTTCGGCAAGGCGCGCAGCGGGTCGGTCGCAGCACTCGCTGCGTTCGGCGCGACGCACGGCTTCTCGGTCGATACGGTTGATCCGGTGACGCTCGACGGTGAACCGGTGTCGTCGACGCGGGTTCGCGAACTGTTGCAACAGGGCGATCCGCGCGGTGCGGCGCGGCTGCTGACCCGGCCGTTCACGATTGCGGGGGTCGTCCAGCACGGCGACAAGCTCGGGCGCACGATCGGCTATCCGACCGCCAATCTCGACATGGGAGGCTATGTCCGCCCGGCCTACGGAATCTACGCGGTGCGCGGGCTGCTGGCGGACGGACGCGTGGTCGATGGCGCGGCGAACCTCGGGATCCGCCCGAGCTTCGATCCGCCGAAGGAATTGCTCGAACCGTTCTTCTTCGATTTTTCGGGCGATCTGTACGGGCAGCCGCTGGAGGTCGCGCTGGTCGACTATCTCCGGCCCGAGGCAAAGTTCGATTCGCTCGAGGCGCTGACGACGCAGATGGACGCAGATTGCGCGCGGGCAAGGGCGTTGCTCGCCTGACCGCCCGTCCCTGCGCGGCTCCGGCCAGCACCGGCGTGACGGGACTATCGCAAGACAAACCCAAGTCCCCCGCTTCCGCTCGCAAAGACCCTGCGCGAAGCTGAACGCCAGGTTGTTTCAGGTTCATGCAACCCCGTCTAACTCCGTATCGTTACTGCTATGGAATTAATCCACAGCAAAAGATTGTAACTGGGAGTAATAGAATGCGCACGTTCCTGATGGCGCTCAGCGCTGCATCGCTCGTCATCCCCGCCACGATGGCGGTCCCGACCACCGAGGCCGCCGCGCGCGAGCATCACGGTCGCTACCAGCCGCGCACCTATCGCGGACGGGACGGCCGCCGCTATTGCCGCCACTCGGACGGCACGACCGGCCTGCTCGTAGGGGGCGTCGGCGGCGCGTTGCTCGGCAATCAGGTCGCCGGGCGTGGCGACAAGACGCTCGGCAGCGTGCTCGGCGGCGTCGCCGGGGCATTCGGTGGCCGTGCGATCGACCGGTCGATGACCGCCGATCGTCGCTGCCGCTAAAACTCCGACTCATCGTCCCTATATCCAGCGCGGGCCCGCAAGGGCTCGCGCTTTTTACGTTCAGGAGAATGACGATGACCACACGCAGCGGCTCGGCCACCTACGAAGGCCTTGGCAAGGACGGCAAGGGCCATGTCTCGACCCAGTCCGGAATCCTGACGGACACGCAATACGGCTTCGGCAGCCGGTTCGAGGAAGGCCCCGGCACCAACCCCGAGGAACTGATCGCCGCCGCGCACGCGAGCTGCTTCACGATGGCGCTGAGCTTCGCGCTCGCCAAGGAAGGGTTCACCGACGGCAAGCTCGAGACGACCGCCAAGGTCACGCTCGACAAGGATGGCGACGGCTTCACGATCACGCGCTCCGCACTCGACCTCAAGGCGACGATCGACGGGATCGATCCCGCCAAGTTCGAGGAGATCGCCGCAGGTGCCAAGGCGAATTGCCCGGTTTCCAAAGTGCTTAACGCTGAGATTACTTTAACGCATAGCCTTAACGGCTGATTTTCCTGACACTTGCGTGAACGGCCGGTAGTTTGCCGTTCACGCAACCTTCCGACCGGCATGCGAGTTCTCCAGATTGATCCACGATATGGATTTGATCCGAGGAGTTCTCTTCAATGCGTAAGTTCTTTATGGCGGTGGCAATCGCGACGACTACCCTGAGCGCCCTGCCCGCCGTCGCGCAGAACAACCCCAATCGCGAATATCGCGAGGACGTCCGAGATGCGCAGCGCGACTATCGCCGTGACATCCGCAACGCCGATTCGCGCGACGACGTCCGCGATGCCCGCCAGGACTACCGCCGCGACGTGCGCGATGCCCAGCGTGACCGCAACCGCGACCGTAACCGTGATTGGCGCCAGTATCGCAACTACGACTATAACCGCTTCGAGGGCGGCCAGCGTGCGTATTATGCCGAGAACTATTATCGCGACGGCCAATATTACCAGCCGCGCCGCCTGACCCGCAACGACCGTGTCTATCGCGGGCGCGACAACCGCTATTACTGCCGCCGTGGCGACGGCACGACCGGCCTGATCGTCGGTGGGCTTGCCGGTGGTGCGCTCGGCAACACGATCGCGGGCGGTGGTTCGCGACTGCTCGGCACGCTGATCGGCGGCGGCGCGGGTGCGCTGCTCGGCCAGTCGGTCGATCGCGGCAACGTCGTCTGCCGCTGAGCCGAACTGACCCGACGGTTCCGGAAGGCCCGGCGCGAAAGCGCCGGGCCTTTTGCGTGGCGGTTGCGCGTATCCCGGCACCCCGGTACGGCGCGGCAACCTTTGCACAACCGGAGATTGCCTGTGACCGAGCCCACCTATGACGTCGTCGCGATCGGCAATGCCATCGTCGACGTGCTGGCGCAGTCCGACGACGCGTTCCTCGCCGAAGCCGCGATGACCAAGGGCTCGATGCAGCTGATGTTCTCGCCCGAGGAAGCCGACGCGCTCTACGCCAAGATGGGCCCGGGGATCGAGGCGAGCGGCGGCTCGGCGGCGAACACCGTCGCGGGGATCGCGGCGATGGGCGGCAAGTGCGGCTTCATCGGCCAGGTCGCAAGCGACGAGCTCGGCGATATCTTCGCGCACGACATCCGCGCGGTCGGGATCGACTTCACCACCGCCGCCCGCGACGGCGACCCGACGACCGCGCGCTGCCTGATCTTCGTGACGCCGGACGGCCAGCGTACGATGAACACCTTCCTCGGTGCGTCACAGTTCCTCCCCGAGGCTGCGCTCGACCGTGACCTGATCGCGAGCGCCGCGATCCTGTATCTCGAGGGCTATCTGTGGGATCCGGAGGAACCGCGCCAGGCGATGCGCGCCGCGATCGACGTCGCGCGCGCGGCGGGGCGCAAGGTCGCGTTCACGCTGAGCGACGTGTTCTGCATCTCGCGCCACGGCGGCGATTTCCGACAGCTGATGGCGGACGGGCTGATCGACATCATGTTCGCCAACGAAGCAGAAATCACCGCGCTGATGGACAATACGGACTTCGACGCGGCGGTTGCGGCGGCGGCGGCGGATGTGCCGATGCTGGTCGTCACGCGCAGCGAGCAGGGTGCGATCGCGGTGTCGGGCGGGCAGACCGTCAGCGTGCCGGCCGAACCGATCGACCGCGTCGTCGACACGACCGGCGCAGGCGACCTGTTCGCGGCGGGTTTCCTGCGCGGTCAGGCGCAGGGCAAGGACGTTGCGGCATCGCTCAAGATGGGCGCGATCTGCGCGGCGGAAATCATTTCGCACTATGGCGCACGCGCTCAGGTGGACCTGGAGGCGCTGGTGGCGTCGAAGCTGGGGTGAAACTTCTCGGAAAAAGCCCCTCCCCTTCAGGGGAGGGGTTGGGGGTGGGGAAGTGCCTCGCAGAGAGCTGAGCGTCCTGGACTTCCCCACCCCAACCCCTCCCCTGAAGGGGAGGGGCTAGAGACACAAAAAAGGCCGGGGATCGCTCCCCGGCCTTTTTTTGTCCTACACCGTCCGCCTTACCGCAGGTGCGGCGGGCTGACCGGCTCGCGATCATCGTCGTCGAGGCCCTTGGCAAGCCGCGAATTGTGCATCCCATACGCAAAATACAGGATGATCGCCGCCAGCGTATACCAGGCGAAGAACACCAGCACGCGCGTCTCGACCGTGAAGATCAGCGCGATGCACGCGAGGATCCCGAAGGCCGGCACGACCGGGTACAGCGGCACCCGGAAGCCGCGCGGGATTTCCGGGTGCGTCCGCCGCAGCCAGATCACCGACAGGCAGACGATCGCGAAGGCTGCCAGCGTCCCGACCGAAGTCATGTCCCCCAGCGTATTGATATCGAAGAACGCCGCTGCGACAGCCGTGATCAGGCCGACGAGTAGCGTGTTGACCCACGGCGTCTTGAACTTGGCATGGACCGTCGCAAAGATGCGCGGCAGCAGGCCGTCGCGCGCCATCGTGTAGAAGATCCGCGTCTGGCCGTACATCAGCACGAGCACGACCGAGGTAAGTCCGACGATCGCGCCCGCCTTCACCAGCTTGGCGAACCACGCCCACTGCGGGCCAAGCGCATCGACCGCGACCGCGACCGGATCCGGCACGTCGAGCGTCTTGTAGTTGACGATCAGAGTCATCACGATCGAGACGAGGATGTAGATCGCGGTGCAGACGAACAGCGACCCGAGCAGACCGATCGGCATATCCTTAGCGGGGTTCTTGGCTTCCTGACCCGCGGTCGAAACTGCCTCGAAACCGATGTAAGCGAAGAACACGATCGACGCGGCGCGCAGGATACCGCCCCAGCCGAACTCGCCCTTGTCGCCGCTGGCCGGCGGAATGAACGGCTGCCAGTTGGACTTGAGCGTATCGAAATGCGCGATCACGAACGCACCGCAGATGATGATGAACGCGATGATCACGGTCAGCTTGATTGCGACGATCACGTTGTTGACCTTGGCACTCTCCGACACGCCGATGATCAGCAGCGCGGTCATCGCGCCGCAGATCAGGAAGGCGGGCAGGTTGAACAGATAGGTCAGCGGCGCGCCGTTGACGATCACCGGGACCAGCTCGCCCCCCACCGCATGCTTGACGACGTGGCCGGTCGGGCCGGTCAGCTCGACCGGAATGACGAGGCCGAAATCCCCGAGCAGGCTGACCACATAGCCCGCCCAGCCGACCGCGACGACCGAGGCGGCGAGGCCATATTCGAGCAGCAGCAGCGCCCCCATGATCCACGCGGCGAACTCGCCGATGGTCGTGTAACTATAGGTATAGGCCGAGCCCGAGACGGGCAGCGTCGAGGACAGTTCGGCATAGCACAGCCCGGCAAGCGCGCAGACGAAGCCGGCGATCAGGAACGAGATCAGCACCGCGGGGCCGGCGTGCAGCGCAGCCGCATTGCCGGTTCGCACGAAGATGCCTGCGCCGATGATGCAGCCGATGCCGAGGAACACCAGGTTCCACGGTCCGAGCGTGCGCTTGAGTTGGCTGGTCTGCGTCTCGCGTTGTACTTGCTCCACGGTTTTTCGCAGAAGCATGCGGTTGAGAATACCCGTAGTGGGCTGTGTCGCCATTCGAAAAGTCCCCGGGGGGCCGGTCAGCGCCGGCGTAGAAAATGGATCGACCGGAAACCTAACCGCAAATCAGCGACACGCAATCCCCCTTAGCGCGCGAGCAACGGCCCGAGCGCGCGGCCCGCGAAGATGTGAACGTGCAGATGCGGGACTTCCTGATGCGAATCCGGCCCGGCGTTGGCGAGCAGGCGATACCCCGGCGTCACCAGCCCGGCATCGCGCGCGACCGTGCCGACCGCCCGGACGAAGCCCGCGATCTCGGCGTCGGTGCCACGCGCGCTGAAATCGTCCCAAGAGACATAGGCCCCCTTGGGGATCACCAGGACATGCGTCGGCGCCTGCGGGTTGATGTCGGGGAAGGCGATCGCAAACTCGTCTTCGTACAGCCGCTTGGCCGGGATCTCGCCGCGCAGGATTTTCGCGAAGATGTTCTGGTCGTCATAGGGTAGCGTTGCGTCGACGGGCATGATGCTCTCCTCAGGGCTTGATACGCGCGGCCTTTTCGGCGATCCCGGACACGCCCTCGCGGCGCGCGATCTCGGTGCGGACGTCATCGAGCGTCACGTCGCACTCCGCGAGCAGCACGAGCAGGTGGAAGACGAGGTCGGCCGCCTCGCCAACCAGCGCGGCCTTGTCCTCGGTCAGCGCGGCGATGACGGTCTCGACCGCTTCCTCGCCGACCTTCTGCGCGATCTTGCGGCGGCCCTTGCCGAACAGGCTGGCGGTGTAGGAGGTCGCGGGATCCGCACCCTTGCGGGCAAGGATCGTCGCGGCGAGCGTATCGATGGGGTCTTCGGCCATGCGGTCCGGGCTGGCGCAGTTGCGCTTTCGCGTCAATCCTTGGGCGGGCGCTTGGTGAAGCGTTTGCGCAACGCGCGGCGGACTAGGAATACGCCGAACGCCGCGAGCACGAACAGCGCGATGTCGGAAAGTGCGGGGCCGGTACGCGGGGCGGCGACGCCGCTGTGCGGGGTGGCAAGCGCCCGGGTGGTCGATGCGGTGGCCACGATGGCGACCTGGGTGAGCGCACCAGCCCGGCGAAGCGCGGCAATTAGTCGCGGCGCGCGGCTCATGCCACCGGCCGCCGCACCGGGATCCCCGCCGCCGCGAGCGCGGCATGCGCGTCCGCGATGCTCGCCTCGCCGAAGTGGAAGATCGACGCCGCGAGCACCGCGCTTGCATGCCCCTCGGTGATCCCGGTGACGAGGTCGCCAAGCCCGCCGACGCCGCCGCTCGCCACCACCGGCACGCGGACCTTGTCGGCGATGGTGCGGGTCAGCGCGAGGTCGAACCCGCTGCGTGTGCCGTCACGATCCATCGAGGTGACGAGCAACTCCCCTGCCCCGAGCTCAGCCAGCCGCAGCGCGTGCGCGACCGCGTCGATCCCGGTCGCGCGCCGGCCGCCGTGGGTGAACACCTCCCAGCCGTCGCCGACGCGCCGCGCATCGACCGAGGCGACGACGCACTGGCTGCCGAAGCGGTCTGCCATCTCGCCGACCAGCTCGGGCCGCGCGACCGCCGCGCTGTTGACCGCGACCTTGTCCGCACCCGCGAGCAGCAGCGCGCGCGCATCCTCGACCGAACGCACCCCGCCGCCGACGGTGAGCGGCATGAAGCACACTTCGGCGGTGCGGCGCACGACATCGAGGATCGTCCCGCGCGCCTCGTGGCTCGCGGTGATGTCGAGGAAGCAGAGTTCGTCCGCGCCCGCCGCATCATAGGCGCGCGCTTGTTCGACGGGGTCGCCCGCATCGCGCAGTTCGACGAAATTGACGCCTTTCACGACGCGCCCATCAGCGACATCAAGGCAGGGAATGACGCGCGCGCGGACGGTCATGCTAAAAGCCCCTCCCCTTCAGGGGAGGGGTTGGGGTGGGGAAGTCCAGCAGCGCTGCGCCCGATACTGCCCCTCTCCCCGCAAGCTGGGAGAGGGAGAAGTGATGCGAACCTCACGCTGCCTTCGCCACAGCCAGGGCCGCCGCCAGATCCAGCCGCCCGTCATACAACGCCCGCCCGGTAATCACGCCCTCGACGCCATCACGGTTATGCAACGCCAGCACGTGGATCTCGGCGATCCCCTTGACGCCGCCACTGGCGATCACCGGGATCCGCACAGCCCGCGCCAGATCGACCGTTGCCTCGACGTTGCAACCCTTGAGCATCCCGTCCCGACCGACATCGGTGAACAGCAACGCCGCGACCCCCGCATCCTCGAACCGCCGCGCCATGTCGATTACCTCGACCGTCGAGACATCCGCCCAGCCCTTGGTCGCGACGAACCCGTCGCGCGCATCGACCGCGACGACGATCCCGCCCGGAAAATCGCGCGCAGCCTCACGCACCAGTTCGGGGTTCTCGAGCGCCGCCGTGCCGATCACCACCCGCGACACGCCGAGATCGAACCAGCGCTCGATCCCCGCGCGATCCCGAATCCCGCCGCCGAGCTGGACGTGCCCGGGGAAGCGCTCGACAATCGCGCGAACCGCATCGCCATTGACCGACTCCCCCGCGAACGCGCCGTCGAGGTCGACGACATGCAAATGCTCCGCGCCAGCCTCCGCAAACGCCATTGCCTGCGCGGCGGGATCGTCGCCATAGACGGTCGCACGGTCCATATCGCCCTCGGCGAGGCGGACGACCTGGCCGCGCTTCAAGTCGATGGCGGGGAAGACGATCAGGCTCATGGTTTCCAGCTCAGGAAGCGGGTTAGGAGGTCGAGCCCATAACGCTGGCTCTTTTCGGGGTGGAATTGCACGCCGAGCATATTGTCACGACCGATCGCCGCGGTGACCGCCCCGGCATGGTCGGTGCCCGCGATCACGTCGTCGCCTTCGTAACCGTAGGAATGGAGGAAATACGCTTCTCCCGGCACGATCAACGGATGATCGCGGCTCGGAACCACGTCGTTCCACCCCATGTGCGGCACCTTGGCGGTCGCATCATCGGGGGTCAGGTGACGCACCGTCCCGCGCATCCAGCCGAGTCCGGCATGAGTGCCATGTTCCTCGCCCGTCTCCGCCATCAACTGCATCCCGACGCAGATCCCGAGGAACGGGACACTGTCACCGCGCACACGCTGCTCCAGCGCCTCGACCATCCCCGGCACCGCGCGCAAGGCGGCAGCGCAGGCGGCAAACGCACCAACGCCCGGAAGCACGATCCGGTCGGCCTTGGCGACCGCATCCGCATCGGCGGTAATCAGAATGTCGCTGCTGCCCGCTGCCTTGAGCGCATTGGCGACCGAATGAAGGTTGCCCGCGCCATAGTCGATCAGCGCGAGCGTCATGCCAGCAGCGCCGCGATCTTGGGCGCGGCGAAGCTCGCGTTGAACTGGATGACTCGCGCGGTGGCGACGCCGCTGGTGACGAACGGATCGGTCGCGGCGAGCGCCTCCGCCTCGGCCTTGCGCCCGCGCGCGACGATCACCCCGCCAGTGCGCGGATCCTGCCGCCCGGCGACGAGAAACACGCCCTCGGCGAACCCTTTTTCGAGCCAGGCGACATGATCCTTCAACTGCGCGTCGACCGCCTCGATCGATGGGCCGTAGTCAACGAGGATCAGGCACAGCGGCCCGTCGGCGCGGAACGAAGCGGCCATGTCAAAGCGTCCCCTTGGTGCTCGGGATCACGTCCGCCTTGCGCGGATCGATCTCGACCGCCTCGCGAAGCGCCCGCGCGACGCCCTTGAACGCGGCTTCGGCGATATGGTGGTTGTTGCTGCCGTGCAACGTCTCGATGTGGAGCGTGACGCCCGAGGTCTGCGCGAACGAATGGAAGAAATGCTCGAACATCTCGGTGTCCATCTCGCCAAGCCGCTTCTGCGAGAATTCGGTCTTCCACACCAGATACGGCCGCCCCGAGATGTCGATCGCGACGCGGGTCAGCGTCTCGTCCATCGGCGACAGCGCGTCGGCGTAGCGGCGGATCCCGCGCTTCTCGCCAAGCGCCTTGAGCACTGCCTCGCCGATCGCGAGCCCGGTGTCCTCGACCGTATGATGCTGATCGATATGGAGATCGCCGACGGTCTTGATGTCCATGTCGATCAATGAATGGCGCGAAAGCTGTTCGAGCATGTGATCGAAGAAGCCGACTCCGGTGGAAACGGCGTAACGGCCAGTGCCATCCAGATTGACGGTGACGTCAATCGAGGTTTCGCTGGTGCGGCGGGAGATCGTGGCGGTGCGCATGGGCTTCCCATAACGCTTCTTTGCACCCGCGCAATCTTGACCGGAGGCCAAAGGGCGCTACCCAAGGGCGCATGAGTGATGGTCTTCCCGATAGCTTGATTCCCTACGACGATATCGTCCAGGAGGCACTGCGTGCCGTGGTGGGCCGCGTGCTCGGTTCGGTCGCCGAAAACGGCGCGCTGCCCGGCGAGCATCATTTCTACATCACCTTCAAGACCCAGGCACCCGGAGTCGACATTCCGACCCGGCTGATGGAGCGATTCCCCGACGAGATGACGATCGTCATGCAGAACCGCTATTGGGATCTGCTCGTCGACGAGACCAAATTCTCGGTCGGGCTGAGCTTCAACCAGGTACCCTCGAAGCTGGTGATCCCCTATTCGGCGATCACCGGTTTCAGCGACCCCGCGGTCAATTTCGAGCTGCGCTTCCAGGCGGCGGAAGGCCCCGAGCTTCCCGACCCGCATGACGAAGCCGAGAATGACGGCCCGACTGCTACCCCGATCGAGGACGGATCGAACGTCGTCGCGGTGGATTTCAAGCGCAAGAAATAAGTTCTCCGGTCCCCGCTGATGGGAGCGGGGGCAATGGAGACTGGCGATGAACGACACCCGTACCGAAACCGATTCGCTCGGCCCCGTCGAGGTTCCGGCGAGCGCCTATTGGGGCGCGCAGACGCAGCGCTCGATCGAGAATTTCCCCTTCCCCGCGACCGAGCGGATGCCGCTCGCGATCGTCCATGCGCTCGCAATCGTCAAACAGGCCGCGGCGCGGGTGAACCGCGCGCACGGGCTTCCCGAGGACATTGCCAATCAGATCGAGTCGGCTGCCGCCGAGGTCGCCGCGGGTACGCTCGATGATCAGTTCCCGCTGGTGATCTGGCAGACCGGGTCGGGCACGCAGACCAACATGAACGTCAACGAAGTGATCGCCGGTCGTGCCAACGAGCAGCTGACCGGCACGCGCGGCGGCAAGACGCCGGTCCACCCCAATGATCACGTCAACAAGAGTCAGTCGTCGAACGACAGCTTCCCGACCGCGCTTCACATCGCCGCATCGATCGGCGTGACGCAGCGGCTGTTCCCCGCGCTCGACCGGCTGCACGCCGCACTCGACGCCAAGGCGCGCGCGTGGAGTGGGATCGTCAAGATCGGGCGGACGCATCTGCAGGATGCGACGCCGGTTACGCTCGGGCAGGAATTCTCGGGTTACGCCAACCAATTGTACCGCTGCCGTCGGCGGATCGACCCGGCGGTGACGCATGGCACCAACCGGCTCGCGCAGGGCGGGACCGCGGTCGGCACCGGGCTCAACGCGCCCAAGGGGTTTGCGCGCGATATCTGTCTGGTGATTTCGGAGATCACCGGTTTGGCGTTCCACCCGGCGCAGAACGCGTTCGAGGCGCTCGCGTCGAACGATCCGATCGTCCAGCTGTCGGGTACGCTCAACACGCTCGCAGTCGCGCTGACCAAGATCGCCAATGACATCCGCCTGCTCGGGTCGGGACCGCGCTCGGGGCTGGGCGAATTGCATCTGCCCGAGAATGAGCCGGGCAGCTCGATCATGCCGGGCAAGGTCAACCCGACCCAGTGCGAGATGCTGACGATGGTCGCAGCCCAAGTGATCGGTAATCATCAGGCGATCACGATCGGGGGCTTGCAGGGGCATCTCGAGCTCAACGTGTTCAAGCCGATGCTGGGCGCGGCATTGCTCCGCTCGATCGATCTGCTCGCGGTTGCGATGGAGAGCTTCGCGGAGCGCTGCGTCGAGGGGATCGAACCCGACGAAACGCGAATCGCCGAGCTGGTCGACCGCTCGCTGATGCTCGTCACCGCGCTCGCGCCCGAGATCGGCTATGACAATGCCGCCAAGATCGCCAAGCATGCGCACCACGAGGGCCTGACGCTGCGCGAGGCGGGGCATGCGCTCGGATTGGTGGACGATGCGACATTCGACCGGCTTGTCCGCCCCGAAACCATGGTCTGACACGGGGGTCTGACGCGGGCAGGTGCATGCGGGGAACCATCTCCCCGCCCGCGCGCTACGTAGCACCAAAGGAGATCATGATGAGCGTAACGAGTCTTATCGGCGCCGCCATTGGCGCAGCCATCGACGGGTCCGACGGCGATGACAGCAGCATCGACGGGGCGATCGAGGGCGCGATTGCGGCCAAGGTGATCACCGCGATCATCCCGCTCGCGCTGACCTTCGCGACCGGCTGGTTCGTCCTGCGCGGGATCGGGAAGCTCAAGGACAGCGTGTTCGGCGCGGAACAGCCACAGCGCTAAGCGCCTATGGGTTGACGCATACCCCGTGCCCGCGCCACTAGCGGGCATGCCCGACCATCGTTCTTCCCAGCCCAAGAGCTTCAAACGCCGCGGACTGATGTTCGTCCTGTCCTCGCCTTCGGGCGCGGGCAAGTCGACGATCGCCAATCGCCTGCTCAAGGAAGAGCGTAACAAGCTCAAGATGTCGGTGTCTTACACGACCCGCCCGATGCGAAAGGGCGAAGTCGAGGGCAAGGACTATCATTTCGTCGACAAGGAAACCTTCCGTCACATGGCGGAGGACGACCAGTTCCTCGAATGGGCACGGGTGTTCGACGAACGCTACGGCACGCCGCGAGACACCGTCTTCAAGGATCTCGAGCACGGACAGGACATTCTGTTCGACATCGACTGGCAGGGTGCGCAGCAATTGTTCCAGCTTGCGGGCGGCGATGTGGTCCGTGTTTTCATCCTGCCGCCCGGGTTGAAGACGCTGCGCGACCGGCTCGAGAAGCGCGCGACCGATTCGCAGGAGGTCATCGACCGCCGCATGGATCGCGCGCTCGCCGAGGTGAGCCATTGGGATGGCTATGATTACGTGCTGGTCAACGACGATCTCGACGACTGTTACGAATGCGTCCAGACGATTTTGACCGCGGAACGCCTCAAACGCTCGCGCCAGCGCGGGATGATCGGGTTTATCCGGCGGTTGCCGGAGAAGTAAGCGCGGTTGGGGCGAGCGCGACGCCCCGAAATCAGCCCGCCAGCAATCCCAGCATCTGCACGCCACCACCGAAGTCGCGCCGCCGCGCCGCGATTCCCGCCTCGGCGAGCGGGTCGCGGCCCCAGCGTTCCGCCTGATATTCCTCGTCGAGCGTCACCGCGTCCCACACCTGTTCCGCGCTCGCCGCACGCTCGACCAAAGCGAGCGCCGCGATCAGCGAGCCGCCGATCGTCACCACCGGCGACAACGCCGCGAGCGTGAACGCATCACGCACCGCGATCGCATCCGTCAGCCGCGCGAGCGTCAAGGCAGGTTGCGCGCGGTGCAAGATCCCGGTCGCGACCTCGATATGCACGTCGTACCGCGCCCGCGCCCAATCGAGCAGCGGATCCCATGCCGCCGCCTGCCGCGCGACCAGATCCGCAGGCGAGTCCGCGCGGTAGCACAGCAAATCGCTCTCGCCATAATGCGCGAGACCCGCCGCAAACAGCGCCGGGTCTGCGCCTACCCGGTCGATCGCGGCATTGCCCAGCCCGGTCAGCGGCATCGCGCGCGGGTCGATCTCGGCACCCTCCGCGACCGAACGCCATTCGTCGGCAACCGCCTCCGCCAGCGCCGCGGTCGGCAGCACAAGCGGCACGCGCCCCGGCGTCCGCAGCGGACGGTCGTCGAGCCGGATCCCGCGCTCGGCATCGACCGCGACGTGCTTCCAGAAACGCTTCATGGTTGCTCCGGACTCCGCCAGCGCCGCGCCAGCGCGCGCGGGACGATCGCGATCAGCAACAGCGCGGAGATCACCAGCGCGGTGCCGATCGCCTTGGGGACAGTCGTCTCGGCGCGCGCGATCAGGATCAGCCCGAGCAGCGCGCCGGCGACGCCCAGCAGGCGCGTGCCGACCATCGCGAAATAGCGATTGCGCGCGATCGTATCGGGATCGCTCATCGCTGTTCCATCAGCGCGGGGAGCGACGCGACCGTCACCGCGACCGCATGCGCGCCCGCCTCAGTCAGTTCCTCGGCGGGGTGATAGCCCCACGCCACCCCCAAAGCGCGCGTCCCGGCGGCGCGTGCCATCAACATGTCGTAGCTGGTGTCGCCGATCATCACCGTCGTCTCGGGCACTGCGCCGGCATCCGCCATTGCGGTCTCGATCATCGAGGGGTGTGGCTTGGAGGGGTGGCGGTCTGCGGTCTGGAGCGTGATGAAATGCGCGGCGATCCCGTGATGCGCGAGGATATGCGCGAGGCCCCGGTCGGACTTGCCCGTCGCGACGCCGAGCTTCCACCCGTCCGCGGCGAGCTGGTCGAGCACGTCGAGGATGCCGTCGTACAGCGGTTCGGCGCTCATCGCGCCCGAGGTCCGCATCTTGAAGAACGCCGCCTTGTAATCGTCCGCGAGGCTGCGATGCAGCGCGGGGTCGCCTTCTGGCAGCAACATCTGCATCGCCTCGACGAGGCTCAACCCGACGATCCGGCGGATCGCGCTGCGATCGGGTGCCACGAGGTTCGCCTGCGTGAACGCCGCCTCCACCGAGCGGCAGATATTGTCCTGACTGTCGACCAGCGTGCCGTCGCAGTCGAACAAGGCAAGGCGGGCGGGAGTGGCGAGGGATGTCATAGAATATTTCCTTCCCCAGCGAAGGCCGGGGCCCAGTCGTACTGGCGGATGGAGCGAGTGCTGTGCGCGATGCCAAAGGACGGCGCGACTGGGCCCCGGCCTTCGCCGGGGAAGGACGCGAGGGGATAGGACCGACTGTCCATCATACGTTCCGCATCCAATGCGCAATCCCGCGTCGCCCCGCCGCCTCGACGCCATCCGCCGCCGAAAGGCGCGCAGCGTCCGGCTTGTTCTGCCCGAGCTTCAGCGTGCCCCGCCACGCCTGCACGGTCAGCGTGAACCCGATGATCCCGCGGGTCATCCGCTCGAACAGCGCCGCGTCCATCTTGTCGCGAGTCCACGGTGTCTTGGGCGCGAGCCGCTCCTCCTGGAGCGCCGAGACGCGATCGACCTGCTCGACCAGCCCGGCATGGTCAAGCCGCGCGATCCGGCCTTCGAGCTCGATCGCCACATAATTCCACGTCGGTACCTGATCGTGGCCGAGCCCGTACCAGTCCGGGCTGACATAGCCGTCCGGCCCCTGCACCACGAACACGCCCGTAGCGCCGTCCAGATGCCGCGCGATCCCGTTGCCGCGCGAGACGTGGAAGGCGAGTGTCGCGTCGTCGTTCCACACCACCGGGACATGCGCGACGCGCGGCCCGTCTGGCGTCGCGACGAACAGCGCGCCGAACCCCAGTTCGCTTACCAGCGCGCGCATCGCAGTGCGGTCTTCCCAGCGAAAGGCCGGATCGGGATGCATCAGCCGAGCGCAGGCGCAGGAAAGCGGCTGCCGGTCACGTCGCCGAACCGCGACGCCGCCGTTCGCCCTTGCGATCCTTGCGGTAGGTCTTGGCGTGCTGGCGCGCCTGCTGCTTCTTGACCTCGCGGCTTGGCGGCGGGGGCGATTCGAGCGGCATCATGTTGCCGAGCATCTCGTCGAACCCGAGCTGCTTGAGGCTCTCGGAGAAATGCGTCGGCAATTCCGCCTGGACGTCGATCGCGCCGCCATCGGGGTGGTCGATCCGGATCCGGCGCGAGTGGAGATGCATCTTGCGCGAGATATTGCCAGTCAAGAACGCGGCCTGCCCGCCGTACTTGCCGTCACCGACGATCGGATGCCCGATCGCCGCGAGATGGACGCGCAGCTGATGCGTACGCCCGGTATGCGGGATCAGCTCGAGCCACGCGGTCGTCGTCCCCGCCATCTCGATCACGCGGTAGCGCGTGCGCGCGGGGCTGCCTTCCTTCTCGTCGACATGCATCTTCTCGCCGCCGGTGCCGGGCTGCTTGGCGATCGGCAGTTCGATCATCCCGTCCTCGATCGACGGCACGCCGACGACCAGCGCCCAATAGGTCTTCCGCGCGGTCCGCGACGAGAAGGACTTGGAGAAATACGCCGCCGCGCGCGCGGTCCGCGCGATCAGCAGGGCGCCGCTCGTGTCCTTGTCGAGCCGGTGGACCAGCTTGGGGCGGCCCTCCAGATCGTCCTGCAACGCATCGAGCAGACCGTCGACATGCTCGATCGTCTTGGTCCCGCCCTGCGTCGCGAGACCGGGCGGCTTGTTGAGGACGATCGCCTGCGCATCGCGGTGGATCACCATTTCCTGCGCGAAGGTGATCTCATCGTCGCTCAACGGCGGACGCTCGCGCTTTTGCGGCGCGTCGACGCGGACCGGCTCGGCCGGGGGCACGCGGATCGCCTGGCCGACGACGACATGGTCGCCCGGCTTGGCGCGCGCGCCATCGACGCGGAGCTGCCCGGTGCGCGCCCATTTGGCGACGGTCGTGTAGCTGGTGTCGGGCAAATGCCGCTTGAACCAGCGATCGAGCCGGATGCCGTCATCGTCGGGGCCGACGCTGAACTGGCGGACGTCGCTGGTGGCTTTGCTGGGTTTGTCGGGGGTCTTTGTGGTCATGCTGCGATCCGGGTAAGCCAGAGGCCGGCGAACAGCGCCAGCACCGCGCCGAGGACCGACGCGAGGACATAGCCGAGCGCGGTCATCCACGCATCGCGCTCGACCATCGTCACGACCTCGAGCGAGAAGGAAGAAAAGGTTGTAAAGCCGCCGAGAACCCCGACGCCAAGCAACAGCCGCGTATTCTCATTGCCGCCGACGCGCGCAAGCATGCCCATCAGCACGCCCATTGCGAACCCGCCGAGCAGGTTGACCGCAAGCGTCCCGTACGGGAAGATCGGGCCGAACGCGGCGACCGCGCCACGCCCGACGAGATAGCGCGCCGCGGTGCCGACGGCACCGCCCGCCATGACAAGAATTAGCTGAACCATTGCGGCTGCGTTAGCGCGGAATGACGCCGTCGTCACCCCGGCAGCGGAAAGCGGTGTCAGGTCCCGATGTCCGTGACGGATCGACGTCGATCCGCCCGGCGCACAGACGTTGCCCTTGCGCAACCAATCCGCAGCCATCATGTTTACCCGATGGGTATGATCGTAAACATCGTTTCGGTTCTGTGCGGGCTTTGCGCGCTGCCGGTCGCGCTCGTCGGGCTGATCCCCTTCTTCGGCATCGCCAACTATCTCGCGATCCCTATTGCCGTCGTCGGCGTCGTGCTCGGCCTGCTGTCGGGACACCGGAGCGGACGCAATTTCAATATCTTCGTCCTGATCGTCGCGGTCGTCCGGCTGATGCTTGGCGGCGGGCTGATCTGACCCGGTAACGCTGCAATTCCTGTCGGGCCGGAACTGCGCTAGGCAGCACCCATGTTGCGCGCATTCCTCCTCTCGCTCGGTCAACTCGGCGATCGCAAGATCCTTGCGGTGTTCGTCAAGTCGCTGTTCGCCACCGTCGTGCTGATCGCCGCACTGGGCGCAATGCTATGGTATGCCGCGGCATCGCTGGCGGCGCGCTGGGGATGGGATGCAACCGCAGGCGGGCTGCTCGGCGCGGCGGCGCTGCTCGCTGCGGCCGGGGTGAGCTGGCTGCTGTTCCGCGCGATCGCGATCGGGGTGATGGGCGCGTTCGCCGATGACGTCGTGATCGCGGTCGAGGCGCGGCATTACCCCGCAGCCCTCGCCACCGCGCGCAACGTATCGACCGCGCGCGGGATCGGACTCGGGCTGCGCTCGGCGGGGCGCGCGATCCTCGTCAACCTTGCGCTGGCGCCGGTCTATGTCGCGTTGCTCGTCACCGGGGTGGGCACGTGGCTGCTGTTCTTTCTCGTCAACGGCTGGCTGCTCGGGCTCGATCTCGGGCAGATGGTCGCTGCGCGGCACATCCCGTCTGCGCTGATGCGAGACTGGCGCAAGACCGGTGCGGTCGAGCGGTTCGCGCTGGGGGTTGCGGGGACCGCGCTGTTCATGGTTCCGGTGCTCAACCTGTTCGCACCGATCCTCGGCGCGGCGATGGCGACGCATCTGTTCCACGAAGGACGTTCCGCATGACAAGACTCGCCGGATCCGTGCTGCTGCTCGCTCTGCTCGGGGGCTGCGTTTCGGCGACGCCCAGCGTCCAGACCTCGCGCGCGCCGCTGATCCCGATCCCCGCGGGCACCGGGCTCGGCCAGGTCGTCGGTGCGACCGCGGCGAGCCTGACGCGGATGTTCGGAACCCCGCTTGCGGACGTGCGCGAGGGGACGGCGCGCAAACTGCAGTTCAGCAACGCGACCTGCGTGCTTGATACGTATCTGTATCCCAAGGGCAATGCCGAGCCGGTGGTGACCTATCTCGACACGCGCCAGACCGACGGCTCCCCGATCGATCGCGCGAGTTGCGTGGGCGCGTTGCAAATCGGGCGGCGGAAGTAGCCCTTCTTGCCCCTCCCCTTCAGGGGAGGGGTAGGGGGTGGGGCGGTGCCTCGCAGAGAGCTTGGTTTTGCTGAACTTCCCCACCCCAACCCCTCCCCTGAAGGGGAGGGGCTTAAGACAACTGCTCCAACGCCCACACCGCTGCCTCGGCCACAACCGGATCCGGATCCGCCAGCAACGCGCGCACGCGCCCCGCCAGCCCGGCATCCCCGCTGTTCCCCGCCGCGATCAGGCAGTTGCGCATCATCTTGTTGCGCCCGATCCGCTTGATCGGCGAGCCTGCAAACACCTGCCGGAACCCCGCATCGTCAAGCGCGAGCAAATCCCCCAGCGCCGGCGCAACCAGCTCCGCGCGCGGCAGGAACGCGCGGTTCGCGGCGGCGCTTTCGGCGAACTTGTTCCACGGGCACACGGCAAGACAATCGTCGCAGCCATAGATCCGGTTGCCGATCGCAGCGCGGAATTCGTGCGGGATCGGCCCCGCATGTTCGATCGTCAGATACGAAATGCACCGCCGCGCATCGAGCCGATAGGGTGCGGGGAAGGCATCGGTCGGGCACGCACGCTGGCAGGCGTCGCACGATCCGCAACGATCGATGACGCGGGCTTCCTTGCCTTCCCCCTCCTCCACCTTCCCCGGCGAAGGCCGGGGCCCAGTAATGATGTCGGAAGAAAGCGAGTGCTGTCCGCCGCCATGATCGGCCCTCGACTGGGCCCCGGCCTTCGCCGGGGAAGGAGAAGGGTTGAGGACAGTAACCTCCTCGAACACCCCCGCCTCCAACGTGGTATAAATCGCCCCGAGAAACAGCCACGAGCCATGCTCGCGGCTGACCAGATTGGTATGCTTCCCCTGCCACCCCAGCCCCGCCGCCGCCGACAACGGCTTTTCCATCACTGGCGCGGTATCGACGAACACCTTGAGGTCGGTCCCCGGCACTTCCGCGACCAGCCAGCGCGCGAGCGCCTTGAGCGCGCGCTTGACCACGTCGTGATAATCGCCCCCCTGTGCATAGACCGAGATCCGACCGATCCCGCCCTCCCCCGCCAGCGCCAGAGGATCGGTCGCGGGCGCATAGCTCATCCCCAAAGCGATCACGCTGCGCACTTCGGGCCACAGCGACGCAGGCGTTTGCCGCTGGTGCGCGCGTTCCTCCATCCAGATCATCCCGCCGTGCATCCCGGCATCGAGCCATTCGCGCAGCCGCGCAGCGGTCTGCGGTGCGGCATCCGCGCGCGCGATCCCGCAGGCGACGAATCCCAATTCGGTCGCCTTCGCCTGAAGCCGTTGCATCAGCGTCTTGTCTTCCTGCATCACACCCCGCTACCACGGGCATGGCTATCGGGGGAATTGGCGTTGGGGCAGGAACGCGCGGTCGACGCATCGGGGCTGGTGAAGCTGTTCGGCGGGCGACGCGTCGTCGACGGCGTCGACATCGTCGTGCCGAAAGGCGCGATCTACGGCGTGCTCGGGCCCAACGGCGCGGGCAAGACGACGACGCTGCGGATGCTGCTCGGGATCATCGAGCCCGATGCGGGGACGCGCACGCTGCTCGGGCATGATCGCCCGCGCGACGTCAGCGACCGCGTCGGCTATCTTCCCGAGGAACGCGGGCTTTATCCCGCGATGCGCGCCAAGGATGCGATCGCCTTCATGGGTGCTTTGCGCGGGCTCGATCTCAGGACCGGGCGCAAGCGCGCGGTCGGGTTGCTCGAGGCGGCGGGGCTTGGCCATGCGGTCGACACGCGGATCCGCAAATTGTCCAAGGGGATGGCGCAGCTCGTCCAGTTGCTCGGCTCGGTCGTGCATCAGCCCGACCTGCTCGTGCTCGACGAACCGTTTTCGGGGCTCGACCCGGTCAACCAGGAACGGCTCGAGGCGCTGATCCTCGCCGAGCGCGACCGCGGCGCGACCGTGTTGTTCTCCACCCACGTGATGGCGCACGCCGAACGGCTGTGCGACCGGCTCGCAATCATCGCGGGGGGCAAGCGCCGGTTCGAGGGGACGGTCGCGGACGCGCGCGCGCTGCTCCCGATGCGCGCGCTCTACACCCCGACACGCGACGACCCAGGCGTCGCGGCGCATCTCCCCGCCGACGCGGAGCATGTCGGCGACGGCTGGCGCTTCACGGTTCCCGACGACGGGGTCGAGCGGGTGCTGAGCACGCTGATCGCGGCGGGGCATGGCATCTCGGGGCTGTCGATCGAGCGTCCATCGCTCCACGACGTGTTCGTCAAGGTCGTCGGCAAGGCCGCGCTGGAGGGCAAGCAATGAGCCGGTTCCGCATCCTGCTCCGCCAGATCTGGACGATCGCACGGCGCGATTTCGTCGCGACGGTGTTCACCCCGACCTTCCTCATCTTCCTGCTCGCCCCCGTCGTAATGGGGTCGTTCGGCGCGATCGGCGGGCTTGGCGCGGATGCCGCGCAAAAGGGCGCGGACGCCAAGACGCGGATTGTCGCGATCGTCGAGCCTGCCCGCAGCGCCGATATCACCGCGCTCGACCGACGACTGCGGCAATTGTACCGCAATGCGGAGGAAGCACCACCACTGCTCCAGACATTGGCCCCCGCGGCCGATCCGGCAACGCAGGCGCGCACGCAGTTCGACGACAAGCGAATCGATGTCGTCGCGGTGCTCTACGGGCCGCTCGCCACGCCACACGTGCTCCACACCCCGACCAGCGTCCGCTCGGGCGATTATCTCGCCGCGCTTGCCGAACAGGCACTCCGCGCCGACCGCAGCGGCGTCGCCCCGCTCAGCAGCGCGACCCGGACGGTGATCGCGCGGCGTACTTCCTCTCTGCGCGGCGCGAACGCGTCGGGCTTCTTTGCGGTGTTCGCGCTGTTCTTCCTCACGCTGCTGCTCGCGGGACAGGTCGTCAGCGGGGTCGCGGAGGAGCGGGGCAACAAGGTGATCGAGGTGCTCGCCGCCGCAGTCCCGCTTGAATCGGTGTTTTTCGGCAAGCTGCTCGGCACGTTCGGCGTCGCGGTGCTGTTCCTGCTGTTCTGGGGCACCTTGCTCAGCCAGGCGACGCTGCTGCTCCCGCCGACCTTTGCCGCCGGGCTTGCCGGGCTGACCCCGACGATCGGGCTGCCGCTGTTCACCCTGCTGTTCTTCGCCTATTTCACGATGGCGTACATGCTGCTCGGTGCGGTCTTCCTCGGCGTCGGCGCGCAGGCGGCAAGCGTCCGCGAAATCCAGTTGCTGTCGCTCCCGATCACGCTGATCCAGGTCGCGATGTTCGGGCTCGGCGCGGTCGCGATCTCAAAGCCCGACAGCTGGATCAGCACCTTCGCCGCGATTTTCCCGCTCAGCTCGCCCTATTACATGGCGGGCCGCGCGGCGCAGTCGGCGAGCCTTGGCGTCCATCTGCTCGCCTTGCTGTGGCAGGCACTGTGGGTCGCGATCTTCATCGCCATCGGCGTGCGTGCGTTCCGGCGCGGCGTGCTCCAGTCGGGGAGCGGCAGCTTCCGCTGGAAGCGCCGCCGGGTCGTTCAAGAGAACGCTGTTGACATGGGTGTCAGCTAGAGGTTCTCTTTCCAAAAAGGGAGAGAGCCAATGGCGACCGCAGCGATCGAGTCGGATTCCGTCAGCGTCGTGCCGGTGGACCCGTTCGACGTCAGCCGACCCGAGCTCTACCGCGATGACCTGTGGCACGCGCCGTTCCGCGAGCTCCGCGCGACCAGCCCGGTCCACCGCGTCGAACATTCGGATTTCGGGGCCTATTGGTCGGTCTCGAGCTACAAGCCGATCGTCGCGGTCGAATCGCTCCCCGATCTCTATTCGAGCCAGGCGGGCGGAATCACCATCGCCGACTTCATCGAGGATCGCGGCGACGTGAAGATGCCGATGTTCATCGCGATGGACCGGCCAAAGCACACCGGGCAGCGCCGCACCGTCGCCCCCGCCTTCACCCCCTCCGAAATGGTCCGGCTGACCGACACGATTCGCGGCCGCACTGCGGAAATCCTCGACGGGCTCGACTGGAACACCCCGTTCGACTGGGTCGACCGCGTCTCGGTCGAGCTGACGACGCAGATGCTCGCGATCTTGTTCGACTTTCCCTGGGCGGACCGGCGCAAGCTGACCTTCTGGTCGGACTGGGCGGGCGACGTCGAACTCGTCAAGACCGCCGAACTGCGCGCGCAGCGGTTGCAGCACATGTACGAATGCGGCGGCTATTTCCAGAACCTGTGGAACCAGAAGGTCGGCAAGGAACCGACCCCGGACCTGATCTCGATGATGATCCATTCCGACGCGATGGCGGAAATGGACCAGATGGAGTTCCTCGGAAACCTGATCCTGCTGATCGTCGGCGGCAACGACACGACGCGCAACACGATGAGCGCGATCGCCTACGGGCTCGACCTGTTCCCGGATTCGCGCGCGAAGCTCGAGGCGGACCCCGGGCTGATCCACAATACGGTGCAGGAAGTGATCCGCTGGCAGACCCCGCTCGCGCACATGCGCCGCACCGCTACCGTCGACACCGAACTCGAGGGCCAGCGGATCGCCGCGGGGGACAAACTGATCCTCTGGTACATCTCCGCCAACCGCGACGAGAGCGTGTTCGAGGATGCCGACAGCATTCTGGTCGACCGGCCCAACGCGCGCCGCCACCTCGCCTTCGGGCATGGCATCCACCGCTGCGTCGGCGCGCGGCTTGCCGAGCTGCAGGTTTCGGTGCTGCTCGAGGAAATGGCGAAACGGCGGATGCGGGTCAACGTGATCGCCGCGCCCGAGCGCGTCTCGGCGTGCTTCGTCCACGGCTATCGCAAGCTGCCGGTCGAGATCAGCCGCTATTGACCTGCGTCCGCTTGGCGACGGACCGCGTAGCTCCCACATAAGGGGCACCGTAATCCGTTACCGAGCAGGACATTTCTTGATGCATGACCGCCGCCATTTCCTGACGCTCGCCGGATCAGGCGTCGCCGCCTTCGCGCTGTTCGGCTGCAAGGGCGCGACCGCGAGCCCGCCCGAGACGTTCGAAGTCAATCTCAGCGACGCCGCTTGGAAGAAGAAGCTGTCGCCTGCCGCGTACCAGATCCTGCGCCGCGAGGGGACCGAAACGCCCTATACGAGCCCGTTGAACAAGGAGCACCGCGCGGGGACGTTTGCGTGCGCGGGCTGCGCGCTCCCGGTGTTTTCGTCGAAGACCAAATTCGAGAGCGGGACCGGCTGGCCGAGCTTCTGGGCGCCTTTGCCGAACGCCGTGCGCACGCGGGTCGACGGATCGTTCGGGATGGCGCGGACCGAAGTCCATTGCCGTCGCTGCGGCGGGCATCTCGGACATGTGTTCGACGATGGCCCCAAGCCGACCGGCAAGCGCTATTGCATGAACGGCGCTGGGATGACCTTCGCGCCGGGTAAGGCGTAAGGGTTTAGGGGGAGGCGCCCGCCTTCTTCACCCCTCCCCTTCAGGGCAGGGGCAGGGGGTGCCTCGCAGAGAACTCAGTTATGCTGGACTACCCCACCCCAACCCCTCCCCTAAAGGGGAGGGGCTAAAGAAGTGCCTCTAATCAGAAGCTGACCGTCGTCCCCGTGTCGAGCGATGCCAGCACCATCGGGGCGCGGGCGCCCTGCTCGACCGCATCGTCACCCACCGGCGCCTGGTCGGAATAGATGAAACCCTTGGTCGGATACGCCGAAGTCCCAAGATCACCCTGCGGACCGTACCACACCTTGACCATGCTCCAGTCGCCGTTCGGCGAAACGTCGATCGCGCGGACATCGCGCTCGATCCCGCCGCGGCGCGACCAGTTGGCGTGGGTCAGCAGGACTTCGCGCTCGCTGACGACTTCGCTGACCATCGCGACATGGCCGAGCCGCATCCGGCTGGTCGCGGTGAAGGCGAGGACCGCGCCGACCTTGGGGGCATGGCCGCGGGCATAATGGCCGGCAGCCTGCGACCACCAGGTGTTGGCGTTGCCGCGGATCTCGATCCCCGAAATCTGCCGGGCATAGGGCGCGCACTGCCAGAACTGCGCCATCGCCGGGGTCGCCGTCATCAGGCCGCACGCCACCATCAGCGCAAAACGCGCTGTCAAAGCCTTGAAATTCATGGGACCCCCACGGTCTTGGAAACTGGTCTAGGTCGTCGTTGATCCTGTCAAAGCAGGTCGCGCGGCGCATGAAAAGCCTTGCTCCCCGATGAACGGAACCTTTTCCGATGAAGCGAGTTTGCCGCGCGATGACTGCCATTTCGCGGCCTGCCGACCGCCCCGCGAAACACGATCCCGCTCGCCAAGCGGCTGCATCGGGTCTAGGAATCATCGCCATGAACCGAACCGCTACGGCGTTATGCCTGCTGCTTGCCGCCTGCTCGCCCGGCGGAGGATTCGGCAACGATGCGGGCCTCTACGACACAAACACCACTGCGCCCGCGCCCGGCGAGCAACCGGTCCAGATCGGCGAGGGCGGCTCCGCGTTCCAGGCGTGCGCGGGGCTGGGCGAGGTCGTCAACCTGTCGCCCGGGGGCGAAGCGTATCTCCCCTTGCGCGCCGCCCCCTTCGCCGAGGCGAACGAGGTCGCGCGGCTCGGCGCGGGGACGCGGGTGTTCCGCTGCACGCGGTCGCTCGACCAGCGCTGGCAGGGGGTCGTCATCGCGCCCGCCGATGGGTCGGAGTGCGGCGTCTCCGCCCCGATCGCCGCGCCCCGCCCTTACGCGGGGCCGTGCAAGTCGGGCTGGGCGCTGACTGGGTTTATCCGGCCGATTGCGGGGTGACGGACTAGAGCGCCGCACTCGCGCGCAACCGCGCATCATGCTCCGCCCGCCCGAACGGGAAGCGCGCATAGCAAAGCCCAGCCGCGACATAGAAACCAAGCTCGAGCACCACGAACACCAGGGTCAGCCGGTCGATCGTCGCAACCGGTACCAGTCCCGGCTTCGCCCCCGCCGGAAACGCCGCGAACGCCAGGATCCGCCCCGCGACGAAAATCCCCAGCCCGCCGACCAGCTTCTGCACGAAAAACCCGCCCGCGAAGAACACCCCCTCCGAGCGTTTTCCGGTCCGCACCTCCGAATCCTCGACCACGTCGGACAACATCGCCGCGCCAAGGATGAACGCCGAGACCCCGCACGCGGTATTCGCGGCGAAGATCGTCAGCAACATCGGAAGCAGCACCGGCGACCCCGGCTCGGGAAACACGCCTGCAAACCGCAACAGATACGGCGCGGTCAGCAACACCCCCGCGCAGAACGACAGCGCCATCGCGCTCCGCGGCTTGTCCCCGCCACGCGTCAGGGCCGGCGCGAGAAAGAACGCCCCCAGCGCCCCCACCATCAGCGCGATCGACAGGTAATTATAATCCCCCTGCGCAAACACCCAGACGAACTGGTACATGTACAGCGACAGCGCGAACGAAATGCCCTGCGCGGTATAGGCGAACAGCCCCGCCGCCATCAGCCACAGGAACCCGCGGTTCCACACCGTCCGCCCGAAATCGCGCAGATGCTCGGCGAAGGTCTCGTTCGAGCGCGGCATCTGCGGCAGCCGCGGGATCTCGGGATGCAGCCCGATCGACGAGACGAGGATCGACGTCGCCATCACCAGCGCCGCCACCACCGCCATCCGCGCATAGCCATCCGCGTTGAGCGTCCCGACCGGATGCGTCGCATCGGGCACGAGGAACACGCCATAGGCCAGCGCGAGCATCGCCAGCCCGCCGCCCCAGCCAAACAGATAGCGATACGAGAACAGCCGGGTCCGCTCGTCATAATCCGCGCTCAGTTCGGGGCCCAGCGCAGCGCCCGGGATCTCGAACATCGACAGCGCGACCCGCACCAGCAGCGCGCTGCCGAACACGTAGAGCAGCATCGCGCCCTGCGACAAGGCGGGCGGGTTCCACAGCAACAGCCACCCGATCGCGACTGGAAGCGCGGAGGCATACATCCACGGATGCCGCCGCCCCCACCGGCCGCGCGTATGATCCGACAGATAGCCGACCAGAGGATCGACGAACGCCTCGACCACCAGCGCCGCCATGATCGCAAGCCCGACCGACGCGGCGGGCAGGCCGATCACCTGATTGTAGAACAGCAGCAGGAAGGTCGCGAAACCATTGTCCTTGACGCCGTATGCGATCGACCCGATCCCGAACGACAGACGGCTCCGCGCCGACAGCCGCCGCGCGGGGGGCGCGACGAGCGGCCCGACCGAGCCGGGGATCACGAAGCGAACGCTTCCAGTGCAGCGAACATCGAGGGGGCCTTGGGGTCCCAGCTATGCCGCGGGCCGATCGTCAGCCCGCCGTCGACGACGATCCGCGTCCCCGTGACGAACGACGCATCCTCGCTCGCGAGATAGGCGACCGCGGCGGCGATATCGTCCGACGTCCCTGCGCGCTGGAGCGGCTGCGCCTGCGCCGCCGCCTGGCCGATCATCCCGTTCGCCATGTCGCGCTTCTCACCCTGGATGCCGAGCGCGGAGGTGAAGATGTTGGTCGTGATGAACCCCGGGCACACCGCATTGACGCGAATCCGGTGCTGCGCGAGATCCGCAGCGGCGAGCGTGGTGAGGTGGAGCACCCCTGCCTTCGCAACCGAATAGGCCGTCGGCGCGGCACCGGTCTGGAGCGCTGCGACCGACGCGGTGTTGACGATCGCCCCGCCCTGCCCGCGCGCAATCATCAGCGGGGCGGCATAGCGGATCCCGAGCGCGACCGAGCGCAACAGCAGCGCCTGAGTCCGGTCCCAATCCTCGGGGGAGATCGCGTCGATCGAATCGCGCGACCCGCCCGCACCCGCATTGTTGAACACCACGTCGAGCCCGCCCGCGGCGTCGGCGGCGTGCATCAGCGCCTCGATCTCGCCCGCCTGGAGCACGTCGGTGCGCTGGAAACGAATGCGCCCGTTCGACGTATCGGCGACGTCCGCACCGCCCGCCTCGTCGATGTCGCCGATCCACACCTCGGCGCCTTCCTGCGCCAGCCGGAGCGCGGTTGCGCGGCCGATTCCCGAGGCCCCGCCGGTGACGACGGCCCGCTTGCCCGCAAAACGCATGATACTCTCCTGTACTTTTGGTCATACTAGTACGGGGGTTTAGCCGGTCAATGCGCCACGTTGATGATGATTTTGGAATTTCGGGTTTGCGGCCTGCGCCGGTTTGCGGCATCGCCGTCGACACGACTTCGCCCCCAAGACGATGCGAGAGGATACATGGCACTCGATCCCGAAACCTTCGATGCGCTGATCGACACGGTCCGCCGGTTCGTCGCCGAACGGCTCCGCCCGCTCGAGGCGCAGGTCGAGGCGGATGACGCGATCCCCGCCGACGTCGTCCAGGAGATGCGCGAGATGGGGCTGTTCGGCTTGTCGATCGAGGAGGACTACGGCGGGCTCGCGCTGACGATGCTCGAGGAAGCGCGCGTCGCGATCGAACTCGGCCGCACCACGCCCGCGTTTCGCTCGACCTTCGGCACCAACGTCGGGATCGGCAGCCAGGGGCTCGTGATGGCGGGAACCCCGGAGCAGAAAGCGGCGTGGCTCCCGCGGATCGCGAGCGGCGAGATCATCACCAGCTTCGCGCTGACCGAACCCGAGGTCGGGAGCGACTCCGGTGCGGTCCGGACGCGCGCGACCTTCGACGGGCAAGCGTATCGCCTGTCGGGGACCAAGCGTTACATCACCAATGCCGACAAGGCCGACCTGTTCACCGTGATGGCGCGGACCAGCGACGTCTCCGGCGCGCGCGGCGTGTCCGCCTTTCTCGTCCCGCGCGACCTCGCCGGCGTCAGCATCGGCGAGCCCGAGAAGAAGATGGGACAGAAAGGCGCGAAGGTCGCCGACGTCCATTTCGACGATGTCGTCGTCCCCGCCGAGAACCGGCTCGGCGCCGAGGGCGAAGGCTTCAAGATCGCGATGCGCGTGCTCGATCGCGGACGCCTTCACATTTCGGCGGTGTGCGTCGGCGTGGCCGAGCGGCTGATCGCGGATTGCGTGGCGTATGCGACCGAGCGCAAGCAGTTCGGCAAACCGATCGCCGAACATCAGTTGATCCAGGGAATGCTCGCGGACTCCAAGACCGAGGCGCTCGTCGCCCGCGCGATGGTGCTCGAGACCGCCGCCGCGAAGGATGCGGGCAAGGACGTGGTGATGGAATCCGCCGCCGCCAAATATTATGCAAGCGAGATGGTGGGCCGCGTTGCCGACCGCGCGGTGCAGATCTTCGGTGGCGCTGGCTATATCGCGGATTACGGGATCGAGCGGCTGTACCGCGATGTCCGGCTGTTCCGTATCTACGAAGGCACCAGCCAGATCCAGCAGATCATCATCGCGCGCGAGACGATCAAGCGCGGGGGGTAAATCTTCTCTCCCTCTCCCCGCTCGCGGGGAGAGGGCAAGCGAGCGAAGCGACGCGCGGGAGAGGGGCAGTGCGGCGTGTTCACAGGACGGCCCCTCTCCCCGACCCTCCCCCTGAAGGGGAGAGGGAGAAGAAGGAAAACGCATGGACACGACCAATCTGTTCCGGCTTGACGGCCGTATCGCGCTTGTCACCGGCGGATCGCGCGGGATCGGCAAGATGATCGCGGCGGGCTTCATCGCGCAGGGCGCAACCGTCTACATTTCGGCGCGAAAGGCCGAAGTCTGCTTTGAAACCGCCGCCGAACTGGGCGAAAACTGCATCGCTTTGCCGCAGGACGTGTCGACCGTCGCGGGCTGCAAGGCGCTCGCCGCGCAACTGGCGGAACATACCGACCGGCTCGACATCCTCGTCAACAATGCGGGTGCCGCCTGGGGCGAACCGTTCGAGGCGTTCCCGGAAAAAGGCTGGGACAAGGTGATGGACCTCAACGTCAAGTCGCCCTTCTTCCTGACGCAGGCGCTCCACGAACCGCTCAAGGCCGCCGCACGTGCAGGCCGCCCCGCCAAGGTGATCAACATCACCTCGATCGACGGGCAGCGGCTCAACCCCTGGGAAACCTACAGCTATCAGGCGTCGAAGGCGGCGCTGATCTATCTCACCAAGCGGATGGCGGCACGGCTCGTCACCGACCACATCAACGTCACCTCGATCGCGCCGGGCGCGTTCGCGAGCGAGATGAACAAGGCCGCGCGTGACCACGGCGAGGCGATCGCCAAAAGCATCCCGGCCAAGCGGATCGGCGTCGACGAGGACATGGCGGGCGCCGCGATCTATCTCGCGAGCCGCGCGGGCGATTATGTGATCGGCGACACGATCACGGTCGACGGCGGGCTGGTCCATGCCGCGCTGGGAACGTCGATCGACGCGTAGAATTCCGTTCCGGCACGGGGAGGTGGCAGCCGCAGGCTGACGGAGGGGCGGGCAACGGGCGGAGCGCTCGTGGCACGCCCCCTCCCCCGTTCGCTGAATGCTCACGGTCCCCCTCCCCGTGCCGGGGAGGATTAGCTCACCCCTGCGGATGATGCGGCTGCAAGATCAGCACGCCGTCCTCGACCCGCCACGATTTGAGCCGCGACAGGAAGTTCATCCCGACCACGTTCATGTCGCCGAACGCGGGCGACACCACCACCGGCACGTCGCGCGCGACGACATTGCCGATCCGGATCTCGGGCACGGTCGCGGTCTTCGCCGCGATCGTGCCGTTCGCGGTCTGCATCATCACCGGCATCATCGCATCGCGCGGCTCGATTCCCGCGGCGGCGGCGGTGTCGGCACTCAACGCGGTGACGGTCGCGCCGCTGTCGACCAGCATCCGCTTCTCGAAATCACCGATCTTCACGCGCACCCAGAAATGCCCGTCGGGGGACATGTTGACCCGCGTCTCGCCGCCGACCGCCTGTTGCTGCCCCATCTGGAAGCGTTGCGCCATCCGCGCGAACATCGGGTCGAACTGCGCGCGTTCGGACAGGATCACCAGCACCAGCACGATCGACCCGGCGGTCAGCCCGAACGATACCAGCCGCCCGATGAACGGCACGCGCCGCCCGACGATCATCACCACGACGACGACGGCGATCAGGAGATACAGCGGCGTATGGCCGCCAAGGTCGGGGAGCGCGTTCACGCCCCGAAGATAAGACGCCGTCCGCGGTTTAGGAAGACCGGCGCGCGCGTGCGGCGCGGGTTCTCCCCGCGCCGCCTGTTCAGCGCGCGATACCGCCCGCGGCAAGCACCGCGAGCGTCACCAGTTCGCTCGCGGTCGAGGTCATCGGCGCGATCTGGACCGATTTCTCCATGCCGACCAGCATTGGCCCGATCACCGCGTCGCCGCCGAGCTCGCGCAGCAGCTTCGCCGAGATGTTGGCGGATTGCAGACCCGGCATGATCAGCACGTTCGCCGGCCCCGACAGCCGCGCGAACGGATAGTTCGCGAGCTGCTTGGGGTTGAGCGCGACGTCGGGGGCCATTTCGCCCTCATATTCGAACCCGACCTGCCGCGAATCGAGCACGCCGACCGCGGCACGGATGTTCTCGAGCCAGTTGCCCTCGGGATTGCCGAAGGTCGAATAGCTGAGGAACGCGACGCGCGGCTCATGCCCCATGCGGCGGGCGACCAAGGCAGTCTGCTCGGCAATGTCGGCGAGTTCCTCGGCCGAGGGGCGTTCGTTGATCGTCGTGTCCGCCATGAAGACCGTGTGGCTCTGCCCGACCATCAGGTGGATCCCGAACGGGATCCGCCCCTCGGCGGGATCGATCACGCGGCGCACCTCGCGCATCGTATGCGCGTACGTCCGAGTGATGCCGGTAATCATCGCATCCGCCTCGCCGAGCTGGAGCAGCACCGCGCCGAAGATGTTGCGATCCTGGTTGATCATCCGCTCGCAGTCGCGCCGCAGGTAACCGCGCCGCTGGAGCCGCTCGTACAGGAAATCGACCATCCGCGGGACGAGCGGCGAATTGCGGCTGTTGTGCAGTTCGTAGCTGTCGGGATCGGCGACGCCCAGCGAACGTAGGCGGTCCGGCACGTCGTCGCGCCCGACCAGCACCGGCGTGCCATAGCCGCCGTCCTTGAACGCGATTGCCGCGCGCAGCACGACTTCTTCCTCGCCTTCGGCGAACAACACGCGCTTGGGATGCGCCTTCGCGCCCTCATACGCGAGCGTCAGCACCGACGTGGTCGGGTTGAGGCGGGCCTTCAGTTTCTCGCGATACGCATCGAGGTCGAGGATCGGCTTGGTCGCAACGCCCGAATCCATCGCCGCCTTGGCGACCGCGACGGGGATGATCTCCATCAGCCGCGGATCGAACGGCGTCGGGATGATATATTCGGGCCCGAAGGTGTGCTGCACGCCGTACGCGACCGCGACCTCCTCGGGCACCTGCTGGCGCGCGAGTGCTGCCAGCGCATGCGCCGCGGCGAGCTTCATCTCGTCGTTGATCGTCGTCGCGCGCACGTCGAGCGCGCCGCGAAAGATGAACGGGAAGCACAGGACGTTGTTGACCTGATTGGGGAAATCCGAACGCCCCGTGGCGATGATCGCATCGGGTCGCGCCGCCTTGGCTTCGGGCGGGGTGATCTCGGGATTGGGATTGGCCATCGCGAAGATGATCGGCTTGGGTGCCATCTTCATCAGCTCGTGCGCGGGCAGCGCGCCAGCCGCCGAAACGCCGATGAACACGTCAGCACCGTCGAGCGCTTCGGCGCGAGTCCGCTTGGTCGTCTGGACGGCATGCGCCGACTGCCACTGGTTGATGTCGTCGCGACCCTGATAGATCACCCCGCCCAGGTCGATCATCGTCAGATGGTCGCTCGGCAGGCCCATCGTCTTGATCAGCTCGGCGCAGGCGATTGCGGCGGCACCCGCGCCGTTCATCACGACCTTGGTCGTCTTGATGTCGCGTCCGGTGAGGAACAGCGCGTTGATCAGCCCGGCCGCGCAGATGATCGCGGTGCCGTGCTGGTCGTCGTGAAACACCGGGATGTTCATCTTGGCGCGCAGCGTCTGCTCGATGATGAAGCATTCGGGCGACTTGATGTCCTCGAGGTTGATCCCGCCGAAGCTCGGCTCCATCAGCTCGATCGCGTCGATCAGCCGGTCGGGGTCCTCGGTCTTGAGTTCGATGTCGATCGCGTCGACGTCGGCGAAGCGTTTGAACAGGACCGCCTTGCCCTCCATCACCGGCTTGGACGCAAGCGCGCCGAGATTGCCGAGCCCGAGGATCGCGGTGCCGTTCGAGATGACCGCGACGAGATTGCCCTTGGCGGTATAATCATAGGCGCAGCTCGGATCGGCGGCAATTGCGAGCACCGGCACCGCGACGCCGGGCGAATAAGCGAGCGCAAGGTCGCGCTGCGTCGCCATCGGCTTGGAGGCGATGATCTCGATCTTGCCGGGGCGGCCTTCCGAGTGGAACAACAGCGCTTCACGCTCGGAAAACTGGACGTTTGATTCTTCGGACATGGGGGGCGCACTCCTGATAGCGCTGCCTTAAGCAGACTTTGCCCGGATGGGAACGCCCGTGATCGACGCTACGGCAATCGGACGCCGCGCGCGGGTTCGATGCGGTCGGCATTGCGACGGGCCGCAGATACCCCATCTGGGCCGCGGCACTCGGACAGGAAAACCAGCATGAAGATGACCGGCAATACCCTTCTCATCACCGGCGGCGGTTCCGGAATCGGGCGCGCGCTGGCCGAACAATTTCATGCACGGGGCAATCGGGTGATCGTCGCCGGACGCCGCGCGGAGCCGCTCGAGGCCCTGGCGCGCGACCTGCCGGGGATCGCGACCGCGCTGCTCGATGTCGCGGATGCAGTGGACATCACGCGGTTCGCTGCGCAGGTCGTCGCCGATCACCCGGCGCTCAATGTCGTGATCCATAACGCCGGCATCATGCGGCCCGAGAACATGACGGCCGACCGCTACGACCTGGCCGATGCCGAGGCGATGATCGCGACCAACCTGCTCGGCCCGATCCGGCTGACCGCTGCGCTGCTCCCGCAGCTGCGCACGCAGGCGGACGCGGCGATCCTGACGGTGTCGTCCGGGCTGGCGTTCGTCCCGCTCGCGGTCACGCCAACCTATTCGGCGACCAAGGCGGCGATCCATAGCTGGTCGCAATCGTTGCGCTCGCAGGTTGCCGGTCTCGGGATCGAAGTGATCGAGCTCGCCCCGCCCGCGGTCGCGACCGATCTGATGCCGGGGCAGAAGACCAACCCCGCCTCGATGCCGCTCGACGCCTATATCGCCGAGACGATGGCGTTGCTCGAGGCGAACCCCGAAGGCCCCGAAAATGCCGTCGACCGCGTGAAATTCCTGCGCGATGCCGAGCGCGAGGGACGGTATGACGCGGTGTTCGCCCTGTTGAACGGCGCGCACTGAGGCGATCCCGCCCGCCATCCCGCGACACAGTCGGAACCCAGGTCGGGGCGCGATACATTCTCGCGGGATGGACCTGCAAAACCTCATCACCGAGATCGCCGAGGAAATCGCGCAAGACGCCGCCGAGATCGAGGCCGCCGCCGATGCGAAGGACGAAGCAGCCGAACCCGGC
>CAZNQA010000009.1:52398-54375 GCA_964575105.1 uncultured Stakelama sp.
CGGGGAATAAGCACGAAGCGTTCACGATTGCGGCGCGTATCGGCCCCATGACGCGCGCGCATTTCTTCGCTACCCAGCGGCAATGCCCGCCGCTTCCGCCTCCCCTGCCCCGACCGCGCCCACCCCGATGATGGCGCAATATCTGACGCTCAAGGCGGAATCCGCGGATTGCCTGCTGTTCTACCGGATGGGCGATTTCTTCGAGCTGTTCTTCGACGACGCGAAGATCGCCTCCGCCTGCCTCGACATCGCGCTGACCGCGCGGGGTGAGCATCACGGCGTGCCAATCCCGATGTGCGGCGTGCCGGTCCATGCCGCCGACGGCTATCTCGCGCGGCTGATCAAAGCCGGGCACCGCGTCGCGATCGCCGAGCAGACCGAAAGCCCCGCCGAGGCCAAGAAACGCAGCGGCAAGACGCTCGTCTCGCGCGCGATCGTCCGTGTCGTCACCGCGGGCACGCTGACCGAAGAAGCGTTGCTCGACGCGCGCACCGCCAATTGGTGCGTCGCGATCGGCGAGGCGGGCGGCGCGGTGGCGATCGCCGCCGCCGACATCTCGACCGGGCGCTTCGAGCTGATCGCGTGCGATCCCGCGGGGATCACCGCCGAACTCGCCCGCCTTGCGCCAGCCGAGACAATCGCCTCCGACGCGAGCGACTTCGCCGACCTCGCGACGATGCAGCGCCCGCGCGCCGAATTCGACAGTGCGCGCGGCGAGGCGCGGCTCAAGGCGCTCTATGCGGTCGCGACACTCGACGGGTTCGGGCAGTTCGATCGCGCCGCACTGTCGGCGGCGGGCGGGCTGGTCGCCTATCTCGACCATACCGCCAAGGGCGCGATGCCGTTCCTCCGCCCGCCCCGGCTCAGCGCGAGCGCACAGCACATGGCGATTGACGCGGCGACGCGCGAAAGCCTCGAACTCACCCAGACCACGACGGGGGCGCGCAAGGGCAGCCTGCTCGATTCGATCGACCGGACCGTGACCGCAGCGGGCGCGCGGTTGCTCGGCGCGGACATCGGCGCGCCGCTGATGGAACGCGGTGCGATCGACGCACGGCTCGATCTGGTCACGTTGCTGAGCGACGACAGTGGCCTGCGCGAGTCGCTCCGGGGGACGCTTCGCAGCATGGCGGATATCGGGCGCGCGCTCGGGCGGCTCGCCGCGGGGCGCGGTTCCCCGCGCGATCTCGGGCAGTTGCGCGACGGGCTCGACGGCGCATGGCGGCTCGGCGAACGGCTCGGCACCATTGCCGCGCCGCCGGCCTTGCTCACCGACCTTGCCCCACGCCTGCGCGGGCATGGCGCGTTGATCGACTTGCTCACCCGCGCGCTGGTTCCCGCGCCGCCGATCGATGCATCGGACGGCGGCTATATCGCGGCAGGCTATGACGCCGCGCTCGATGACCTGCGCGATGCGGGCGCGGGCGGGCGACGCGCGATCGCCGCGCTGGAGGCGGAGTTCCGCAGCCGTACCGGGGTGGCGCAGCTCAAGATCCGCCACAATGGCGTGCTCGGCTATCATATCGAAGTTCCCGCGCGCTCGGCGGACGGGTTGATGAAGCCCGACAGCGGCTTCATCCACCGCCAGACGATGGCGGGCGCGGTGCGCTTCAACGCGCCCGAACTTCACGAGGTCGCGGCAAAGGTGACGCAGGCGGGCGCGCATGCGCTCGCGGCGGAAGCGGCGCATCTCGAGGATCTGGTCGCCGCCGCGCTCGACCGGCGCGAAGCGATTGCAGCGACCGCCGATGCGCTCGCACGGCTCGATGTCGCAGCGGCGCTCGCCGAGCGCGGTTGCGAAGGCGGCTGGGCGCGGCCCGAGCTCGTCGACCACGCCTGTTTCGACATTACCGGCGGGCGCCACCCAGTGGTCGAGGATGCGCTCGCGAAACGCGGCGAACGCTTCGTCGCCAACGACTGCCGCCTGTCGGAGGATTCGCGGCTGTGGCTCGTCACCGGGCCCAACATGGGCGGCAA
>CAZNQA010000010.1:0-9878 GCA_964575105.1 uncultured Stakelama sp.
CGGTCTCGATGCACGGCAGCGAGAAGGCGCGCGTCGCGTCGCGGATCATCGGGAACTGCGGCACGAGATCCTCGGGCGGCGGTGGGCGGTGCGCCTTATACTGGTCGTACAGGTCGTTCCGGAACGTCTTGGACGACTTGTCGAGGATCACCGCCATGTGCGTCGGGCCGTCCGCGGCATGCACTTCGTCTGCGAGCTTCCACAGCATCGTGGTATAGCCATAGACCGCGCCGACCGGCTCGCCATGCTTGTTGGTGAGCGGGGGGAGGCGGTGATAGGCGCGGAAAATGTATCCCGAGCCATCGACAAGATAGAGATGCGGCATCGTGCGGCGATAGCAGCGCGCGCGCGCTAGCAGAAGCCTGCTTTGCGCTCAGCCGTTCGGGCGGCGCGTATTGGTGCGATTGGCGGAAATCGTGCTCGCATGCGTCGCGACGACGCTCGACACGACCGCCTGCATCAATTGCTGCCGCGCCGGGATCGGGCGGACCGTGTCGCCGATCATCACCGCGATCGCATAGGTCCGGCCATCGGGCGCGATCAGCAGGCCGACGTCGTTATAGCCCGCGGTGCGGCCCGCAAAATCCTGCCCGGTGCCGGTCTTGTGACCGAACGTCCAGCCCGGCGGCACCGCGCCGCGCAGCCGCATCTTGCCGGTGTGCGAGGATTGCATCGTGCCGATCAGATAGGAGGTCGAGGGGGCCGACAGGATCTCTCCGCGTTTGAGCCGTGCGAGCGCGGTCGCGATCGCGGCGGGGGCAGCGCCGTCGGGTGGCGTGGCGACATAGCGGTTGAACGCGGCAAGGCGTTCGGCGCGCGGCAGCGCGTTGCGCGCGCGGTTGAAGCCGTCGTTGAACGCGTAGGATGGCTGCCACGTCAGCCCGGCGGTGTTCGCCTGCAACATCCGCTCGCCCGGGCCGAAGCCGATCGCGCCGAGCCCTTTGCGCGTAATGAACCCGCGGACTGCGGTCGGCCCGCCGACCAGGCGGAGGAGGCGATCGTTGGCGGTATTGTCGCTCATCGTCAGCGCGCGCTGGAGCAGTTCGCCGACCGTGGTGCGATAGCCGGTGTCGCCACGGATCAGCCCCGCGATCGGCTGGTGGAACAGCGTGATGTCGTCGCGGGTGAGCGTGATCGGATCGTCGAGCCGAAGGCGTCCGGCATCGCGCGCATTGAGCACCGTCATCGCGACCCAGAGTTTGCTGACGCTCTGCTGCGGGAGGCGCTGGCTCCCGCCGGCATTGATCATCCAGCCATCGTCGACGCTGCGCACCGCGACCCCGGCCTTGCCGCTGAAGTTCCGGACGAGCTGCGTGATGGTCGTGGTCAGCATCGGCGGCTGCGGCAGGACGCGGTGGCCGACCGGGGCAGGGCCGGAGCGCGGCGGGATCGCGACAACCAGTGGCGCCTGCGTCTGCGCGCCGCGCGCACTCTGGACGCGTGTGCCGTAACCGCAGGCGCACAGCGCGGTGGTGAGCAGCAGGGTGGCTACGGGCTTCATAAACTGGAGAGGTAGAATGTGCGCAACCACCGAATTTGTTCCCCGTCCGGCATTATGCCCAGAACCCTCGCGATAAGGCCAGATTTGGTTTGAGAAATGGGTACGATCGGACGCTGCGACCAGACGCCTTGGCTTTACGACAAGACGGCACGGTGCGCCCGATGACGCTAACGCCTCCCGCCGTCACCCCCGCGCGGGAATGACGGATGGGGGGATCGTAAGGCCCGGCTACGGCACCAGGATCGTATCGCGCGCCTCGGGCAGCAGCTCGGGATAATCGAGCGTGTAATGCAGCCCGCGTGATTCCTTGCGGGCGAGCGCAGACCGCACGATCAGCTCCGCGGTCTGAAGCAGGTTGCGCAACTCGATCAGGTCGGGCGTCACGCGGAAGTGGCCGTAATAATCGTTCACTTCCTCGGTCAGCATCCGGATGCGATGCTGCGCACGCTCGAGCCGCTTGGTCGTCCGCACGATGCCGACGTAATTCCACATGAATCGGCGGATCTCGGTCCAGTTCTGCTTGATGACGACTTCCTCGTCCGAATCCTCGACGCGGCTTTCATCCCACGCGCGGATCGGCGGGGGCGCGGGGAGGTCGTCCCAATGCTCGGCGATATGCTGCGCGCACGCCTCGCCGAACACGAAACATTCGAGCAGCGAGTTGGACGCGAGTCGGTTCGCGCCGTGCAGCCCGCTCTCGCTGCACTCGCCCGCGGCATAGAGACCGGGCAGATCGGTACGCCCGTCGAGATCGACGACGATCCCGCCGCAAGTGTAATGCTGCGCGGGGACGACCGGGATCGGGTCGGTCGTCATGTCGATCCCGAGCCCGAGCAGCTTTTCGTAGATGTTGGGGAAGTGTGCGCGGATGAAGTCCGGGCCCTTGTGGCTGATGTCGAGGTGGACGTAATCGAGCCCGAGCCGCTTGATCTCATGATCGATCGCGCGCGCGACGATGTCGCGCGGCGCGAGTTCGGCGCGCGGGTCGACCTCGGGCATGAAGCGGTAGCCGTTCTCGGGGAGCAGCAAATGCCCGCCCTCCCCGCGCACCGCCTCTGTGATCAGGAAATTCTTGACGTCGAGATTGTAGAGGCAGGTCGGATGGAACTGCATCATCTCCATGTTGGAGACGCGGCACCCCGCGCGCCACGCCATCGCGATCCCGTCCCCCGTGGCACCACGCGGTGCGGTCGAGAACAGATAGGTCCGCCCCGCACCCCCGGTCGCGAGGATCGTCGCGCGCGCGGTGTGGAGCTCCACCCGACCGGTCGCGCGGTTGACGGCGTAGACGCCCCAGACATGGCCGGCACCCGAATAGCGTTGCTCATGCTTGCCCGTCGCAAGGTCGATCGCGACCATGTCAGGGACGAGCGTTATGTTGGGATGATCGGTCGCGGCGCGCTGCAGCGCCTCCTGAACCGCCCAGCCGGTCGCATCGGCGACATGGACGATCCGGCGATGCGAATGCCCGCCCTCGCGCGTCAGATGGAGTCCGCCGCCATTGTCGGCGGTTTCGGTCGCGAACGGCACGCCAAGCTCGACCAGCCGCGCGATCGCGGCGGGGGCGCGTTCGACCACCATCTCGACCGTCGCGCGATCGTTGAGGCCAGCGCCCGCGATCATCGTGTCCTCGACATGGCTTTCGAACGTGTCCCCTTCCTCGAGCACCGCGGCGATCCCGCCCTGCGCCCAGGCGGTCGAGCCTTCGTTGAGCTGGCCCTTGGCGAGCACGGTGACCTTGAAGCGATCCGCCAGGTTGAGCGCGGCGGTCAGCCCGGCCGCGCCGGACCCGATGATGAGAACGTCGGACTGCATCGCTTCTCCACTTCCCGCCCAGGCCGGGTGCCGCGGCGGACCGACGTCATACGCCTGTCACAGCGGCTGGTATCGTGGATTGGCGGGCTTGCCTAGCGGGCGGCGGGATGGTGTTGCTTGGACCTGCGCCGCCGTATAGCGACGCGGCTCATCCAAGCCCCGGCGGACCCGATCGATGACCCTTCATACCTGGTGGCTGTTTACCGGCGCGGTGTTCCTGCTGTGCGGGACGCCCGGGCCCAACATGCTCCACATCCTGTCGCGCAGCGTCGAGATGGGACTCAGGCGGAGCGTCGCGGCGATGGCTGGGTGCCTGCTCGCGCTGGTGCTCGTGCTGATCGCGTCGGCGGCGGGGGTGACGACGCTGCTGCTCGCGGTGCCGGGCGCGTTCGACGTGCTGCGCTATGCGGGCGTCGCGTATCTGATCTACCTCGGGATCAAGGCGTGGCGCAGCAACGTGACGCCGATCGACGTGAGCGAGGGGGAATTGCCCCGCACGCTTTCGCTGCGCGCGCTGTTCCGCGGCGGGTTCGCGATCGGGATCAGCAACCCGAAACTGATCCTGTTCGCAGCGGCGTTCTTCCCGCAATTCGTCGATCCGGCCTACCCCAAGCCGCCGCAATTCGCGCTGCTGGTGGCGACGTTCGCGGTGCTGGAGAGCTTCTGGTACGGGGTCTATGCGCTCGGCGGGCGGTCGCTGGCGGGGTATCTCGAGCGGCCTTCGGTCAAGCGGCTGTTCAACCGGGTGACGGGGGTGATCTTCATCGGCTTCGGGCTCGCTCTGCTGCGGACGCGGCATTCTTGAGTTTACTGGCTGTGGGGGCGAGGTGACCTCACACGATGTCCGTCATTCCCGCGCAGGCGGGAATCCATAGTCACTGTCCGTCCTATTCTGCGCGGTCAGCCCGTATGGATCCCCGCGTCCGCGGGGATGACGGTGAGGGGCGGGCGCAAGCGCGAGCAGCCGTCCTTACGCGTTCGCCGCGCGTGTCAGGTTGAGGAACACGTCTTCCAGATCCGCTTCGCGCGTCGAGACGTCGACGATCCCGTAGCCATCCGCCTGCACCGCCGCGAGCACTTCGCCCGCATTGACCTTGTCCTTGGCGTAGGTGATCGCGAGGGTTCGCATCCCCTTCAGCTCGATCTTCTGGAAACAGGCGTTGGCGGGCGGGACCGCGACGTCACGGTCGACCGTCACCTCGACCATCTTCTCGGTCGCCTTGGCGAGCAGGTCGCGGGTCGGTTCGTTGGCGATCACCTTGCCGTGGTTGATGATCGCGATCCGGTCGCACAATTCCTCGGCTTCCTCGAGGTAATGCGTCGTCAAAACGACCGTCACCCCCGCATCGTTGAGCGAGCGGACATAGGCCCAGAGTTGCTGGCGCAGCTCGATGTCGACGCCCGCGGTCGGCTCGTCGAGCACCAGCACGGGGGGCGAGTGGACCATCGCCTTCGCGACCATCAGGCGGCGTTTCATGCCCCCCGACAGCGTGCGCGCATAGGCGTTGGCCTTGTCCTCCAGATGCACCGCGCGGAGCAATTCCATCGAGCGGCGCTTCGCCTTGGGGACACCGTACAGCCCGCCCTGAATCTCGAGCGTCTCGAACGGCGAGAAGAACGGGTCGAACAGGATCTCCTGATTGACGATCCCGATCGACACCTTGGCGTTGCGCGCATGCTGGTCGATGTCGAAGCCCCAGATCGACGCGGTCCCGCCGGTCTTGTTAACGAGGCCTGCGAGGATGTTGATCAGCGTGGATTTTCCCGCGCCATTGGGGCCAAGCAACCCGAAGATGGTCCCGCGCGGCACGTCGAACGACACGTCGTCGAGCGCCTGTTTGCCGCCTTTGTAGGTTTTGCTCAAATTGGCGATGGAGATGGCCGCTTCCGTCATGTTGGCTGCTGTACGGGCGCGGGGGGCTGGCGGAAAGGGTAAAACCGTATGTCGGGCACGCGTTTCCCCTTCTCCGTTCTTGCTGGGTAGCGACCGAGTAGCCCCCGCTTGGGGGCATATCGAGGGCGCGTATCGAAGCACGGTTGCGCGCGATGTCCTTCGATACGCGCCCTCGATACGGCTTCGCCTACTCGGTCGCACCTCAGGACGAACGGGAGGTGGGTAGGAAGACCATCCCCCCACTCAAACACCCGTTGAAGCTTCCCCCCCGGCTTGCTATCGCGACCGCATGATCGCCCCGCCCGAAATCCTCCGCGTCACCCACGCCCGCAACATCTGCGACGGCGCGACCGACATTCCTGGCGGCGCGAGCCTCGGGCATCCGCGCGTCTTTCTCGAGATCGACGAGACCGGCTATGTCGATTGCGGCTATTGCGACCGCCGCTTCATCCTGATCGGCGGACCCGCCGACGGGGTCGATCAGGCGGGCTTGCACGATCATGGGGATGGCGCAGGCCGCTGAGCCTCCTATATCGGGGGTATGACGAGTCCCGCAGACCCCCGCGCTTTCCTCTATCATGACGGACAGCTGTCCCCCGACGAGGCCCAGGCCCTCACCGCAGCCGCACTCGGCAAGGCGGATGACGGCGAGCTTTACCTGCAATATCGCAAGTCCGAGGCGTTCGGCTTCGACGATGGTCGGCTGAAGACCGCGAGCTACGACACGCATTCGGGCTTTGGTCTTCGCGCGGTGTCCGGCGAGATGACCGCCTTCGCGCACGCCAACGAACTGAGCGCGGCCGCGATCAAGCGCGCGTCCGAGACGATGGCGTTGATCGATCCGTCCGCCAGCCCCAAGGCGGCACCACCGCGCGCCACCAACCGGCATCTCTACACCGACGCCGATCCGCTCGACCTTATCCCCTTCGCCGACAAGGTGAATTTGTGCCAGACGATCGACGCCGCTGCGCGCGCGCGCGATCCGCGCGTGGCGCAGGTGTCGGTGTCGTTGATGGGCAATTGGAACGTGGTCGAGATCGTCCGCGCCGATGGCTTCATGGCGACCGACATCCGCCCGCTGGTGCGGCTCAACGTGTCGATCGTGGTCGAGCAGAACGGCCGTCGCGAGACCGGCAGCTTCGGGATCGGCGGGCGTTATCTCTACACCGACCTGATGGAACCCGCGACGTGGAACCGCGCGATCGACGAGGCGCTGGCGCAAGCCGTTGTGAATCTTGACTCTGTCGCAGCACCTGCGGGCGAGATGACCGTGCTGCTCGGGCCGGGCTGGCCTGGGATCCTGCTGCACGAGGCGATCGGCCACGGGCTCGAGGGCGATTTCAACCGCAAGGGCACCAGCGCCTTTTCCGGGCGGATCGGCGAGCGTGTTGCCGCACCCGGCGTGACGGTGGTCGACGACGGGTCGATCGCGGATCGCCGCGGGTCGCTGTCGATCGACGACGAGGGCACGCCGACGCAGGAGAACGTGCTGATCGAGGACGGGATTCTGAAGGGTTACATCCAGGACCGGCTCAACGCGCGGTTGATGGGCGTCGCGCCGACCGGCAACGGCCGCCGAGAGAGCTTCGCGCATGCGCCGATGCCGCGGATGACCAACACCTTCATGCGCGGCGGGAACGACGATCCGGCCGAGCTGCTCAGCCGGGTCAAGTCGGGCATCGTCGCCAAGGCGTTCGGCGGCGGGCAGGTCGACATCGTCTCGGGCAAGTTCGTCTTCTCGTGCACCGAGGCGTATCGCATTGAAAATGGCCGCATCGGCGCGCCGATCAAGGGCGCGACGCTGATCGGCGACGGGCCGTCGTGCCTGACCAAGGTCGAGGGGATCGGCAACGATTTCGCGCTCGACGAGGGGATCGGCATGTGCGGCAAGGGCGGGCAGAGCGTGCCCGCGGGCGTCGGGCAGCCGACGTTGCTGGTCGGCGGACTGACGGTCGGCGGGACGGCCATGTAACTGGCTTCAGGGGATTATCCGTCACTTCGGCGATGGCTGGAGGGACGCGGGGGGAGGATAAGGATGATGCCGACCGAGACACCCTGGCCCGAACTCGACTGGGCCGCGTGGCGCGAGACCGCGATCGGTCTCCAGCTCCGCACGCAGATCATCGGCAAGGTCCGGCTCGCGCTGACGCCGTGGCTCAACCATAGCTGGCATGTGCCATTTTATGTTTCGGCGCGAGGACTTACCACTTCGGCCATCCCCGTCGGCGACCGGATTCTCGAGATCGAATTCGACCTGCTCCACGATCGCGTGATCTTCATGACCAGCGACGGGCGGAGCCGTGGGATCGGGCTCGAACCGGGCAGCATCGCGGATTTCCACAAGACGGTGATCGCCTGCCTGACCGAACTCGACATCCCCGCGCGCTTCGATGGCACCCCGAGCGAGATGGCCGACGTGCCGCCCTTTGCGCAGGATACGACCGAACGCCCCTATAATGCCGACGCTTCGCGCGCGTTCTGGCGCGCTTTGATCCAGGTTTGGCGCGTTTTCGGGCAATTCCGCACCGGTTTTCTCGGCAAGGCGAGTCCGGTGCATTTCTTCTGGGGCAGCTTCGATCTCGCGGCGACGCGTTTCTCGGGTCGGACCGCGCCGACTCACCCCGGCGGCTTCCCCGGGCTACCCGATCCGGTGACTCGCGACGCCTATAGCCATGAGGAAGCCAGCGTCGGCTTCTGGCCGGGGAGCGACGCGTGGCCGCACGCCGCTTTCTACGCTTATGCCTATCCCGCGCCCGACGGCTATGCCGAAGCGAGGGTCAGCCCCGCGGGGGCGGAATGGAACGCGGACCTCGGTGAATTCCTGCTGCCGTATGACGCGGTCCGCACCGCGCCCGATCCGGATGCGGCGCTGCTTGGCTTCTGCCAGTCGACCTATGATGCCGCCGCGGCGCTGGGGCAGTGGGACCGCGCGGCGCTCGAATGCGCGACAGGTCGCGTCGGGATCCCGCGCAGCGCCTGACCGCTTGCATCGACGCGGGCTGGCTGCAACCATGCGCCGTGTCGAGAGGATCGCCGATAATGAAGAAGTTTCTGTCCGTTCTTATGAGCTTGGCGGTCGTCGCCGGCCCCGCCGCGGCGCAATCGGGTGACCGCACCCAGCGTTTGCTCGGCGAACTCGCCGATGCGCCCGGCCCGCCCGGGTTCGAGGAAGCGGTTCGCGCGGTGATGGTGCGCGAGCTCAAGCCGCTCGCGGACAAGGTCAGTTACGACGGGGTCGGCTCGGTCATCGCGCAGCACGGGTCGAGCGGGCCCAAGGTGATGCTCGACGCGCATATGGACGAACTCGGCGGGGTGGTCCGGCGGGTGACGCCGACGGGGTATCTGTCGATGCAGATGCTCGGCGGGTGGCTCGACCAGGCGTTGCCCGACCAGCGCTGGATCATCATCGGCAGGAAGGGGCCGGTGCATGCGGTGACCGGGATTCGCGACATCCACGTCGTGCCCGCGGAGGAACGCAGCAAGGTCTATCCGCGCGACACGCTCTATCTCGACGTCGGCGCAAAGACCCCCGCCGAGGTGGCGGCGCTCGGGCTGTCGCCGGGCGACCCGGTCGTGCCCGATTCGCCGTTCACGGTGCTGGGGAAGGGTGATCGCTATCTCGGCAAGGCGTGGGACGACCGGGTCGGGCTCGCCGTGATCATCGAGGCGCTGCGGCGGTTGCGCAGTACCGGGCACCCCAATCAGCTGTTCGTCGTCGCGACGGTGCAGGAGGAAGTCGGTTTACGCGGTGCGCGGACCTCAGCGGATCTGATCAAGCCCGACGTGGGGATTGCGATCGAAGGCGGGATCACCGGGGACAGCCCGGGGCGCAACCCCGAGGAGACGCAGGCGGTGCTCGGCGGCGGCCCGGGGATCTTCCTGTACGATTCGAGCACCTTGCCCAACCGCAAGTTCGTGCGGCTGGTCGACGCGGCGGCGCAGGGCGCGCGGATCCCGCTCCAGCACGATCTGGTGCAGGGCTATGGCGACGACAGCGCGGCGATTCAGGCGACCAATGGCGGCGTTCCGACGGTCAACCTCGTCGTTCCCGCGCGCTATACGCATGCGCATAACGGCATCATCGATCGTGCCGATTTCGACCGGATGGTCGATCTGGTGGTCGCGCTGATCGGCAAGCTCGATGCGAAGACCGTCGCGGACCTGCGCGACTTCACGCCGGGGAAGGAATGACGCCATGAGCCTGGTCGAGGTCGGGCGCTTCGGGCGCAACGAGGCGTATATCGTGATCGGGCGGCTCGATTCCGAGGGGATCATGGCGATCGCGCTCGATGGGAATGCAAGCATTGCGGACGGGAGCCAGTATTTCATTCCGGTGCGGGTGATGGTGGATGACGAGGACGCGGACGCGGCGCGGGCGATCCTGGGGGCGGGCTAGCCCCTCCCTTTCAGGGGAGGGGTCGGGGTGGGGCCGTGCAGCTTGCCCGGCGCGGGGGGTGTGCTCTGCAAGGCTTCCCCCACCCCCTACCCCTCCCCTGAAGGGGAGGGGCAAGAAGAAGGAGTGGCGGGCTAGCCCTCCCCTTCAGGGGAGGGGTTGGGGTTGGGGCGTGCAGCTTGCCCGGCGCGGGGGGTGTGCTCTGCGAGGCTTCCCCCACCCCCTACCCCTCCCCTGAAGGGGAGGGGCAAGAAGAAGGAGTGGCGGGCTAGCCC
>CAZNQA010000010.1:9978-34368 GCA_964575105.1 uncultured Stakelama sp.
CCTCCCTTTCAGGGGAGGGGTTGGGGTGGGGCCGTGCAGCTTGCCCGGCGCGGGGGGTGTGCTCTGCGAGGCTTCCCCCACCCCCTACCCCTCCCCTGAAGGGGAGGGGCAAGAAGAAGGAGTGGCGGGCTAGCCCTCCCCTTCAGGGGAGGGGTTGGGGTTGGGGCGTGCAGCTTGCCCGGCGCGGGGGGTGTGCTCTGCGAGGCTTCCCCCACCCCCTACCCCTCCCCTGAAGGGGAGGGGCAAGAAGAAGGAGTGGGGGCGGGCTAGCCCCTCCCTTTCAGGGGAGGGGTTGGGGTGGGGGCGTGCAGCGCGCTCGGCGTGGGGGCGGTCGTACCGTTTGATCTGCCTCATTTTCAGGCAATCGTTCGCGCCTGCACATAAAATTTACGCAATCGTAACCGTTCCGACGCGCCACAAGGGCGCAATCGCGTCCCCGCGCACTTGGCACGGCGTTTGCGAAGCAGTCCCCAGGACCAATGACCAGGGGGGTCTTTGCGTGAAGCTCGTGATTGCCATCATCAAGCCGTTCAAGCTCGACGACGTCCGCGAGGCGCTGACCGAGATCGGCGTCGCGGGGATGACCGTCACCGAGGTCAAGGGTTTCGGGCGCCAGAAGGGCCAGACCGAAATCTATCGCGGCGCCGAGTACAGCACCAACATGGTCCCCAAGATCAAGGTCGAGGTCGTCTGCGGCAGCGACATCGCGGGGCGCGTGGTCGAGGCGATCCAGGCGTCCGCCAACACCGGCGCGATCGGCGACGGCAAGATTTTCGTGCTCGATGTCGGGCAGGCGGTGCGGATCCGCACCGGCGAAACCGATGAGACCGCGCTGTGAAGGGGGTAGAGATGAAGCCAGCACTCAAGACCGGTTTGGCGATGCTGGCGGGGGCGTCGGTCGTTGCGGCGCTGCCCGCCTGGGCACAGGCCCCCGCGCTGATCAAGGCGCCGGCCGCCGCGCAGATGGCGACGATGGTTAACAAGGGCGATACGAGCTGGATGCTGATCTCCGCAGCCCTCGTGCTGATGATGTCGGTCCCCGGGCTCGCGCTGTTCTACGGCGGTCTGGTGCGTACCAAGAACATGCTGTCGGTGCTGATGCAGGTGATGATGATCGTCTGCATCGCGGCGCTGCTCTGGGTGTCCTACGGCTATTCGATCGCGTTTACCTCGGGCGGTGAGAACCACTTCTTCGGCGGTCTGTCCAAGGCGTTCCTCAAGGGCGTCGACGGGACGACGCTCGCGGCGACCTTCTCGAACAACGTCTATATCCCCGAGCTGGCGTATGTCTGCTTCCAGATGACCTTCGCGTGCATCACGCCCGCGCTGATCGTCGGGGCGTTCGCCGAGCGGGTGAAGTTCACGCCGCTGATGATCTTCGTCGTCGCGTGGCTGACGCTCGTCTATTTACCGATCGCGCACATGGTCTGGTATTGGGCGGGCCCCGATTTCCTCCCCGACGCGCCGACCGACGGCGGCTGGCTGTTCAACCTCGGCGCGCTCGATTTTGCGGGCGGGACGGTCGTCCACATCAATGCGGGCATTGCCGGTCTGGTCGGCTGCCTCGTGATCGGTCCGCGCCTCGGCTATGGCCGCGAGCCGATGCCGCCGCACTCGCTGACGATGACGATGATCGGCGCGAGCCTGTTGTGGGTCGGCTGGTTCGGGTTCAACGCGGGGTCCAACCTCGAGGCGAACGGCGTCACCGCGGTCGCGTTCATCAACACCTTCGTCGCGACCGCCGCGGCTGCGGTGTCGTGGGCGGTGATCGACCAGATCGTCCACAAGAAGCCGTCGCTGCTCGGCGCGGTGACGGGTGCGGTCGCCGGGCTGGTCGCGATCACGCCCGCGTCGGGTTTCGCCGCGCCGATGACGTCGATCGTGCTCGGGCTGATCGTGTCGCCGATCTGCTTCATCTTCGTGACGTACGTGAAGGCGTGGCTCAAGTATGACGACTCGCTCGACGTGTTCGGGGTTCACTGCGTCGGCGGGATCGTCGGGGCGCTCGCCACCGCGATCGTCGCGGCACCGTCGCTCGGCGGGCAGGGCTATTTCGACTACACCAAGTTCCCCGCGGTCGCAGTGACCGCTGCCGAATACAGCATGTCGGCACAGCTGATGAAGCAGCTGACCGCGGTCGGGATCACTTTGGTGTGGTCGGGCGGGGTCTCCGCGGTGCTGTTCCTCGCGCTCAAGGTCACGATCGGGCTGCGGCCGAGCGATGAGGTCGAGCATAACGGGCTCGACATCACCGAACATGGCGAGCGCGCCTATAATTATTGACCAGTTTGGTTGCCGGGTCGGGTGACCCGGTGGCCCCACGATGTTCCTCCTGCGGACGACCTTAGGCCGGTGTGGCAACACACCGGCCCTTTTTTGCGTGGGGGGCGATATGCGGTGCTTCCCCGGCGAGGCCGGGGCCCAGTCGCGATGGCCGAGGTAACAGGGCGCTGTCCTCTCTTCCGACTGCTCCGCTACTGGGCCCCGGCCTTCGCCGGGGAAGTGGAGCAGAAGGGAAGGTTAGTCTTCGGCCGGATCGGTCGGCGAATCGCTCGCCGCTGCTGCCGCCTTCGCGCGCGCCTGCTGCAGCCGGTGCGCCGCCAGCACCGCGCCGAGCACGAAGCCGCCCGGCACGAGCAATACCGCCGCCGCGACCCCGATCCTCGTCCAGTCCTTGCGATCCATCCCGGCCGTCTAGGCGTTCACCCCAGGTCGGTCGTCACGAAATCGGCACAGCGTTCCCCGATCATGATCGACGGCGCATTGGTGTTTCCCGAGACGAGCTTGGGCATGACCGAGGCATCCGCGACATACAGCCCCTCGACCCCGCGGACGCGGAGCCGCGGATCGCACACCGCGTCCGCGTCCGACCCCATCCGCGCGGTGCCGACCGGGTGATAGACCGTGTCCGCGCGCGACCGTATTAGATCCTCGAGCGCGGCATCGTCGGACAGGTCGACCGGGTGGCGGTCACGGCCCCTGTGGTCGCTGAGCGGTGGCTGCTCGAGGATCCGGTACATCGCGCGGACGCCTGCCTTCATCACCGCCATGTCGCGCGGATCGGTGAGGAAGGCGGGGTCGATCACCGGTGCGTCGTGCGGGTCGGTCGAGGCGAGCCGGACCGTGCCGTGGCTTTCGGGGCGGAGCACGCAGACGTGGCACGAATAGCCGTGGCCCTTGACCTTGGTCCGCCCGTGATCCTCGAGCGCGGCTACCACGAAGTGGAGCTGGACGTCGGGGGCGGGCGCATCGGGCATGACCTTGAGGAACGCGCCCGCCTCGGCGAACGGGGTGGTCATCAGCCCCTCGCGCTTGCGCAGCCACTGGAGCATCCCCCCCGCCATCGCGAGCGTGCCTTTGAGCGAACTGCCGACGAACTGCGTCCCCGGGGTCTCGAACGAGGCGACGTAATCGATGTGATCCTGCAGGTTCGCGCCGACCGCGGGCCGGTCGACCCGCACCGCGATCCCGTGGTCGCGCAGATGCGCCGCGGGGCCGATCCCCGACAGTTGCAGCAGTTGCGCGGTGCCGAACACCCCGCCCGCGAGGATCACCGCACGGCGCGCGCGGATCTGGCGGGTCTGGCCGTCCTGCAGATAGGCGACCCCGCTCGCGCGCTGGCCGTCGAACAGCACGCGCTCGACCGTCACCCCGGTCAGCACCGAGAGGTTGCGATGCGGCGGGCCATCGCCAAGATAGGCGCGCGCCGAGGTCCAGCGCTCGCCGTTCTTCTGCGTCACCTGGTAGAGGCCGATGCCTTCCTGCCGCTGCCCGTTGAAATCGTCATTGTGCGGGATCTGCAGGCTTTCCCCCGCCGCGACGAAATCGCGGCTGCCGGGGTTGGCGTGATGCTGCTCGCTGACCCACAGGGGGCCATCGCCGCCGTGGAAGGCGTCGTCGCCGCGTTCGTTATGCTCGCTGCGGCGGAACCACGGGAGGACGTCGTCATACGCCCAGCCGGGGCAGCCCATCGCCGCCCAATTGTCGTAATCCCAGCGATTGCCGCGGATGTAGATCATCGCGTTGATCGCGCTCGACCCACCGAGCCCCTTGCCGCGCGGCTGGTGGCCCTTGCGGCCGTTGAGGCCGGGCTGCGGGACGGTTTCGTAATTCCAGTTGGTCCTGGGGGTCTGGAACGCGAGCATCGCGGGCATTCGGGTGCGCAAGCCGGTGTTGCGGCCCCCGGCCTCGAGCAGCGCGACCGAATAGCGGCCGCCTTCGCTCAGCCGCCCCGCCGCGGCGGCGCCGCCCGATCCTCCGCCGATGACGACGATGTCGACCTCTTCCACAGGCAATCCTCTCGCGCTCCACGGCCGTGGCTATGCTGCCGACGTGCCTTGAGCGGAGAACTTGGCACGATCCCCGCCGCGCCGCCAGCGGTGTTAGTGGAAGGTGATGCTCGCCTCGAGCGCGCGGACCTCGTCCGCGGTGATGCCGAACAGCAGGACGCTGCCGAGCGCGCGGTCGCCCGATTCGACGCGGACGCCCTCGACGTCCTGCGCGAGCGTGACCGGGGGGAGCAGGCGGCGGATCGCGACCTTCGTCCCCTTCCGGCGGAGCAGCGCGAGTGCGCCATTGCCGACGACGAGCGCGGCATGGCCGTCGGTGCCGACCACTGCGCCGTGTGCGACGAAGCCGGCGAGCTGGGTCTCCGCCATTTCGCGCGCCTTGGCGGGGCTGGCGATCCGGCTCTCGTCGAGCCGGAGCCAGCGCGCGACCAGCGCGAGCGCGACGAGCCCCGCGACGCTGTAGCCGAGCAGGTCCCAGCTCATCCGCGCGGGATCACTGCGGGGTGGAGAGCGCGTCGAGCAGCGGGCGCAGGCCGGTAAGATCGTACCCCGCCGCCGCGGCCTTCGCCATGACGGTATCGGGATGCGCGCCGCCCTTGACCGCGGCGAGCGCCCACAGGTTGCACGAGCGCGTGCCCGAGCGGCAATAGGCCAGCACCGCGCCGTCCGCTTCGGCCATCACCGCCGCCATCGCGTCGATCTGCGGATGCGAGAAACCCGCGTGCGTCACCGGGATCGCGCTGTACTGCATCCCCGCGGCGGCGGCGGCGGCGGCGATTGCGTCGCCGTCCGGCTGACCGAAATCCTCGCCGTCGGGGCGGTTGTTGACGATGTGCGTGAAACCCGCGGCCTTGAGCTCGGCGATCGCGTCGGGCTCGATCTGCGGGGCGACGGCGATGCTGGGATCGATGGTGCGGAGGATGGTCATGCCCGCCTTATACCGCGCAGACCCGGCGGCGAAAGACCCCCGTGCCGCCCCAACCGGCCGGGCTTGATCTGGATCAATTTGCTTGCCGCATACCGAAATTGTGGTCACGGCCCCCGACCTTGTCCGCCAAGCCAAGGAATCCCATGAAGAAAGTTCTGCAAGTCCTGATCGTGATCGTCGTCGGGGCGGTCGTGAAGTTCGGCAGCCGCTGGTATTTGTATGTCGCGATGGCGAGCAGCCCGTATGACGAGGTCGGGATCGCGCTCAACCGCACTATGCCCGCGCCGCTGCGGCAATGGGGCTGCGCGAAGCTGCACGCGCGCTTCCCCGGGCAATTGCCGCCTTATGGCTGCGCAGGGCCGGATGGTCGCAGCTGGATGTGACGTCGCCGCACCCGTCCGGAACGCCGCGCCGCGCTGGTCCGTTGATGGGCGCGCGCTAGGCGACAAGGGATAATGATGATCGATCTGGGACTGTCGCGACTGTGGGAAAAGCGGCTCGAGGGCGGGCTGACCTTCGCGATCGCGATCCTCCTTGCGCTGGTCGCGTATCGCATCACGATGCTTGCGCTGCGGCGCTTCGTGAATCGCACGCCGAGCCGCACGGACAATGTCGTGGTCGAGCGGATCGCGTCGCCGATGCGCTGGGTGTTCGTCGCGGTCGCGCTGAGCATGGCGGCGCGCGGGGTCGATCTCGCGCCGCGTTCGGCGGCGTTGTGGCAGCAGATCGCGGGGTTCGTCGTCCCCGCGCTGGTCGGCTGGATGGTGATCGCGACGATCCGCGCGGTCAACGACGTGGTCGACCTGCGGTATGACGTCACCGTCGCGGACAATCTCAAGGCACGGCGCAAGCGGACGCGCTATGCGATCCTGACGCGGATCGCGGTGATCTGCGTCGTGTTCATCACCTTGTGCATGATGCTGCTGAGCATTCCGGCGATCCGCTCGGTCGGCGTCACGCTGATGGCGTCGGCGGGGCTTGCGGGGCTTGCGGTCGGCGCGGCGGCGCAGCCTGCGCTCAAGAATCTGATCGCGGGGATCCAGCTTGCGTTTACCGAGCCGATCCGGCTCGACGACGTCGTCATCATCGAGGGCGAATGGGGGCGGATCGAGGAGATCCGGCTGACCTATGTCGTGGTGCGGATCTGGGATGACCGGCGGCTGGTGGTGCCGGTGAGCAAGTTCCTCGAGGACAGTTTCCAGAACTGGACCCGGTCGAACGCGCAATTGCTGGGGTCGGTGTTTCTGTATGTCGATCCCGCCGCCGACGTCGCGCGGTTGCGCTCGCGGACCGAGTTGATCGTCAGCGACAATCCGCGCTGGGACAAAAGGTTCTGGAATTTGCAGGTGACTGATACGACGCCTGACGCGATCCAGTTGCGCGTGCTCGCGACCGCGCAGGATGCGTCGATCGCGTTCGACCTGCGCTGTGACATTCGCGAGGCGCTGATGCGCTATATCGCGACCGAGATGCCCGAGGCGATCGTCCGGCGGAGGCTGGTGGCGGACGGGTTCGGGCATGCGAACGATGCGACGCCGACGGGGGGCGTGCCGGGTCACTCTGTCATTCCGTCACCCTGACCTTGTTTCAGGGTCCACCGCGCCACGACGGCGGGCCGGGCCTGTTGCACAGTGGATGCTGAAACAAGTTCAGCATGACGGCGGCGGGGGAGGGGCGGCGGTGTTACCGGTCGCGACCTCAGAACCGCCGCACCACCGCCAGAAACGCTTCGCCATACGCTTCGAGCTTGCGCGCGCCGACGCCGGTGATCCGCCCCATCGCGGCCAGCGAGGCGGGGCGCAGGTTGGCCATCTCGCGCAGCACCGAATCGTGGAAGATGACATAGGGTGGCACGCTCGCCTCGAGCGCCAACTCACGCCGGCGAGTGCGGAGCGCCTCGAACAGCGGATCGCCGCTCGGGTTCGCCGCAGCGCCCGTACCACCGCGCGTGCGGCGGCTGCGCTTGGGCGGGACGATCAGGTCGACGCGGTCGTTCTCTTTCAGGATCCCGCGCGCGCCGGGGCCGAATTCAAGCCCGCCGAAATCGTTCGCGCGGAGCGCATCGCGGAGCAGCAGCGCGCGCCCGACCGGCTTGATCAGCGCGGCTTCCTCTGGGCTCGACGCGATCCCGAACACGCCGAGCGCCTCATGCCCGTTCATCAGGCTACGCTCGCTCGACTGGCCCATCAGGACCTGTTCGATATAGCCCGCGCCAAAGCTCTGCCCCGTGCGAAAGACCGCGGAGAGGAACTTCCTCGCCACCTCCGTCGCATCGACGCTAGCGGGGGGCGACAGGCAATTGTCGCAATTTCCGCAGTTTTCGGGGCTGTCGTCGCCAAAATGCTTGAGCAGGATGCGGCGGCGGCAGCCCGCAGTCTCGGCGAGCGCACCGAGTGCCGCGAGCCGCTGCCGCTCGCCCGGCTGACGCGCGGGTTCGACTTCGCCGATCCGCTGGCGTGCGCGTGCGAAATCCTCGGCACCCCAGAACAGATGCGCGACCGCCGGGTCGCCGTCGCGTCCGGCGCGGCCGGTTTCCTGATAATAGGCCTCGATCGACTTGGGCAGCCCGGCGTGCGCGACGAACCGCACGTCGGGCTTGTCGATCCCCATCCCGAACGCGACCGTCGCGCACATCACCATGTCTTCGCTTGCGACGAAATCGGCCTGGTTGCGGGCGCGCACCGACGGATCGAGCCCGGCGTGATAGGCGCGCGTCGGTCGGCCGGTCTTGGCGAGCGCCTCGGCCATCTTCTCGGTGCCCGCGCGGCTCTGGACGTAGACGATCCCCGCGCCGGGGGTCTCCGCGATCAGGTCGGCGATCTGCCGGGTGGCATTGTCCTTGGGGCTGATGCGATACTGGATGTTGGGCCGGTCGAAGCCTGCGACGATCATCCCGTCGTGCGGGATACCGAGCTGGTCGAGGATGTCCGCGCGGGTATGCGCGTCCGCAGTCGCGGTCAGCGCGAGCCGGGGTACGTCCGGGAACGCGTCGAGCAGCGGGCGGAGCAGGCGGTAATCGGGCCGGAAGTCGTGGCCCCATTCGGACACGCAATGCGCCTCGTCGATCGCGAACAAAGCGAGCGGGGCCTGGCCGAGCAGGTCGCGGAAGCTCTGGCTCGAGGCGCGTTCGGGCGCGACGTAGAGCAGGTCGAGATCGCCGCGGCGGAAGCGCGCGATCGTCTCCATCTGGTCGGTGTCGACCGACGTCAGCGTCGCCGCGCTGATCCCGATCGCGGTCGCCGCCCGGAGCTGGTCGTGCATCAGCGCGATCAGCGGCGAGACGACGACGCAGGTGCCGGTGAGCGCGACCGCGGGGAGCTGATAGCAGAGCGACTTGCCCGCGCCGGTCGGCATCACCGCAAGCGTGTTCTCGCCCGCGAGCACGCGCTCGACGACCGAGCCTTGCACGCCGCGGAAGGCGGGAAAGCCGAAGGTGGATTGCAGGATGGGGAGGGGGTCAACCACGGTCTAGGCCAAGAAAAAGGATGATGGCGTGATCGACACGGCGCATCAGCGGCTCTTCGAGCTTGCCGACATGCTTGTCCAGCTTTTCGCGCCGAACCGTCACGAGTTCATGGACGGTGACATAGGATTCCACGCGCAGACCATTCGCCGCGCTGGGGGCGATAGGAACGCTGATCGACAGCGCGCTTGCGCGGTCGTCGCTCGTGATGAGCGCGAGGACGACGGTCGAAATCCCGAGATAGGCGGTGTCCTGGACGATCAGCGCGGGGCGTGGCTTGCCCGCGAAACCAAATCCGGCGGCGACGGTAACGATGTCACCACGGTTCACGGTGCGTCTTCCGGACCCCAGTCATAGTCCGTATCCGGCCAGTGCTGAATCGCTTCGATGAAGGCGACCGTATCGCTCCCGTGCTGCATGGCGTTGATGACGGCGGTATCTTGGACAACGTTTGCCTGAAACGCCGCGCTGGCGCGGTCGGGGAGCCATAACGTCCGCGCGCGCAACCCCTGCGCGCGCAGCGCGGCGCGGCGCTTGGCGACGCGTTCGGCGCTGGTCATCGGTCGTTCCATGCCCATTGCGGCGCTCCCTGGACGGTGTCGTTACATGTAACGCTGGCGGGGGGCGCTCACAAGGTTTTCACGGAACGTTCTTGCACAAGCCGGGGCTGGACAGCACATGCACGGTTATGGAACGCGTTACCGACAACAAGGCCGAGGCCGAATTCGAACTGATCGTCAGCGGGCAGCGTGCGGTCGCGGCGTATCAGCTCGAGGGCGATACGATCGTCTTCACGCATACGATCGTGCCGCGCGCGATCGAGGGGCGGGGGGTGGCGTCGAAGCTGATCCGCGCGGCGCTCGATTCGGCAAGGGATCGGGGGTTGAAGGTGATCTCGCAATGCCCGTTCGTGACGGCGTATATCGAGAAGCATCCGGAATATCGCGCGCTGCTGTAGCGCGGGGGTTGCACTCCTTCGGTTGGGGGGGCTCCTGGCCCAGACCGTCATCCCCGCGGAGGCGGGGATCCATACTGGCTGACGTCGCACGTCCTGACCCGCGCTGCGACAATGGATTCCCGCTTTCGCGGGAATGACGGGAAGGGGAGACCGCACAACGCACTCTCCACCCCTCACTCCGCCGCCAACGTCTCCTCCGCGCGTTCCTGCGCCTGGCGGTTCCACATCTCCGCGTACAGCCCGTTCTTGCGGAGCAGCACCGCATGGCTCCCGCGCTCGACCACTTGCCCTGCCTCGAGCACGACGATCTCGTCGGCATGGACCACCGTCGACAGGCGATGCGCGATGACGATCGTCGTCCGCCCGCGTTCGATCGCTTGCAATGTGTCGAGGATCTCGCCCTCGGTGCGGCTGTCGAGCGCGCTGGTCGCTTCGTCGAGGATCAGGATCGGCGGGTTCTTGAGCAACGTCCGTGCGATAGCGACGCGCTGTTTCTCGCCGCCCGACAGTTTCAATCCGCGCTCGCCGACGCGAGTCGCATAACCCTCGGGCTGGCGCTCGATGAACCCGGCGATCGCCGCCCCGCGCGCGGCGGTCTCGATCTCGACCTGCCCCGCGCCCTCGCGACCGTAGGCGATGTTGTAGCCGATCGTGTCGTTGAACAGCACGGTGTCCTGCGGGACGATCCCGATCGACGAGCGCAGGCTCGCCTGCGTGACCTGCGCGATGTCCTGCCCGTCGACCGTGATCCGCCCGCCGGTCAGATCGTAGAAACGGTACAGCAGCCGCGCGAGCGTCGACTTGCCCGCGCCCGATGGCCCGACGACCGCGAGCGTCTTGCCCGCGGGAATGTCGAGGTCGATCCCCTTGAGGATCGGCATGCCGTCATCGTACCCGAAGCGCACGTCCTCGAACCGGACGTGCCCGCGCGCGATGCGCAGCGGCTTAGCGCCGGGGACGTCGACCACTTCGGACGGGGTGTCGATCAGGTCGAACATCGCGCCCATGTCGATCACGCCCTGCCGGATCGTGCGATAGACCATGCCGAGCAGGTCGAGCGGACGGAACAGCTGCGCGAGCAGCGTCGAGACGAGCACGACGTTGCCCGCGGTGAAGCGGCCTTCGCTCCAGCCATAGACAACCAGCGCCATCCCGCCCGCCATCATCAGGTTGGTGATCAGCGCCTGCCCGATGTTGAGCCACGCGAGCGAATTCTCGGACGTGACCGCGGCGCTGGCATAGGCCGACATCGCGGCGTCATAGCGTTTCCCCTCGCGCTCTTCCGCGCCGAAATATTTGACCGTCTCGAAATTGAGCAGCGAATCGACCGCATGGCTGACCGCGCCGGTGTCGAGGTCGTTCATCCGGGTGCGCAAGGCCGCGCGCCAGTCGGTCACCCAACGAGTGAAGACGATATAGACCGCGACCATCACCAGCGTGCCCGCGACCAGACCGAAACCGAACTTGGTCCAGAAAATGCCGAGCACCAAAGCGAGCTCGAGCACGGTCGGCGCGATGTTGAACAGCAGGAAATAGAGCATCGTGTCGATGCTCTTGGTCCCGCGCTCGACCACCTTGGTGACCGCACCGGTGCGGCGCTCGAGATGGAAGCGCAGCGACAGCTGGTGGAGGTGACGGAACACGCCCGCGGCGAGGCGGCGGGTCGCGTCCTGCCCGACGCGCTCGAACACTGCGTTGCGGAGATTGTCGAACACGACCGAGCCGAACCGTGCGGCGGCATAGCCGATCACGAGGAGGAAGATCAGCGAGACGACCGAGGGCGTCGTCGGCCCGCCCGCCATCCCGTCGATCGCGCCCTGAAGCGCGAACGGAGCGCCGTAAACCTGGACCAGCTTGGATGCGACGACGAGCAGCATCGCGCCAACGATCCGCAACCGCAGCGCGGGTGCATCGGCGGGCCAGAGATAGGGCAGGAAGCGCCGCAGCGTCGGGAGCATCGGGCGCTCGGGCGCAGTCGAAGTGGTTGCGAGATCAGGTGGCATCGAAAGCGCATGTAGTCCTAGTCAAGCCGGATCGAAAGCGGCTGGTGGAACAAGCAGAGCATCTCATCTGTTTTATGGGCGAACGGAGTAGATGATGGACTCGCTTTTCTACGTCATGGCGATCATGGGTTGCGGCGATGGCAGCACGGCTTGCCAACAGGCGCGCGTCGAACAGGTGCAGTACCGCTCGATCGCGCAGTGCCAGGCAGCGATGCCCGCAGCATTGGCGCGGAATTCGGATATCGACTTTCCCGTGGTGAGCGCATCGTGCCGCGCGACTGGCATGCCGATGGCGTCGACCAAGGCGCGTTCGCAGCGGGGGTAAACTTCTATTTCCTTTTCTGCTCTTCCCCGGCGAAGGCCGTGGCCCAGTTGCGGAAGCGGCCTTTGACGCGCGCAGCCTTCAAGTACATGACGCCCACTACTGGGCCCCGGCCTTCGCCGGGGAAGGAGTAGGGGAAGAAATTAAACCCTAGAATGGTCTCGTCCATAATGTCGCATCGCGCGCCGAGGGCGGATACAGTGTCCTGCGCCGCCTCGCCTCGCTGAACGCACGCTGCATGAACCCCAGCTTGGCCGACCCGGACGTCCCCACCCGGACATCCCACGCGCGCGGCCCAAGCTCTGCCACTTTCCGCCCGATCGCACCGTAAATCCCCGCCGCCGCCAGCACCGCCCAGGCCGAGCGGAACGCAAGGGCTGGCGTCCCGAACCGTGCGCTCGCCTCGTACCGCGCCGCAAGCAACCCGAGCCGCTCGCCGAGCAACCCGAGCCGGTCGCGATATTCGGGGGCGAGCATCGCGTCGACCGGGATGCCGAACTCGTCGAGCCAGTCCTGCGGGAGATAACAGCGCCCGGCGCGCGCATCCTCGGCCACGTCGCGCGCGATGTTGGCGAGCTGGAAGGCGAGGCCGAGGTCGCACGCACGGTCGAGCGTCGCGTCGTCGTCGGGCGAAACGCCCATCGCGATCGCCATCATGCTGCCGACGACGCCCGCGACATGATAGCAATAGCGGTACAGATCCTGCTCGGTCTGCGGCCGCCAGCCTTCGGCATCGAGCGCGAAGCCGGCGATCAGGTCGCGCGGCAGGGCCGGGGGCAGGGCGGTCTCCGCCGCGAACAGCCGCAGCGCATCGAACGCAGGGTCGCCGACCGGTACGCCCGCGAGCGCCGCCTCGGTCTTGGCGGACATTTCCGCAAGCCGCGCGGGGCCGTCGGTGACCCCGGTCATGCCGTGGCCGTGATCCTGCCCGTCCGCAATGTCGTCGCACGCGCGGCACCATGCGTAGAGCAGCCACGCGCGTTCGCGCACCCTGGGGGCGAACAGTTTGCTCGCCGCGGCGAAACTCTTGGAACCCCGCGCGATCGACTCCTGTGCGGCGGCGACGATGACGTCGCGCGAGGGCTGGTCGCTCACAGGTCGCTGGCGCGCATCTTGGTGATCGTCTCGATCGGCTCGTGCGCCGCCATCTGCGCGAGCAGCCCGTCGAGCGCGGTGTCGATCAGCAGGACCCCCTGATGCTGCGGCCGCAGGAACCCGACTTCGCCCATCTTGCGATAGAAAGCGACGAGGTCGTCATAATAGCCGCTCACGTTGAGCAGCCCGACCGGCTTGGCGTGATAGCCGATCTGCGCCCAGCTCAGCGCCTCCCACAATTCGTCCATCGTGCCGGTGCCGCCGGGCAGGTTGACGAACCCGTCCGACAGGTCGGTGAACGCCTGCTTGCGCTGGTGCATCGTCGCGACGACGTGGAGTTCGGTGAGGCCACGGTGCGCGACCTCGGCGTTGACGAGCGCCTCGGGGATGATGCCGATGACTTCGCCGCCGGCTTCGAGCGCGCCGTCGGCGACGGCGCCCATCAGGCCCAGGCGGCCGCCGCCGTAGACGACGCCGATGCCGCGTTCCGCGAGGGTGCGGCCGACCTGGCGGGCGGAGTCTATGTAGACGGGGTCGGCGGGAGTGGCGGAGCCGCAGTATACAGCTAGGCGTTTCATTTGCCCCTCCCTTTCAGGGGAGGGGTTGGGGGTGGGGCAGTGTCTCGTAGAGAGGTGGGCGTGCTGGACTGCCCCACCCCAACCCCTCCCCTGAAGGGGAGGGGCTTTAGACGATTACTCATCGGTCACTCTCCAGCATCAGTGCCGCAGTAGCCTTCGCACTCCCCACCACGCCGGGAATCCCCGCGCCCGGATGCGTGCCCGCGCCCACGAAATACAGGTTCGGAATATGGTCGTCGCGATTGTGCACGCGGAACCACGCGCTTTGCGTCAGCAACGGCTCGAGCGAGAAGGCGCTCCCCAGATGCGCGTTCAGGTCTGCCGCGAAGTCGTTCGGCGCGTAATGGAACTTGGTCACGATCCGCTCGTGGATGTCGGGGATCAGCCGCCGCCCGACCTCGTCGAGGATGCGCTTCTCGAGGATCGGGCCGATCTCCTTCCAGTCGACCGGGAATTTGCCGAGATGCGGCACCGGCGCCAGCACATAGAAGGTCGAATAGCCCTCCGGCGCGAGCGACGGATCGGTCACGGTCGGGTGGTGGAGATACAGCGAGAAATCCTCGGGCAGCACGCCGTGATCGTAGATGTCGGCGAGCAGCCCCTGATAGCGCGGCCCGAACAGGATCATGTGGTGCGGGATCCCCGGCCACGTCCCCTTGATCCCGAAATGGACGACGAACAGCGACGGCGAGTATTTCTTGCGCGCGAGCCCGTTCTTGGTTCGCTGCGCACTGCGCGAGGAGCGCAGCAGATCGCGGTAGCTGTGCATCACGTCGCTGTTGCATGCGACCATGTCGGCATCGGCATGCCAGCCGCTCGCAGTGGTGACGCCGGTCGCGCGGTCGCCCATCGTTGCGATGTCGACCGCCGCGTCGTTGAGCCGGAGCACCCCGCCAAGTCGCTCGAAATGGCGGACCATCCCGGCGATCAGCTGGTTGGTCCCGCCCATCGCGAACCAGACGCCGCCGTCCTTCTCGAGCTTGTGGATCAGCGCATAGATCGCGCTGGTGTTCATCGGGTTGCCGCCGACCAGCAGCGTGTGGAACGACAGCGCCTGGCGGAGATGCTCGTCCTTCACGTAACTCGACACGATCGAATAGACCGACCGCCACGCCTGGTATTTGGCGAGCGCAGGCGCCGCCTTGATCATCGACGCGAAGTCGAGGAACGCGACATGGCCGAGCTTGCGATAGCCTTCCTCGTACACGCCCGCGGCATAATCGAGGAATTTGGCGTAGCCCGCGACATCCTCGGGGTTGAGCTTGGCGATCTCGGCGTTGAGCGCCGGCTCGTCGTTCGAGTAATCGAAATTGACGCCATCGGGCCAGTTGAGCCGGTAGAAGGGCGACACCGGTGCGAGCGTGACGTCGTCCGCCATGTCGCGCCCGGTCAGCGCCCACAATTCCTGCAGGCACGGCGGATCGGTGATGACGGTCGGCCCGGCATCGAAGGTGAAGCCGTCTTTCTCCCACACGTACGCCCGCCCGCCCGGCTTGTCGCGCGCCTCGACGATGGTCGTTTCGACGCCGGCGGACTGCAGCCGGATCGCGAGCGCGAGCCCGCCGAATCCGGCGCCGATGACGATCGCGGTCCGCGCGCTCATGACGTCTGCTCCATCGGGGAGGTCGGGAGCAGTCCGATCGCGCGGAGCGCGCGGCCGACCGGCACCGGCGGCTTGCCGGTGAGGATCCGGGCCTTGTCCATCATCGTCGATCGTCCTGCGTAGAAGCGCCGCACCAGTTGCGGATCGAGCCGGTAGAAGCGTTCGAGCACGCGGTAGCGTTCCTCGGGGTCGGCGGCACGGAACAGCATCTTGTCGAGCATGCGGTAGAAGCCGCGGTCCTGCCACGTCGTCCTGGCGAAGCCGTGGGTGAGCGTGTGGAGCGCGGGCCCCGACAGATCGGTCGCCCGCACGATCAGCGCGGCGGTGCGGACCGCATCGGGGAGCGAATAGCCGGTCGTGGGGTGGAACAGCCCCGCGCGCATCCCCGCCTTGGCGATGCCGAGCCCGCTCGATCCCCAATAGCCCTCGAAGTCGCCGCCCATCGCGACCGGCAGCACGCCGCTTTCCTCGCGCAGCACCCGCTCGACCTGCCAGCCGCGCGCGACGACATAGCTGTCGATCCGGTCGCCGATCGCAGCGTGGTCGAGCGTCGGCGTATCGCTGTAATAGGTATCCTCGACGAACATCCGGGTAGCGGCGAAGGGGAGGCAATAGACGAAGCGGTAGCCGTCGATCTGCGATACGGTCGCATCCATCACCATCGGGCGCGGATCGTCATGCGGGTCGGCGAGGCTGAGCTCGCGCCCGAGGAACTTCTGCCAGCCGAGATCGAGCCGCGACAGATTGCCCGGCCCGCGCGCGTCGATGACGCCATCCGCCGCGATCTGCGTTCCGTCCGCGAGCAACACCGAGGTCGGCGTCAGCTCGACCACCTTGCGGCCGGTCATCACGGCCTTAGCGGGGAGCGCGGCGCGTACGACCGTGTCGAGCCGTTCCGACTCGATCGAATAATAGATGCTGTCGAGCGTCCGGCGGTGCGCCGGGAACGCGATGTCGTAGCGCGTCCAGCCATAGCTGATCAGCGGCGCGAGGATCCAGCGGTCGGGCTCGGCGATGTCGCTGACGAAGAACGACCAGAGGTGGTTGCCGCCGATCGCGTCGCCCGCGTCAATCAGCCGGATATCGAGCCCGGGGCGGCGCTTGGCGAGCGCGAGCGCGATCAGGCCGCCCGCCAGGCCGCCGCCGACGATCGCCAGGTCGCAGGATAGGGGTGTTGGCATCGCCACGGCGATAGCCGAATGCGCCCGCCATGCAACTGTCCGGTAAGACCTTGCCGCGCAAAAAGGGCGTCTCGCGCCGCGGGCCGTTCCGCGGGTCGGACGCGGCGGGGGATCTGCCGTCACCGCGGCGTGGCGTTCACGCGCATAACGTTCTACAGGCAAGGACAATGACCGTCGCTCTCGCCATCTTCGCTTCTGCGCTCGTCATGTCGGTGATCGTCGCGGTGCGCTATCTTCTCGTCTCGGGCGCGTTCGCGGCGGCGACCCGGCTACGGTATCCCGGGCTGTACCGCGGCCTCTCGGCGCAGATCCGTCGCGAAATCTGGTGGAGCGTCGCGTCCGCGGCGATCTTCGGCATTCCTGCCGGGGTGATCGCCTGGGGCTGGCAGAACCGCGGCTGGACGCAGATCTATTCCGACGTCCACGCCTTCCCCTTGTGGTATCTGCCGGTGTCGGTGCTGCTGTACCTCGTCGCGCACGATACGTGGTTCTACTGGACGCATCGCTGGATGCACGAACCGCGCGCGTTCAAGCTCGCACATGCGGTGCATCACCAGAGCCGCCCGCCGACGGCGTGGGCGGCGATGGCGTTCCATCCGATCGAGGCGGTCACCGGCGCTGTGATAATTCCGCTACTCGTCTTCATCATTCCGATCCATCCGGGCGCGCTTGGCTTGGTCCTTGGCATCATGACGTTTATGGGGGTCACCAATCACATGGGGTGGGAGATTTTTCCTGCGTTCATGTGGCGGGGGGCATTGGGCAACTGGCTCATCACCGCGAGCCACCATCAGCGGCATCACGAGCTGTATCGAGGAAATTATGGCCTCTACTTCCGATTCTGGGACCGTCTCTGCGGGACCGACCGAGGCGTTGGCGACTTCGCGCGCGACCATGCGAAGGCTGGCGTGGGTGAGCGGCGCGGGGGTGTTGCTGCTCGCGTCGCTGCCGGGCGCGGTGCCGACGGCTGAGCTTTCGGTCGACGTTTCCAACCTGCGTTCGGCCAAGGGGATGGTGCGGGTGTGCCTGACCGCCGACCCCGACAATTTCCCCGCCTGTATCGACGATGCAGATGCGATCACGCGCTCGATCCCCGCGACCACGACCAGCATCCATTTCGACGGTCTGCCGCATGGTGCCTATGCGGTTGCGGTGATCCACGACGAGAATAATAACCACAAACTCGACACCTTCGCCGGTATTCCGCGCGAAGGTTTTGGTTTTTCACGTAATCCCACCGTGACATTCGGCCCGCCACGTTTTGCGGCGGCGCGTTTCACGCTGCAAAGTGATGCAGATCGGCAACAGGTTCGGATGCGATACTTGCTCTGACCACGGAACGCGGGAGCCAAAGCGGTGACGTGGCGTTACGCGCCCGACATCATTCTGTTTCCGCTGGAGCTGCCCGTGACCCATCGCCCCCTCTTCGCCGCCGCAACCGTCCTGTTGCTCGGCGCTGCCGTCCCCGCCTTTGCGCAGGATGCCGCGCCGGTTCCCGCCGACAACAACCAGATCGCCGCCGACCTCGACCGGGATACGGTCACCGTCGGTGTCGGTGCGGCCTATCTGCCGGATTACGACGGGTCCAACGATTACCGCGTCGTTCCGGCGCCGGTCGTGATCGGGTCGATCAAGGGCTTCAACTTCAACGTCATCGGCAACCGCGCCAGCCTCGACCTCGCGCGCAACCGCCCGGGCCAGCGCTGGGACATCCAGTTCGGCCCGATCGGCGTGGTCAATTTCGATCGCTCGACGCTGAGCAGCATCGATGACCGCCGCATCCGCGCGCTCGGCAAGATCGACACCGCGATCGAGCTCGGTGGTTATGTCGGCCTCGGCAAGACCGGCGTCATCACCAGCCCGTACGACAAGCTGTCGGTGTCGGTCAGCCTGCGCCACGACGTCAGCGGCGATCACCACTCGAGCATCCTGCAGCCGTCGATCAACTATCTGACCCCGCTCAGCCGCAAGGCAGCGGTCGCCTTCTTCGGCACCGCGCAGCGGGTGGAGAGCGGCTATGGCCAGACCTATTTCTCGATCACGCCGGGGCAGAGCCTCGCCAGCGGCCTGCCGCAGTATAGCGTCGGCAAGGGCTGGAAGAACTATTCGGTCGGTGGCCTGGCGACCTATTCGCTGACCGGCGACCTGCTGCACGGGTTCAAGCTCGTTGCGGGCGGCACCTATTCGCGTCTGCTCGGCGATTTCGCCAACAGCCCGATCGTGCGCACCGCGGGGTCGCGCAACCAGTGGGTCGGCGCGGCGGGCGTCGCGTACACCTTCTGATCTAACGTCCCCGATTCGGGGCGAATCCTTCGGCGCGGCGGACCGCCGCGCCGGGCCGCCATTTCCCGGCTTGCGTCCCGCCTCGCGCGGTGCCACGCAAGTCGGGACCGCAAGGCGCGTTTCAAGGATGAAGGCTTCGCCCCGATGAACGATACTGACCAGCAGCTGATCGAACGGCTCGAATCGCGCGCCGACCGTCGCAGCGAACGCCGCGAATTCTTCCGTACCGCGCTCGGGGCAGGCGCCGTCGCCGCGCTCGGCGCGACCGCAGTGGGAATTGCGAGCAACGCAACCGCGCAGGCGACCAACAACGACGCCGCGATCCTCAATTTCGCGCTCAACCTCGAATATCTCGAGGCGCAATTCTATTCCTTCGCCGCGTTCGGCACCGGCCTGCCCAACGCCTTGCTGACGCCGGGGAGCGCGAGCACGACGACGCAGGGTGCGGTCACCGGGGGACGGCAGGTCGCGTTCACCGATCCGCTCGTCGCGCAATATGCGCGCGAGATCGCGCAGGACGAGGTCAACCACGTCACCTTCCTGCGCCAGCAGCTTGGCACCGCAACGGTCGCGCAGCCCGCGATCGACATCGGCTCGACCGCGACCAGCGCGTTCAGCGTTGCGGCGCAGGCAGCGAAGATCGTCGCGGCGGGTGCGGCGTTCGATCCCTATGCGAGCGACGAGAATTTCCTCCAGGCGGCGTTCCTGTTCGAGGACGTCGGCGTCACTGCCTATCGCGGTGCGTCGTCGCTGCTGACCAGCAAGGTCTATCTCGAGGCGGCGGCCGGTATCCTCGCCGCCGAGGCGTATCACGCGTCGATCATTCGCACCGTGCTCTACAGCAAGGGGGTCCAGACCCCGAGTCTCCGCACCAACGCCGATGCGATCTCGAACGTCCGCGATGCGTTCGACGGCAGCACCGACGACGACCAGGGCATTTCGGCGACGACGATCGCCAACAGCCAGCTGCCCGCGCTCAACGGCCTCAGCGCGTCGAACATCGTGCCGACCGGGCAGGACGGGCTCGCTTATGGCCGCGCGACCGGGAGCGTGCTCAACATCGTGTATCTCAGCACGCTGGCGGTGGCGAAGGGGGGCTTCTTCCCCAACGGCGTCAACGGCAGCATCAATACCAGCACCGCAGCGGCCTGAGGGTCTTGCCCGTTTCTTCCTTGTCTTCGCGCCCGTACCGGAGTGTTTCCAGTGATCGATAGCGACCTGCTTCTCAACGTCCTCGACGCAGGCGAGCGCCGCCGCGCCGCGCGGCGCAGCTTCCTGCGGACTGCGGGGGCCGCCTCGGTCGTCGCCGGCGGCGGCGCGCTGCTTTCGGCTTGCGGCGCGAGCAACAACGACAGCCTGATTACCCCGACGCCCACGCCGACCGCCACCACGACCGCGACGCCAAGCCCGGCGTCGACCGACGTGCTGAAGGACCAGGACACTTTCAACTTCGCGCTCAACCTCGAATATCTTGAAGCGCAGTTCTACAGCTATGCCGTCACGGGCGCGGGGCTTCCCGCTGCGTTGCTGACCGGTACGGGCGCTGCGGGCGGCGTGACCGGCGGGCGGCAGGTGAGCTTCACCGACCCGATCGTCCAGCAATATGCGCGCGAGATCGCGGCGGACGAGGTCGCGCATGTCGCGTTCCTGCGGTCGGTGCTCGGCGCGTCCGCGGTCGCGCAGCCCGCGATCAACATCGATGGCGGCGCGAACGGCGCTTTCACCGCGGCGGCGCGCGCGGCGGGGATCGTGTCGGGGACCGGCACGTTCGATCCCTATGCGAGCGACGAGAATTTCCTGCTCGCGGCGTTCATCTTCGAGGACGTCGGCGTCACCGCCTACAAGGGCGCGGCACCGCTGATCGCGCAGAGCCTGCTGATCGATGCCGCCGCGGGGATCCTTGCGACCGAGGCGTATCACGCGGGGCTGATCCGCACGGTGCTCTACGCCAAGGGTATCGCGACGCCGTCGCTGCGCACCAATGCGAACCTGATCAGCGATGCGCGCGACAGCCTCGACGGGACGACCGATCTCGACCAGGGAATCGGCGATGGCACGACCGCCAATCTCGTGCCGACCGACGCGAACGGCATCACCTTCAGCCGCACGCCGGGGCAGGTGCTCAACGTCGTCTATCTCAACCGCAACGCGGTCGTCGGCGGGGGGTTCTTCCCCAACGGCATCAACGGCACGATCAAGACCAGCGCTGCCAGCTGACGGCGCTTTTCAACGCGGTCTGAACCGCGTACAAGGCTGATATTCCCCGGGGGGCTGCACCAGAGCAGCTGAGAGGTAGCTGAAGCTACGACCCGTTTGAACCTGATCCCGTTAGCACGGGCGGAGGGAGGGAGCGGTGTCCACGCCCGGGTTCCGTTGTCGCTCGTCCGATTTTGAGGAGCGAGACGATGGCCGACATTCCTGCCCGCACTGAAATTGGCGTTACCACCGGCGCGATCCGCGGATCGCGCAAGATCCACGTACCCTGTGCGAACATTCCCGGCGCCGGCGTCGCGATGCGCGAGATACTGCTCGAGCCGTCCGCGAACGAGCCGCCGCTGCGGGTCTACGATACGTCGGGGCCGTACACCGACCCACGCGCGCAAATCGATATCAACATGGGGCTCTCGCAGTTGCGTCGCGACTGGATCGTCGCGCGCGGCGACGTAGAATCCTATGACGCGCGGGAAATCCGCCCAGAGGACAATGGCCTGACCGGGCCGGACCGCTCGGCGGGCGTCCCGCAATATCCCAACGTCGTGAAGCGTCCGCTCCGCGCCAAGCCGGGCGCGAACGTCAGCCAGATGCATTATGCGCGGCGCGGGATCATCACCCCCGAGATGGAATATGTCGCGATCCGCGAGAATCTCGGGCGTGCGGCAGCCAAGGAAAAGCTGATTCGCGACGGGGAATCGTTCGGCGCGAGCATCCCCGATACCGTCACCCCCGAATTCGTCCGCGACGAGATCGCGCGGGGGCGGGCGATCATCCCCAACAACATCAACCACCCCGAATCCGAGCCGATGGCGATCGGCCGCAACTTTCTGGTCAAGATCAACGCCAATATCGGCAACTCGGCAGTCGCGAGCAACGTCGCGGCGGAAGTCGACAAGATGGTCTGGTCGATCCGCTGGGGCGCGGACACGGTGATGGACCTGTCGACCGGCCGCAACATCCATGACACGCGCGAGTGGATCCTGCGCAACAGCCCCGTCCCGATCGGCACCGTGCCGATCTATCAGGCGCTCGAGAAGGTTGGCGGCGTCGCCGAGGACCTGACGTGGGAGATCTTCCGCGACACGTTGATCGAACAGGCCGAGCAGGGTGTGGATTACTTCACGATCCACGCGGGCGTGCGGCTCGCGTACATCCCGATGACCGCGAAGCGCGTCACCGGGATCGTCTCGCGCGGCGGGTCGATCATGGCGAAATGGTGCCTCGCGCACCACAAGGAGAGCTTCCTCTACGAACGCTTCGACGAGATCACCGAGATCATGCAGGCGTATGACATCGCTTATTCGCTCGGCGACGGTCTGCGCCCCGGCTCGATCGCCGACGCCAATGACGAAGCGCAGTTCAGCGAGCTCTATACCCTGGGCGAGCTCACCCACCGCGCGTGGAAAAATGACGTCCAGGTGATGATCGAAGGCCCCGGCCATGTGCCGATGCACAAGATCAAGGAAAACATGGAGAAGCAGCTCGAGGTGTGCGGCGAGGCGCCGTTCTACACTTTGGGGCCGCTCACCACCGACATTGCGCCGGGCTATGACCATATCACCAGCGGGATCGGCGCGGCGATGATCGGCTGGTATGGCACCGCGATGCTTTGCTACGTCACGCCGAAGGAGCATCTCGGCCTCCCCGATCGCGACGACGTCAAGGTCGGCGTGGTGACGTACAAGCTCGCGGCACACGCTGCCGATCTCGCGAAGGGGCACCCGGCGGCGCAGCTGCGCGACGACGCGCTGTCGCGCGCGCGGTTCGATTTCCGCTGGCGCGACCAGTTCAACCTGTCGCTCGACCCCGATACCGCCGAGCAATACCACGACCAGACGTTGCCCGCCGAAGGCGCCAAGACCGCGCATTTCTGCTCGATGTGCGGGCCGAAATTCTGCTCGATGAAGATCACGCAGGAGGTGCGCGACTTTGCGGCGAAGCAGAATGGTCCGGCGGACGGGTTCCTTGCGGCGGAAACGGATCCGGCGCGCGCGGCGTTCGCCACGCCGGCCGACGCCGAAGCCGGAATGGCGGGGATGAGCGACGTCTTCAAGGAGAAAGGCGGCGAAATCTACCTGCCCGCCAGCTGACGCAGGCGTCGGGGGCACGCCATCACGACGCATGGGCGATGATGATGTCGAATCCGAAACGACTCCGTGTTCGTCGAAGATTATGCTAGTGTCGGCGTATGACGAGGAGAACCAACGGTGGAGTCGGGACTGTATCTTGAAATACTGACCCTCCTTCATACGGCCATTAGCTTGCTCGCGATTGCGAGCGGGGTGATATTCTTCGGAGCGCTGACTACGCACCGATGGCCAGTGAGAGTCAATGTCCTGTTTCTCGTCTGTACGATCCTGACCAGCGCAACCGGATTCCTCTTCCCGCCCAAACCGATCGGACCTCCGTTCGTGTTCGGCGTCCTGTCGCTGCTGCTGCTCGCCGTCGCGGTCTATGCCTTGTCGATACGGCATTGCCTCGGCCGATGGCGCATCGGGTATCTCGGGACCGCGCTCGTCGCGCAGTGGCTCAACATGATCGTCCTGATCGTGCAGTCGTATCAGAAAATTCCGGCACTTCATGCGCTGGCGCCGACCGGTTCGGAGCCAATCGTGCTCTGGACTCAGGCTGCGCTCGCCGCGGCGGTCTGCTACATCGGCTGGTCGGTCTTGCGGTCTCCGAGGGCTCCGTCATCGATCGGGCTGCCGACGATACCCTGACGGGCATCGTCGGATCGGCGGTCACTGGTGACAGTCCGATTGCGAAGAGCGTCACGCTCTGGTTGCGGTCACCCCGCGTCGCATCATCCTGCGCAGCCGCCCCGGCAGCCAGCGTGCGGCGAATGCCATGCGGTCCGCGGTCTTGCCGACGAAGGTGTGGACGCGGTCGCCGTGCACCGCGTTCCACGCCGCCTGCGCAACCTGCTCGACACCCGTCAGCTCGAGCCCCGCGCCCGTCACCACGTCGCGGATCGACAGGTTGCTGTTGCCCGCGGGGGCCTGCAGCAACGGCGTGTCGATGAAGCTCGGGACAATGTCGCGCACCTTCACCCCCGCGCCAAACCACTCGCCGTCGAGCGCCTCGGTCAGCGCGCGGACCCCGAACTTGGTCGCGGAATAGACCGGCAACCCGGACGACCCATAGATCGCCGAGGCGGATGCGGTGTTGAGCAGGCACGACCCCGGCGTGCGGGCGAGATAGGCATAGCCGATCTTCGCGCCGTTGAGGACGCCGACAAGATTGATCGCGACGACGCGGTCGAGATCCTCGAAGCTCATCTCCACGATTGGGCCGCCCGTGCCGATCCCGGCGTTGTTGAACAGCACGTCGAGCCGGCCACCGGTGGCCGCGGTGAAGGCGTCGAGGCTGGCGACCCAGGCGTCGCGGTCGCGGACGTCCATGACGTAGGTTTCGGCCATCCCGGGCGGGAGCAGCGCGGCGGTCTCGGCGAGGCCCTGGCGGTTGACGTCGGC
>CAZNQA010000010.1:34468-53564 GCA_964575105.1 uncultured Stakelama sp.
TCCCGGGCGGGAGCAGCGCGGCGGTCTCGGCGAGGCCCTGGCGGTTGACGTCGGCGAGACCGATGCGCCAGCCCTTGGCGGCGAACAGTTTCGCGGTGGTCTGCCCGATGCCCGAGCCGCCGCCGGTGATGAAGATCGCCTTTTGCATATATCCCCTCCGTCATGCCGGGCTTGTCCGGGCATCCACCGGCCAGCACGGGCTGTGAGCGGACCTTGCGGCACGGTGGACCCCGGGACAAGCCCGGGGTGCCGGACCGCACGGGCGACGCCACGTCGGGTTTGACGCCCGCGACACCGTCCCGCACAAGCGTGACGATGGCGCAATCCTCTCCTTCCGGCCCGACCGTCGCGTTCGAGGACGTTTCCAAACGCTATTCCGGCGGGACCGTCGCGGTCGATGGCGTGTCGGTCGAGATCGCGGGCGGGAGCTTTGTCGCGCTGGTCGGCAGTTCGGGATCGGGCAAATCGACGCTGCTCAAGATGATCAACCGGCTGATCGAACCAAGCGAAGGTTGCACACGCATCGCGGGCGCAAACGTTGCGGACGAGCCCGCGCCGATGCTGCGGCGCAAGATGGGTTATGTATTTCAGAACATTGGTTTATTCCCACATATGACGGTCGCCGAGAACATCGCTATCGGGTTGCGGCTGGCAGGCGGCGACGGCGACGATGCGGACCGTGTCGGCGAACTGCTCGACCTGGTCGATCTGCCGCGGGACGTCGCGCGCCGGTTGCCCGATGCGCTGTCGGGCGGGCAGCGCCAGCGGGTCGGCGTGGCGCGCGCGCTCGCGACCGCGCCGGGGCTGATGCTGATGGACGAACCGTTCGGCGCGCTCGATCCGGTGACGCGTGACCAGCTGGGGCATGCGATCCGCGCGCTCCACGACCGGCTCGGACTCACCACGATCATGGTGACGCACGACATGGCCGAGGCGCTGATCCTCGCCGACCGCGTGCTGGTGATGGACAAGGGGCGGATCGTCGCGGACGAAGCGCCGCGTGCGCTGCTGGGCGGCGCAGGCGGGCCGGTCGCGCAGGCGCTGGTCGCGGTGCCGCGCGATCAGGCGCAGCGGATGCGCGATCTTGCCGGGGAAGCGGCATGACCGGCCCGTTTCTCGACGCGATGACGCGCGTTCCGGACCTTCTTGCGGCGCATTTGCTGCTGTCCGCCGCCGCCTTGACGCTGGGTCTGGTCATCAGCCTGCCGCTTGCGATCTGGTCCGCGCGGTCGCCGGGCGTCGCGCGCTGGACGCTGGGGGTGGCGAGCCTCGTCCAGACGATCCCGAGTCTTGCGCTGCTCGCGTTGTTCTATCCGCTGCTGCTGTTCCTGTCGGGGCTGGTCGGCGGCGGGATCCCGGCGCTCGGGTTCCTGCCGTCGCTGCTCGCGCTGTCGCTGTATGCGGTGCTGCCGATCCTGCGCAATGGCGTCACCGGGCTCGCGGGGATCGACCCCGCGGTGATCGAGGCGGCGGATGGCGTCGGGATGACGGCGTGGCAGAAGCTGCGGCTGGTCGAGGCGCCGCTCGTCGCGCCGGTGCTGATGGCGGGGATCCGCACCGCGGCGGTGTGGACGATCGGCGCGGCGACGCTGTCGACGACGGTGGGCCAGCCGAGCCTCGGCGACATGATCTTTGCCGGACTCCAGACACAGAACTGGGCGCTGGTGCTTGCGGGGTGTTTCAGCGCGGCGGCGCTGGCGCTTGCGGTCGATGCGCTGCTCGGGCTGATCGAGCGGTCGATTGCGCGGCGGCGGCGCGGGGTGGCGCTGGGGGCGGGGGGCGTGCTGATCGCGGGCGTCCTGCTCGCGCTCGCGCCGCTTTGGCCGACCGGCGGGAGCGTCGTCACGATCGGTGCGAAGAACTTTTCGGAGCAATATATCCTTGCGCGGCTGATCGGCAATCGGCTCGAGCAGGCGGGCTACAAGGTCCGGTATCGCGACGGGCTCGGCTCGGCGGTGATCTATGGCGCGGTCCGTTCGGGCGCGATCGACATTTACGTCGATTACGCGGGGACGATCTGGACCAACGAGATGAAGCGCCGCGACAATCCGAAGCGCGCGGCGATGGTGGCGGCAATCGGCGCGTGGAGTGCGCGGACGGCGGGGGTAAAGGTGCTTGGGTCCCTGGGGTTCGAGAACGCCTATGCGTTTGCGATGCGGGGGGATGCAGCGCGCGAGCGTGGGCTGGTGTCGCTCGACGATCTGGTCCGCGCGGCACCGGGGCTCAAGTTCGGGTCGGATCTCGAATTCCTCGAGCGGCCGGAATGGGCGGCGATCCAGCGCGCCTATCCGATCCGCTTCGGGAGCGCGCGCGCGTACAACCCGACCTTCATGTACCGCGCGCTCGAGAGCGGGCAGGCGGACGTGATCTCCGCGTTCTCGTCCGACGGGCGGATCGCGGCGCAGCATCTGACCGTGCTGAGCGATCCGCGCGGGGCGATCCCGGGCTATGATGCGATCGTGCTGGTGGGGAAGGCGCATGCGAACGACGCCAGGTTCCTCGCGGCGGTGCAGCCGCTGATCGGGCGCGTCTCGGTCGAGGCGATGCGTGCGGCGAATTATCAGGTCGATCGCGACGATGCCAAGGCGTCACCTGAGGCGGCGGCGCGGTGGCTGGGGCAGAAGATCGGCGTGGCGAGGCGCTGAGCGGCGCTGGACTCTTGCGAAAGCAGGAGTCCACCGCCGCTTAGCGCCTCACGACGTTGTCTTGCTTGGCTCTGGGTTCCTGCTTTCACAGGAACACCGTGCTCGTATAAACGGAGGAAACGCCCTGTGCCGGCACTCGCCCGCGCGGGACGGACGGTCGTTACCGACGCGCGCTTATTTGACCCGCGTCCATGTCTGTGTGCGGCAACCGATGTTGGGGAAGACGCAGCCCTCGCCGACCAGCGTGTTGGCGTCGACCTGCCGGATCGTGCCCGAAATGGTCTGGCCGAGATCGGGGACCAGCACCGAGCCGCTCCATATCCCGGTCTCGTTCTGCCGGAAATCCTGGAACAGCATCGCGCCGACCAGCGGGGCACCGCCGCCGCGCTGCGCATCCGCCTCGGCCTGCGGGGTGGCGGCGACGACCTTGCCGCAGATCGCGTCGCCGCACGGCTGGAACACCACGCGGACGCTCTTTTTAGGGTTGGTCCACACTCCCTTGGGAATCGCGGCACTCGCCGCCACCGGGAGCAACGCGGCGATTGCCGCCGCCGCCATCACAAATGCTCGCATATCACTCGCCTTCCACGAAGAACCGACGGATGCGCCTAGGCGCATCCGTCTGATCCGTGGATGAACGCGTCAGATCGAATCGAGTGCCTGCGCGAAGTCGGCGATCAGGTCTTCCGGATCCTCTACGCCGATCGAGATGCGCACGAGGTTGTCGGTGATCCCGAGCGCCTGCTTGCGCTCGTCCGACACCGACAGATGCGTCATCGCCGCGGGGTGCGACGCGAGCGTCTCGGTCCCGCCGAGGCTGACCGCGAGCTTGGCGATCTTGAGCGCGTCGAGGAACGCGAACGCCTCGGTCTCGCCGCCCTTGACGATCAGCGAGAAGGTCGAGCCCGCACCGCTGCAATGGCGCGCATAGATGTCGGCCTGGCGCTCCATGCCGGGCGTGTCGGCGAGGAAGCCGAGATAGCCGACGCGCTCGACCTTGGGATGGCTGCGGAGGAAGGTGCAGACCTTGACCGCATTCTCGCCCGCGCGGCTCATGCGGAGTTCGAGCGTCTCGAGGCTCCGCATCAGCATCCACGCGGTGTTGGGGTCGCAGATCGTGCCGATCGTGTTGCGCATCAGCCGGATCGTGTTGATGTGCTCCTTGGAACCCAGCACGCCCCCCGCGACCAGATCGCTATGCCCGCCGGCATATTTGGTGAGCGAATAGACGACGATCTCCGCGCCATGCTCGAGCGGCTTGAGCCAGAGCGGGCCGAGGAAGGTATTGTCGATCGCGATCGGCGGCTTGTTCTCGCCGGTGAAGATCGCGTCGCGGCTTGCGCGCACCGCCTGGATGTCGACCAGCGCATTGGTCGGGTTGGCGGGGCTTTCGAGGTAGATCAGCGCGACATTGCCGGTCGCCGCCTTGGTCATCACCGCATCGATCTCCTCGCGGGTCGCGCCGGCCGGGAAATCGAGCCACTGGATGCCGAAGCGCCCGAGGATGCGCGCGATCAGCGTTTCGGTCGCCGCGTAGAGCGGGCCCGAATGGACGATCGTGTCGCCGGGCTTGACCATCGACAGCATGAGCGTCGCAATCGCGGACATGCCGCTCGAGAAAACGAGTGCGTCCTCGGCTTCTTCCCACACGCCGAGGCGATCCTCGAGGATTTCCTGGTTGGGGCCGTTGAAGCGCGAATAGACGAGGCCCTGCGACCCGCCGGGACGCTTGCCGGTGACGCCCTCGAAATGGCGCTTGCCCGCGGCGGCATTGGGGAAGACGTAGGTCGAGGTGGCGAAGATCGGGGGTTTCAGCGAGCCTTCCGACAGCATCGGATCATAGCCGTGGCCCATCATCAGCGTCGACGGCTTGAGCTTGCGATCGCCGATCTTCTCGACCGAGGGCTTTGCCTTGGTGCGCGGCGCGACGCCGGTCAGGTCGGCTTCGTCCGCGCCGGTCGCGTCGAGCGGGGGAGTGGGGGTCTGCGCCATGAGATTAGGTCCTGCCTTGCTTAAGGATATGCCCCTCCGTAACGCGGGATAGTGTCATTTGATACCATGCCGCGTGTCGGGGGCGGGGATTCCACCCTGTTATCCGTTCGTTTCGAGTGAAGTGGAGAAACCTGCGCTGTGCCCGGTTTGTTGCAGGCGACGGCGCTTCGTTACCTCGACCTCACTCGATTACGCTTCAAATGAACGGAGAGCGAAAAACTGTCACTCTCATCAGGAGTGATCGGTCTCCGCGCCGAGACCGATCAGCGCGATCTGGCGGCCGTAGCCGGGCTCATTGCGATGCGTCGCGCGGCGGTAGCTATAGAAGCGCGCTTCGTCGGCATAGGTGTCGCGGCCGAGCGCCGCGATCCGGGTCACGCCGGCGCTGGCGATCCGGTGGACGACGTAGGATTCGAGATCGAACTGGTGATGCCCCGCGCGCGCGGGCGCGAAGAAGCGTTCGTTGGCGGGGTCGTGCGCCTCGAACCGCTGGGCGAACGCATCGTCGACCTCGTAGCTCGACCGCGCGATGCACGGGCCGATCGCGGCGGTGATGCGGTTGCGGCGCGCGCCGAGCGCTTCCATCGCGGCGATCGTCGAATCGGTCACCCCGCCGATCGCGCCCTTCCACCCCGCATGCGCCGCGCCGACCACGCCCGCCGCGACATCCGCGAACAGGACGGGGGCGCAATCCGCGGTCAGGATCCCGAGCGCGAGGCCGGGGCGATCCGTGACGAGCGCATCCGCGCGCGGGCGCTGGTCGTCCGCGAACGGCGCGGTGACGGTGACGCAGTCGCCCGAATGGACCTGATAGAGCGTCACCAGCGCCGCGCCCGGAAGCACCGCGTCGGTCGCGCGCGCGCGGTTTTCCGCGATTGCGGCGGCATCGTCGTCCGAGCCAAGCCCGACGTTGAGCCCGGCATGGACCCCGGTCGAAACGCCGCCCTCGCGCCCGAGGAAGCCGTGCGCGACGCCTTCCAAGGTGCGTGCGCGGATCACCGGAACGTCGCTCACAGCACCAGCCGCATCAGATTGTCGTCGTCGACCGTCGTGCCGACGCGGAACGCGATCCGCCCGATGTCGCGGAAGCCATAGCGTTCGTAGAAACGGTGCGCGCGGTGGTTGTCGACATAGACGCTGAGGATCACCTCGCGCGCGCCGTGGCTGCGCGCATGCTCGAGCGCCCACGCCATCATCTCCTGCGCGACGCCGCTGCCATGCCACGGGGAGAGCACGTAGAATTGATAGAGCTCGATCGCATCGGGGCGCCATTCGCCGGGGAAGGTGACCGGCCCCATCTTGACGAAGCCGATGATCTTGCCGTCGTCGAGCGCAAGGCGGATCGCGAAATCGGGATCGGACAGCTGCGACGGGAGACCGTTCGGCCCGAACGCCTCGTCGAGGAACGCGCCGAGATCCTTCGGATCGTAGAGCGTGCCGAACGTCTCGGTGAACGACTCGCGCGCCATCGCTGCGAGCGCGGGGCCGTCGATCGTCCGTGCGTCGCGATACTGGATCATGCGAACCCCGCAGGTGTCGGCCAGCCGGGTGCCGACACCGCAAGGACCTGGAATAGAGTACCCATCGCCTCGGTCAGGCGGGCCTTGTCGGCGGCGATTCCGTCGGCGCGGTCGGGCGCTGCCTTCGACAGCGCGGCGGCGCGCGCGTCGATGCCGAGCGCGCCGAGGAACGCGCCCTGGTCGACCGGGCCCTCGACGCGCGCGCCCTCGACCAGCGCGGCCGCGCCGAGCGTGCCGAAGTCGACGTGCGCGGTGAGGTCCTGCTCGCCGGGAGAATCGAACGGATTGGCGAAGGCGTGGCCGCGCACCGCCTGCAACGTGTCGCCGATCGCGGGGCCGTTATAACCGTAATCGACGATCAGCAGCGCGCCGCCCTGCGCGACGATCCGCTGCGCGAGCCCGCGCAGGATCGCGACGCTCGCGGGGGAGGTCTCGATCACCGCGCCGTTGGCGGTGTCGCGCAGGGCTTCGGGGATGACGCCTTCCGGAATCTGCGTTCCCGCGATCGGGAGGAACAGCGTGTCCTGGCATGCGACCAGCCGTTCGAACCAGCCCGCCGCGCCTTTTACGAGTTGGCGGATCGGGAGCGCGTCGAAGAATTCGTTGGCGACGACGATCAGCGGGCGATCGGTCGGGAGCGTGTCGATCGAATCATGGAAAGTGGCGTTGGCGAGGCGCTCCTGCTGCGCGGCACGGAGCACGGGGCTGGTCTCGACGCAGTGGACCGGCGGCGCGAACCCTGCCTTGCTGGCCGCGCGGAGCGCATCGGCGGAGAGCGTGCCGCGGCCCGGGCCGAGCTCGACCCAGGCGGCTTCGGGGCGGCCGGCGCGGTCCCACAGGTCGGCGGCCCACAGCCCGATCAGCTCGCCGAACATCTGGCTGATCTCGGGCGCGGTGGTGAAATCGCCACCCGCGCCCAATGGATCGCGAGTCGCGTAATAATGCTGGTTCGCCGCCGCCATGAACTGCGCGATCGAGATCGGCCCTGCGAGCGTGATCGCGCGGGCGAGCCGGTCGGCCAGAGGCGCAAGCGGGGGCGGGGGCGGGGCAGGCGGGGTTTGGGGAGGGGTGTCGTCCGTCATCGTCGGCGCGCCATGCCCGCCCGCGGCGCGGTCCGCAAGCGTGGCGGCGGGGGACTTTCCCGTGCGCCGCGCGCACGACCGCCGCTCAGGCGACGCTCGCGTCCCCCGCGATCGGGACGACGCGCTGGCGGCGGCCCTTGGCGGTCGCGACGAGATACAGCCCGCCGAGGATCATCGGGAGCGTCAGCACCTGCCCCATGTGGATCGTCGTCGCGAAGACCGTGCCGCTGAACTGCGAATCGGGTTCGCGGAAGAATTCGACCGTAAAACGCGCGAGCCCGTAGCCGACGAGGAACAGCCCGACGAGGCGACCCGGCTCATAGCGCGCCCTGGTCCGCCAGAAGGCGAACCACAGCAGCGCGAACAGCGCGATCCCCTCGAGTCCTGCCTCGTAGAGCTGGCTCGGGTGGCGGGGCACGTCGTTGCCGGTGCGCGGGAAGATGATCGCCCAGGCGACGTTGGAGGGCTTGCCCCACAGCTCACCGTTGATGAAGTTCGCCATCCGCCCGAAGAACAGCCCGAACGGCACCGCGCAGGCGAGATAATCGTGGATCCGAAGCCAATCGAGCTTTTCCTTGCGCGCGAACAGGATGATCCCGATCGACGTGCCGATCATCCCGCCGTGGAACGACATCCCGCCATCCCACAGGCGGATCAGCCGCCACGGGCTGAGCAGCATGTCGGGCGAATAGAAGATCGCATAACCGAGCCGCCCGCCGAGAATGATCCCGAGCGTCGCGTAGAAGACGAGGTCGTCGACATGCCGCCGCGCCATCGGGCTGCCGGGCTGCGCGATCAGCTTGAGCAGATACCACCAGCCGACCAGGATCCCGGTGATATACGCAAGCGAATACCATTTGATCTGGAAGAAGCCGAGGTCGAGCGCGACCGGGTTGAGGTGAAGATCCTCGAACCGCAGATGGCCGTCGTAACCGGTTGAAGCGGCGGCATTCGTCGCATCGGCGAGCAGGGGCAGGGCGGCAGTCAGGATCAAGGCTTTTCCCCCGGGATTTGCGCCTCCATAAAGGCGACTGGCGACAAGACCAAGCGACAAGACAGAATGGAGAGAGAGATGCCGAGCATATTGGACGGCCGCATGGATGCGACGCTTGCCGCGCTGACCGGACCGGGCGGTCCGCTCGCCCTCGGGACGGTCGCGGTCGACGGGCTGGAGCTGCCGGTCATCACCGGGGTGCCGCAGACGCTGCCGCCCTATTTCGCGCATTATTGCGCCGAACATGCCGACAAGACCTTCCTCGTCGCAGGCGACGAGCGGCTGACCTTCGCGCAGGTCCATGTCGCGGCGGAATGCGTCGCGCACGCGCTGGTCGCGCAATACCGGATCCAGCCCGGCGACCGCGTCGGGATCGCGATGCGCAATTCGCCGTCGTGGATCGTGCTTTACATGGGAATCGTGATCGCGGGCGGCGTCGCCACGCTGCTCAACGGCTGGTGGCAGGCGGAGGAGCTCGGCACGGCGATGACCGATGTCGAATGCAGCCTGGTCTTCGCGGACCCGCCCCGCGCGCGCCGGATCGCAGCGATCGACGGACTCGGCGTCCCGATCGTGACGATCGACGACGCGCTACCGCTAAATCAGGCGCTTGCCGGGCTCGATCCATCCAAGGTGATGCTTCCCACGGTCACGCCGACCGACCCCGCGACGATCCTGTTCACCTCGGGCTCCACCGGCCAGTCGAAGGGCGCGATCAGCGATCACCGCGCGGTGACGCAGGGGGTGTATAACTATCTCGCGCAGGCGCTGATGATGCTGAGCATCGCGACGCAGGACGGCAGCCCGCCCGACGGCCAGCCCGCGACGCTGCTCAACGTGCCGTTGTTCCACGTCACCGCCGAAGTCCCGGTGTTCCTCCAGAGCTTCGCGATGGGGCGCAAGCTGGTCCTCATGCCAAAATGGGATGCGGAGGAAGCGATGCGGCTGATCGCGTCGGAGCATGTCACCTATTTCGTCGGCGTGCCGCTAATGAGCTTCGAGATTTTGACGCATCCCAATCGCGGCCAGTACGACCTGTCGAGCGTCACCGATTTCGCGGCGGGCGGCGCGCCACGCCCGGTCGAGCATGTCCGCCGGATCGCGGACGAGATGGGCGGGCCCAAGCCGCTGCTCGGGTACGGGCTGACCGAGACCAACGGGATCGGCTGCGGTAATTTCCGCGACAATTACCTCGACAAACCCAATTCGACCGGGCGCGCCTCCGCACCGCTGGTCGATCTGGCGATCCTCGATGCGCAGGGAAAGCCGGTCGCGCAAGGGGAGCGCGGCGAGGTCGGAATCCGCTCGATCTGCAACTTCCGCGAATATTACGGGCGGCCCGATGCGACCGCCGCCGCCTTTACCGCGGATCGCTATTTCCTCACCGGCGACATCGGCTATCTCGATGCTGACGGCTATCTGTTCATCGTCGACCGCAAGAAGGACATCATCATCCGCGGTGGCGAGAACATCTCGTGCCAGGAGGTCGAGGCGACGATCTACCAGCATCCCGGCGTCGCCGAGGCGGCGGTGTTCGGGCTCCCCGACGAGCGATATGGGGAAGTACCGGGCGCGGTCGTGCTGCTCCATCCGGACGAGCGGGTGAGCGCGGACGAGCTGTCCGCCTTCCTGTTCGCGCACGTCGCGGCGTTCAAGGTGCCGCAGCGGATCTGGATCGTCGACGCACCGCTGCCGCGGCTCGGGACCGAGAAGATCGACAAGGTGAGCCTGCGCGCGGCGTACCGCGCGCTGGTGGAGGCGGAACGGGCGGGGGAGCCGGTTTGAGGCGAGGGGGCGGGGATGGGCATACCGCCCTTTCCCCTTTGCTCCGTCATGCTGAACGTGTTTCAGCATCCACTTCTCCGCAGGCCCGGCCAGCCGTTGTGGCACGGTGGACCCTGAAACGAGTTCAGGGTGACGCCGGGGTTGGGGGTCGTGAAGCCGAAGAGGGGGCCCAAACAGCATAGCGTTTGCGCTTGCCCCGCTAAAGCGGCAAACGCGGACGCATCATGACCGACACAGCTTTCCGCACCGCCGCCCAAGACTCCAAGGCCTGGCCGTATGAGGAGGCGCGCAAGCTCCTCAAGCGCCATCCCGACGGCAAGCCCGGCGGCGCACCTGTCATCTTCGAGACCGGCTACGGTCCCTCGGGGCTGCCGCATATCGGCACGTTCAACGAAGTGCTCCGCACGACGATGGTGCGCCACGCGTTCCAGACGCTGTCCGACGCGCCGACCCGGCTGATCGAGTTCAGCGACGACATGGACGGGTTGCGCAAGGTGCCCGACAACGTCCCCAACCAGGCGATGCTGACCGAGCATCTCGGCAAGCCGCTCAGCCGGATTCCCGATCCGTTCGAGAAGTTCGAGAGTTTCGCCGCGCACAACAATGCGATGCTGCGCGACTTCCTCGATCGCTTCGGGTTCGAATATGAATTCATCTCGTCCGCGTCGCAATATGAAGCGGGCGTGTTCGACGATGCGCTCAAGGGCGTGCTGCGCAATTATGCCGCGATCATGGGGGTGATGCTGCCGACGCTGCGCAAGGAGCGCGCCGCGACCTATTCGCCGATCCTGCCGATCAGCCCCAAGACCGGGGTCGTGCTTCAGGTCCCGGTCGAGGTCGTCAATGTCGAGGAGGGCACGATCCGCTTCACCGACAGCGACGGCGAAGTGCTGGTACAATCGATCCTCGGCGGCCACGCCAAGCTGCAGTGGAAGGTCGACTGGGCGATGCGCTGGGTCGCGCTTGGCGTCGATTACGAGATGTACGGCAAGGATTTGATCGACAGCGGCGTCCAGTCGGGCAAGATCGCGCGCGTGCTTGGCGGTCGCCCGCCCGAGGGGCTGATTTACGAGATGTTCCTCGACGAGAAGGGCGAGAAGATCTCCAAGTCGAAGGGCAATGGCCTGACGCTCGAGCAGTGGCTCGATTACGGCACGCAGGAGAGCCTGTCCTTCTTCGCCTACCGCGAACCCAAGAAGGCCAAGCAGCTCCACGTCGGTGTCATCCCGCGCGCGGTGGACGATTACTTCGACTTCCGCGGCAAATATGCGGCACTTCCGGTCGAGCAGAAGCTCGGCAATCCGGTACACCACATCCATGACGGCGCGGTGCCGGGGACGACTCCGCCGGTGACCTTCGGGCTGCTGCTCAACCTCGTCGGCGTACTCGGCGCGGGCGCGACCGCGGAGCAGGTGCGTGGGTATCTCAGCAACTATGTCGAGGGCGAGATCACGCCCGAGCTCGACGCGCTGATCGGCCATGCGCTCGCGTACAACCGAGATTTCGTCGCGCCGACGCTCCAGCGGCGCAAGCCGGTGGGGATCGAGGTCGCCGCACTCGAACGGCTCGATCGCGATCTTGCCGCTGCACCGGCGGACGCTTCGGCGGTCGACCTGCAGAACATCGTCTATGCGATCGGCAACGAGGGCGGGTTCGATCCGCTGCGCAGCTGGTTCGGCGCGTTGTACGAGACGCTGCTCGGGTCGTCGCAGGGCCCGCGGATGGGCAGCTTCATCGCGCTCTACGGGATCGACAATACCCGCACGCTGATCGCCGAGGCGCTGGCGGACTGAGGAGGGCGCTGATGCCGACCAAACCGCTGATCGGCCCGACCACGCGGCTGTGCATGTCGCTGGCGGCGCGTCCGGGCACTTTCGGGACGCGCTTCCACAACCGGCTGTACGAAGTGCTGGGGCTGGATTTCGTCTACAAGGCGTTTTCCACGCAGGACCTGGAGGGCGCGGTGCGCGGGATCCGCGCGCTCGATATTCGCGGCTGCGCGGTCTCGATGCCGTTCAAGGAAGCGGTAATCCCGCTGCTCGACGGGCTCGCGCACTCGGCGGCGGCGATCGACAGCGTCAACACGATCGTCAACGATGCCGGCGTGCTGACCGGGCACAATACTGATTACGCCGCGGTCGCGCGGCTGATCGCCGACATCGACCCGGCGACTCGCTTCGTCCTGCGCGGGTCGGGCGGGATGGCGAAGGCGGTGGCAGCAGCGTTGCGCGATGCGGGGTTTCGCGACGGGACGATCGTCGCGCGCAATGCGGCGGCGGGGCAGGGGCTGGCGGCGTTGTACGGGTTCGGCTGGTCGGCCGAGCTGGGCGATGACGCGGCGGGTCTGCTGCTCAACGTAACCCCGCTGGGAATGACCGGAGGCGATGTCGATGCGCTCGCCTTCCCGCAGGCGATGATCGCGGCGAGCGACGTGGTGGTGGACGTGGTGCAATATCCGCCCGAGACGCCGCTGCTGCGCGCGGCGCGGGCGGCGGGCAAACGGGTGATTACGGGCGCGGAGGTTGCAACCTTGCAGGCGCTCGACCAGTTCGTGCTCTATACCGGAGTCACGCCTAGCGACGATCAGGTTGCCGAAGCCGCTGCCTTTGCCCGAGCGAGCGGGTAACGGGGTCGCCGGGTAGGGGCAACGGCGAGACGTAGCATAACGAGCTTGCCCCCGAATGAAGGACAGCACTGCGTGCTTTCGGTTCCCCCGGCCCGTCCCAGGCGTTAGGCGAGGCGCATGGACCATATCCCCACCCCGCCCCGCGTCGTGCGGAAGATCCGCTCCACGCTGCGGACGTTCCTCCGGCACGAGGCAACCAGCGGGCTCATCCTGATGGTGGCGGCGGCGCTGGCGCTGATCATCGCCAATTCATCGCTTGCCGAATCGTATTTTCACACGCTCCATCTCGAGACCGGCCCGGTGCTCGCGCGGGCGATCGGGCCGATGACGGTCCATCTGTGGATCAACGACGGCCTGATGGCGATCTTCTTCCTGTTCGTCGGGCTGGAGATCAAACGCGAGCTGGTAGACGGGCGACTGTCCTCGCCCGAGCGACGACGGCTGCCGGTGGTCGCGGCCGCCGCCGGAATGCTCGTCCCGGCGCTGGTCTTCCTCGCGATCGCTGGCGGGGACGCACGCTTCCGGTCGGGCTGGGCGATCCCGGCGGCGACCGATATCGCCTTCGCGATCGGCGTGCTCGCGCTGCTGGGCAAGCGGATCAGCCCGGCGCTCAAGCTGTTCCTGATGACCGTCGCGATCGTCGACGATTGCGGCGCGGTCGCGATCATCGCGCTCGCCTATAGCAGTGGGATCGACGGGATCGCGCTGGCAGGCGCCGGCGGGGTGGTGATGATATTGCTCGCGCTCAAGCAACGCCGCGTGATGTGGATCTGGCCGTATCTCGTCGGGTTCGTCGCCTTGTGGTGGCTGGTGCTGTTATCGGGAGTCCACGCCACCGTTGCGGGCGTCGTCACCGCCATGCTCGTTCCGGTGACCAAATCGCCCGGAATGCCGGATTCGGTAGAATCACCGCTGCATCGGCTCGAACATGCCTTGTCGCCCTGGGTCGCGTTCGGGATCGTGCCGCTGTTCGCCTTCGCCAATGCGGGCGTGTCGTTCGCTGGGATCACCCTTGCGACGTCGCTCGATCCGTTGGTGCTCGGCATCGCGGGCGGGCTGTTTCTGGGCAAGCAGGTCGGGATCATGGGCGGCGTGGCGCTGGCCGAGAAGCTTGGTTTCGCGAAGCGCCCGAAGGGGATGCGCTGGATCCAGCTGTACGGCATTGCGCTGCTGGCGGGGATCGGTTTCACGATGAGCCTGTTTATCGGCGGACTCGCGTTTCCGGGAGACGCAACCTTGCAGGACGAGGTCAAGATCGGCGTGCTTGCCGGATCGACCCTGGCGGCGGTCGCGGGGTATCTCGTCCTGCGGATCGCGCCGGCTGCACGAAAGGTACGGGATGCGTAGGTTCTTCTCTCCCAACCAACTGGCGCATGCACCGCGCCAGGAACTCCACAATGGCGGTTTCACCGCTTATGCCGAAACCCCGTCGCGCGCGGAGACCATCCTGACGGCGATCGGTGGCGCGGAAGTGCCGGAGGACCGCGGCGATGCGGCGATCCGGGCGATCCATCACGACGACTATCTCGCCTTCCTGCGCGAAGCGCCGGGACGGTGGGCGGCGGCGGGGCGGCCGGGGGATGCGATGGGCTATGTCTGGCCAGTGGTCGGTCGGCGGTCGATCAAGATCGACCGGATCGACGGGCAGATCGGGCGCTTCAGCTTCGACGCCTCGACCCCGCTGACCGCGCAGAGCTGGGGTTCGGCCTATGGCAGCGCACAAAGCGTGCTGGCTGCGACGCAGGCGGTGCTCGACGGCGAGCGCGCGGCGTTCGCCTTGTGCCGCCCGCCCGGCCATCATGCGGGGGCGGATTACTACGGCGGCTATTGCTACCTCAATACCGCCGCGATCGCCGCGCAGGCCGCGCGCGACGCGGGGCGGCAGCGCGTCGCGATCCTCGATATCGATTATCACCACGGCAATGGCACGCAGGACATCTTCTGGGATCGCGGCGATGTGTTCTACGCGAGCATCCATGCCGATCCCGCGAGCGACTACCCGTTCTACTGGGGCCATGCCGACGAGACCGGGGAGGGCGACGGTCAGGGCGCGACGCTCAACCTGCCGTTGCCGCAAGGTGCGGGGCTCGCGCCGTTCCGCCGCGCGCAGGACAGGGCGCTCGAGGCGATCGCGCGGTTCGCGCCCGACCTGCTCGTCGTCAGCTTCGGCGCGGATACGTGGGAGAGCGACCCGATCGCGCATTTCAAGCTCACCACCGACGATTACGCCGTCCTTGCGCGCGATATCGCCGCGTGCGGCTGGCCGAGCGTGATCGCGATGGAGGGCGGCTATGCGGTCGACGCGCTGGGCCGGAACGTCGCCAGCCTGTTGTCGGGCTTCTGATGACGGCGCATGCCAAGGGGAGTGCTGGCTACCGGCGGCTGACGCTGGCGATGCTGTTTGCGGGCTTCTCGACCTTCTCGCTGCTCTATTCGGTCCAGCCGCTGCTCCCTGTCTTCGCGCAGCGTTTCGGGGTGAACGCCGAGGGCGCGAGCCTTGCGGTGTCGCTCGCGACCGGGCCGCTCGCGATCGGGATCCTGTTCGCAGGCGCCTTGTCGGACCGCTGGGGGCGGCGGCCGATGATGGTCGCGGCGATGTTCCTCGCAGGGCTGTTCAGCCTCGCCACCGCCATCGCGCCCGACTGGACGACGTTGCTCGCGCTGCGCTTTGCCACCGGCGTCGCGCTGGCGGGCGTGCCCGCGGTTGCGATGGCCTATGTCGCGGAGGAGGTCGATGCGGGGTCGGTCGGCTCGGCGATGGGGCTCTATATCGCCGGGAGCGCGATCGGCGGGATGGCGGGGCGGCTCGGGGTCAGCCTGATCGCAGACGTCGCGGACTGGCGCTGGGCGCTCGGGATCGTCGGGCTCGCGGGGCTCGCGATGGCGGAGGCGTTCCGGCGGCTCGCGCCCGAGTCGCGGGGTTTTACCAAGCGGACGCACCGGCGAGGGTCGGTGTGGCGCGCGACAGCGACGCTGTTCTCCGACCGTGCGCTGCCATTGCTCTATGCCGAGGCGTTCCTGCTGATGGGCGTGTTCGTCACGATCTACAATTATGCGGGGTTCCGGCTGCTTGCCCCGCCGTACAGCCTCGGCCATGCGGCGGTCGGCGCGATTTTCCTGTTGTATCTGCTCGGGTCGGCAAGTTCGGCGTGGTTCGGCGGACTCGCGGGGCGGCTTGGGCGGCGGCTGGTGTTCTGGACCCCGGTGGTGCTGCTGATCGTCGGGGTGCTGCTGACCGCGACCACGCCCTTGTGGAGCGTGATCCTCGGGATTGCGGCGGTGACGATCGGGTTCTTCGGCGCGCATTCGATCGCGAGCGCGTGGGTCGGCCGGCGCGCGCGCGAGAATCGCGGGCAGGGGGCGGCGCTGTACCTGTTCTTCTACTATGCGGGGTCGAGCGTGCTCGGGTCGGCGGGGGGCGTCGCCTGGACGCGCGCGGGCTGGCCGGGGGTGACTTTGTTCTGCCTGCAGCTGGGCGCGGCGGCGCTGGTGATCGCGCTGCTGTTGCGGAGCGTGCCGCCGTTGCCGATCCCGGTCGAGCCACCGGTGAAGCCGATCGGGAGCGACTGAGGACATTTTCGCCGGGGATGGCGACTGGGTCCCGGACTTCGCGCAGCCGCTGCCAGACCATCGCTGTTCTCCCGCGAAGGCGGGAGTCCAGGAGTCGCGGGAACTGTAAGCCGTTGTTCTCTTTGGCTCTGGATTCCCGCCTTCGCGGGAAAGCAGCAAATGACGAGTTCGTACCTCACCTTCCGCAAAGGTCTGGCCGTCGCCGGGAAAGGCGTTTCCGATCGGCCGAAGACTGGCGGACGGTAACACCTCTCCAGCGATGACGAGGTTCAGCGAAACGATGCGCCGCTCGACCGCAGGCCCCCATGCGTGGCGCGCAAACGATTCGCTGAACCCGTCGACGCTGACACGCTGCCCCCCCGAGCAACGCAATGGTTCATGCCGCGTATTTCCGCGCGCGACAATAATGAATGTTGCGTTACCATAATAAAACGGGCGGCCAGAAGACCGCCCGTTTCAGAGACTCGCTTGTTTCGGGACGCGTCAGAGCTTGCCGGTCAGCTCCGGCAGAATCTTGAACAAGTCCCCGACCAGACCGATGTCCGCGACCTGGAAGATCGGCGCGTCCTCGTCCTTGTTGATCGCGATGATCGTCTTGCTGTCCTTCATCCCGGCGAGATGCTGGATCGCGCCCGAGATGCCGACCGCGACATAGACTTCCGGCGCGACGATCTTGCCGGTCTGCCCGACCTGATAGTCGTTCGGCGCGTAGCCCGCATCGACCGCGGCACGGCTCGCACCGACGCCTGCGCCGAGCTTGTCTGCGAGCGGATCGATCAGTTCATGGAACTTGTCGCCTGACCCGAGCGCGCGCCCGCCCGAAACGATGATTTTGGCCGAGGTCAGCTCGGGCCGCTCGGACTTGGCAATCTCGCTGCCGACATACGTCGACACGCCGAGGTCGCCGGTCGCTGCGACCGCCTCGATCGTCCCCGTGCCACCCTCGGTCGCCGCCTTGGCGAAGGCGGTACCGCGCACGGTGATGACCTTCTTGGCGTCCTTCGACTGGACCGTCGCGATCGCGTTGCCCGCGTAGATCGGGCGCGTGAACGTGTCCTCGCCCTCGACCGACAGGATGTCGCTGATCTGCATCACGTCGAGCAACGCGGCGACGCGCGGCGCGATGTTCTTGCCGTTGGTGGTGGCGGGCGCAAGGAATGCGTCGTGCTCGCCCATCAGCTGGACGATCAGCGGCGCGACGTTCTCCGCCAGCGCATGCGCGTAAGCGGCGTCGTCCGCGACATGGACCTTGCCCACGCCAGCGATCTTCGCGGCTTCGGCGGCGACCGCGTCGACACCCTGGCCGGCGACGAGCAGATGTACTTCGCCGAGCTGCGAAGCGGCGGTGACCACGGCGAGCGTGGCATCCTTGACGGTCGAACCGTCATGTTCGACCCAAACGAGCGTCTTCACTTGGAAACTCCCATCGTCTTGAGCTTGGCAACGAGTTCGTCCACGTCCGCGACCTTGACCCCGGCGGAACGCTTGGCGGGTTCGACCACCTTGAGCGTGGTCAGCCGCGGGCTGACATCGACGCCGAAATCGGCGGGCGTCTTGTTCGCCATCGGCTTGGACTTGGCCTTCATGATGTTGGGCAGCGACGCATAGCGCGGCTCGTTGAGGCGCAGGTCGACCGTGATGATCGCAGGCAGCGTGAGCGTCTCGGTCTCCGACCCGCCATCGACTTCGCGAGTCACGGTGACGCTGTCGCCGGCAAGCTCGACCTTCGACGCGAACGTCGCCTGTCCGACACCGAGCAACCCTGCGAGCATCTGCCCGGTCTGGTTGTTGTCGTCGTCGATCGCCTGCTTGCCGAGGATCACCAGATCGGGCTTTTCCTCGTCGACGATCGCCTTGAGCAGCTTGGCGACGCCGAGCGGCTCGACCTTGTCCTCGCTGACGACGAGGATCGCGCGGTCGGCGCCCATCGCGAGCGCGGTGCGGAGCGTTTCCTGCGACTTCTGCTCGCCGATCGAGACGACGACGATTTCCGTCACGCCCTTGTCCTTGAGACGGATCGCTTCCTCGACCGCGATCTCGTCGAACGGGTTCATGCTCATCTTGACGTTGGCGAGGTCGACGCCGCTGCCATCCGCCTTGATGCGGGGTTTCACATTGTAATCAAGCACCCGCTTGACCGGTACCAGCACCTTCATCGGCTATCCCTTCCAAGGTCGATCACGTTTTCCGCCACGCGTAAAGGCGGTGCATCTGGCGGTCAGATGGCTATTTTCCGCGCTTTTCGCAAGTCCGGTATGGAAAAAGCGCGATGCCGTAGCGGCATTTGCCGGACCGGGCGTGCCGATTCGGCCGCCACACGAAAAAGGGGCCCGAACGTCGCCGTCCGAGCCCCGATTCATCCGTGTCGTCGGTGGCTTACGCCGCCTTCTGGACCTCGGCGACGATCTTCTTGGCGGCATCGCCAAGGTCGTTCGCGGGTACGATCGCGAGACCCGAGGTGGCGAGGATTTCCTTGCCCTTCTCGACGTTGGTGCCCTCGAGGCGGACGACCAGCGGCACCGAGAGGTTCACTTCCTTCGCCGCGGCAACGATGCCCTCGGCGATGATGTCGCAGCGCATGATGCCGCCGAAGATGTTGACGAGAATGCCCTTCACCGCAGGATCGCTGAGGATGATCTTGAACGCCGCGGTGACCTTCTCCTTGTTCGCGCCGCCGCCGACGTCGAGGAAGTTGGCCGGGAACATGCCGTTGAGCTTGATGATGTCCATCGTCGCCATGGCGAGGCCGGCGCCGTTGACCATGCAGCCGATGTCGCCGTCGAGCTTGATGTAGGCGAGGTCGTACTTCGACGCTTCGAGCTCCGCCGGATCTTCCTCGGTCTCGTCGCGCAGTTCCATCAAATCCTTGTGGCGGAACATCG
>CAZNQA010000011.1:0-7632 GCA_964575105.1 uncultured Stakelama sp.
GTCCGCGTCGAACTCGGCATGTGGAACACGCCGCATCGCAACGCCTGGGTGACCAAGCTGGACCAGGCGATCCGCCAGGCCAGGGCACCGGTCGTGCTCGCGGCGCACAGCCTCGGCTGCCTCGCGGTCGCGTGGTGGGCGGAGATGACCCGGCAACCTTACGGCTGGCCGGTTGCGGGTGCACTCCTGGTCGCTCCGGCGGACGTCGACCGTCCGGGAGCACAGGCCGAACTGACGTCGTTCGGGCCAACCCCGACTGCGCCGCTGCCCTTCCCTTCGCTCGTCGTCGCCAGCCGCGACGACCCCTGGATCGCGATCGAACGCGCGCATAGTCTTGCGGTCGGCTGGGGCAGCCATTTCGTCGATGCGGGCGCGCAGGGGCATCTCAACGCCGCCAGCGGAATCGGTTGGTGGCAGGAAGGGCAGGAATTGCTCGACCGCGTGATCGGCGCGGCGGCGGACCGCCACGGTCGACAGCTTCCACAAGGCGAGGCACGCTCGATCCTTGCCATCAACGCGACCGATGCCGCGCAGACGCATTATCTGCCGCATGCCAGGCGATAGTTGAAACGCCAGCCAAGTCGGACGTCCGCTTGTTCTCCGGCAAGAAGCTGAGCCCAGGGTTATACGCACGAACGGCCGCAGCTTCTGATCGGCTGCGATCGGGCGCGGTCAGGTTTCTACCCTTTGCTGCCTCCCCGGCGAAGGCCGGGGCCCAGGAGCGAAACCGTCGTATCTCCGGGCGTTGCGCTCCGTTGCATCGACCTGCGCTACTGGGCCCCCGCCTTCGCCGGGGAAGAAGTTTCGGGCGGCTATTCCAGGGACACAATCCGGGTTCCTGCCTGCGCGGGAACACGCGCTCTTACGCCATCAGTCCAGAAACAGATACGCCGGGTCGAATTCGGCAAAGGCGCGCAGCCGGGGCCAGTCGAGGATCTCTGCCACCCCTTGCCGGAACGCTACGAGGCCGTCCTCGCGCAACTGCCGGAGCATGCGATTGGCGTGGACCGCGGTCAGCCCGGTCGCGTCCGCAAGATCGACCTGCGTCAGCGGCAGCGCGAAGCTGTTGCCCGCCGCCTGGCCGATCCGCTCCAGCCGGACGAACATTTCGCAGAAGAGATGCGCGAGACGCACCGCCGCGCCGCGAGCACCGACCGAGACGATCCACTCGCGGTTGATCGCTGCGTCGATCATCGTGGATTTCCACAGCAACTCAGTGATCGTCGCCGACTTTTCGGTCAGCGCGCGGACCTCGGCATGCGGGAACAGCGCAACGCGGATATCGGTGAGCGCGGCGACCGAATGTTCGAGCTTCTTGAGCGGATAGCTGTGCAGATCGACGAAATCGCCGGGAACATGGATGGCAAGAATCTGCCGACGGCCTTCGGGCGTGTCCTTGAACCGCTCGACGAACCCCTCGAGCAGCAGCGTGCATTGCGTCAGCGGTGTCTGTTGTCGAATGAAGATCTGCCGCGTGGCATAGCTGGTCTCACGGACCGCCGCCGCTTCCAGCGCGGCGGCTTCTTCGGGCGAAAGCACCGGTGTTCGGTGCTTCTTCAAAAACAGATCGATATACATGCTGGTGATCAAACCCCTCGCCCGGAACATGGCCGGGATGGCGGCGTTCTGTCCAGAGGGAGACGTTCGTAATGCCCAAAGATCCACATAACAAACCTATGGACGTCGCGAGCGAGGGTGGCGAAGTGCTGCTCAACGGCCCCGATGGCATTGCCGAGAGCTTCACGCCCGATGCCGCACGCAAATCCGCCGATCGGATGCGGGATGCCGCGCGGGATGCGGATGGTGCTGCGCGCGACCTCGACAATGACCCGGACGGCGACGAACGCGACTAAATCCGGGTCGTTAACGACGATACGTCGCAAGAAATTCACGGTCTTCCGCCACACCGCCGAGATGCCCTTCCGCAAGATTTTCCTAAGCCGCTGGTCGGCATTGTTATGGGCTGGCGGAATTGTGTGGACCGCCGTCGATACCGTCGGCTTCGCTCCGGAGAAGGCCCGTCCCGCCGCAGCATCATCTCCGGCAGTTCAGGATGCGACCGGCGAAGCTGTTACCGCGCGTGATCTCGAGGTCCTTGCCAATAGCTTGAAGAGCAGCTGAGCGAAGCGGCCTGCAAAGCGGTGACGTCTAGCGCCGGGACGCGACGGGTTTCAGCGTGACGGACTCGATTTTCCACATCCGCTGGTCGGCCGTTGCGCCATCCACGTCCGCGGCGCGATGCAGAGTCATCGTCCCGAGTGCATAGCTCGGAGAGCGGTCTGCCTTGAGCCGCGCATAGACCTGAACCGGGACGGTGACGAAACGCTGCCCTGCCCCGGAATCAATTCGGCCAGGTTTTCCGATATTGGCATGATATTCGCTGTACCGATCGAAGCTCGCCGTAAAGGCCGCAAGGTCGCGCCCCGCCGCTGCACTGCCCGGACGCCACAAGGCTCGTGCCTCGCCGAACTTCTGCGCACCGAGCAACGCGTAATAAGTCTGTGCCACGTTGGCCGCCCCTTGCGCGCTGTCGGGCGTAGGGCTGGCTTCGGAAACCGGGGTCCGGTCATCGGGCAATCCCCCCGCTGCGCCCGGAGCGGGCGGGTTGAGCGGGGTCAGACGATTGTCGGGTGCCTCGTCGTCGGTCGCGTTCAACACCGGAGCGCCGGCGGAATTGTCCTCGCCTTCGACGTTGCCCAGCATGTTGTCGCCGTAAGCGTCAATCGCGTCCTGCGCATCGATCGCCGCAGCGTTGATATCGACCGGGGTGTTGGTGACCGGCTCGCTCTGGGCACAGCCCGCCAGAACAAGCAGGGATACGGACAACAGGACGGTGCGCGTCATATACAGGCTCGACTGATAGGGAATGGAATCGGCGGGGGTCTTGCTAACGAAGATCGGTCCGCGCCGTTCCCTCGCGCATCTGGTCCGGCATACCGAACCGGGACAGGCGGCGGACCGGAACCCCGGCCCGCCGCCCGCGCTTACGCCCGCATTTATGGGCGCAGCGCGGCGTCGTCGCGATCGGTCAGTTCGTCGTCTTCGACATCGTCGTCGTCGATGTCGTCCTGAATGTCGTCCTCGTCGAGATCGTCCTCGTCGACATCGGCGTCGTCGTCTTCTTCACCGATCTCTTCCGAATCCATCTCAAGATCGTCCTCGTCCTCGTCGTCATCGTCGCTTTCGGACGCGATGTCGGGGTTGAGGTCGGTCAGGATCGTCCCGTCGCTCGGGCCGTCGCGCGTGACCTCGAGGATCTCCGCACGCTGGCTCTCGTCATAGCCTTCTTCGTCGAATCCGTCGTCGCCCGGGCCTTCGCCGGGCACTTGATGGCCGCCAATGCTCATGTCGTGTCTCCCGGCCGCCCCGGCCCGATGCGGGGGGCGGCTGCAGATGCGAACCTAGCAGAATTGGATCGGTTCCGCATCGAAGGAAGGAATAGGTCAGCTCGGTTGAAACAAACGACCGCGCTCGACAATCGCGGCGATCACGATGCCGATCACCCCCGCGACGAGGAACCCCGCATGGAGCGGAACGGTCGTCCCGTCGAAGCTGCGCCCGATCGCCCAGCCGATAAGCCCGCCAAGCGTGATTCCGAAAAACCCCTGCACGCTCGACGCGGTGCCCGCGATCGCGCCCATGTTTTCCATCGCCATCGCGGACATGTTCGAGGTGGCGAGACCGAAACATGCCATCGTGATCGCCTGAAGCACGACGAACAGCAGCAGGGACTCGTCGCCGATCCGCCCGATCAGCAGTCCGATGCCCGAGGACAGGATCATCACGACGAGCGCGGTCTGCGAGATGCGCCGCATCCCGATCCGCATCACGATCCGCGAATTGAGCAGGTTGGCAACCGCCATCGTCCCCGCCGATGCCGCGAACACCGCGCCGAGCCACGCCGGGCGATGGAAGACATGCTCCATGATCGGCTGGATCGAGCCGAGATACCCGAAGATCGCGCCCTGCGCGACCATCGCGGCAGCGGTATAGCCAAGCGAGTAGCGGTCGGTCAGCGTAGCCTTCCACCCGCGCGCCATCGTCAGCAACGACAAGGGGATATGCCGCTCGGGCGGCAGCGTCTCGGGCATGCGGACGGCAAACCAGATCAGGCACGCCAGCGCCGCCGCTGCGATGACCTCGAAGATCAGTCGCCACGATCCGACCAGCAGCACCGCCTGCCCGAAGCTCGGCGCGACGATCGGCACCGCCATGAACACCATGAACGCAAGGCTCGTCACCTGCGCCATCGCGCGGCCCGAGAAACAGTCGCGGATCAGCGCGATCGTCACGACGCGGCTCGACGCGATCGCGAGCCCGGTGACGAAACGTACGATCAGCAGGAGCGCGAAGCTGCTCGCCAGCCCCGCGAGCAGATTGCCGAGCGCGTAGCAGATCAGCCCGCAGATCAGCACCGGACGCCGCCCGAAGCGATCGGTCAGCGGCCCGTGGATCAACTGCCCGATCCCGAGCCCGACGACGAACACGGTGAGGATCAGCGGCCCGTCGAGGATCGCATCGACCCCGAGACGCCGTGCGATGTCGGGAAGCGCGGGGAGCATCGAATCGATCCCGAGTGCGCCCAGCGCCATCAGCGCGGCGACGAGGGGCACGAATTCGACGAGCCGGATCGGCGGGCCGTCGAGCCTTGCGGGAGGAACAGCTTGATCGGACATGCCGCGCCCATGCCCCAGCACGCCCCCGAGGTCACGCCGCAATTCAACAATTTGCCGTAACGTCCGACGCGGTGACGGAACGGACCCCGACGCGGCGCATTCCGGTCCCGTCACTACTGAAGGAATATGACGATGAGCATTTTCAGCCGGATCAAGGATGCGATCTGGGGCCACAAGACCAAGCCAGTCGAAGCCGCGCCGTCGTCGCCGGGCATGCCGCAGATGAATACGCCGTCGGATCCGGGCGTCCCGACGCCAGCCGCCGCACCTGTCGCACCCTCGGCACCGGTCGACGTCGAGGCAGTGCTGACGCAGATGGCCGCGACCAAGGGTCAGAACCTCAACTGGCGCTCGTCGATCGTCGACCTGATGAAGGTGCTCGATCTCGACTCGAGCCACGCAAACCGGCTCGAACTCGCCAAGGAACTCGGGTTCACCGGCGATACCAACGACAGCGCGTCGATGAACATCTGGCTGCACAAGCAGGTGATGGCGAAGCTCGCGCAGTCGGGCGGCAAGGTTCCGGCTGACCTGGCGGACTGATCCGACCCGCAGGGCCCGGTTCGATTGCGGACCGGGTCCTGCAACTGCGATTGTCCCGCACGTCGGTTTGGCGGTAGAGCGCGACATCTCTCGTCTGATGGACCCTACCCCATGTCTGATTCCCCCGCCGCACAGGTCCCCGCGCTTTCGCTTGCCGATGAGCCGAACGACCCCGCCGCCTTTGCCGCCGCGCTCGGCGGATCGTTTGAACGGTACGGCTTTGCCGTCGTCTCCGACCACGGCGTCCCCGCCGATCTGATCGAGCGTGCCTGGGCGATGACCGAAGACTTCTTTGCGTTGCCTGAGGAAACCAAGCGCCAGTATTTCAGCGCAAGTGGCGGCGGCGCGCGCGGCTATACCCCATTCAAGACCGAGATCGCCAAGGGCGCGACGCATGTCGACCTCAAGGAATTCTGGCACGTCGGGCGCGAACTCGCCAAGGGCCATTGCTTCGAGGAACAGATGTCACCCAACATCTGGCCCGACCAGCCCGAGGGCTTCCGCGAGACATTCATCGAGTTGTTCGCCGCCTTCGACACGGCGGGCGACCGGCTGTTGTCGGCGATCGCGCGGCATCTGGGGCTTGCGCCCGATTGGTTCGACCATGCGGTCAAGGACGGCAATTCGGTGCTGCGCCTGCTCCATTACCCGCCGATCCCCGCCGATGCGCCGGGGGTTCGCGCCGGGGCGCATGAGGACATCAACCTCATCACGCTGTTGCTCGGGGCCGAGGAAGCCGGGCTCGAACTGCTCGACAAGGACGGTAACTGGCTCGCGATCAAGCCGCCCGAAGGCGCGATGGTCGTCAACGTCGGCGACATGCTCCAGCGGCTGACCAACCACGTCCTCCCCTCGACCACGCACCGCGTCGTCAACCCGCCGGTCGAGCGGCGCGGGCATTCGCGCTATTCGATGCCGTTCTTCCTCCATCCCGCACCCGATTTCCTGATTGAGACGCTTCCTGCGACGATCACCGCGGAAAACCCAAACCGCTATCCCACGTCGATCACCGCGCATGACTATCTGCACGAGCGGCTGGTCGAGATCGGGCTGATCAAGAAATAATCGGTCGTTTCGGGGTTGTTTCGCGGTCTAATCCTCCGCTAGCGGGTCCGCGATGACGCCCGGTGCCATCAGGCCGGGCTGACGGGGGACCGCACCAATGACCGAACCACTTCGTATCGCGCTTGCCGGGCTCGGCACGGTCGGCGCTGGCGTGATCCGCCTGCTCGATAACAACGGCGCGCTGATCGCGCGGCGCGCGGGGCGGCCGATCGAGATCGTCGCGGTGTCGGCGCGCGACCGATCGAAGGATCGCGGGGTCGATATCGAACGCTTCCAGTGGGTCGACGACACGACCGCGCTCGCGCAGTCGGGCGCGGACGTGGTGGTCGAGCTGGTCGGCGGATCGGACGGCCCTGCGCTGACGCTCGCGCGCGCGACGCTCGGCGCGGGCAAGAGCTTTGTCACCGCGAACAAGGCGATGCTCGCGCATCACGGCCTGGAACTGGCGCGCGCGGCCGAAAGCGCGGGCGTCGCGCTCAAGTTCGAGGCGGCGGTCGCGGGCGGCGTGCCGGTGATCAAGGGGCTGCGCGAGGGTGCTGCGGCCAACGTGATTGAGCGGGTTTACGGCGTCCTCAACGGGACGTGCAATTTCATCCTGTCCAAGATGGAGGCCGAGGGCCGCGATTTCGCCGAGGTGCTGGCGGAGGCACAGGCGCTCGGGTTCGCCGAGGCCGATCCGAGCTTTGATATCGACGGGGTCGATGCCGCGCACAAACTGTCGCTGCTCGCGAGCCTCGCGTTCGGGACGCAGCCCGCGTTCGGCGATGTCGCGGCGAGCGGGATCCGTCACGTGCTCGCCGCCGATATCGCCGAGGCGGCGGCGCTCGGGTATCGCGTGCGGCTACTGGGTGTCGCCGAGGCGGACGAGGCGGGGCTGTTCCAGCGGGTGCATCCGCATCTCGTGCTGGTGAGCCATCCGCTCGCGCATGTCACCGGCGCGACCAATGCGGTGGTGGCGGAAGGGAATTTCGTCGGGCGGCTGCTGTTCCAGGGCGCGGGCGCGGGCGACGGCCCGACGGCGAGCGCGGTGGTCGCGGACCTGATCGACATTGCGCGCGGCGAGTTCGGGCCTGCGTTCGCGATGCCGGCGGATGCGCTGACGCAACTGGCTGCCGCAGACACCGGCGACCGGCGCGGGCGCGCGTATGTGCGCTTCACGGTCGCGGACCGGGTCGGGGTGCTAGCGGAGATCGCGGCCGCGATGCGCGATGCGGGGGTGTCGATCGAAAGCCTGATGCAGCGCGGTGCGATGGCGGATGGATCGGTGCTGGTCGCGATCGTCACGCACGAGGGGCCCGAGCGCGCGGTGGCGCAAGCGCTCGAGCGGTTGCGCGGGTCGCAGAGTCTG
>CAZNQA010000011.1:7732-53206 GCA_964575105.1 uncultured Stakelama sp.
ACGCGCCCGGACTTGTCCGGCTTCTTGCGGAACACACCGCCGATCCCGTGCGCCATATCCTTGCCGAGCTTCATGAAGTTCCGCGACTCCCCCGGCTCCTCGCAGCAGCTCCCGGGCGAGATCGCATTCTGCAGCAACCGCACCATCTGCGTCGCGCCGCCGAAGAGATCGACCCCGGTCGTACACCCCTTCTGCCGAGTCGCGCACGGCGCGCCGCTTTCGAGCGTCAGCGCCCGCGATCCGGACATGTCGGGGTTGGACGGTTTGGGTCGGTCGAGCACGACCTCGTTCGGATAGGGCAGCGTCTGCGAGGGTAGCGGATTACCGCACACTATGATGTCGTCGGGCTTGGCCCTGGTACCGTCGCGCGGCTTGCACGGTTCGGTCCCGACCGGATCGAGGATCGACCACCCCGGCTTCGTCGGTGCCGACGACGGAGCGACCGGGGCAGATGTCGCGACCTGCGCGGCGAGGATCAGCAACAGCATGGTATTCAAGCTGCGGCCCGATCATGGCGAATTTCAGGCGATGCGCGGAATTGCCAATCGAGGTATGTCGATCGCGGGGCAGCGGTCCATCACCACCTGCAATCCCGCCGCCTCGGCACGCGCGGCGGCCGCGGGGTTGATCACCCCGAGCTGGAGCCATACCGCCTTCGCGCCGACCGCAATCGCCGCGTCGACCGTCTCCCCCGCCGCCGGCGAATTGCGGAAGATGTCGACCAGATCGATCGGCTCCGCGATGTCGGACAGCGCCGCGACGACAGTGACGCCGTTGATCTCGGTCCCTGCCAGCTGCGGGTTGACCGGGATCACGCGATAGCCGTGCGCCAGCAGCGACCGCATCACGCCATTCGATGGCCGATGCGGCCGGTCGGAGGCGCCGACCAGCGCGATCGTCCGGGTCTCGCGCAACAGCGTCGCGATCTCGGTGTCCTGCGTCAGCATCAGCGTTGCGCCCCGATCCATGTAGCGACCTTGTCCGCAACCGCACCGAAAGCCACCGCCTCGGGGCCGTCGCCCGCCATCGCGGGCCGCCCCGCGTCCGACGAGATCCGCACCGCCATGTCGAGCGGAATCCGCCCGAGGAACGGGATCCCGAGCGCCAGCGCCGCGGCTTCCGCGCCGCCGCTGCCGAACGGATCGGACACGTCGCCGCACGACGGGCAGACATAGCCCGCCATGTTCTCGACCAGCCCGATGATCGGGATGCCCGCCTTGACGAACAGGTCGATCGCACGCTTCGCGTCGATCAGCGCGAGATCCTGCGGGGTCGAGACGATCACCGCACCCTGCGGGCGGTACTTCTGGATCATCGTCAGCTGGACGTCCCCCGTCCCCGGCGGGAGGTCGAGCACCAGCGTATCCGCCTCGCCCCAGTTCGCGTCGAGCATCTGCTGCAGCGCGCCCGCCGCCATCGGGCCGCGCCACGCGATCGCCTGGTCGGCGGCGACGAGCATCCCCATCGACAGCATCGGTACGCCGTAGGGCGTCGGCACCGGCTGCAACACTTTATTACGAGCGGTCGGCTTGGCGTCCTCGACCCCCATCAGCTTGGGCTGCGACGGGCCGTAGATATCGGCATCGACCAGCCCGACGCGGCGTCCGCGCGCGGCAAGCCCGATCGCGAGATTGGCCGACACGGTCGACTTGCCGACCCCGCCCTTCCCGCTCGCCACCGCGATCGAAAGCCGCTGGCTGCGCTGGCTGGTGAGCGCAACGCGGACCGTAGCGACGCCCGGCAGACCGCCAGCGAACGCCCGGATCGACGCCTCGAGCGACTCGCGTTCGGCCTCGTCGAGGCCGCTGACGTCGACCACGATACTGGCGCGATCGCCCTCGATACGGCCGGTGGCGCGGGTGCCCGCAACGGGGGCGAGCATGGCATCTAGCGAAACTGGATCGGTCATCCGCGTGCAGATAGGCGCGTGGCGTGCGCTTGCCACTGTTTTTCGCCACGCTTGGCCCCTATAAAGGTCCCATGACGATCCTTTCGGGCTGGTTCCGCCGCCTCTCCATCCTTACCGCCGACAACAAGGGCCCCTGGGGCGGCCCTCCGAGCGGTTCCGACGACGATGGCAAGGGAGGCAACTCCGGGGGTGGCCCGCGCAATCCGTGGGCGCAACCGCCAAGCGGCACGCCGCGCGGAAAACAGACCGGACCGAGCGCGCTCGACGAGTTCCTCAAGCGCGCGCGCACCTCGGGTGGCGGCGGCGGCAATGGCAGCGGCTTCGGCGGTCGGCCGCGGATCCCCGGCACGCCTTCGCCGACACAATTGTGGGTGATCGGCGTCGGGATCATCCTCATACTGTGGATCGCGTTCACCGCGGTCCATTCGATCGGGCCGCAGCAGCGCGGCGTGGTGACCTTCCTCGGACGCTACGCCGGGACGCTCGAGCCGGGGATCCGGCTGACGATGCCTGCGCCGCTGTCGTCGGTCGCCAAGGTCGACGTCGCGCAGATCAGCACCGACACCTTCCCCGAGGAAGGCTCGGGCGCGAACCTGATGCTGACGCGCGACCAGAATGTCGTCGATCTCGATTATTCGGTGCGCTGGATCATCAGCAACCCGCAGGATTTTGCGTTCCAGATCAAGGACCAGAAATCGACGCTGCGAGCGACCGCGGAGAGCGCGATGCGCGCGGTCGTCGCGACCGTCTCGCTCGACCAAGCGCTCGGCGGTGGACGCGACGCGATGGAAGTCCGTGCCGAACAGCAGATGCAGTCGATCCTCGACCGCTATAATTCGGGCATCCGTATCCAGGGCGTCGCGATCAAGAACGCTTCGCCCCCCGCTCAGGTGATCGACGACTTCAAGGCGGTTTCGGCCGCGCAGCAGGAAGCGCAGGGCAACATCAACCGGGCGCGCGGCTATGCGCAGCAGACGCTGGCGCGTGCGCAGGCGGATGCGACCTCGTTCGACGTTTTGTACGCGCAATATCGCCTCGCTCCCGAGGTGACTCGCCGTCGTCTCTATTACGAGACCATGGAGCAGGTGCTCGCGCGCAGTGACAAGACGATCGTCGAGGCACCGGGTGTCGTCCCGTACCTGCCGCTGTCGCGTCGCAAGCCCATTCCCGATGCGATCGCGCCCGCCGCGATTGCCCCGCAAACGCCCGCTTCGGGAGCAGCTCAGTGAACCTCGCCCGTAACCCCGTAACGCTCGGCGCCGCCGCGATGGTCGGGCTGATCCTGCTCGCCAGCTCGCTGACGATCGTTCCCGAGACGAGCCAGGCGGTCATCCTGCGCTTCGAGCAGCCGTACCGCACAATCAACCGCTGGAAGCCGAACGAGGTGTTCGGCAGCACCGGCGCCGGCCTCGCCGCGCGAATTCCGTTTGTCGATCGGCTGATCTGGGTCGACAAGCGCGTCCTCGACGTCGAGCTCGACAAGCAGCCGGTGCTCTCGACCGACCAGTTGCGGCTCGAGGTCGATGCATATGCACGCTTCCGCATCGTCGACCCGCTCCAGGCGGTGACGTCGACCGGCAGCACTTCGGTGACCGAACAGCGCGTGATCGACCAGCTCCAGCCGCTGCTGAGCTCCGCACTTCGCAACGAGCTCGGCAAGCGTCCGTCGGCGTCGCTGCTCAGCCCCGAGCGTGGGCAGGTGATGGACAACATCCGCGCCGGCCTGCAGAAGCTCGCCAGCCAGTATGGCGTGCAGATCATCGACGTCCGCATCAAGCGGACTGATCTTCCCGCGGGCACCCCGCTGCAGAGTGCGTTCGACCGCATGAAGACCGCGCGCCAGCAGGAACGCCTGACGATCCAGGCCAAGGGCCAGCAGGACGCGCAGATCATCAGCGCGGAAGCCGATGCGAAGGCCGCACAAATCTATGCCGAGGCGTTCAACAAGGACCCCGACTTCTACGATTTCTATCGCGCGATGCAGTCCTACCGCACGACCTTCGGGTCCGAGGCAAAGGGTGACACGTCGATGGTCCTGTCGGGCGACAATGCCTATCTGCGCCAATTCGAAGGCAAGAAGTGATAGAGTGCATCCAATTCGCCTGACCGGCGGTTCATATTCAAACGTCGTTCAGCATCGCTTCGTATGACTACGCGCGTTGCCGTTCACGGTAGACGAGAGGAAGATCACTAGTGCGCTACGCCTACGCCATCACCGCCGCCCTGTTGCTGAGCGGCACAGCGACCGCCATCGCGCTCCCCACGATGAGCGGTGCGCAGACCGCGCAGAACGAACCCGCCGCGATGGCCGCGAGCGCACCCCGCCCGGGCGCGCCGATGAGCTTTGCGGATCTGGTCGCCAAGTTGCAGCCCGCGGTCGTCAATATCTCAACCAGCCAGCATATCACACAACAACAGCAGCCCAATCCGTTCGCGGGAACGCCGTTCGAGGGCTTGTTCAACCAGAGCCAGGGCGGCGGTGCCGCACCGGTGACGCGTCAGGCGACGTCGCTCGGTTCGGGCTTCATCATCTCGCCCGATGGCTATGTCGTGACCAACAACCACGTCGTGGCTGCCGGTGCCAAGGGCGCGACGGTCGACTCGATCACCGTCACGCTGACCGACCGCAAGGAATATGTCGCCAAGCTGATCGGCCGCGATCCGACCTCGGATCTCGCGCTGCTCAAGATCGACGCCAAGGCGCTGCCGTTCGTCAAGTTCGGCAATTCCAACGCCGCACGCGTCGGCGACTGGGTCGTCGCGATCGGCAATCCGTTCGGGCTCGGCGGCACGGTGACGGCTGGGATCGTCTCGTCGCTGCACCGCGTGACCGGCGGCGGCGCATACGACCGCTTCATCCAGACCGATGCCGCGATCAACCAGGGCAATTCGGGTGGCCCGATGTTCGACCTTTCGGGCAACGTCATCGGGATCAACTCGCAGATCTTCGCTGGCCAGTCGGGCGGCAACATCGGGATCGGCTTCGCCATTCCCGCCGACGACGCCAAGCCCGTGATCGACAAGCTGATGAAGGGCACGACGATCGCGCGTGGCTATCTCGGCGTCGGCCCGCAGCCGATCGACGACGATCTCGCCAATTCGTTCGGCCTGCCCAAGAACCAGGGCGAGCTGCTTCGCCAGATCGAGCCGGGCCAGCCCGCCGAAAAGGCCGGGCTCAAGGTTGGCGACGTCGTGCTCCGCGTCGACGGGAAGCAGGTCAACCCCGACCAGTCGCTTAGCTATCTCGTGGCCAACATCACGCCGGGCAGCCGTGTCCCGATCGACATCTTGCGCCAGGGTCGCCCGATGACGATCGCGACCGTGATTGGCACGCGTCCGTCCGAGGAAGCGTTGATCGCCAAGGCGACCGGTGCCGAGAATGACGACATGAGCGACGACGATGATACGCCGACGGTGCCAAAGGCAGTGCCGAACGCGCTCGGCGTCACCGTCCAGCAGCTGACCCCGCCGATCGCCCGCAACTTCAGCATCGATTCGTCGGTGCAGGGTGTGGTCGTCGCGATGGTCGATCCGACCAGCGATGCGGCGTCCAAGGGCCTCAAGCGCGGCGATGTCATCATCTCCGCCAATGGCGCACCAACGACGACCCCGGCGGCGCTTGCTGCTGCCGTCGCGCAGGCCAAGGCTGCCGGCCGTACGCAGATCGCGCTGCTGCTGGTCCGCGGGCGCAACCCGGCTGCGTTCATCGGCGTCAAGCTCAAGAAGTAAAGCGTACCATCCCGCTCCCCTCCACGGGGAGCGGGATTTTCCTTCCGCCTCCGGTCATCTTGCGCAATAGCTTTGCCGGCAAGAGTGCACGCGGGAGGCCCTGTAATGACCGATACCCCTATTGCCGCAGGCGGCATTTTCATCGGCGCGGGTACGGGTGGCACCAATCCCCAGCAGCTCGATCTCAAGCGCGCCAACCGCCACGGCCTGATCGCGGGCGCGACCGGCACCGGCAAGACCGTCACCGTCCAGGGGCTGATCGAGGGCCTGTCGAAAGCGGGCGTCCCATGCTTCGTCGCCGACGTGAAGGGCGACCTGTCAGGTCTTGCAATGGCGGGCTCCCCCACCGGCAAGGCCCACGCCGCCTTCGCTGCCCGCGCTGCCGAGATCGGCGACACGGCATGGGTTTACGCCGACACGCCGGTGCAATTCTGGGATCTGTACGGTGAACAGGGTCATCCGATCCGCACCACCGTCAGCGAGATGGGGCCGCTGCTGCTGTCGCGGCTGATGGACCTCAACGACGTGCAGGAGGGCGTGCTGACGATCGCCTTACACGTCGCGGACAAGGACGGGCTGCTGTTGCTCGACCTCGACGACCTGCAGGCGATGCTGGTCGATTGCGCAGGCCGCGCGGACGAGCTCTCGACCACCTATGGCAACATCTCGAAACAGTCGGTCGGCGCGATCCAGCGCTCGTTGCTCCAGTTGCGCTCGCAGGGCGGCGAGCATTTCTTCGGCGAACCCGCGCTCGACATGGACGACTTCATCGGGACGGACGAGAAAGGCCGCGGAATCGTCAACGTGCTCGCCGCGGACAAGCTGATGGCGAGCCCCAAGCTGTACGCCACTTTCCTGCTGTGGCTGATGAGCGAACTGTTCGAGACCCTTCCCGAGATCGGCGATCCCGACAAACCAGTGCTGTGCTTCTTCTTCGACGAGGCGCATCTGCTGTTCGATGCCGCACCCAAGGCGTTGCTCGAGAAGATCGAGCAGGTCGTCCGGCTGATCCGCTCGAAGGGCGTCGGCATCTATTTCATCACGCAAAACCCGATCGATATCCCCGATACGGTCGCGGGGCAGCTCGGCAATCGCGTTCAGCATGCGCTTCGCGCCTTCACCCCGCGCGACCAGGCGGCGGTGCGCGCGGCGGCGACGACCTTTCGCGCCAATCCCGGGGTCGATGTCGAGACCGCGATCACCGAGCTCAAGGTCGGCGAGGCGCTCGTCTCGATGCTGCTCCCCGACGGTTCGCCCTCCCCCGTCGAACGCACGCTAATCGCGCCGCCGGGCTCGCGGGTCGGCCCGGTGACGCCGGTCGAGCGCGGCGTGCTGATCGAGACCGATCCGGTCGGCACCAAGTACGACACGCCGATCGACCGGGTTTCGGCCGATGAGATCCTGTCGGGCAAGGCGCAGGAAGCCGCCGCAGCCGCCGCCGAGGCCACCGCGAAAACGGCGGCGGACAAGGCCGCCGCCGTCCAGGCGAAGGCCGATGCGGTCGCTGCGCGCGTGGCGGAGAAGCAGCGCGTCGCCGAACAGCGCGAAGCGGACCGCAAGGCGAAGGACGACGCGCGGGCAGCGGCAAACTCGCCGTGGAACCGGGTAGCGACTTCGGCGGCGCGGTCCGCGTCGTCCGCAGTCGGGCGGCAGGTTGCGAATGAGGTGACCAAGGCAGTGTTCGGATCGTCACGCGGGGCGGCTGGGGGGATCGTCGGGAGCCTCGTGCGAGGGGTGTTGGGCGGGTTGTTCAAGGGCCGGTGATGGGGGCCGGTGATGGGGGGTGATCGTTCTGCCCTTCTCGCCCTTCCCCTTTCTAGTTCTTCCCCGGCACAGGTCGGGGCCCAGTAGCGACGCAGCAGTTGGCGCGCGCACCGCGCGAGAACGGCGACCTTCGCTCCTGGGCCCCGGCCATCGCCGGGGAAGCGCATTCTTCAAACAACAACAGCGCCCTAGCCAGCAATCACCCCACCCGCCGCAAGCGCATCCAGCTCCACCGCGGACACCCCTAACACCTCCGCCAGCACCGCACGCGTATCTGCCCCGGCGCGCGGCGGCGCGCGGTCGTATCGCGCCGGCGTCTCCGACAGTTTCGCCGGAAACCCGACCACCCGCAGTGGCGTCCCATCGTCGCGCTCCAGCGTCTGCACCGATCCTCGCGCCGCAACCTGCGGATCCTCGAGGATCTCGGGGATTCCCTGCACCTTGCCCGCCGGCAGCTTCGCCGCCTCCATCGCGACGACCAGATCATCGACCCGCCACCGCGCCACCGCCGGGCCGACCCGTTCGTGCAACGCGGCGCGATTGGCGCTGCGCAGCGATACGCTCGCGAACCGGGGATCATCGAGCAGCGCGCCAAGCCCGAGGATCGCAGCAAAATCGCGGAACTGCCGGTCGTTGCCGAGCGCGACGACGATATCCCCATCCGCGCACGCATAATCGCGATACGGCACGATATCGGGGTGGTCGTTTCCCAGCCGCCCCGGCACCGCGCCGCCGTTGAGATAGCGCGACGCCTGGTTCGACAACATGCTGAGCTGCGTATCGAGCAACGCGCAATCGATCCGCTGTCCCTGCCCGGTCGCATCGCGGTGGCGCAAAGCGGCGAGGATCGCGACGGTCGCATAAGTCCCGGTAAACAGGTCGACGATCGGCACGCCGACCTTCATCGGTCCGCCGCCGGGCACCCCATCGGGAAGACCGGTGATGCTCATCAGCCCGCCCATCGCCTGGATCAGGAAATCATAGCCGCCCTTGTCGGCATAAGGCCCGGTCTGTCCGAAGCCGGTGATCGAACAATAGATCAGCCGCGGGTTGAGCGCGGATAAGGCGGCATAATCCAGCCCGTATTTCGCGAGCCCGCCGACGCGGAAATTCTCGACGACGATGTCGCTCTGCAGCGCTAGCCGCCGGATCAGTGCGGCACCCTCGGGGGTCGCAAGGTCGATCGCGAGCGATCGCTTGTTGCGGTTCGCGCACAGGAAATAGGCGGAATCGCCGGAATCGTCGGCAAGCGCGGGCCCGCCCCAGCGACGGGTATCGTCGCCCTGCCCCGGCTGCTCGATCTTGAGGATGTCCGCGCCGAGATCGCCGAGCATCTGCGTCGCCCACGGACCGGCAAGGACACGTGACAGGTCGAGGACCTTGATGCCCTCGAGCGCTTTGGGGGTCGGTGCGGCGGGGGGCGGAAGATCGGACATGCCCATGTGCTGCCACGAAATATCGTGGCGAGCGAGGGGCTGCGGCATTTTCCTGCCCCCCCGTTCGTTTCCAGCGGAGACGAGAAACCCCGCGCTGTGCCAGCTTTCCCGACTACGCTCGACACGAACGGAGAGGTGGCGGTTCCGGCCGCCCTACCCCAATCGGATCGTCCGCCCCTCGCGTGCCGAGCGGTAGATCGCCTCGACGATCCGCATGTCGCGCAGGCCCTCCTCGCCCGAGACGATCGGCTGCCGTCCGGCGACGACGCTTTCGGACATGTGGTCGAGCTGCCCCGCGAATTGCGTGACGCGCGGCCCCGGCGGCGGGGTGACCGCTTTCTCGCGACCGTCCTCGCCGAGCCACATGTGGTTGCCGGTGTACCGCGTCGCAGGTTCGAGCTCGATCCGCCCGGCGTCGCCCATCAGCAGCACGTGGTTCTGCGCCGCGCTGTACATCGACTGGCAGCTCGCGATCGCGCCCGAGGGGAACTCCAACGTCCAGTCGATGATGTCCTCGACCTCGCGAAAGCGCGGATCGCGCCGGTCGGTCGATTCGCGCGCGGTGACCGCGACGGGTTCCTCGCCGGTCATGTAGCGCGCGGCCTGCAAACTGTAGATGCCCATGTCCATCAGTGAGCCGCCGCCCGACAACGCCCGCTTGAGCCGCCACACGGCGGGATTGCGCTGGATGAAGCCATGCTCGCTGCGGACATAGCGGATCTTCCCCGCCGCCCCGCTCCGCGCCAGTCGCATCGCCTCCAGATTATACGCCTCGAAATGGCAGCGATAGCCGATCATCAGCTTGCGATCTGCTGCGCGGCACGCCGCGATCATCGCCTCGCATTCGGCGACCGACACCGCCATCGGCTTCTCGCAAAGCACATGCTTCCCCGCGCGCGCGGCGCGGATCGTGAACTCGGCGTGCATCGCATTGGGCAGGCATACATAGACGATATCGACGTCGGGATTGTCGCGGATCCGGTCGAAATCGGCGTAGGAATAGACCGCCCCTGTGCCGAGACCATGCTCGGCAGCGACCCGCGTCGCCTTTGCTCGGTCGCCGCTCACCACCGCGGCGAGACGGCTGTGCGTGCAATTCACGAATTGCGGGATGATCACGCCGAGCCCGTAGCCCCCGAGCCCGACGATCGCATAGCCGAGCTTGCGCGTAGGCACCGCACGCGCGGCGGTGCTGTTCGCCAGCAGAAGCGCGGCGGAGCCGAGCAGCAGGTCGCGTCGCCCGAAGTCCATCACCGGGTTTCCCGCCCCATCAGTACGCAAGCATCTGCCCCTGCCACCCGAGCGACTGCGCGGTGATGGCAAGTTGCGTGCGGTTGCGGACCTTGAGCTTGCGCATCAGCGCGGTCATGTGCGCCTTGACGGTCGCTTCGGCGATCCCGAGGTCGAACGCGATCTGCTTGTTGAGCTGGCCCGAGGACACGCCGTCGAGCACCTTGCGCTGGGTCGGCGTCAGCAGCGCGAGCGGCTGGTCCGGGGCGGCGTCCTGCGACGGCGCATGCGATCGATCGGCTATCACGCAACCTCTCCCTGTGAATTTGCGTGACGTTGCACGCACCCTGTCCGACCGGAGTTACCGGCGGTGCAAGGCCCGCTTTCGAGTCCCTGCTATCGCATCCTAGGCAAATTGGTTGGACAGGTTCAACCCCCGATTGCTTCCCCAGCAGTAAATCGGGCGGCTTGTTGCCGATTTGACGCAATGCTGTCCGACAGCTTGACCATTGCCGTCGTCTGCCGCCATCTGCGTTGAACACGGCGACGCTTCGGCTACTCTGGCTGTCGCACGCATTGCGAGGGAGCGACCGATGAGCGAGGGGCGTCTGGCCGACCGGGCCTATGCCGGCATCGTCGAGATCATCAACGCCGACGCGCTGGCGGTGGGAGACCGGCTTCCGTCCGAGGCGCGGCTCGCCGAGACCTTCGGCATGTCGCGGACAATCGTGCGCGAGGCGCTGGTGCGGCTCGCATCGGACGGGATCACCGAGGCGCGGCGGGGCGCCGGATCGTTCGTCAAGCGCCGCCCGTCGGACCAGTTGATCGCGTTCATGCCGATGGATCACATGTCCGCGACGCTCGGCACTTATGAAGTCCGCTTCGTGCTCGAGGGGGAGGCCGCGCGGCTCGCGGCGACGCGGCGCTCGGACGAGGAGATGGCGCAGATCGAGGACGGTTTGCTCCGGCTGCGCACCGCCTTGTTGTCGAGTGCCCCCGCGCATGACGAGGACATGGAGTTCCACCGCCGCGTGATGCTCGCGACTGCCAACCCCGCCTTCCTGATCGCGTTCGAGGCGCTGTTCGCGGATGTGGAACGAGTCATGCGCGCGGGCGTCGACATCTCGCGTTCGCGCCCGCCCGAGGTGATCGGCGCGATGCTGCGCGAGCATGAGATGGTGGTGGAAGCGATCCGGGTGCAGGACCCCGATGGCGCCGCACTGGCGATGCGCTGGCATCTGTCGGAGGGACGCAAGCGGCTGATGCCGTAGCGGGCCGTCTGCCCGACCGACCGGATCGCCCGTGCTATCCCTGCGCCGCGCGCAATCCCGCCGCTTCCCGCGTCAGCCACACGACTGCCTCGGCGCACAGATCCTCGACCGGAGTGCTGGCGTCGAGGATCGTCGCGGCCTCGTCGGGCATGGGGCGTTCGAGCGTGGCGATCTGGCTGTCGAGCAGGCTCGGCGGCATGTAATGCTCTGAGCGCGCCGCCATCCGCCGCTGCAGTTCCGCACGGCTGTCGTCGAGCAGGATGAACCGCGTCGGCGCGTCGATCGCAGCGGCGAGGCGTTCACGGTACACCCGGCGCAGCGCCGAGCACGCCGCCACCGACACGCTGTCGTGCCGGACGTGCGCCCCGATCGCCGCACCCAGCCGGTCCAGCCACGGCCAGCGATCCGCATCGTCGAGCGGGTGGCCGCCACGCATCTTGGCGACCGCGGCTGCGTCATGGAACGTATCCCCCTCGACGAAGCCGGCGCGCAGCATCGGTGCAAGCATCGCCCCCAGCGTCGATTTGCCGCTCCCGCTGACGCCCATGATGATGACCGCCATCGGCGGAAACGTGCTGGTGGCGGTTGCCCGTTGCAAACTCATGTCCTCAGTACCGGACGGCCCCCCGCGCACAACGATCGCGCGAGGCCGGGCCGTGCCGGATGTGGCTCTAGCGCAGCGTCCGAGCGAAAGAAAACTACGACCTTGGTCGCGGATGGCACGTCCGAATACTCAGACTATCCAGCACAGGTCCGGCCGCGCAGGCGCTGGGCCGGGGAGAGCGTCGACGTGATCAAGAGAAGCGCAGTCTGGCTGGCGACGACCGCGGCGATCCTGCTGCCGTGGGCCGCACACGCCGGCCGTTCGACGCTGGCGACCACCCCGAAGGATCCGCGCGCGATCACCGTGGCGGGAGTGGCGGACGGCAAGACCGATGCCACCGCCGCGATCCAGCACGCGATCGACGCCGCACGCCGTGCCGATGGCCAGGGCGCGGGGATCGTGTTCCTCCCTTCGGGCCGGTACCGCGTCTCGCGCAGCATCCTCGTGCCGCCGGGGGTCCGCATCTTCGGCGTGGGGCCGACACGCCCCGTGCTGGTGCTCGCCGACGCGACGCCGGGGTTCCAGACCGGGGTCGGCACGATGGTGATCTTCACCGGGGGCGACCAGTATAACGTCGGCAAGGTCCCCGTCCCCGTCCCGACCGTCGTCCCGCCGCGCGACGACGTACGCGACGCCAATTCGGCGACTTTCTATTCGGCGGTGAGCAACGTCGACGTCGAAATCGGCGCGGGGAACCCGGCGGCGACCGCAGTCCGCTTCCACGTCGCGCAGCATGCCTTCCTAAGCCACATGGACTTTCGCCTCGGCTCCGCCTTCGCAGGCGTCTACCAGGCGGGCAACGTCATGGAGGACGTGCACTTCCACGGTGGCCGCTTTGGCATCGTCACGGAGAAGACCTCGCCCGCGTGGCAGTTCACGCTGCTCGACTCGAGCTTCGACGGCCAGCGCGATGCCGCGATTCGCGAGCATGAGGTCGATCTCACGCTGGTCAACGTCGCGATCCGCGACACACCGGTCGGGATCGAGATCGACCCGGGCTACAGTGATTCGCTGTGGGGCAAGGACGTCCGGTTCGAGCGGGTGTCGCGCGCGGGCGTCGTCGTCAGCCGCGAGAACAGCGTCTTCACGCAGGTCGGCTTCGACAATGCGGTCGCGACCGACACGCCGGTGTTTGCGCAGTTCCGCGAGAGCGGCAAGACGATCGCTGGCAAGGGCCGCAGCTACCGCGTCACCGCGTTTAGCCACGGCGTCGCGGTCCCCGCGCTCGGCGCGATCGGCAAGACCGCGACGGAAGCGCAGATCACGGCGCTCCCCGCCCTCCCCGCCCCCGTCGCGCCAGCGATCCGCGCCATGCCCGCGGTCAGGGACTGGGCGGACGCGCGCAGCCTCGGCGTCGTCGGCGACGGCACGACCGACGATACCGCCGCGCTCCAGCGCGCGATCGACACGCACCGCGTGGTGTATCTGCCGATCGGCTTCTACCGCATCACCGCGCCGATAAAACTGAAATCTAACAGTGTGTTGCTCGGGCTTCATCCGGCGCTGACGCAGCTCGTCCTGCCCGACAACAACCCCGCGCACGCCGGGCTCGGCGGCGTCGTCCCGCTGCTCGAGACGCCACGTGGCGGAAGCAACATCGTCTCGGGCATCGGTCTGTTCACCGGGCGGATTAACCCGCGCGCTTCGGCGCTGCTGTGGCGATCGGGGGCGGACTCGCTGCTCGACGACGTCAAGATCATGGGCGGCGGCGGAACCCCCACTGCCGACGGGCTCCCGCTCGGCGCAAAGACCGCGCATAGCGGCGATCCGGTCGCGGACAACCATTGGGACGCGCAATATCCGAGCATCTGGGTCACCGATGGCGGCGGCGGCACGTTCGCCGATGTGTGGACCCCCAACACCTTCGCGCAGGCAGGCTTCTACGTCTCCGACACCAAGACACCGGGGCATGTCTACGAACTGTCGGCGGAACATCACGTCCGCAACGAGATCGTGCTCGACGGAGTCGAGAATTGGGAGTTCCTCGCGCCGCAGACCGAGCAGGAGGTCGGCGAAGGGATGGACGCGGTGTCGCTCGCCATCCGCAATTCGCGCAACCTGCTGTTTGCCAATTACCACAGCTATCGCGTCACGCGGACCTTTCACCCGGCGGCGAGCGCGGTCCAGCTGACCAACAGCAGCGCCATCCGCTTCCGCAACGTCCATGTGAACGCCGAGAGCGCCTTCGCGAGTTGCGAGCCGGCGGGCTGCGGCACCTATGTCCGCGCGAGCAAGTTCCCGTTCGAGAATGCGATCGTCGACAAGACCCGCCACATCGCGCTGCGCGAGCGCGAGTTTGCGCGGCTCGACCTGCCCGCAGTCCCGATCGCCGCCGCGCCCGCGGCGGCGATCCCCGGCATCGGTCCGGTGCGCAAGCTCGAGGACGGGTTCTTCTCGATCTCGGGCGCGGCGGTCGATGCGAAGGGGGCGCTGTACTTTGTCGAGCATCGCTTCCAGCGGATCCATCGCTGGACCGAGGCCAAAGGACTCGAAACGGTGCGCGACGCGGCGCTCGACCCGGTCAACCTCGCGGTCGACGCGTCGGGCAAGCTGCTCGTCCTGTCCTCGCTTGGCGCGGCGGCGAGCGTCTATGCGTTCGACCCCGCCGCCCCCAAGGACGCGGTGACGGTCATTCCGGCGACGCCCGCCGCCGCCCACCCCGACGCGACCACGCTGCTCCCGGTCAACTGGTGGAACAACGGCGAATTCCGCGACCAATATGATGCGAAGACCGACCATTTCACGACGCTCGGCGAGATGTTCGCGCGCGATGCGGGCACCGCGAAACCACTTGAATATGTTTCCCCCGACGGCAGTCTCGTCCTCCCCGCGTTCCGGGTGTGGCAGCAGGGTACGCCCGACCATGTCGGCTGGCGTTTCTCGGATACGCTCGATGCCTACAGCTTCGTCCGCGGCAAGACCGGGTCGCGTGTCTTCGTCAGCAACGAGTCCGAGGGCCGCACGCTCAGCGGGTTGGTCGGCGCGGGCGGCACGCTCACGGATCTCAAGATGTTCGCGGAACGCGGAGGCGAAAGCGTCGCGGTCGATCGCGACGGGCGCGTGTTCATCGCCAACGGACAGGTCTTCGTCCACGCTCCCGACGGCAGCGCGATCGGCCGTATCGACGTGCCCGAGCGGCCGCTGCAACTGATCTTCGGCGGCGCGGACGGGCGAACGCTGTTCATCCTGACGCACCATGCGCTCTACTCGGTCAGGGTGTGAACCGACGAGCCTAAACATATCATAAGCAACGAAAAAACAAACAGGTGGGGATTATCATGGTTAGCATCGTTTCAGACACCTCTCCCGTCACACGGCGCCGCGGGATCCTGCTCGGGGCAAGCGTCGCCTCGCTGATCGCGATCGCACTTGCGGTCCCGGCAAGCGCGCAGACCGCCCCGGACGCGGGCCAGTCGGTCCCGGACCAGGCGGTCGTCCCCGCCCCCGGCCCGGTCCCCAACGCGCCCGAAGCGTCGCCGGTGGACAGCGACATCGTCGTCACCGGCTCGCGCATCACCGCGAGCGGCTTCACCGCGCCGACGCCGACGACCGTGATCGGCGTCGCCGACATCGCCCGCAACGCGCAGCCCAACATCTTCACCACCATCGCGCAATTGCCCTCGCTGCAGGGGTCGAGCGGCGTCACCACCGGCACCAACAGCACCTCGAGCGGCCAGCAGGGGCTCAGTTCCTTCTCGCTCCGCGGCCTCGGCACGATCCGCACGCTGACCCTGCTCGACGGGCAGCGCGTCGTCGGCGCGAACGTCACCGGCGTGCCCGATATCAGCCTGTTCCCGCAGTTGCTGGTCAAGCGGGTCGACGTGGTGACCGGCGGCGCGTCCGCGTCCTACGGGTCGGACGCGGTCGGCGGCGTCGTCAATTTCATCACCGACAAGCGTTTCGTCGGGTTCAAGGCGAACGTGCAGGGCGGCATCACCACCTACGGCGACAACAAGCAGGGGCTGTTCCAGGCGGCGGTCGGCAAGGCGTTCTTCAACGACCGGCTCCATGTCCAGCTCAGCGGCGAATATGATCATGAGGACGGTGTCCCCGCGGGCGGGTTCGGCGAGGATCTGGCGGGGTCGCGCAACTGGTATCGCACGACCACCTTCGTCAACCGCGGCGTTACCAACGACGGATCGCCGCAATATCTCGTGCGCGATCACGCGCAGGCGTATCAATACACCAAATACGGGCTGATCAGCGCCGGCCCGTTGCAGGGCACCGCGTTCGACGTCAACGGCAACCCGTTCCCGTTCCAATATGGCTCGAACGGCGTCCCCGCGAAGAATGCGGCGGGCAACGTCTCTGGCTGCTTCGCGTCGGGCGGGTTCTGCCTCGGCGGCGATCTTTCGGGCAACGTCGGGATCGGCACCACGCTCCAGTCACGGCTGGATCGCTACAATGGCTATGGCCGCGTCGGGTTCGACATCGACGCCAACAACGAGATCTACGCGACCGTCAACATCGCGCAGGTCGACACGATGAACCAGCCCAACCCGGGCGCGACCAAGTCCGGGCTGACGCTGCAATGCTCGAACCCCTATGTCCCCGCCGCGATCCAGGCGGCGTGCGCGACCGCGGGGATCACGCAGTTCCAGTTCGGCACGAGCAACGGCGAGCTTCCCCGCAACATCTCCGTCTATCCCTCGCGCAAGCAATATCGCTTCGTCGGGGGTGCCGCGGGCAAGGTGCCGGTGCTCGGGACCGACTGGTCGTATGACGTCTCCTACGAGCATGGCGAGAACATCACCGACATCAACGTCGACAACATCACACTGACCCCGCGCTACAATGCCGCGATCCAGGCGATCCGGCTCAACGGCGAGATCGTCTGCGCGAGTGCAGCGGCGCGTGCGAGCGGGTGCGTGCCGATCAACATCATCGGCGGGGCGACGCCGAGCGCGGCGGCGCTCGCCTATATCGAACCCGAAAACGGCCCGTTCCAGCATACCCGCCAGACGCAGGACGCGTTCAACTTCAGCTTCAGCGGTTCGCCGCTGACGTTATGGGCGGGTCCGGTCTCGGTCGCGGCGGGTGCGGAATATCGCAACGAATTCTACCACGTCGTCGGCGATCCCTACGGCAATGGCGTGTCGAGCGAGAGCCCGAATTCCGCCGCCTATCCGGCCGACCCGCTGCTCTCGACCAATGGCGCGAACTGGTATGCGGGCAATTACCACAATGGCCGCGGCAGCTATCACGTCGCGGAAGGGTTCCTCGAAGTGAACCTGCCCTTCGTCAATTCCGAACAGCTGGGGAAAGCCAACCTCAACGTGGCTGGCCGCGTAACCAACTACAGCACCTCGGGTACGGTCTATACCTGGAAGATCGGCGGCACCTGGGACACGCCGATCGACGGCATCCGGCTGCGCGCGGTCACCTCGCGCGACGTCCGCGCGCCTAACCTGTCCGAGCTGTTCGCCGCGCCGATCACGACGACAGTCCCCAACTTCACCAACCCGTTCAACGGCAGCGCGCTGACCATCCTGCAGAACGCGATCGGCAACACCGCGCTCAAGCCCGAAATCGCACGCAATACCACCGCGGGGATCGTGCTGACGCGGACGTCGCTGCTCCCCGGGTTCAGCGCCTCGTTCGATTACTACCGGATCAAGCTCAACGGCGTGATCTCGACGCTCAACGCGCAGCAGGAGGTCAATCTGTGCTTCAACGGCGTCACCGCGCTGTGCAGCGCGTTCGATCTGGCCCCCGCGACCGGCACGCCGTTCGTCAATCTCCAGGCGTTCAACCTCGCGTCGATCTTTACCGACGGGTTCGATATCGAGGCGAGCTACCAGACCTCGCTCGACAGGGTCGGGCTTCCCGGGCGGATCGCGATCCGCGCGCTGGCGACCAACGTCAAGAATTTCATCACCGATCCGGGCGTGCCCGGCACGATCCCGACGCAGGGCGCAGGGGTCAACGCGGGCAACACGCCGTCGTGGAAGCTCCTCGCGACGCAAACGTGGAGCAGCGACCGGGTGAGCTTCAACGTGCAGGAACGCTGGTTCAGCGACGGTGTGTACAGCAATGAATATGTCGTGTGCAGCGTGGGCACCTGCCCGACCGGGCGCACCGCGCTCGAGAACACGCAGCGGCCGACGATCGACAACAACACGATGCCGGGTGCCATCTATCTCGACATCGGCGGGTCGTTCAACGTGACCAAGAAGCTGAACGCCTATTTCAAGATCGACAATCTGCTCAACAGCGATCCGGAACCCTCGCCACAGACCAACACCGGGATCGACGTCAACCAGGCGTTGTACGATACGCTCGGCCGGATGTTCCGGATCGGCATGCGCTACAACTTCTGATCTTCCCCTCCTCCCCTCACCGCAGCATGTCGCTGCGGTGAATCCTCGTCCCGGCCACTGGTCGGGACGTTTTGTTGAAGGATACCCGCATGGCCGCCAGGTCGCTTCCGTTCCGTCTGACACTGCTGGCGGGCCTGTGCGCGGCGGCGGCCCCGGCATCCGCCTCCACCTCTTACTATCGGACCGCACCACAAGACCCCCGCGCGGTCACCGTCGCGGGCGTGCGCGACGGGCGTGCGGACGACACGACGGCGCTGCAGGGCGCGATCGATGCGGCGGCGGCGAAGGGTGGCGGCGGGATCGTGTTCGTGCCGTCGGGGCGCTACCGGATCAGCCGGACGATCTTCCTCTGGCCCGGGGTGCGCGTCTTCGGCGTGGGCAAGACCCGCCCGGTGATCGTGCTCGGCGATGCGACCCCCGGCTTTCAGCAGGGCCTTGCCAACATGGTGATCTTCGCGGGCGCGAAACCCGGCGCGGTCGACACCGCCGCTGCCTATCGCACCCCCTTCCCGCCCCCCGGCAGCGTGCCGTTCAACCCCGCGATCGCCGACGCCAATCCCGGCACCTTCTACCCCGCGCTGTCGAACGTGGATTTCGTCATCGGCAAGGGCAACCCCGCCGCCACCGCGATCCGCTTCCACGCCGCGCAACATGCCTATCTCGCGCATATCGACTTCCAGATCGGGTCGGGGTTAGCCGGACTGTATCAGGTCGCGAACCAGGCGCAGGACCTGCATTTCCACGGCGGCCGCTATGGCATCCTAACCGAGAAACCCTCCCCTGCGTGGCAGTTCACCCTGCTCGATTCGAGTTTCGACGGGCAGCGCGAGGCCGGGATCCGCGAGCATGAGGCGAACCTGACGCTGGTCAACGTCGCGTTCCGCAACATGCCGACCGCGATCGACATCGACCGGGGCTATGGCGACTGGCTGTGGGGCAAGGACGTCCGGTTCGACCGGATCGCCAAGGCCGCGGTCGTCATCAGCAACGAGGACAATGTCTTCACGCAGATCGGCTTCGAGAATGCGCTCGCCCGCGCGACGCCCGTCTTCGCGCGCTTCCGCGACAGCGGTCGCACGATGGCAGGCGCTGGCAGCAGCTACCGCGTCGCGTCGTTCGGTTATGGCCTGATGGTTCCCGGGCTGGGGACGACCGGCACTTACCAGACGGTGATGAAGGCTGCACCGATCTCCCGCCTTCCAGCGCCCGCCCCGCTCGCGATCCGCGCGCTGCCGCCGACGACCGCGTGGACCAACGTCCGCACGCTCGGCGCAAAGGGCGACGACAGGACCGACGACACCGCCGCGATCCAGCGCGCGATCGATACGCATCGCACCGTCTATTTCCCCGCCGGGCGCTACGTCGTCACGGATACGCTAAAGCTCCGGCCCGACAGCGTGCTGGTCGCGCTTCACCCGAGCCTGACGCAGTTCATCCTCCCCGACGGCACCCCGGCGTTCCAGGGCGTCGGCAGCGCCAAACCGCTGATCGAGAGCGCGCGCGGCGGCGATGCGATCGTCTCGGGGCTCGGGCTGTTCACCGGCGGGATCAACCCACGCGCGACCGCGCTGCTGTGGATGGCGGGTGCGCAGTCGCTGGTCGAGGACGTCAAGTTCCAGGGCGGCCACGGCACCGATCTCGCCGACGGGTCGCGCTTCGATCCGTATAACGCCAACCACAGCGGCGACGCGGACCCCGCCAAACGCTGGGACGCGCAATATCCGAGCCTGTGGGTGACGGGCGGCGGCGGCGGGACGTTTGCCAACCTGTGGACTCCGGATACCTATGCCTCGGCGGGGATGCTGGTGTCCGACACGACGACGCCCGGCCACGTCTATCAGGTCTCGAGCGAACATCACGCACGCAGCGAGTTCGTGCTCGACCATGTCGCCAACTGGGAATTCCTCGCGCCGCAGACCGAGGAAGAAGCGGGCGAAAGCCAGGATGCGACCTCTTTCGAGATCCGCGATTCGCGCGATATCCTGATCGCCAACTATCACGCGTACCGCGTCACCCGCTCGATCAAGCCCGCGCCGACGGCGGTGCGGCTGTACGGCAGGAACAGCGTCCGGTTCCGCAACGTCCACGTCAACGCCGAGAGTGGACTTGGCACCTGCGATGAGCAAGGCTGCGCAACCTATTTGCGTGTCAGCAAATTCCCGTACGAGAATGCGATCCAGGACACAGCCTCGGGCAAGGAAGTGCGCGAGCGCGAGTTCGCCGCGCTCGATCTTTCCGAACGCGATGCACCGGTCGCCCCCGCCGCGTCGCTCGGCACCGCCGAAAAGATAGCGGACGGCTTCTACTCCGCCTCGGGGGGCGCGATCGGGCAGGACGGATCGCTCTATTTCGTCGACCGCCATGCGCAGCGGATCCACCACTGGGCCCCCGATACGGGGCTGTCGATCGTCAGCGACGCGCCGCTCGACGCGGTCAATCTCGCGGTCCAGCAGTCGGGTGACCTGCTCGTCCTGTCGTCGGACGGGCGCAACGGGACGGTCTACAGCCTCAACCCGCGCACCCGCGACGGCGCGATCGTGACGATCGCGCCGACGGCCGCGAACGGACCTTCCACCGCAGCTACAATTCTCCCGGTAAACACCTGGACCAACGGCGAATTCAAGGACCAGCTCGACCTCGAGACCTACACCTATCCAACGCTCGCCGAGATGTACGCGCGCGACATGGCGTTGCCCAAGCTACGCCACTATGTCTCCCCGGACGGCAGCCTCGCCCTCCCCGCCTATCGCACCTTCCAGCAGGGTCCGTCGTCGTTCCGGGGCTGGCGCTTCTCGGATTCGCTCGATGCCTATGGCTTCACCACCGCACGCCCGGGCGAGCCGGTGTTCGTCACCAACGGGTCCGAGAACCGGACCTATCGCGGGCGGCTCGCCGCACAGGGCGCGGTGACGGACCTCGCGCCGTTCGCCAACCGTGGCGGCGAAAGCGTCGCGGTCGATGCGCGAGGCCGGGTGTATGTCGCGAACGGCCAGGTGTTCGTCTACGCCCCCGACGGCACCGCGCTCGGCCGGATCGACGTGCCCGCGCGTCCGTTGCAGCTGCTGGTCGGCGGCGCGGATCGGCGGACGCTGTTCGTGCTGACGCATCATGCGGTGTACCGCATCGCGCTGGGGGAATAGCGGAACTCCGCCGTGCTCGCGCGTTGATACCGCATGGAAATCAACGACCCGCACTCCACCGGCCATGCAACCCTCGGCACGTCGCATGTCCGCATCGACGGGCCCGCCAAGGTCTGCGGCACCGCCACGTTCCCGGGCGACGTCCACCCAGAGCGGATGGCGTATGGCGTGCTCGTCACCAGCCCCATGGCGCGGGGCCGGATCGTGCGGATGGACACGACCGCGGCGTTGCAGGGCGTCGGCGTGCTCGACATTCTGACCTGGCGCAACGTCGGCAATGCGGTCGCGCCGGTCGGGCATATGATGGCGGACGGCTGGGCGAACAGCACGCTGCGCCCGCTTTCCTCGCCCGAGATCCATTACGCGGGCCAGATCGTCGCGGTCGTCATCGCCGAGACGCTTGAACAGGCGCAGGCGGCTGCGCTCGAAATCCGCACGGGCTACGAGCCCGCGCCGCATGTTGCCGAACGCGGCGACCCGGGCGCGAACGCGGTCCCGCTCACAACGCTGCGAAAGGGCTTCGAGGACCCGCACGTTGGGGACTTCGCAGCCGCGATCCACACCGCCGCGGAAACCGTCGACGCCAGCTACACCACGCCGATCCAGCACCACAATGCGATCGAGCTACCGACCACGACCAGCATCTGGGATGGTGACACGCTGACCGTCCATGAAGCCACGCGTTTCGTCGGCGCGGCGCGCAACGGGCTGGCCGCGCAGCTCGGGATCGACCCCGCCAGGGTGCGGGTCGTCGCGCCTTTCATCGGTGGGCACTTCGGGTCCAAGCTCGCGCTGTCGCAGCATACGGTGCTGGCCGCCATCGCCGCACGCAGGCTCCGGCGGCCCGTCCAGATCGCGGTCAGCCGGGCGGACGGCTTCACCATCGCCAACCATCGCACCGAAACGAAGCATGCGATCCGGCTTGGGGCGGATGCGGACGGCCGCTTCGTCGCTTTGTCGCATACCGCGGAGATGGTGACCTCGCGGTTCGACACGTTCGCGATGGAGGGCACCGACGTCACCACCGCGCTTTATGCCTGCCCCAATATCGCGAGCCTGGAACGCGTCGCGCGGGTCGACCGCAACACCCCGGGCCCGATGCGCGCGCCGCCCGAGGTGCCGTATCTGTTCGCGCTCGAAAGCGCGGTCGACGAGCTTGCTCACATGCTGCGGATCGACCCCGTCGAGCTTCGCCGCTTCAACGATACATTGAAGGATCCGGTGACGGGCGATCCGTTCACGACGCGCCCCCTGATGAAATGCTTCGATGCCGGTGCCGCTGCGTTCGGGTGGAAAGCACGGTCCCCCGAACCGGGCGCGACCCGCGACGGCGCATGGCTGGTCGGCCACGGTTGCGCCGCCGCCGCGCGCCCGGTTAAGATCGGCGCAGCGGTCGTCCGCGTCACGCAGTTCGCCAACGGTGAGGTCCTCGTTGAGACCGCGCATCACGAAATTGGCAACGGTCTCTACACGCTGCTCGCGATGACCGCGTCGGAACGCCTGAACGTGCCGGTCGCCAGGGTCCGGGTCGACCTCGGCGACACCGCCCTACCCCCAGCGGGTATCTCGGGCGGGTCGGCGACGAGCACGACACTGGTCAACGCGCTCGCCGAAGCGTGCCGGCAGTTGCTGGCGCAACCGGCTGGCGCACCCCGGACGGTGGAGGTCGCCTACACGCCGCCGGGCGCTGACCCGTCGACGATCGACAATCTGCGCAAGGGTCATCTCAAGCTCGTAAGCACGCCCAAGGGCAAGCTCGCCTGGACCTTCGGCGCGCATTTCGTCGAGGTCGGGGTCCACGCCGAAACACGCGAGGTGCGGATCCGTCGGCATGTCGGGGCCTTCGCCGCAGGGCGAATCCTCAACCCGCTGACCGCACGGAGCCAGTTGCTCGGCGGGATGATCTGGGGCCAGAGCAGCGCATTGCTCGAGGAGACGATCGTCGATCGCAGGACCGGCGCGTATCTCAATCGCGACCTTGCCGAATATCTCGTCCCGACCGCCGCCGACGTCGGCGCGTTGACCGCGATCATGGTCGAGGACGACGATTCCGCGGTCAACCCGGAAGGGGTGAAGGGGCTTGGCGAGATCGGGATCATCGGGGTCAATGCCGCGGTCGCCAACGCCGTCTTCAACGCCACCGGCCGCAGGATCCGGAATCTGCCGATAAGACTGGAAACATTAGCCTGATCAATCGGATAGACCGTGTCTCCAAGTCCTCTTGGCAGCGCGGATCGCGGTTACCATGTTGGGAATATGGGCGGACGTGTAAAACGCATCGAGGGACTGCGGCAGGCGGATGCGCGCGCGCTGCTCCCCGCCGAGGCCGAGCGATGTGGCCTGTGCGCACGACTGCTCGGTCGGAAGATCGAGTGGCACCACCGCATCCCGAAAAGCCGTGGCGGGACCGAAGTGGTGCCGGTGCACCCGATCTGCCACCGCACCATCCACGCCTGCGTTTCCAACCACGATCTGGCGACGAGCCTTGCCGATCTCGACACGCTGCGCGCCCAGCCAGACATCGCGCGCTTCCTCCGCTGGATCGCGGACAAGCCCGCCGACTTCCATGCCCCCACCCGCCGCCGTGCGCTGGAATGACAGGAACCCTTGGCACTTAACCCGGCCCGGACCGTTCGGTCAGCGACATTGCAGGAAAGAGGACCGCATGACCGACAACCCCCGCACCAGCCAGCCCACCAGCTTCCCCGGCGAACCGCAGCAGCAGGGCCCCGGCCTGACCACCGACATGAAGACCAAGCCCGATCATGGCGAACAGAGCTATGTCGGCAAGGGCCTGCTTACGGGCAAGGTCGCGCTCATCACCGGCGGCGATTCCGGGATCGGCAAGGCGATTGCGATCGCCTATGCCCGCGAAGGCGCGGACGTCGCGATCTCCTATCTCGAGGTCGAGCAGGACGATGCCGAGGACACGCGCACCTGGGTCGAGCAGGCGGGTCGGCGCTGCCTGCTGTTGCCGGGCGACCTTCGGGACCGCGCGCATTGCGCGACGCTGGTCGAGCGCACCGTCGCCGAACTGGGCGCGCTGGACGTGCTGGTCAACAATGCGGCCCAGCAGACCATCAACGAGGACATCGCCAGCATCGACGACGACGAGATGCAGTCCGCCTTCTCGGCCAACGTCTTCGCGATGATCCGCCTGGCAAAGGCGGCCGCGCCGCACATGAAGCCGGGGTCCGCGATCGTGAACACGACGAGTGAACAGGCCAAGGTCGCAACCAAGAGCATGATCGTCTACGCCGCCACCAAGGGCGCGGTTTCGAGCCTGACGGTCGGTCTTTCCAATCTGCTGTCGGCCAAGGGGATCCGCGTCAATGCGGTCGCCCCCGGTCCGGTGTGGACGCCGATCCAGCCGATCGCCAAGTCTCCGCAGGAACTCGAGGAACTCGGGCAGGACACCCCGCTCGGCCGCGCGGGCCAGCCCGCCGAGCTCGCCCCCGCCTATGTCCTGCTCGCCTCTGCCGAGGGCAGTTACATGACGGGTGCGGTGATCGCGGTCACCGGCGGCGTACCGATCAACTGAGGCCCGTCCGGGGCAGCGCGACGGTCGAGCCGTCCGCTGCCTCAGGCAAGCGTTGCGCGATCGCCGTTCAGCACGATCCTGAACGGCGTCGCAGGCGTGCCCCCGAAATGCGCGCGCGCTTCGGCTTCATCGACCGGGTTCGCTGTTAGCCCCGGTCGGTCGACGAAGCTCAGGACACTGAGGTCGGCGAGCACCAGCCAGCTATACGCCTGGAGCGGCGCGGCGGGCGGGTTGCCGCAAACGAGACCGGTCCCGTTGAGCGGCACCCACGGCCCTTCGATCCGCTCCGCGACCATCCCGTACAACCCGGTCGGGCCCGATGGCCCATCGGGCGCGAACACCTTCCGCTGCGTCGCCCAGAAGCAATAATATCGCGCGTCGTGATGGACGATATGCGGGCGTTCGAGTTCGTTATTGACCCCGTCCGCGGTGAGGAGCGGCGGCTGCAGCGCCCAGCCCCCGAGCACCCGACGCGCCACCCCGACAGCGCCGTTATAGGGGGATGTCGATTGCGCGAGCGATGCGGCGAAGACGAGATATTCGGCCCCATCCGCGGGATCCCGGAACCACGCCGGATCACGGAACGCCTTGATCGTCCCGATTGCGCCGCCCCCGGCCATGTCGCGCGTATAGATCTCGCCATCGGCGACGACCGATTCGACGGGTGTCGTCCAGTCCGAAAGCCGGGGCACGCCAGCCTCGACCGACAGCGTGGCGGTGGTTTCAAAAAGGCGCTGGTCAAAGCTCGGCTCCGCTTCCCCGCGATGTCCGGCGGCGGTGAAGTAGAGCGTCACCCGGTCGTGCCCGGGCGTCACGATGGCGGACCCCGACCATTCGCGGCTCCCCGGGGCAAACCCGTCGGGCAGCAAATTGCCGAGGTCGCGCCAGCCGTCCGGCGTCTCGTGCATCAAGCGGATGCGCGCGAGTGCGTGGCGGGATTCGGGGTCGGGCATGACGGGGGCGGACAGCAGCATCTGCAACGCACCGCCGGCAATCGTCGCCGTCTGCCCGTCGCGTTCCTGCACCGGCCAGTAATCCCACAAGTCGTGCCCCGGCAGGACCGGCGGCATGCTGTGCGGGGCGATGAACGGCACCTCGGGGATCGGTCGATCCGCGATCGCGGCAACCGCGTCGCGGGTCCAGGCACTTGTCATAAGGGGCTACTCATCGGATCAATCGTCAGGATGCCCCGGGCGCCGTGGGCCCCGGGGCGGTCGGTTCAGAAGTCGAGCTTGAGTGCAGCCGATATGGTGCGACCGTTGATCGAGCGTGCGCGCACTATGCCGTTGGTTGGGATCGCCGCCTCCTCTGCCTCGGTGAAGCCCTTGGTATTAAACAGGTTGTTCGCGTTAATCGAGACCTGCACGCGCTCGATCGGACGCACGCTCAGGAACGCGTTGACCTGTGTGAAGCCCGGCAGCTTCAACTGGTTGGTATCCTGCGTGTAGCTCGACGTCGTGCCGATCGCGCTCGCGCCGAGCGTGAACAGCCCGGTCGTATATTGCGGGGTCACCTTGTAGACGAACTCGGCCTGGCGACGCGGGCGGTTGCCGACCACTGCGGGGGTGATGTTGTCGCTGATGATCTTGGCCTTGGTAAAGGTCCCGCTCGCCGCGAGACTGAACCCGCCGACCCGGTAATTCCCCTCGAGCTCGACACCGTACGCACGGTAGGTCCGGTCGAAGAACCGCTGGGTGGTCGCCTCGAAATTCTGCTCCGCGGTCTTTGCCCAGAAGCCGGTGCCGTACAGGTTGAGCCCGGCATGGCTGTACTTCACGCCCCCCTCGGCCTGGCGGACGAAATCGACCGGGCGCGCGCCCGGCTGAAGCCGGCCGGAAGTCGAGCTGACGGTGTTGGGGTTGAACAGGAACCGATCGGCATTGGCGCGACCGCCGCGGCTGTAGCGCGCGAAGACCGACAGGTCGCTCGCAAGCCGGTAGTTCGCGCCGAACGAATAGGACGCGTAGTGGAAGTTGTAGTTCACCGGCTGCGGGCTGTTGAGCGGCAGGATCGTGGTCTGCGTCTCGGGATAGGAGATCGTCCCGTTGCCGTCGACGTCGAAGCTCGTCACCGGGCCATCGCCGACGATGAACCCGCGTGCGCTGCCGGTGTCGTAGCGGACGCTCCCATCCACGGTGAAGCCACCGCCGGTATAGCCGATCGATGCGAACGGCGCGTTGGTGTCATAGTCGACATTGTAGCTGCGGCGGCAGCAATTGCCGAAGAAAGACGCGCCATAAGCGACAAGACCGTTGTCGGTCCGCGACAAACCGGTAGCAGTTCGGACGTTAAGCAGCGCCGCATTGTCGCCTTTTGCGTCAAGCAGGTAGGACGACCACGTCCAGTCGACGTTGATCGTCTGACGCGACTTGTAGAAACCCGCCGAGACGTCGATCGTTCCGTCCCCGGCATTGAACCGCCGATTAATTCGCAGGTCGTTGGTGATGTTGTTGAGACTGTTCAGCTTCGTGTTGAACAGCACGACGCCGATCGCGTTCGACGTCGTCGGGTTGGCATAGGCCTGACCGGCATTGGGGCCATTGGCATAGCTCAGCAGCGCACCCGGGCCACCAATCGCATTGGCAAGGGTCTGCGCGGTATCGACGCTTGCCGGAAATGGTGAGATGAACCGCCCGGAAATGTCTGAATAGCGGAACTTGTCGCTGACCTTCCAGCCATCGGCGACCTCGAATTCGGTCTCGAACCCGACCGCCTTGACGACCGGATGCATCCCGTCGCGAATGTCGTCGACCTCACGGTTGTTCGCCCCGTCAAGGGTGACCGCGCGGGTGAAATAGATGCTGTGGATCGTATCGCTGTTTGCGCTCAGACCGGGCAGCGAGCGGTAGGTCGGGTCGCCGTTGCTCCCCGTGACCCGCACCGGGGTCGGGAGATAGGCGATCGCGCGGTCGTCTAGATATTTGACGTTGAGGCGAAAAAAGCCTCGGTCGAACGTCTTGGTGATGTTGCCGCGGATCTGGCCACCCTTGTTGCCGTCATAGCCCGCGCGTCGCGGCCCCTCGCCGACACGGTAGAACCCGCCGACGTTGAAGCGGAGCGTATCGCTGAGCTTGCCGCCGTAATCCGCGTCGAGGCGGTATTCGCCGTAATCGAGCCCGACGGTGCCCTGGATCGAGCCGCCCTCCTGCTCGCCCGTCTTGGAAATCAGGTTGATGACGCCACCGGGCGAGTTGGAAGCGAAGGTCGATGCCGAACCCCCGCGCACCGCCTCGATCCGTGCGACGTTGAAGTCCGCGCGCAGGAAGATGTCCGCATTGCCGAAAGCGATGTCGCCATATTCGAGGATCGGCAGCCCGTCTTCCTGGAGTTGCAGGAACTTGGCGCCGCCCGAGGCGACCGGCAGGCCGCGCACCGCGATATTGGCGTTGCCCTCGCCGCCCGAGGACTCGGACCGGATGCCCGGCAGGCTGCGGAACAGCTCGGCAGTCGACCGCGGGGTCGCATTGACGATCGCCTCGCTGCTGAGCGAGCTTACCGAGACCGAACTGTCGAGGCGGTTCTGCCCGCGCGCGACCGCGGTGACGATGATGTCGTCACTCGCCGGTGGCTCGGCGGCGGGCTCGGGCGCAGGCGCCGGAGCCGGCGCCTGCTGTGCGAAAACCGGCGTGGCGATCAGCAGCGCGGTCGTCGCGAGAAAAAGGGTACGCCCTTTCAACATGTCACTCTCCTGGAAACATCACGGCCGTTTATCGGCTCAAATCGGTCCTAATCGATTTCTGCAAACGTTTGCAAGACGAAAATTGCAATCGTTTGCGGGATCGCTTATGCGCCGTTGCAGGGTGGCAACAGTCCGCCGTTTCGGGAGAGAGACGTGACCAGCGTATCGGTCGGGAAGATCCATCTGTCGTTCGCGCAGATCCTGCAGATGAACCTCGGGTTCCTCGGTTTGCAGTTCAGCTTCGGGCTGCAGCAAAGCAACATGGGGCCGATCTACAGCTATCTTGGCGCAGACGAGGGGAGCATGCCGCTGCTGTGGCTCGCCGGGCCGATGACCGGACTGGTCATCCAGCCGTTGATCGGGTCGATGAGCGACCGGACGCGGACCCGGCTCGGGCGTCGCACCCCCTATTTCCTCGTCGGCGCGATCCTGTGCAGCCTGTGTCTGTTCGCAATGCCGTACAGCCGGACGTTGTGGATGGCCGCAAGCCTGTTGTGGGTGCTCGACGCCGCGAACAACGTCACGATGGAGCCGTACCGCGCCTATGTCAGCGACCGACTGGTTGAGAAGCAGCGCCCGCTCGGCTTCCTGACCCAGAGCGCGTTCACCGGCCTTGCGCAGACCCTGTCGTATCTCGCCCCGTCGCTGCTCGTCTGGTGGGGCCTGAACAAGGATACGCTCGACAGCAACGGCATCCCCGAGATCACGCGGATCAGTTTCCTGATCGGGGCGGTGCTGTCGATCACGACGATCCTGTGGTCGGTCTGGCGCGTCCCAGAACTCCCGCTGACGCCGGAGGAAGACGCCGCGATCACCGCCGATCCGCTGTCGTTGCGCTCGACCGTCACCGGGCTCGTCGATGCGATCCGCGACATGCCCCCGACGATGCGCCAGCTTGCGGTGGCGATGCTGTTCCAGTGGTTCGGCATGTTCTGCTACTGGCAATATGTCGTGCTCGCGCTCGCCCGCGGCGTGTTCCACACCAGCGACCCGGCGAGCGTCGGATTTCGTGACGCCGGGCTGCTCAACGGTCAACTCGGCGCGTTCTACAATCTCGTCGCCTTCGTCTCCGCGTTTGCGATGGTGCCGTTCGCGCGACGGTTCGGCGCACGGCCGATCCATGCGGTCGCGATGGTGCTGTCGGGCTCTGCGATGATGACGATCGCCTCGACCGGATCGATCCCGCTGCTGGTGGTGGCAATGGTCGGGATCGGTATCGGCTGGGGCAGCCTGATGGGCAACCCGTATCTGATGCTCGCCAACGCGATCCCGCCCGAGCGGACCGGCGTTTACATGGGCATCTTCAACATGTTCATCGTCATCCCGATGATGGTCGAGATCCTGTTCGTGTGGCTTGCGTACCGTCCGCTGCTGGGCGGCGATCCGCGCCATGTGCTCCTGCTCGGCGGGGGGATGATGCTCGCCGCCGCGGTGGCGACCTGGTTCGTCCGCGCGCCGCAGCCGCAACCCGTGCTCGCCACGGCCTGATCAGGCGGAGGCGCGCAGGATCAGCTCGGGCGCCATCGCGACGGACTCGACTTCCTCTCCCTCCATCCGGCGGAACAGCAGGTCGACCATCACCGCGGCCCCGCGCGCGACGTCCTGGCGGACCGTCGTCAGCGGCGGGTTGGTGTGCATCGCGATCACCACGTCGTCATAGCCGACGACGCTCACGTCCTGTGGCACGCGCTTGCCATGCGCGGACAATGCCCGCAGCGCGCTCATCGCAATCACGTCCGACGCCGCGACGATCCCGTCAGGCGACGAATGCCCCGCGAGATACGCCTCGATCGCGGCATAGGAGGCCTCGCTCGTCAGGTGCACCGGCAGCAGCGTCGCCTGCCCGCTTCCCGACGCGGCGAGCGCCTGCTGGAACCCGGCGTAGCGGTCGGCGAATTCGGGGACTTCGATATTGCCGAAGAACGCCAGCCGCCGCCGCCCCTGCGCCAGCAGATGTTCCGCCGCGATCCGCCCGCCCGCGACATTGTCCGTCCCCACGGTCACCTGCGTCTTGTCGGGCAGGATCGCGCCCCACACGACGACCCGGCGATACCGCTCGGCGACGCGCTCGATCGCATCGACCTGATTCGACTGGCCTACCACGATGACGCCATCGACTCGGCCCGCATCGACGATCGCATCGAGCCAGCGATCGTCCGTCGGGATGATCCGCGACAGCAACAGGTCATGCCCGCGATCCGCAATCGCATCGGCCAGCGGCCCGAGCAGGCTCATGAAGAACGGATCGGAAAGATGTTGCTCGGTCTCATGCCCGAGCGGCAGCACGACGCCGATCGCCCCGGTCCGCTTGAGGCGGAGATTGCGCGCGGCCTGGTTGACCTTGAAACCGTGCTCGCTCGCCAGCGAGACGATCCGGTCGCGCGTCGTCTTCGCGATCACCGCGTTTCCCGCGAGCGAACGCGAGACCGTCGCGACGGAGACGCCCGCCAGTTCGGCGAGTTCGGCCAGGGTCGAAATAGTCGGTGTAACGGACATAGCGGTTCTTTGGCCTCTCCCGCACGAAACGCCAACCTTCGTGTTGGACGATCGCTCGCGCCCGCATGTCGCGGTGAACCATGACGGGTCGATCCCGGGCTTCCGGCGTTGTCCGTCCGGGCAGCATGCTCCAGCAGTTGAGGAACGACCTTATGACCGAGATGACCCTGCAGGATCTCGCCAAGGCGATGGGCAAGATCGACTTCGCGATGCTCACGACCCGGACCGAGGGCGGCCAGCTCGCGACCCGTCCGATGAGCAACAACGGTGAAGTCGAATGGCAAGGCGACAGTTACTATTTCAGCTATGACGATGCGCGCACCGTCTCCGACATTTTCGGGGATCCGCACGTCGCCTTGTCCTTCCAGGGCCGCGCGGGGTTGCTTGGCAAACCGCCGCTGTTCGTCGCGGTCGAAGGCGCGGGCAGGATCGTGCGCGACAAGGAAGCGTATGCCGAACGCTGGACGTCCGATCTCGACCGCTGGTTTCCACAGGGTGTGGATACGCCCGGTCTGGTGATGATCCATGTCCGCGCGGTACGCGTCCATTATTGGGATGGCGCGGACGAGGGCGAAATCGCGGTCTGAGCGAACACCTGCCGCTCGCGTGGAACAGCGCGGGCGTAATAATTCGCTTCTCGAGGCATCTCACCGGAACGTACCGGCCGTTGCAACGTCCGGCGGTGGTGAATTTGCGAGGCTGCATGACCGGACCGACCCTGGTGTTTCTTCACGCGCTCGGCGCGAGCGCGAAAGAGTGGGACGATGTCGTCGACCACTTGCCGCACCGTACCTGCGTGGCGCTGGACCTGCCGGGGTTCGGTGACTCCGCAGGCGCGGGATATGCAGACGTGACGGCGATGGCGGACTGGCTCGCGGCGGAAATCCGGTCGCGGCAGCTGACCTCGTGCGTGCTGATCGGGCATAGCATGGGGGGCAAGATCGTCACGCTTGTGGCAGCACGCGCCGCCGACGGAGAGATCGGTTTGTCGGGTGTTCTCGGCGTCGTGTTGGTCGCAGCCTCCCCGCCCGCGCCCGAACCGATGGACGAGGACCGTCGCGCCGAGATGATCGGTTGGTTCGCTGATCGACCGCCGACGCGCGACGATGCGGTGACGTTCGTCGATGCCAACACCGCAAAGCCCCTGCCGGACCCTTTGCATGACCAAGCGATCGACGATGTGCTGCGGTCGAGCCGGGAGGCATGGCTCGGTTGGCTCGAGCGCGGCAGCCTTGAGGACTGGAGCGCGGCCGCAGGGTTGATCCCGATCCCCGCGCTGATTCTCGCCGGAGCAGAGGACGGCGATCTCGGAAAGGATGCGCAACGGCAACTCAACCTGCCGCATTATGCGACTGCCGAAGTGCAGGTCATCGAAGGTGTGGCGCACCTCATCCCCTACGAACAGCCGCAAAGGCTTGCCGAATTGATCGATGCTCACGCCGCAACCGTCGAGGCCGCAGCGCTCCCGACTAGTTTCGCCCGATTGCTCGACTCCGATCGCGTCAGCCGCCGGACTCGCGCCGCGATGGTGGACCGACTCCATCCCCCCGCATCCGGCCTGTTCGCGTGGACGGATGACCAAGTTGCGATGATGGCGTCGCTGGTCGGGCAGATCCTCCCAGATCGCGGCGCGGACCGTGCGCTCGCCGAACGGATTCTCGCGGGGATCGCAGACGGGCCGGGCGATGGCTGGCGCTTCGCAGCGCTGCCGACCGATCTCGAGGCATGGCAGCGCGGACTGGCGACGCTCTGCACACTCGGCGATGGTTTCTCGGCGGAACCGGGTGCGGCGCAGACGGCGTGGCTGAAGCGAATCGACGCCGGCGACCTCGACATCGCGGAGGACGACGTGACCCTCACCGCCGAACAGATGCGGTTGTGGTTCGAGGATGTGCGTGCGGAAACCGCGCGGGTGTGGATGTCGCTCCCCGCGACGATGGCGGCGGTCGGCTATGACGGCTTCGCGAACGGCGGCGATGGCCCGCGCAAACATGGGTACACCCGCACCGCGGCGGACGACCTCGAAACGTGGCAGGATCCCGTGGCGCCGAGGTCGTGAACGCGCCGCGCCATGCCGCGAACGATGTCGTCGATGCGGTCGTGATCGGCACCGGTGCAGGCGGCGCGCCGCTTGCGGCCCGGCTCGCGCAGGCGGGTCTGTCGGTCGTCGCGCTCGAGGCGGGTCGTGCCTTCCGCCCGGACGATCATGTTGCGGACGAGGTCGCCGCCGACATCTACTGGATGGAGGAACGCCTCAGCGGCGGATCGACCCCAACCGCGTTCGGGTCGAACAATTCGGGCATGGGCGTCGGCGGGTCGACGCTTCACTGGGGGGCATTCTGCCCGCGCCCCGATCCACGCGACCTGCAATTACAGACTTTGGCCGGCCAAGGCACCGACTGGCCGATCGATCATGCCGAGCTCACGCGCTATCTCGCGGAGGTCGAGCAGTTCACCGGCGTTTCGGGTCCGGCGACGTATCCGTGGGATACGACGCGCCGCTATGCTTACCCTCCGGTTGCGCGCAACGCTTCCGCCGATGCGATGGCGCGGGGCTGTGCCGCTGTCGGCATTCGCGCCACCGATGCGCCGGCGGCACTGGTGTCGCGCGATCGCGACCAGCCGCATTGGGGGCAGCGGCAAGCCTGCGTCAATTGCGGTGCCTGCCACCAGGGTTGCCGCAACGCCGCCAAGACCAGCATGGACACGACCTACCTGCCCGCCGCCGTCGCGCACGGTGCCGAGATTCGCGCGGAGGCCCGCGTGTTGTCGTTTGAATTCGACCAGGGCGGCAGGATCAGCGCAGTCGTCTACTCGCAGGACGACCGCGAACATCGGCAGCGCTGTTCCGCGGTCTTTCTCTGCGCGGGCGGGGTCGAGACGCCGCGCCTGCTGCTCAACCTCGGGATCGCCAATTCGAGCGGTCAGGTCGGGCGCAATTTCATGGCGCATGTCGCGACACAGGTCTGGGGCCAATTCGACGCCGACATGCGGATGAACCGCGGCTACCCCTCCTCGCTGATCAGCGAGGACATGATGCGTCCCGGCGACATCGGCTGCGCGGGCGGCTATCTGATCCAGAGCCTCGGCGTGCTTCCCGTCAACCTTGCCACCGGGCTCGCGCGCGGCGCGGGCATGTGGGGCGAGCGCCTCCAGACGCTGCTGCGCGGCTACAACAACATGGCGGGGATCGGGATAAACGGGGAATGCCTGCCGCACGAGAACAACAGATTAACCCTCGCCGACGAGACCGACGCCTTCGGGCATCGCAAGGCACGGATCGATTACAGCTATCACGACAACGAACAGGCGATCGACCGGCATGCGCGCCGTACGCTGACCGACATCTGGACGGCGGCGGGCGCGAAGGACATCTTCGCCGTCAGTCGATCGGCGCATACCATCGGGACGTGCCGGATGGGAGCGGACGGTGCCGCAGCGGTGGTCGACCCGGACGGTCGCAGCTTTGACATCCCCAACCTGCTGATCTGCGACAGTTCGATCTTCCCGAGCGCGCTCGCCGCCAACCCGGCGCTCACGATCATGGCGCTGTCGCTGCGCACTGCCGACCGTTTTCTGGCATCCAAACAGTAAGGAATTCATCATGGATCTCGGCATCAAGGACCGTATCGCGCTGATCAGCGGCGCGGATTCGGGCATGGGCAAGGAGACGGCGCGACTGCTGCTGGAGGCTGGCGTCCGCGTCGCGATTACCGACCAGGCGGGCGGAACCCTCGACGCGGCGGTTGCCGAACTGTCGCCGCTCGGCGAGGTCGTCGCGGTTACGGGCGACGTGACCAATCCGGGCGATGTCAGCGCGATCTGGACACAGGTTCGCGAGAAGCTCGGCAATCCCGACATCTACGTCAACGCCGCCGGGGTCACTGGTGCGACCGGGGATTTCCTCGAGGTCGACGATGCCGGCTGGCAGAAGACGCTCGACATCAATTTGATGGGCGCAGTGCGCATGTGTCGGGAAGCGATCCCGGCGATGCGCGTGAGCGGCTGGGGCCGGATCGTGCTGTTCGCCTCCGAAGACGGGGTCCAGCCTTATATCGACGAACTCGCCTATTGTGCGTCCAAGGCCGGTATCCTCAGCCTCGCGAAGGGGCTCTCCAAGGCGTATGGGGGGGACAATGTCCTGGTCAACACCGTCTCCCCGGCGTTCATCGCGACCCCGATGACCGACACGATGATGCGCAAGCGCGCGGACGAGCGCGGTGAGAGCTTCGACGATGCAATCGCGAGTTTCCTTGACGAGGAACGGCCGGGAATGGTCCTGAAGCGCCGCGGTCGGGCGGAGGAAGTGGCCTCGGCGGTCGTCTTCCTGTGTTCGGAACGGGCGAGCTTCATCAACGGTGCCGGGATTCGCGTCGACTCCGGTTCGGTCGCGACCATCGCCGGATAAGGACGAGATCGCCGCGGTGCCCTTGGTACCGCGGCGGCCGGCCATGGGTCGGGCAATCCCCCGGCTCGGGAGATTGCGCAGATCGACTTATCCCCGTTGACGACCCCGCTGGAAACGTGGCATTGGCCCGCCACGTCGTGCACGGGGTGCCCACCGGACTTGATATCCGGCCCCCGACGCGGACGGGATCAGCGTGTTTCGGCTGATATGCGGGTGTAGCTCAATGGTAGAGCTTTTGCTTCCCAAGCAAGTGACGAGGGTTCGATTCCCTTCACCCGCTCCATTATCTCCCTCCACCATGATATAGTCGATTATGTCGTCGCACGGACGAATGGCACCGTCTCTGGTCGCGCTGTTCGTGGCGCTGCTGCTGGTTGGCTGCACCGTGCGGGATCGCGCCGTAACCGCGCCGGAGTGTCCGACCATCCGGAAATGTTCGGCGGATCTCGCGCTGCCGTCGCCGCGGACGTTGACCGTGATGCCTGCGCCGCTGCGGCAGGACGATACGGTGATCCCGTCTGTCCGGCGCGACCTCGACGATCGCGTCGTGTTCGAGATTGGCCCACAGAACCCGGCGGGATGGACGGACCGGCTGGGCGACAGGCATGCCCCGCGCCGGCTGTTCTCCGCGGCGAAATCCGCCAGCGCGACGACCGGCAGCATCTGGGTAGTGTTTGATTATCCGGAGGGCACCCGCCCCGAGACACAGATCCTCGAACGGCGTTTCGATCGATCAACGATGACGATCAAGGTTCAAGGGAGCGACAAGCCGGATATTGTAGAGTTTCAGGAGATCGCGCTGATCGACCGTGCGACGGGGATCGGACCGACATTTATCTCCACGTATGCCCATCCTCGCTACGTGCGGCTCGACTATGGATCACGCGGTGCGCGATGGCGGTTCGATCATCCGGCTCCCTGCGGGCAGGAACTGGTGCCCGTACCCAAGGCGTGGGAAGACGAAGCCGCGCACAAACGCCGCGTTTGCGCGGCGCAGCGGGCGCGCACGGCGGCACCCTGGTATCGGCGGTCGATCGGATCGCAGCCCCCGCCCACGTCGTGATCAAGCCGACGGCGCACCGTGCACCATCCCCTAGAATCCCATCGCCGTAAGCCCGGGATGCTCGTCCGGCCGTCGGCCGAGTGGCCAGAAGAAGGCCCGCGCATCGGCGGCGATGGGATGTTCGTTGATGCTGGCAATCCGGATCATCATGAGGCCGTCGCCGTCGAACTGCCAGTTCTCATTGCCATACGCGCGGAACCACTGCCCGCTGTCGTCGCGATATTCATAGGCGAACCGCACCGCGATCCGGTCCCCGGCATGCGCCCAGACCTCCTTGATCAACCGATAATCGAGCTCACGCGCCCATTTCCGCGTGAGGAACGCCGCGATCTGGTCCCGGCCCGTGATGAACTCGGCGCGGTTCCGCCACTGGCTGTCGGGCGTGTAGGCGAGCGCGACGCGGGCCGGATCACGGCTGTTCCAGGCGTCCTCCGCGAGCCGCGCCTTCTGTGCTGCGGTTTCGTCCGTGAAGGGCGGGAACGGGGGCCGGGTCATGCGCCGATCTTTCTGTGAGGGGGGAAGGAAGTGCGATCCCAGGGTAACCTGCGGTGTTTCCGCTCTTCCCGCAATGCCGATGGCACTTGGCGTGGACCAGTGCGTTAGACTGTCATCACCGACGTACCCTGCCCCCGATCAATCCGCAGGGTTTCCCATTGACGGCGTTGATCGCGGTGCCACATCTATACCTGTCGCGCTGGCCGAACGCTGAATGACCACCGCTTCCCTCGCTCAAGAAAAGACATGGATACCATGACCCGTCGTACTGCGATCGTTATCGGCTCGGGCATTGGCGGCATCGCCTGTGCGATCCGCCTGCAGAGCCTGGGCTTCGACACCCGGATCGTCGAACAGCTCGATGACGTCGGCGGCCGCGCCTATGTCCGCCGTGCGGAGGGGTTCACCTTCGACATGGGCCCGACCGTGCTGACCGTGCCGCATTTCATCGAGGAGCTGTTCTCGCTCGAACGCGACGTCGCGATGCTGGCGGAGCCCGATTTCCCCGACCACATCCTGGACGATAACCAGCGGATCCTGACGGGCACCAGCGGCGGGCCCAACACCAGCCGCTATCTAGAGATCGTCCCCGTCCTCCCCTTCTACCGTATCTATTTCGACGACGACACCTTCTTCGATTACGACGCCGATCCGGAAAACGTGCGCGCGCAGATCGCGCGGCTCGCGCCCGAAGATCTCGAGGGGTACGAACGCTTCCACGAGGCCGCCCGCGCGATTTTCCAGCGCGGGTTCCTCGAACTTGGCTACACCTATTTCGGCAGCCTCGGCTCGATGGTCGGTGTCGTCCCCGATCTGCTAAAGCTGGGCGCGATCCAGCCGCTGTTCTCGCTCATCAGCAAATATTTCAAGAGCGACAAGATGCGGCAGGTGTTCAGCTTCGAGCCACTGCTGATCGGGGGCAATCCGCTCAAGGTCCCCGCGATCTACGCGATGATCCATTTCGTCGAGAAGACCTGGGGCATCCATTACGCGATGGGCGGCACGGGCGCGCTCGTGAAGGCGCTCGTCGTCAAGCTCGAGGAGCTCGGCGGGACGGTCCAGCTCAACGCCAGGGTCGAGCGGATCGAGGTCGAGAAGCGCGGCGGCAAGCGAGTCGCGACCGGCGTGACGCTTGCCTCGGGCGAAATGCTGGCGGCGGATCTGGTCGTCTCCAACGGCGACTATGCCACCACCTATCTCAAGCTGATCGACAAGGCGCACCGGCGGATCAATCGCGACGCGGTGGTCAAGTTCCGCAAGCAGAGCATGTCTCTGATGGTGATCTACTTCGGCTATGAGAAGCGCGAGGGCGACCCCGATGTCCGCCACCACAACATCATCCTCGGGCCACGCTACGAGGAACTGCTGACCGACATCTTCGAGCGCAAGATCCTCGCCGAGGACTTCTCGCAATATCTCCACGTACCGACATTGACCGACCCGAGTCTCGCGCCCCCGGGCCATCATGCCGCTTATACGTTGATCCCCGTCCCCAATACGCTGGGCGACATCGACTGGGATGCGGTCGGCGACGGATTTGCCGAGAAGGTGCTCAATTTCCTCGATGACCGCGGCTACATCCCCGGCCTGCGCGAGCGGCTGGTCTATCGCAGCTTCGTCACGCCCGATTATTTCGAGCAGACGCTGGGGGCCTATGCCGGCAACGGCTTCGGCGTCGAACCGCGTCTTACGCAGACCGCGTTCTTCCGCCCGCACAATCGCAGCGAGGATATCGCCAACCTTTATCTCGTGGGACAAGGGACGCAGCCGGGCGGCGGAACGCCCTCGGTGATGATGTCCGCCAAGATGACCGCGCGCGAGATCGCGCGCGACTATGCGGTCGATCGCGCGATCGTGGACGGGATGCCGCGCGCGCGAGTCGACGCCTAGTCGGGGCCGATCCGGTCGGCGAGCATCCGGCCGGACAGCCACGCGCTTTCGACCCGGGGCGCGAGCAGCCAGTCACCGACCGCGCCGATCCGCTGGCCGGAGTCCCACAAGGCTCCGTCCCGCGCCGCTGCAACCTTGGCGTAGCGCCAGCGATGGCCGATCCGGACGACGGTTGCAGGCAAGGGTCGCGTCGCTTCCGCCTCGAGTGCAGACAGCAACGCATCGACGACGCCGTCCGCCGCGTCCTCGAGATGGGCGCGCGACCAGTCGGCGGTTGCCTGCAAGACCCACGCCTCGCACTGGTCGCGCCCCGGCTTGGCGCTGTTGCGTGCCGCCCAGCCGAGGATGTCACGGTCTCGGACGATGTCCCCGGCGATGGCGACCCGGTCGTCGAACGCGACCATCGCGGTCCAGCACGGTGCTGAGCGACAGGCGCGCGCCGCCTCCGCCATTGCCGGATCGTGCGCGTCCAGCAGCGGCGCCGCCTGCTCCGCCGGTGTCGCGACGATCACCGAGTCGAAAGTTGAGACCGAAACCGGCTCGAGTATCCATCCGCCGTCAACGCGACGGATCGCATCGACGCGCGCGGACCATTCGACCTCCAGCCCTTCGGTCAGCGTCTTGACCAGTGCGTTCATCCCGGGGGTTCCGACCCATGCATCCGCTCCCGCTGCGGGCCATGCCGCCGCCACACCCGCCCCGGCCCAATGTTCGACCTGCGCCACGAACGCCGGGTCCCGCGCAGTGAAATATTGTGCGCCGTGATCGAACGAAATGTCGCCGTCCGGACCTTCGACGCGACGCGTCGCCATCCGCCCGCCCGCGCCGCGGCCCTTGTCGAACAGCGTCACGACATGGCCACGATCCTGCAGGGATTGCGCGCACGACGCCCCCGCGATGCCCGCACCGACTATGGCGATCTTCATTCAGGCCTCCGTCCGTCCATCAATCCAGCCCCACGCCGCCGCCTGTTCCGGCACCCCGTCACCCGCGCGCGCCGTTCTCACCGAGCCGTACCCCGATCCACAATCGCCGCGGCGTCCCGATATCGATCGACCCGCCAGCGTTGCGCGTGATGACGGTCGTGTCGGTCAGATTCTCCCCGCGCGCGATCACCGACCAGCGCCGCGCGACCGGCACCGTCACCACCCCGTCGAGCGTGGTCGCGGCCGGCAGTACGTCGGTTTGCAGATCGTCCTCATACTGCCGCTCGACATAGCGCCCGGTCAGCGACAGCCCGAACCCGCGCCGGTCCTGCCAGCCCAGCGTAGCACTTGCGGTATGTCGCGGGCTTTGCGCCGGAATGAACCCGTCGAGCTGCGCCGAAACGCCGGAGGCACGGACCTTGCTGTCACTGAACGCATAGGAGCCGTCGAGCCACACCGCGCCGCGCGCCGCATGCGCGGTGACTTCGACACCGCGCGCGACGATCGCATCGACATTCTGCCGCTGACGCACATTGCGCGCGATCGTGACATTGGCGATCGCATTCTCCAGCCGGTTGTAGAAAGCGGTGACGCCAAGCCGCACCCCCGCCACCGGCGTCACGTCGATTCCGCTCTCGACTCCCCGCAACCGCTCGAGCCCCAATGCGGCATTCGCCTGCGTCGTGATCGGGAAGACGACAAAGGGGCGGTACAGTTCGTTGAGCGTCGGCAGGCGGAACCCGGTATACCCCGCCGCGCGCAACGCAACCGCATCGCTCGCGTGGAACAGCGCCCCCGCCCGGCCCGTCGCCTCAACCCCATCGCGGTCCGCAAACCGTTGGTTGGTCGTGATCGCTCCCGCTGCCGTCCGCTCGCGGAAAAAGCCATCGGTAATCGTCCAGCGATCACCACGCACGCCCGCGGTCAGCACCAGCCGCCCGAGCGTCCAGTCATCCTCGGCGAACAGCCCGGCGGTGCTGGTGTTGCCGCCTGCGGTGCGCCGCGTCGTCACCGCGCCGCTCGCGGCATAGGCGTCCTCGTACAACGTCCCGTCGCCCAACCGGACGTCCGCCCCGACCCGCAGCAAATGATCCGGCCCGACCGGCGGGCGCAGCTCGATCTTGCCGCCGATTCCGGTCGCAGGCGTATTGCGCTGGTCGAGCGTCAATCTGGCGGTGGTCGCGCTGATCACGCGGTTGGAGAAGTTGCGCGCCTGGACATAGGCCAGCACGTCGAGCGCCCACGGCCCGCGGTGGATCAGCCGGACGCTCGCATCCTCGCCCGACGAACTGCTGTCAGCGCCTGCGAAGCGCAGCGTGCGATTGTCGCGGAACACGACCATCCGCGCCTGCAGCTCGGTCTGCGCGTCGATCGGCACCACGCCGCGAATCTGCCCCGACCAGTCGCGATAGCGCGCGCGGACCGTCGCCGCGGTACGCTGGTCGACCGGGGTCGTATAGAAGCCGTCGCCCCGCTCGAACCGGCCCGAAACCGTCAGGTAGCCTGCCCCGACATCGGGCGAGACGCTCGCGCTGGTCTCGACCGCATCGTCGCTGCCGTAGAACGCACTCCCCGCCACACGCGGCAGATCGGCGCGCGTCGCACTCGCGAGCTCTACCGTGCCCGCAACCGCGCCAGCGCCGAACGCCCCCGCCCCGCCCCCGCGCGTGATCCGCACGCTCGACAGGCGGTCCGCCGACAAGGCGTTGAACGGGATATACCCGAAGAACGGGTCCGCCAGCGGCACCCCGTCGAGCAACACCAGCGCGCGCGACGACGCATTGCCGCCAAGCGCGCGCAACGTGACGCCCTGCGCGGACGGATTGGCCGAACGGCTGTCGCTCCGGCGGAACTGCTGGAACCCCGCGACGTCGGACAGCACGTTCTCGACCCGGCCCGAGGCATCGCCGGTCAGCCGCGTGCGGTCGATCGTCACCGAACCATAAGCGGGGACTCCCGGCGGCAACGGCAACGGCGACCCGAGCACGACGATGTCCGGCCCGGTGGTGTCAGCGGGCAGCGGGGTCGGCGCGGTTTGCGCAGACAGCACTGCCGGCACGCAGCCGCCGGCGAGCGCCAGTTTCCAGATTTTCAAGGAGATTAAAGCTTCTTCGTTTGAGGAACGCCGCTGACCCAGAACACCCCTTCGGGCTTCAGCGTAATGACATACTGCCCGCGATCGTCGCATTCCGCGATCCACACAGCCTCGCCGCTGATCGGCGCGTGCTTCTCGAACCGGACGATCTTCTGGCACGTATAGCCGCCGTCGCGGATCGCGCGGAAGAAGGTGGTTTCCTGCAAGCCCTTCGGAAGCGCGTCGATCTTGGCTTCCATCGGATCGGGCCTGGTCGCGGTCGCGGCGGTGTTGCCCCCACTCGCGCCGGGGTCGCACGCCGACAGCATGGCGAGACCGGCAAGCATCGGTACGGCGAACAGGGGTGATACGCGCTTCATGACAATCCTCCGGTCAGATTCCGTCGCCAACGACGGTCCGCCCGGATTGCTCCAGCGCGGCGGTGAGGTCGGCGACGCACCGATCGGCGAGCGCCGCGTCGGTCGCGCGGACGACGAAATTGGCGCCGACCCGGCCATCGCGGAAGAACGGATAGCTCCCGATCGCGACGCCTTCATGCATCTTTTCGGCGTTTTGCAGCAGGTCAGCGACTTCGCTCTCCGCGACCCAGCAGCCGATCGTCCGCGACAGCACCGGCAGACCGCCCTCGAGCGTCCCGGTCAGCGCGTCGAGCATCCCGGCGGTGATGTGCGGCACGCCCGCCATGATGTAGATGTTACCGACCTTGATCCCCGGCGCGCCCGACATGCGGTTCTCGATCAGGTCAGCCCCCTGCGGCACCCGCGCCATCCGCTTGCGCGCCTCGGTCAGCCCGCCGCGGCTCGCATAATAAGCGTCGAGCGCCGCGACTGCCTGCGGATGGAAATCGACCGGAACGCCCAGCGCCGCGGCGATCGCATCGACCGTGATGTCGTCATGCGTCGGGCCGATGCCGCCGGTGGTGAACAAATAATCGTTCCGCGATCGCAGGATGTTGACCGCCTCGACGATCGCGTCGGTCTTGTCCGCGACGATCCGCACCTCGGCGAGTCGGATCCCCTGCACGTTGAGCCACGCCGCGATTTGCGCGACATTCTTGTCCTGTGTGCGACCCGACAGGATCTCGTCGCCGATCACCGCGAGCGCGGCCGTCCAGATGCGTTGCGTCATGGCTTCCGCATAGCCCCGCGCCGCCCTCTCGCAAAGCCCGCATGGTGCCGCTATATCGATTGTCATGACCGATTATGTAACCGTAACCGCCGACGCGCCGATGGGCCGGACCGGCGCGATCAAGCTCCACGGGCGCGATGCGTTCGACGGGATGCACGCCGCAGGCAAACTCGCCGCCGAAACGCTCGACATGATCGTGCCGCACATGGTGCCGGGCATGGCCACCGCCGAGCTCGACGACATGATCCGCCGCTTCATCGCGGAGCGCGGTGGCATCCCCGCGACGCTCGGCTATCGCGGCTATACGCATTCGAGCTGCATCTCGACCAACCATGTCGTGTGCCACGGGATCCCGAGCGAGAAGACGCTCAAGAACGGCGACATCGTCAATGTCGACGTGACGCCAATCCTTGACGGCTGGCACGGCGACAGCAGCCGCATGTATCTGGTCGGCGACGTGCCGATCAAGGCGAAGCGGCTGGTCGACGTGACCTACGAATGCCTGATGATCGGGATCGAGCAGGCCAAGCCGGGCAACCACCTCGGCGACATCGGCCATGCGATCCAGCGGCATGCCGAGAAGCATCGCTACGGCGTGGTGCGCGATTTCTGCGGGCATGGACTCGGGCGGCTGTTCCACGATGCGCCGGAAGTCGTCCATGCCGGGCGTCCGGGGACCGGGCCGGAGTTGAAGCCGGGGATGATCTTCACGATCGAACCGATGATCAACACCGGGCGCGCCGACGTGAAGCTGCTCGACGACGGCTGGACCGCGGTGACGCGCGACCGCTCGCTGTCGGCGCAGTTCGAGCATTCGATCGGGATCACCGAGAACGGCTGCGAGATCTTTACGCTCAGCCCGGGTGGGTTCGACAAGCCGCCCTATTGAGGGGTTGGGTTGCGCGCACTCCGCCACACCACGCACCACCCCCCCGGCGAAGGCCGGGGCCCAATAGCGACGGTGGAGGAAATGTAGCGCAGCGATGCAAACGCCTGCTGCGCTATTGCGCCCCGGCCTCCGCCGGGATGGTGCGTTCCTTAGGGTGAACTTCTTTAACGCGAGCGCACTGCCGAAAAATCGGGCACACCCCCGCCACCTGCGCGCCAGTTAAGCACCGCACCCCCTGCGCGCCCACGCAAAACCGACGTATTTCCGCCCCTCGCGCAGCTGGCATGGTTGTTGTAAGGTAAACGGACATTCCGGGAGGCGTACCAGCGTGAAAAAGATCGAGGCGATCATCAAGCCGTTCAAGCTCGATGAGGTTAAGGAAGCGCTGCACGAGGTCGGGGTCAGCGGGATCACCGTGACCGAGGCCAAGGGGTTCGGCCGCCAGAAGGGCCATACCGAACTGTATCGCGGTGCCGAATATGTCGTCGATTTCCTCCCCAAGGTGAAGCTCGAGGTCGTCGTCGAGGACGGCCTCGCCGACCGCGTCGTCGAGGCGATCGCGGCGGCCGCGCAGACCGGACGGATCGGCGACGGCAAGATCTTTGTGATCCCGGTGGAGACCGTGCTGCGGATCCGCACCGGCGAGCGCGACGAAGATGCGATCTGAACACAACGATCGGAATGCGGGTTTGACGCAGCGCAACATCCTGTGACAGCGTGAGCATCCGGGCTTAACACGAGTCCCGCACCCGGTTGACCGGTACGGGCATATTTTCAGTATCCAGAAAGGGCGTGGGGACATGGCGAAGACGGGCAACAGCGCAAACGACGTGCTGCAGATGATCAAGGACCAGGAGATCGAGTGGGTCGACCTGCGGTTCACCGATCCCAAGGGCAAGTGGCAGCATCTGACGATGGTCGCGGGCGTCGTCGGCGAGGACGAGCTGACCGACGGCTTCATGTTCGACGGTTCCTCGATCGAGGGCTGGAAGGCGATCAACGAGTCGGACATGATCCTCATGCCGGATCTCGACGCGGTGTGGACCGATCCGTTCTCGGCAACCCCGATGTTGATTCTGGTGTGCGACATCGTCGAGCCGTCGACCGGCGAGCTCTACGCGCGCGATCCGCGTTCGACCGCGAAGCGCGCCGAAGCGTATCTCAAGACCACCGGCATCGGCGACACGATCTTCATCGGGCCGGAAGCCGAGTTCTTCATGTTCGACAACGTTCAGTTCGAGAACAGCTACGCAACCAGCTATTACAAGATCGACGACATCGAGCTGCCGACCAACACTGGCACCAGCTATGAGGGCGGCAACCTTGGCCACCGTCCGCGCGCCAAGGGCGGCTATTTCCCGGTCGCGCCGGTCGACAGCGCCGTCGACATCCGTGGCGAGATGGTCTCGACGATGCTCGAAATGGGCCTGCCGTGCGACAAGCATCACCACGAGGTCGCCG
>CAZNQA010000012.1:0-52612 GCA_964575105.1 uncultured Stakelama sp.
TCGACCCTGACCGCCTGCAAAAGCCAGCGGGCGCCTTCCTTCCGGATGAACACACGTTCGCCTCCGGACGCGCAGATCGGGCAGCCACTAACTAGCTATGGGTCATCCTCCGCTTTTTTATTGGGTCGCCCGGCGTGAACGGCACTCGTTTTCGTCCGGAGCGGGGCTGAATCGATGAATGGAACAATAGCTCGCTTCGGTCCGATCGACCTCATTAAGTATCGGCCGCGATACAGTTCTGCTGCTGTTCGCCCAGCCCGTCTATGCCGAGGCGGATGCTGTCGCCGACCTTGAGATACCAAGGCGCAGGCTTCTGGCCCAGGCCAACGCCCGGCGGCGTGCCGGTGGTGATGATGTCGCCAGGTTCGAGCTCCATGAACTGCGAGCAATACGCCACGATCTCGGCCACCGGGAAGACCATCGTCGCGGTATTCCCGTTCTGGACGCGCTTGCCGTTGACCTCGAGCCACAGCCCGAGCGCCTGCGGATCGCCGACCTCGTCGGTGGTGACGAGCCACGGCCCGACCGGACCGAAGGTCGGGAAGCCCTTGCCCTTGTCCCACGTCGGTCCGCGCTCCTGCTGCCATTCGCGCTCGGACACGTCGTTGACGACGCAATAGCCGGCGACATGCGCCAACGCCTCGCTTTCCGGAACATTGTAGGCGCGCGCGCCGATGACGACACCGAGTTCGACCTCCCAATCGGTCTTGGTGGAGCCACGCGGAATGACGACCGGATCGTTCGCACCCTGCAGGCAATTGACCCATTTATTGAAGACGACCGGCTCGGACGGAATCGGCAGGTTCGATTCCGCGGCGTGATCAGCATAGTTCAGCCCGATCGCGATGAACTTCCGCGTCCCCGCGACCGGCACGCCGTAGCGCGCGCCTTCGGGGGCGAAGGGCAGGGCCTCGATATCGAGCGCCAGCAGTCGGGCGAGACCGTCGCCGGACAGGACGCTGGCGTCGATGTCGGCGACCACGCCCGACAGATCGCGGATCCGGCCGGTCGTATCGACCACGCCCGGCTGCTCGGCGCCCGGCGCGCCAAATCGGCAAAGCTTCATGTCAGAATGTCCTTCAGGAGAGGCCGAACGGAGCGTCGGCGAGAATGGTTCGGTCGAGCGCATCGACCCGGTTGCAGCCGGCGAGGGTCAGCGTCACGCGCATCTCCTTTTCGAGCATCGACAGCATGCGATCGACGCCCGCCTCGCCCGCGGCGGCGAGCGCCCAAAGCCAGGCGCGGCCGAGCAGCACGCCATCCGCTCCGAGCGCGAGCAAGCGTACGACGTCGAGCCCCGAGCGGACGCCGCCGTCGGCAAGGATCGTCATCCGGTCGCCGACCGCATCGGCGATCGCCGGCAGCGCGCGTGCGGTGGACAGCACGCCGTCGAGCTGGCGCCCGCCATGGTTCGACACGACCAACCCTTGTGCGCCATAGTCCGCCGCCGCGCGCGCATCCTCGGGATCGAGGATGCCCTTGACGACGAGCGGCCCGTCCCACGCATCGCGCAGCCAGTCGAGATCCTTCCAGCGGATGCCGGGATCGAAATTGTCGGCGAGCCAGCCGATGTAATCGTTCATGCCGCTGTCGGCGCCGAGCACCGGCACGAGGTTGCCGAGCTGGTGTGGCCGGCCACGCAGGCCGACGTCCCACGCCCAGTGCGGCTTGCCCATCGCCTGCAATGCGCGCCGAGTAGGGCCGCCGGGACCGGACATGCCCGAATGCAGATCGCGGTGGCGGATCCCCGGGGTCGGCATGTCGACGGTGAACACCAGCGTCGTCGCCCCTTGCGCGCGCGCCTCGGCGATCAGGTCGCGCATGAAGCCGCGGTCGCGCACGACGTAGAGCTGGAACCACAGGTTCGCATCGGGCGCACCGGCGCGCAGTTCCGCCAGCGGGCAGATCCCGACGGTCGAGAGCGTGAAAGGAATGCCGTGCCGCGTCGCCGCGCGCGCCGTCTGCACCTCGCCGCGACGGCGGAACATGCCGCCGATCCCGATCGGACCGAGCGCGACCGGCAGCGGCACCCGCTCGCCGAACCATCGCGTCGAAAGATCGATATCGGCGACATCCTGCAGCACGCGCTGGCGCAACGCCACGCCGGCAAGGTCGGCCACGTTGCGGCGCATGGTATGCTCGCCCATCGCGCCGCCATCGGCATAGTCGAACAGGAAGCGCGGCAGCCGCCGGCGCGCGGCTTCCCGGAAATCGTCGATCGCAGCGATGATGCTCATGTGCTCAGGCCATCGTCCATCCGCCATCGATCGCGATGGCGCTGCCGGTGACATAGACGCTTTCGTCGCTGGCGAGATAGAGCGCGAGCAGGGCAATCTCCTCGGCGGTGCCGATCCGCCCCATCGGCTGGCGCGCGATGAAGGCGGCGCGCGCGGCGTCGGCATCGCCGGTCGCCTCGAGCCGTTCGTCGAGCGACGGCGACTGGACCGTGCCGGGGCAGATCGCGTTGCAGCGGATGCCCTGGCCGACATAGTCGAGCGCGATCGACCGCGTCAGACCGGCGACCGCACCCTTCGAGGCGCAATATGCGAGCCGATTGGGCACGCCGATCATCGCGCCCGCGACCGAGCCGATATTGACGATCGCGCCACGCTCGGCCGCTAGCATCGCGGGCAACACCGCCTGCGTCATGCGGATCGTCGCGCGGACGTTGAGATCGAACGACAGATCGAGCCCGCGTTCGGTGACGCTCAACAGGTCCCCCGAATCGACATAGCCAGCGCAATTGACGAGCACGTCGAGCGTCCCGGCCGCCGCGCCGGCCAGCGCCACGGCGGCCGGATCGAGCAGGTCGACGACGAGCGGCTCGCAACCGTCAAGCGTCGCGAGCGCCCCCGCCTTGAGATCGAGCGCGATCACCGACGCGCCCTCGCGGACGAACAGCTCTGCGATGGCGCGGCCGATGCCTTGGGCGGCTCCGGTGACGAGGACGCGCTTTTCGGCGAGACGAGGCATGATGGTGTTGTCCTTCGATAGGCAAGGATCGGAGCGCGGGAGGTCGCTCACGGTTTCTCGGGTTCGATTCCAGAACGTGCGATGACGTCTTTCGCCGCATCGGGCCAGGCACCCGTCGCGACCGTGACCGTGTCATCGTCGCGATTGTTGAGATACGGCGTCCACGCCCCCGTGCGACGCCCCGAATCGTGCCAATTGCCGATCGCGAGATTGTCCATCGCGGTGCGGCGCGGCGCGAGATTGTTCTGCGAATTGAGGTTGAGCCACACGCCGACATTGCCGATCGCATTGTTGCGCAGCGTAACGTAGCGCGATCCCTCGTCGAGATACATCGCAATGCCGCCCGGCACGTCGTAAATGTAGTTCTCGGCGATCAGCGCGCCGGGGTCGGCCGACAGATGGTAGATCGCGCCGCCATCGGGGAACCATTGCTTGACGTCGTGGACGCGGTTGCCGACCACCACGGTGTCGCGCAGCGTCGTCGGGGTATCGTACACCAGATTGCCGGGCTGATTGTAATAGCCGCGGCTCGGGGTGAAATAGGCCGCGTTGCCGCCGGGGTCGTTCGCGCCCCACCCCCAGCCGATGTCGATCCCGTCATACGGCGCACCCGACACGTCGTTGTGCCACACCACCGCGCCGCTGGCATAGGTGACGAGGATCGCCGCCTGCTCGCGGTAATGTTGCGATACGGTGCGGACGAGGTTGTTGCTGATCAGGATATCACGCACGCCCATTTCGGGCCGCGCGGGGTGATGCGCGTCGGGCCGCACGCCGCCGACCATGATCGCGCCGCCGGCGAGATCGGTGAAGCGCGAGCGCCGCACCTCGATCGCGCTGGTCCCGAGACCGATCCCGCTGTCGTTGGCATCGGGATTGTTGCCGATGCCGAGCGCGATCTGGCCAAGCTGGGTGAACTCGTCATGGTCGAACACCACGCGCGTCGCCGCCGCCACCTGCACCGCCGCCGGCTGTTGGCGCCAGCGGTTGCGCATCGCCTCGAACGGCCAGCACCCCCAGGAGCAATCGCGGATCGGATCATCGGGATAGCCGCTCCACTCGCCCGCGAGGAACGACCCGCTCTGCTGGCTGGCATAGCCCTCGGGACCCGAGGGCAGCAGCCAGCTGGTGTGGCGGAAGCTCAAGCCGCGAAACTGCAAATCCTTGATCGGCGCGTCATAGCTTCCAGCAACCGACAGCAGGAACTCGAGCCGCGGCAGCACCACTTCGGTCCGCTGCATGTCCTCGCCCGCGAGCGGCTTGTAATAGAGCTTGCCCGTCGTCGGATCGGCATACCATTGCCCGGGTTCGCGCAGGAACGCGCGCGCGTTGACGAAGAACAGCCCGGCATTGTCCCCCCATACCGAGCGTGCCAGAGTGTCGTAGCCGACCAGATTGTTGCGCCACCCCGGCTGCTGCATGACGATGCGGTCGCCGTCGATCCGTGCGACCATCGCGTGGCGATCGGTGAACCATCCGGTCGCCTCGACCTCGATCCGGCTCTGGTCGGGCAGCTTTGCAAGCGACCGCCAGGCGGGGTCGACGATCGTGATCCCGGTCTTGTCGAAGGTGAAAGCACTGCGCGGAGCACGGACCGCGGCGCGCGGCGCCATATGGCCGCCGACCCAGAGCTGCCGCGGGTCGATCCCGCGCGGGATGTCGGCGCTCCAGATCCCGTGCTGTCTGTCGGCAAGCGTCCAGCCCGTCACTGGCGTCCCGCCCGACAGGATCGGATGCGCGCCGGGCGCCGCTTCCCAGCGCACGGTATAGCTGGCTTGCCCGCCATCCGCCGCGGTCAGGTGCAACGGCGCGCGCAACCGGTAGACGCCGTCGCCGAGCAGCACCGTCACGTCATGATCCGCGTTGAGCCGCCGCACCGCCGCCTGTGCGCGAGTGAGCGTCGCAAAGGGGTGCGCGGGCGTCCCGTCGCCGTCGTCCGACCCGTGCGGCGATACCGACAGCACCACCGGCACCGGCGCTGGCCGGCTCGAGATATGGATGTTGCCCGCGGTCTGCTCCTTGCTCACCACGGGGGGCACATAGACCGGGAAATCGGGCGGTGCGCTGTGCTGCGCTTGCGCGGGCGCGAGGCAGGCGATCGTCAGCACGGCGGCGAATACAAGCCGGTCTTTACGCATCCTCGGTCTCCAACGCATAGAAATCCATCGCCGCGCCCGCGAAGAGCCGCTCGCTCCGCGCGCCCGCCCGAGCGGCGAGCGCGAGCGCATCGTCGTGCCACTGCCGCCAGCCGTCGCCCGACAGCAGCAGGACCGGCCAGTCGCTCCCCCACATCAGCCGCTCGCCGAATAGGCGCACGAGATGCTCGACATAGGGCAGCAAGTCCGCCGCCGGCTGGCCGGGCGCCTGTTCGGTGCGCAGACCCGACAGCTTGCAGTGCATGCCAAGCCCGGCGAGCCGCGCGATATCGTCGCGCCACGGGTCGAGCATCCGGTCCGCGACATTAGGCTTCGCCGCATGGTCGATCACGATCGGGAGATCGGGCCAGCGTTCGGCAAAGCGCGCGAGCATCGGCAGATGCCGCGGCTGAACCAGCGCATCGAGCCGTAACCCCGCCGCCTGCAGCGCCTCGATCGCGGGGGTTAGCGAGTCGTGCAGCAGCCAGTCGGTGTCGGCGATCGCTTGCAGCATCGGCCGCACGCCGCGCACCTTCGGGTGGCGGGCGACGTCATGGAGGCGGTCGGGCGCCCGGAGGTCGGCCAGATCGACCCACCCGACGACAGCGCGGACCAGCGGCGTATGCTCCGCCAGCGCGATCATCCAGTCGGTATCCGCGTCGCTCGGCTGCGATTGGACCAGCACCGTGCCGTCGAGCGGCAGGCCGGCCGACGCGGTGATCAAGTCCGCAGGGCCAAAGTCGCGATGGATTTCGACTTCGGCGGCGGTCGGCCAGGTCGTGCCGGGCGTGGCGAGCGACCAGAAATGCTGGTGGGCGTCGATCAGCCGCATCATCGCACCGATCGGATCGGCAGCACGAGGCACGCGCCGAAGATCACGAACGCGCCCGACACGACGAACAGCAGCGGATAATTGTTGCCCGTCGCGTGCAGCAGCGCCGCCGCCATCACCGGGCTGAGGATTTGCGGCACGTTGATTGCAGTCGTCAGGATGCCGAGATCCTTGCCGGTCGAATCCTCACCCGGCGTGGCGGGCGGAAGGACCCGCGTCATCAACGCGAGATCGACCGACATGAACGATCCGTAGCCGATCCCGATCAGCCCGGCATACAGGAACATGCCGCGCAGGTCGGGCGACACCAGCGGCGCGATCTCTGCCAGCGCCATCACGACGCCGGCGATGAACACCAGCGGTTTCAAGCGACCGAGCCGATCCGAGAGCCAGCCTGACAGTAGCGCTGAGATGACCAGCGCGACGAAGGTGATCGACGACATGCGCGCGATCGTCAGATTGGCGGCGCCCTGCGTCAGGCCGATATAGCCTTCGAGAATATAAAGCAGATACGTCAGGATTGCCTGATAGCCCATGTAGATCGAGAAGCGGCCGAACAGCGCCCAGGCGAAATCGGGGTTGGCCTTCGGGTCGATCCAGAAGCCCCGCAGAAAGGATGCGATGCGAAACGGCACCGGCGCGGCGAGCCCGGCAGGCAGCGGCGGCTCGCGATTGACGACCACGAACATTAGGCAGGCGGCGATAATCCCGCCGCCTACGATCGCATAGGCCGCGAACAGATGCGCCGCCATCAGCCCGCCGAAGATCGTGCCGGCCGAGACGCCTGCGGTCATCGCCGCGCCAACTACGCCCGAGACCACGCCGCGCTCGCCCGGCAGGAAGCGGTCGGCAACGATCGTCGTGATCGCAGGCTGCATCGAATTGAGGCTGACCGTCGCGACGAGCCACAGGATCGTCACGCCGACGATGCCGCCGCCGAACGGGATCAGGATCGTCGCGATCCCGCCGGCGACGCCGCCGATCGCGATCCACGGTGTGCGCCGGCCGAAGCGCGAGCGCGTGCGGTCGGACAAGGCGCCCGATACCGGGGTGGTGATCGTGCTGAACACCGAGGTGATTGCGTAGATCACGCCCAATGTCCCGAGCTTGCCGACCGGGTCGAGATTCTCGATCTGGTTGGGCAGCAGTACGCCGAGGATCGACGCATAGAGCGCGAGTAGCACGAAGAGGACGACGCCTAGGCTGACGATCAGCCCCCATTTGCGGCCTTCGTCGACGGGCGCGACGACAGGCTCCGCTCCGAGTCCCACGTTAGCGGTCACGCGACCGCGCCGATCGCCTGCGGGAGCGCGCCGCCCGTAGCGCGCGCTTCCGCGCTGAGCACGAGGCCGTGCCCCGGCGCGTCGCGGCCGTGGATGAACCCATCGGCCATCGCATAGGGCTCCTCGACCAGATGATCGAAATTCTGGAAACTGTATTCGAGCCAGCGCACGCCCGGCAGCGCGAGCGCCATGTTGAGCCCAAGTTCGAGGAAGGTGTTGCCGAGCGTCACCTCGATATTGGCCTCGTTGGCCAGCCACCCGGCGCGCATGACGTCCGACACCTGACCGTGGACGTTCAGCATGTCGCACGCGCGCGCCTCGATCAGTTTGCGCTTGCCGGTCACGTCGAGATATTCGCCGGCATTGATCCGGCTGATGCCGAGTTGGCGCAGCATCCGCAATCCGTCGAAATCCTCGCGCGGGATCGGGTCCTCGAGCCAGTAGATGCTGTGCCCGGCGCGTTCGAAGCGGCGCACCGCCTGGATCGTTTCCTGTGCGGTCCAGGCCTCGTTGGCATCGATCATCACTGGGCGCTCACTGCCGACGGCATCGCGCAGCAAATCGAGCCGATGGACATCCCGTTCGAGATCGGGATGACCGACCTTGATCTTGTAGCCAAGGAAGCCGCGCTCTTTTGCCCTTCCGAACAGCTCGGTGAAGTCGTGATCCGACAGGTGATAGTCGAGCCCGCTGGCATAGACGCCGACCTGGCTGCGCTCAGCCCCCAGCATACGCCACAGCGGCAGCCCCGATTGTTTGGCGAACAGGTCCCAGACCGCGTGCTGCAGCGATTCCTCGAACGGCAGCCCCATCCGCCGCGCGTTGCCGCCGCGCACCCGGCGCACCGCCAGCGCAAGCGATGCCGGGTGCCGCCCCTCAAGGCCGCCCCAGGCTTCCGCCGCGAAGATGCGATCAATCTCCTCCGCGTCGGGCAGTGTCGTGAACAGCGCCTGCGCGAACCCGAGCCCGACATTTCCCTTGGCGTCGATCAGTTCAACCGCGATCAGCTGCGCGCTTGTCGAGCGCACCTGTGAATCGCCGATTGTCCGGTCGCGTGGGAATTCCAGGCGAGTCAGGCGATACTCGACGATTGGCGCTGACAACATTTCTTATCTCCTTACTGAGATATCAGTCTGTGGGACAATCCGTGCCTTGTGACAAGCTTTGCCACCGCGTCTGCACAGTGAGTCACCCTGTGTCGGCAGGACCGCAAAGGTCAGAAGCGGACGCGTACCCCGGCGGTATACCGCCGTCCAACCTCCCGATATTCCTGTGTGTTCGCGACCACGTTGGCGTAGTGGAATTCGTTGGAGTCGGTCAGGTTGGTCGCGTCGGCGGTCAGAATGATGCGTTTTGTAAGCGACAGCTGCACCCCTGCGTCGAGCTGGTCGTAGCTGGAAACGAACTCGGGAATCCCGGTCTGCGTCTGCGGCGCGAAGAGATAGCCGTCGCGACGGGTGTACGACGTCCGCAGCTGCACCGGGCCCTTTTCGTAATACAGGACCGCGGCGTAGGAATTTTTCGACAGGCCCTGGAGCGAGTAAGACGTCGAAGCCTTTGCGGCGTTGATATAGCTCGCGTTGCTGTCCGTATAGGTATAGCTGAGCTGTGTGCCGAGCCCGCTCAACAAGCCGGGCAGGAACTTGAACTGTGTGCGATAGCTGACCTCTATTCCCTTTACCGTAGCACCCTTGCCGTTGATCGGCTGGTCGACGATGAAAGTGACCTGATCGACCGGTTGGGGCGTGACCCCGCGCGTGATGAACGAGTCGATCGATTTGTAGAAGAAGGTCGCCGACAGCAATGAATCGCGATTGTAATACCATTCAAGCCCGGCTTCCGCCTGCGACGCGCGGAATGGCTGGAGATTGGGATTGCCACGCGTGATGCGCTCGTTGCCCGGATTGCTGGTAATCGTCTGGGCTGGCGAAAGATCAGTAAGCGTCGGCCGTGATATCACGCGCGACGCCGCGGTACGGAACACCAGCGCGGGCGTGATGTTGAGCCGCACGTTCACCGACGGAAGGATGTCAGTATAATGGCCCTTGAAGCTGAGCGGCGTCAGCCCTGACAGGAGGATGACGTTCTGCCCGGTACCGTTGGGCTTCGCGCTCAGCACGGTCTGCCCCGCACCGATCGAACTGAAATTGGTATCCTCGACGCGTACACCAGTGTTGATCGCCAAGGGTAGCGAGCCGAGATTGCTCTTAAACTCGAACATCAGATAGCCGAGCGCGACCTTCTCCTTGACCGAGGAACTGGCGGCAGGGTCCTGCGCGATCGCCAGCAGGCTGCCCGAATGCAGCGCGGGATTGGCCGTGCTGTTGAGCCCGACCAAGCTCTGGAACAGGCTCTGCGCGTTGTAATCAACCCAATTCGCGGTGTTGCCGCCGGCTGCCCCGCCGAAGAAATTATAGGTCGTGGGGGAGAACAGGCTCGACGGCGTCAGCACGTCGCTTCCACAATAGGCGCAGGCGTTGGGTTCGGTGAAGCCGGTGGTCGCCTTGGTCCGCGACGAATAGCCGGCACCGCCATAGACGGTGATCTGCTCGCCTTTATAGGCGCCGTCGAGATGCACCTCGTTGATCGTGTCTTCGAGGATCTGGCCCTCCGACTGGATGTAATGCCCGAGGCGATGGTTCACATCGGTCGCGGCATCGGCATAGGTCGGATTGCTGACGCTGAAGCTCGCGAGTGGTGAGCCGGTATTGCGGTCGTAGCTGTAATCGAGGTGTTTCAGCCGCGAAGTGGTGAACAGCCCCTGTGAATCGTCATATTTCGCGTTGGTGCGGTCGACGTCGAGCGCGACGCTCAACGGTCCGCTGTCCCATTTCGCGTTGAACCCGATCAGATAGGTGGTCGATTTGGCGGGCCGATCCTCGACCACCACGTCGACCGTGCCGTCGTGGAAGCTTTCCGATGTCGCCGTACCACCGACATGGACGGTGCGGCTCTGGCCGCCGATGACTTCGGTGGTGTTGGTGCCGCCCGACACGATTTGATTGACGAGCGTTCCGCCGCTGAAATCGGGGCCGATGCCGCTGCCGTGATAATGTTCGTCGTCGTGCGAATAGAGCCCGTCGAGCGTCAGGAGCAGACTGTCGGTCGGCTTGAACTGCACCGTTCCGTCGAGACCGATCCGCTTGCGGTGCGAGAATTCCACCTGGTTGATAAAATTGTGGTACATGTCGACGTTGCGGAACAGCGTCACCTTGCTGGGATCGATCCGTGGTGCGCACGCGCCCCCGGTCGAGGCACCGACGCACAGTCCGCTCGCGCCGCTGCTTACCTGGCCGTAATAGCCGTCGTCGAAGCTGCGTGGATAGGAACTGGCGCCGACGAAGAAATTGTCGGTGCGCTCGTTGCGCTCGTCATACGAGCCGACCAGCGAGACGCCCAACGTCCCCGAGCGGTTCTTCCACGTGACGTAGGCCGCGCCAGAGGGGGTCGTCTTGCCGCCGAGTTCATCGATGTTCGCGCGCAGCGAGCCGCCGCCAGCGAAACCCGTGTGTTGCTCAAGCGGACGCAGCGTATGGATGTCGATCGTCGCGCCGATGCTCGCGCCGTTGAGATTTGCTTGCGGGCTCTTGAACACGTTCGCGCCCGCGATCAGCTCGGAGGGCAGGATGTCGAAGTTGAATTCGCGGCCCGCGCCATCGGTCGCGATAACACGGCCGTTGACCGTCACCGTGTTGAACTGCGGCCCAAGCCCGCGAACCGTCACGCCGTTGCCGACGCCGCGATTGCGGTCGATCGTGATGCCCGGCACGCGCTGCAGCGATTCGGCGACGTTCTGATCGGGCAGCTTGCCGAGGTCCTCGCTGGCGATCGCATCGACCGAGTTGATCGCATTGCGCTTGATGTCAATCGATTGACGCTGGCTGGCACGGATGCCGGTGACGACGATATCGGCCGCGCCTTCGCTGCCGGGAGCCGGGTTGCGCGCTCCTTCGGTGGTGGAGGAGTCCTGTTGTGGGGAGTTGGTGTCGCCCGGTGTCGGCGCGCTGCCGCCGTTGGTCTGCGATTGCGCAGATGCGGATGAGGCCAGTGCCAGTGCGATTGCTGCGAGCGAAATGCCACCGCTCCGTCGTGCGATTTTACCCATTATCCCCTCCTCGAGTTTGCCCCGTTATGCATATTATTAATATGGTATATTGATATGTCAACATAGGTAAAACCGTATTTCAAACATGCATGAGGGTGCGCTTCCTTGGGGAACTCGGGGCGTCGCGACTGGCGTTCTGGTCAGCCCGCCGCTAGGATGGGGCGCGACAAGGATGATCCCGTGCGGATCAGACAGCGATGGAACGAATGGATGCGGGCCTTGGGCGGAAAATCAAAAGGTGACCCCACCAGGGCTGTCGAAATCGAGCTTCCTGGCGATGGCGAGGTCAGCTTGTCCGACAAAGCCTATGCCGCGATCCTACAGGGCCTGTTCGATCGCACCATCCCGCTCGGTGCAGAGCTCTCCCAGGCCGATCTGGTGCGGCTGTTCGGCATGACGGTCCAGCCGCTGCGCGACGCACTGCGCAGGCTCGAGACCGAAGGGCTGGTCACCATCCACGCCCGGTCGTGCATTCGCTTCGTCCGCGCCGATCTCGAACTGTCGCGTTCGACATATCAATTCCGTTCCTTGATCGAACGGGCCGGTGCGCGGGCGCTCGCCGAAAGCGGGGACCTCGGTGAGATCCAGGCGCTGGTCGACGATCACGCTGGTTTACTCGCGAGACTAGAAGGCGGGGCCTGGGGGGCGCAGGAGGAGGCGATGCTCGACCAGCTTGAAGAGCAGCTTCACGGCGCGCTGATCTCGTCGCTGCGCAATCAATTGATCGAAGTCACCGCGCGCCGCCTCAAGAACTACGTGACGCTGGTGCGGCTCGACTGGTTGACCACCCGCCCGCTCGCGATCCGCACGCTGCGCGAGCATCTCGACATCCTCAACGCCTGCGTCGCGCGCGATGCCGACGCCGCCGAAGCTGCATTGGTCGCGCATTTCCAGCTTGCGCTGCAACGCCTGATTGGGATGCGCTAGGCGCCGTCGCTACGGCTGCTCGGCCAGGCTGTAGATCCGCTCGGCGGCGATCCACTTTTCCCCAGCCGCCGCGAACGGCAGCCGCCGCTGGAAACGGTCCATCAGCACGTCCCAGGCGCGGGCATCGGGATCGGCGGCATCGCGCGCTGCATTGGCGGCGGGGTCGAAATCGGGTGTCGTCTCCAGCACCATGACCAAGCGATCGCCGACGTGCCATATGTCGAGCGCCGCCACGCCGCCCGCGCGGATCGCGGCGGTCACCGCCGGCGGCGGACCGCCGGGGCGGTGCCAGTGGCGATAGGCGGCGATCAGGTCGGGATCGTCTTGCAAATCGAGCAGGAGCACGTGGCGCATCGATATCCTCCGGGTCAGGGGTGCGGCATCGGTCGGCGTCGCTCGATCGCGATGCAATTGCGGTCGTCGTCGAGCTGCAGAACCAGATCGGCATGATCGGGCATGGTATCGAGTATATGCCGCGTCAGCCGTTCGTAATGGCTGACGAACGCGCGCACCGCTTGGTCCGACATCACCCCGACGCCATCCGCGCCCGAGCGCCGCAGTGACTGCTCCTGTTCCAGCCGCCACGCCAGCACGCGCTCCCAGCTTGGTGCGCGGAGCAGGGCGAGACTGTCAATTCGTGCGAACAGGCGCTGATACATGCCGGCGAGCGCCGCATTGACGTGTCGTCGCCACACGCCGTGCGGGTCCTGATCGCGCTCAAGCGCGTTCACCGGCTCGGCCAAAGCGGCCGCATCCTGCGCGCGCGCGCCGACGCACCAGCCTTCGAAGATCACCAATCGCGTCGGCACGGGGGCCGGGATCCACAAGGCCGGATCGACCCGGTCGTCGGTCGCCTTGTCGAAGCGGGGCAGGGGCACCGCTTGGCCCGCGTCGAGCCGCGCGAACGTGTCGAGTCCGAGCGCGACCTCGTGCGTCCCGGGAACACCGCGCGTCGCGAACAGCGGGTGGACATCGGCCGCGAGCGCCGCGCGTGCGCGGCGCGTGCAATAGAGATCGTCGAGCGACACGACCACGCTCTGCGGGATTCGCGCGGCGAGCGCGGCGGCGACCGTCGACTTGCCGCTGCCCTGCGCGCCGCAAAGGCCGAGCACGAGCGGACGGCGACGCGGCTGCGCGAGCGCGCGCTCGATCGCATCGGCGAGAATCGTTTCAGGCGACACGGTCGGGCAGTGCGCGATGCGCGAAGAAGGCGTCGAGATTGTCGACCGCCTGCATCCCCATCGCCTCGCGCGCGCCGCGCGTCGCGCTGCCGAGATGCGGCAGCAACACCGCGTGCGGACTGGCGAGCAACGCCGCGCTGATCGTCGGTTCGTTCTCGTACACGTCGAGCCCCGCCGCGGCGATCCGCCCTTCCGCCAGCGCCTCGATGAGCGCCGCCTCGTCGACGACCGACCCGCGCGCGGTATTGACGAGGATCGCGCCCGGCTTCGCCTTCGCCAGCAACGCCGCATCGACGAAATGGTGCGTCGCGGCGCCGCCCGGAATGTGCAGCGAGACGACGTCCGCCTCCGCCATCAACGCTTCGGCGGACTCGACGCGAGTCGCCTCGAGCGCGCGCTCCACCTCGGGCGCGGCGGCGCTGCGCGAGAAATAGCGGATGCGCATGCCGAGTCCGCGCGCGCGCGCCGCGGTGCGCTGCGCGATCCGACCGAAGCCGATCAGTCCGAGCGTGCCGCCATCGAGCGATCGCCCGATCAGATGCGTTGGCCGCCAACCGGTCCACTCGCCGGCGCGCAGCTCGCGTTCGCCCTCGCCGGCGCGGCGCGCGGCCATCAGCATCAGCAGGATCGCGAGCTCCGCGGTCGCTTCGGTCAGCGCACCCGGCGTGTTGCTGACCGCGATCCCGGTCGCACGCGCCGCGGCGAGATCGATATGGTCGACCCCGGCGCCGTAATTGGCGATCATCAGGGCGCGGCGGCCCGGCGTCGCGAGCAGATCGGCATCGATCCGGTCGGTGATCGTCGGCAGAATCGCATCGAAGTCGCACATCGCCGCGCGCAGCTCGGCGGCGCTCAGCGCAACGTCGCGCGGGTTGAAGACGACGTCGTACGTATCGGCAAGCCGCGCCTCGACCGCCTCGGGCAAGCGACGGGTCACCCGAATGCGACACCGGGAGGTCATGCCACCGCCCCCGCGCCTTCGGGCGACGGCACCGGAGCGTCCGCGCGGATCAGTCCGGCCGCGCGCAGATCCTGCCAGAAGCCGTCAGGCATGACGGTGCGGTGCAATTCGATCGTGCGCTCGACCTGCGCCGCGCTCGCCAGACCGGGCAGCACGCGCGTCACCGCGGGGTGCGCCAGCGGAAACCGCAAGGCTGCCGCGGCGAGCGGGATCGCATGTGCATCGGAGATCTGCTCGATCCGGCGGACCCGGTCGACGATCGCGGGTGGCGCCACGGCATAGTCGTAATGCAGCGGTCCGCCGCTACGCGTACCCGTCGCGAGGATGCCGCTATTATACGGCCCGCCGATGACGACCGAGACATGCTGCGCGATACAGGCGGGCAGGAACGCATCGAGCGCATCCTGTTCGAGCAGCGTGTAGCGCCCCGCGAGCAGCACCATGTCGAGCTGCGTCTCGCGCATCGCCTCAAGGCAGATCGCGGTCTCGTTGACGCCGAGGCCGAAGCCGTCGATCGTCTTGCTCGCGCGCAGGTCCTCGAGCGCGCGGAAGCCGCCGCCGGTGGTAAGCTGCTGCCAATAGCGAGCATTCTCCTCGCCGTGATTGGCACGGCCGATATCGTGGACTAGCAGGATGTTGATCCGGGCGAGCCCGAGCCGCTGCAGGCTCGCCGCGTGCGAGCGGAGTACGCCGTCGTAGCTGTAATCATAGGCGACGCGAAACGGCATCGGCGAGCGGAACCCCTCTCGCAGCGCGCCGACCGCCTGCGTCGCATCGGGGACGAGCAAGCGCCCGACCTTGGTCGATACGACGACATCGGCGTCTCCCCGCAATGCGTCCCCCAGACGCCGTTCGCTCAACCCAAAACCATAAAAGGGCGCGGTATCGAAGAATGCGATCCCGGCATCGCGTGCGGCGACGATCGCGGCCTTCGCATCGGCGTCGCTGATCGGCGCGTAGAGATTTCCAAGCGCAGCACACCCAAATCCCAAGGCCGCGGCAGTGCCCGCCGAAGACTGTGTAAAATTTTCAATCATCAGATGACCAATCTGAAATACCAAAGGTCTGTACGCTATGGTTCGAGAAATGTGGGTTAGCAAGTCTGATCCAGTGACAGTCGCTGTTTCAGTAGATGATGACGTTTCCGTTGGGATCATCGCACTGAACGCGGTTTGCTTACGGCGGACCCGCTGGCCTTTTTTTTAAGGCCGATCCCAGATCGACGAGTATGGATCGAAGGTTGAAGCAAGAGTCCGCCGAAGTTTCAATAAGATACTGATCTAAAGGCGATTTTTACGTTCGAGGCGTGCTAGGCTCCGCGCCGATCGTCATACCGCCTACGGACATCTTCGTAGCCGTCTCGTCCGCTCGCCGAGTGGCTGCGAGGTTGCCTTTTCGGTTCCGAGTATCACACTCATGAACGTCAGCTAGCGCCAAAAGCTGTCGTTGCGCGATACGGGTGGGAACGGCAGCGAAGTCCTAAAAGCACGGTGATGGCCCCTCGCCGGAGGCGAGGAGCCATCGGGTTAGATTTCGGTGTTCTCGGCAAGGGCAAGCGCGTCTTCCACGTCGATTCCGAGATAGCGCACTGTGTTCTCGATCTTGCTGTGACCGAGAAGGATTTGGACGGCACGAAGGTTGCCGGTCGCCCTGTATATGATCGAAGCCTTCGTTCGGCGAAGCGAGTGCGTGCCATACTCGCTTCGCATCAGACCGACGCCGGTCACTCATTCATCGACAAGCCGCGCATACTGGCGGGTGCTGAGATGCCCATTATGATCAATCCTACTGGGGAAGACATAGCCGTCCACTACGTTGCCCCGCCGCTCAAGCCACGCCAGCAGGCTGGTCCGAGCGTCTGGAAGCAGTTCGAACTGAACCGGCCGGCCTGTTTTCTGCTGCATGACAATCGCTCGCGTTCGGATCTGCCCGCCGCTGACAAGGTCGCGGATCTTCATCTGCACGAGGTCGCAGTCCCGAAGTTTGCTGTCGATCGCCAGGTCGAACAGCGCCCGATCTCGCAAGCGGCGGCGCTGATTGAGGTAGAACCGGATCTCCCATATTTGTTTCGGTTTCAGCGCGCGCTTCGCGCCGACGGTCCGTCCGGCATTCCAGACAGGGCGCTTTGTCGCGGTGGGTTCGGTTTCAGGCATCTCCATGATCATTCTCCGATGGCCAGAGTGGCCGTTCGAAGAACGCTTGGCGCCTAATAAGCAAGAATGCCCGAGGCGCCTGTCGACCACTTAACGCCATTCCTAAGTTGGCGCGTAATGTCTGCTGCTGACAGGAGTTGCCGTTCGCCGTTCGATATCCTGATCGAACTGCGAGAAGTAGAACCACAGCAAGCCGTCGGTCTTGATCACGAACGAGGGCACCGATGGTTACGGGACGCTCGTCACCAGCGCAGCAGCCGCGGGCCGAGCAGGGCGCCGGCGATCGCGGCTAGTCCGATGCCCAGAGTGTACCAAGTAAGCAGGAACAGCGCCGACACCTCCGGGCAATGCAGGCAATAGAGCGTCGCCGCCCAGGCGCCGGCGGCCAGCCCCGCCGCGCCGCCCGCCGCGCTCAGCCGGGTCGGCGCCAGCCGCCGGAACGACCAGAGCAGCCCGATGAAGATCGGGGCGGACAGCATCAGGACAAGCCAGGGGCATTTCTTCCAGGTTTTGCCGAGCCACATGGCGAGCCAGTCACCAGACGGAACATGCGCCATCTCCGCTACGCTGACGATCGCCAGCAGCGCGAACGGGATGGCGAGCGGCCAGAAACCACGGAGCCGCACCGGCTCCGGCCGGGCGAGCCGCACGACCATGACGACCGCGCCGATGCCCAGCGATATCGTGTAGGTCCATTTCATCCAGAAGGCGAAGCCGCGCATCGCCAGCCCAAGATCGCCACGAAATCCGAGCAGCAGCGCAATCATTAGCAGCGTGATCCCGCCACCTCCGAGAATCCCCAGCAGCAGGCGGCGTCCGACCGCGTGGCGCGACACCGGCGGAAGGTCCTTGGCCAGCGCGGCGATGAGCGTATCGGTGTTCATCGCCGATCCCCCCGGATGCGCGCTGCCAGCGCCTTGAGCCCACGATGCACCGACACCTTCACGTCGGATTCGCCAAGGCCCTCCGCCAATGCCGTCTCGGCGATGCTGTGTCCTTCAAGTTTTGTCTGTCGAATCAACCGCGACTGCTTGTCGGGCAGGTCATCGAGCAACCGATCCATATCGATGGCTGCGCCGGTCTCGTCCTCGAACCCCGGCGAGATCAACAGATGCTCGACGTCGTCGATTGGGCATGTCTGGCGGGTGCGGCGGAAATGATCGACCATCTTGTAGCGCGCGATCGCGAACAGCCACGCGCCGAACGCACGATGCCGGTCGTAGCTCATGCGGCGGGTGTGGATGGTGATCAGCGTTTCCTGCACGATGTCCTCAATGGCGTCGGTATCGCCGACGCGGCGACGGTAGAAGGCGCGCAGCAGAGGCACGAGCGCACGCAGCAGCGCCTCGTGCGAACTTGCGTTCCCATCGAGGCCGTCCACCATCCATGCCCTGAGCTGGTCTTCGTCGGCCCGCATTCATGCTCCTGACGGTTCATTCGTGCAGGAAGCCGGGTCGGTTACACTTCGAGGAGTGTTTGTCTTCGCGGTCGCCGTGACGGTTCGGTGTAACCGACCTGCCGGAATCCGCGAACTGTCTTTTCATGCGATGAAAATCCCGACCGCGCCCGTCCTTGCCGCCGGCCCCCTCGCCGGTGCGCTGTACGCCGCGACGCCGCACCGATCCTAACAAGCGCTTTCGGGCGATCTGCCGAGCTACGATTCGGCCGGTCGTCTGCTCGTGCCGCAGGATTACCGCGAATGGGTCTTCCTGAGTTCGGGGCTCGATATGCACTAAACCAAGAGTACGCCCCAGCTGACCGATCATGTGTCCAGCAACGTCTTCGTTCCCCAAGCGGCGTATCGCGCTTTTAAGGCCGCCCGAACTTGGCCGGACCGAAAGATCCTGATCTTGGAAAACCGCACCGGCACCAGGAAAGGGTCGATCAATCAGGCGGGTCATTTTCAGACCGAACGGTTGGGCGTAGAGGCGCACGTCAAGGATGTCGCACGCTTCAAGGGCGGCTGGGGCTTCTTCGCATTCGACGGCAACTCCCCGAGCGAGCGGATCGATTACAAGGCCGATTGTTATTCGTGCCATCAGACCAACGCCGCGGTCGATACGACGTTTGTGCAATTCTATCCGACCCTGCTGCCGATCGCGGCGCGGCGGGAACGCTCAGCCCGTCGTACGTCGTCCAGGAGGCGAACGAGGCCCACCCGCCGGCGCGATAGGCCGGGGTGTATTCCATCAATTCTCGCAGCCGATCGTAACCAACGCCTGTGTGGCAACGAACCCGAGTCAGCAGCCAGCCGATCTGGCACGTTCCATACCGAGAGGCAGCCCTCCCATGCCAAGATCTCCGTCCCTCATCTTCGCTTTGGCAGCGTCCGGCACGATGGTCATCCTTGCCGGATGCGGCACCGCCCAGGCGAGCCTGACCGCCGGAGCCTCCTCCCTCCATCCGGTGGTCGTGGAGCTGTTCCAGAGTCAGGGCTGCTCGTCTTGCCCGCCGGCCGCTGCGAACGTGAATGCCATCGCCGACCGGCCCGATGTCCTCGCGCTGTCGTTCGCGGTGACCTATTGGGACCAGCTCGGCTGGAAGGACACGTTCGGCTCGCCGCGCTGGACCGCGCGCCAGTGGCAATACGCGCGTCACGCTGGCCGCCCGCAGGTCAGCACCCCGCAGGTTATCGTCAACGGTGCCACTGCGATCGTCGGCAGCAACCAGCAGCAGCTGGACGCCACCATCGCCAGGACAGGCCCGCCGCGCGGCGGGCCTGTCCTGGCGGCGGTCGGCACGACGCTCCGCGTCGGTACGGGCAAGGCCGACGCGCCGTCGGCGGTCTGGCTCGTCCGCTACGACCCGCGTGTCCGCCAGGTGCCGATCAGGGCAGGCGAGAATGGCGGCCGCACGTTGCCCCACCGCAATATCGTCCGCGAACTGGTCAAGCTTGGCACCTGGAACGGCTCTGCCGCCATCTTCGCCATTCCGGCGAGCGGCGAGGCCGGTCTCGCATCCGCGGTGCTGGTCCAGCGTGGCGCCGGCGGCCCGATCACCGCCGCTATCCGGCTCTGACTGTCTCGGCCGACGACGTCGCGGCTGCTTTCCCTCACGACGCCAACCCGAAGGAACCTTCCCATGCGTATCACCACCCTGCTCGCCATATCCGCTCTGTCGCTCGCCGTCGCCGCTCCCGCGGTCGCGCAGGACGCGATGATGAGGGACGGCATTAAGTCCGGTTCGATGATGAAGATGTCGGCTTCGGACACCCGGAAGATGAAGGCGTGTAATGCCATGTCGCACGACAAGATGATGAAGAACGCCGGCTGCGCGAAGATGATGAAGATGCACCCGGACATCATGAAGCACGACGACATGATGAAGGGTCACTGAGCCTCCGTGGACGGGGCGCGCGCCCTGTGCGCCCCGTCCGCTATCTTCTGCTTTCAGAAGGCTAGGCTTATGTCCCGATCTCGCCGGTCCCCGCCTACACGGCGGCGACCTGATCTACCGCCAGCGCCGCCCGGTGCGCCTGTGGCACTGGCTCAACGCTTTGTCGGTGATCGTCATGCTGATGAGCGGGCTGATGATCTTCGACGCGCACCCGCAGCTTTATTGGGGCCAATATGGCGCCAATCACGAGCGGCCCTGGCTGGAGACCGGCAGCGCGGACGGCGCCGGCTCCGCTACCATTCCCACCACCGGTGTCCTCGGCATCGCCAATGGCGAGGAGCGCGCCTTTCCCTCGCTGGTGACGATCCCGTCCGGCTACGACCTGGCCGCCGCCCGGCAATGGCACTTCGCCTTCGCCTAGCTGCTCGTTGTGCCCGGGCTGCTGTTCTGGCTCTGGGCGCTGGGCAGCCGGCACCTCCAGCGCGATCTCGCGCCGACCGCCGACGAGCTTCACCCCCGCAACCTCTGGCAGGACGTAAAGGACCATGCCCGGCTGCGCTTCCACCTCGGCGAAGCCGCGCGCCGCTACAACATCCTCCGGAAGTTGAGTTATCTTGGCGTGCTGTTTGGTCTGCTGCCCGCCATGGTGCTGAGCGGCCTCACCATGTCGCCGGGAATGTTCGCGACGCCCGAAGCGGCACCGGTCGTGCGCGAACGGGCCGCCGTCACGATGGGCGAGTTTTTTCCATGATCGAGGAGCGCCTCGCGACCGGCGCGTGGTGGTACGGCGACCTGTGGAGCGCTATGGACGCCTATCTGTCCTGGGTATTCTGGCGGGTCGAATGCGCCGGTTTTGACGTCGCATCCTATCGGCATTTCACGCACCATGTCCGCGCGATGGAGCAGCGTCCCGCCGTGATCCGGGCGCTTGAACGCGAGGCGGGGGCGACGCGGCAACTGGAAGCCGAAGGAATGATCTTCACGCTGCCACCGGTTTTGTGAAGCGACAGATCGGACGCAATGTTTCTTCGGCGCGCTAACCTTACCTTATGATAACTCGATTTTCCAAATCTACCGAATAATGTTACCGATCTTTCCGGTGCCTGGTTGCGCGTGGGTTCTGTTCAGGAATGACCGCTCCTGTTCCAAGCGGTCATTCGGCCTGCCTCGCGGGAACGGCTGAAACGTCCCAATTTTCGTCATTCCAAAGCAAAAATCCTCGCCCCCTAACAGGACCGAGAGTCACATTAACGGATGACCGCTTTCGGGGAGCGCTGAGTCGCCCGTGAATGTCCACAACTGGGTCAGCTTGGAAGCGTGATCGTCTTGCGGATCCGGTACCGCCGGCGACGCGGTTTTGACGACGGCGTTCGGGTAGGTGCAGGTTTGCGGGGGCCAAACAACGCCAGAAGCCGCGAGCAGTCTGGAGTTGCGGGGGCAATGTTGCCTGTTCGGTAGGGACTGATAGCTGCCTCTCGCATGGAAAGCGGCAATCTCTCGATCCAGCCGCGGTGCAGTTGGCTTCGCGTGGCTGGCCCCGACCAACTTGTAACCGTCTCGCCATGCCGCGCGTCGTGCCGCCAGACGCGTGTGGTGAGCAGAAGATGCACATGCGGCGAGGCGAACCTCTCATGATCACGCAATCGCTCCGTCAGGGCGCGTTGTATGGCAGGGGCGTCACCAGCATTCCGGGACGCCTCGACCGCACGACGATTGGGATCACTGCAGTTCGCTTTGCGCTTCACCGCGGCTCTTGCAGCGGCACTGTCGAGCGCCATGTCGAGGTAGAAATCGGGATCATCCTGCCAGCGCGCGAAGGCCGCCGCGAGCGCCGGCGGTACGGCGCTAGCCGTCGCCGTGGGTCGTACCGTATCGCCATCCGGGATCAGCCAACGCTCCAGGCTGACGGTGCCATCGACGATCACCACAAGAGCTTCGACCCGCTCTTCCTGCTGCTCGCGCCAGAGGATGGTGAGCTCTCTCTGCACACTTGGGTAGAGCAAGCGCACGAGGTCAGCATCGCCCCAGCGGAGCACCCGACGGAGGTCGGGGACGACGAGATCGCCCGCACATACGATGATCGGCGCGGGCGTGTCCGATGGTGCGACAGCTCGCCGGGCACGGGCATCCTCGGCTGCCCAGCCCGCCCGGGCCTCCACCGCGGATTGGTGTCCATAGCGACCCGGTTCGTAGCGCCACATGCCGTGCGTCAGCTCGTCAGGCCAAGGCTTGCCTGCTTCGTAGGCGCGTTCGAGCAGCGCCGTGACTTGCTGCTGCACCGCTGGGTGCTGCATGTAGGTGGCGAAACGGTCCTGGAACGCCTCATCTCCACCTGCCAGGACCGGTTTATGCCGCTTGCCGCCTGGGTCCAGTGCCCAGCGCAGCAGCGCCGGATCTTTGCGGATGGCAAGCAGGAAGGCGCCATATTCAGGCGTCGGCTTGGCCGAATCGCCGCGTTGGAAGAGATGCCGGTCGAGGGCTACACGTCGGCGCTTCTCGAAGGCCTTGCGATCCTGCTTCTGGGCGGCTCGCAGCTGCAACAGCAGCAGCACATCGTCGATACCGGCAACCGCGGCGTGGGATTGCGCCGGAAAGGGCGGGCGCGGTTTTGACACTGCGAGGCGAGGCACGGATTCCTGCGCCGGCGGGACCAAGGAAGGCGACCGGAGGTGCGCTGCTGAGCGTGAGGCAAGCATTCTTTCGGTGCGCGCAGGAACCGTCACAGGCGGCGCGTTCAACATGGCGCGTCCGACCATGAAGAGGGCGCTGCGCGAGGTCGGCGCCAGTTCAGGGCTGGAGAGGGATGCATTGCCGCGGCCGACTTCAGGACCGATCTGAACCGGGATGACCGGCGCTGCAAGGCTCCTGTCTTTCGGCGCATCAGCCAGTTGCGCCTTCGTCGGCGGAGGGGCGAGCGCAGGCGCGTCCGACCCGCCGAGGCGGGCATCGATGGCCGGGACGGCGGGTTCCCGAAGTCCCAGCATCGCCGCCTTCAGCCAGGCCATTCGCTGCTTTGCATAGCGCTTGATGTTGTCGGCGATGATCCGCGCATTCTCTTCCACGACGCGGGCCTCACCGGTACGCTTGTCCTGCGCGGTGCCTATTACAAGGCGTTCGTCCGCCCGCAGCCGCGCAACCTGACTCCGTCGACCACGGTCAGCACCAATTCGACCGATTACGCGATCCAATATGGCGGGGTCGACCTGAAGCCCTATTCGGCGACGTCGCAGGACCTCTCGCTCGAATGGTACAATCGCCCCGGTGGCCTGTTCGCCGTCGCGGCGTATCGCAAGGTCATCCGCAACCTGATCTCGCCCGAAACGCGTCTGTCGCGGTTGTGCCCGGCGGATGCCAGCGCGTTCGGTCTGTGGCAGCTCACCACGATCGGTACGACCTGCTACAGCAACCTGCTCGTCAACGGGCAACCCGCGATCGTCACCGCGACCGGCAGCTTCAACCAGCCCAACCCCATCACGGTCACCGGGCTCGAGGTCACCGCGCAGCAGAATTTCGACTTCCTCCCCGGCCTGCTGCGCAATCTGGGCGGGCAGGTCAATTATTCCTATACCAACATCTCGGGTACCAACGCCGATGGCACAAAGGCGGTGCTACCCGGGGTGTCAAAGAACAACGTCAACCTCACTCATCGGCTATTACGAGAGTCCGTTCATCGGCCTGCGGGTGATCTACACGTGGCGCGACGAATATTCCCTTGCCGGCGGCAACAGCTTCACCGGCGGGAGCAGCTTCGTCTCGCCACGCGGGCAGATCGATTCCTCATTGTCGCTCAAGTTCCGCGAACGCTATTCCGTATCGCTTGACGCGTTCAATCTGCTCGATGCCAAGCGGATCCAGTATCAGGTGACGCCTGCCATCCCGCGCCAGGCCGATTACGACGGTCGAACGTTCACGCTCAGCTTCCGCGGGACCTTCTGAACGATACGAAAGGGACACCGGGATGATACGCATGCGGACCGGGCTTGCTTTGCTGCTGGCGCTTGCCGCCCCCGCGGTTGGGCAGGCCCCCGCCACGCTCGCCTCCCCGCAGGTCAGCGCGATCGATCGCGTCTGGGCGGGGCAGAGCTCGCGTTTCGCGCTGGCCGTGACGCATACGACGATTTTCGTCGCGTATTACGACGCAAATCGTCAGCTGACCGTCGCATCTCGACCACGCGCGGGCAGTTATTGGGTCTATCACAAGCTCGACAGCTGGGTCGGCTGGGACAGCCATAATTACATCGCAATGGCGGTCGACAGCGGCGGGCAGATCCATGTGGCGGGAAACATGCATGGCGATCCGCTGGTCTATTACCGCAGCCAGCTGGCCGGGGACGTCCGCAGCCTGGTCCGCGTACCGGTGATGGTCGAACCCCGGCTCGAGCGCCGGGTCACCTATCCGATCTTCCTGCATGACGCGGACGGGCGGCTCGTCTGTAAATATCGCGATGGCGGGAGCGGCAACGGCAACGAAATCTACAACGTCTACGACACCGCTTCGCAGCGCTGGCGCCATCTGCTCGATGTGCCGCTGACCGACGGAGAGGCGCAGCGCAACGCCTATTTCGTCGGGCCGGTCCTTGGTCCGGACCGGTTCTTCCACATCGCCCGGGCGTGGCGCGAGTCGCCGATGGCGCAAACCAACCACGACCTGTCCTATGCGCGCAGCCGCGATCTCATCCATTGGGAGCGTTCGGACGGGACACCGCTCCGCCTGCCGATCACCCAGAGAAGCGGTGAAATCGTCGATCCGGTGCCGGTTGCGGGGGGGATGATCAACAACAATACCGTGATCGGCTTCGATCCGGGTGGCGCGGTGATGATCACGTTTCACAAGTTCGATGCGGCCGGGAACACGCAGATCTACGTGGCGCGCCGCGAGGCACCGGGCTGGCGGATCGCGCAGGTCAGCGACTGGCGTGGTTTCCGCTGGGATTTCCGCGGTGGGGGATCGCTCGAAAGCCGTCTGTTCGTGCAGGGACCGGTCCCGGTAGGTGCAGACCGAATCCGCGTCTTCGTCATCCGCGATGGCAAACCGATCGACTTCCTGCTCGATGCCAGGACACTGCGCCGCATCAGCGAAGTCTCCGGCCACCTGCTGGCCGACCGGCTCGTCCCGATGATTCCGGTACCGGAGGGCATGACGCTCAATACGGTGGAGGATGCGGGTGGCTCCGGCATTGCGCTGGCGTGGCCGACGCGGCCGCCGCATCGCGATCTGCCGAGCGCGGATATTCCCGACCCCGCCCCCTTGCGGCTCGTGATGCCGGGCTCCGCCGCGGGGCACACCGGATAGGCCGACCGCCCTCGCTGCGCCGGTGCGCTCCCAATCCCGGGACGCTCAGGCGCGGCGTGCGTCCAGCACCAGCCGAGGCCTATCCCCGAAGGCTGCCAATCGCGGCCCAGGCTTTTCAAACCAGGGGGTTACCAGCAAATGCGGCATGGCAAGCGCCGCGATGCCAGCAAAAAGCGATCGTACACCGGTCGGGTCCCAGTGGAGGATCAGGCTTGCGACCCCGGCGACCAGGATCACCGCAGCAAGCAGAACCGGCGCGGTTGCCCGCAGGTACGCAGCAATCGTCGCATATCCGAGCCGAACGCGCCGTTCGACCGTCTGCGGCACGGCATGCAGAATGAGGAACCCCAGCGAGAACCCGACCAAGGGGGGCAACAGAAGAAGCACTGCGGTCCCGAGCAGAAGGCGCCGGTCGTGGCGGACGATTCCCCATGCAAGAAGGCCTGCTGCGGCCAGGCCCCCAGCCACTGTAAGCAGGACGCTCGTCGCGTGCGCGGCATCGTCCGGCAAGCCGCCGAGATGCAGAAGCCCCGCCAATACCGTCATGTGAAGCGTCGCCGGCGTCGCGACCAGGCTTGTTCCGCGCGCGATACGTTCGATCGGTCTGTCCACCGGCGCGTCTTCGACCCCGAAGTGTACCGCCGACGCGAGGAGAAAGGCGGGCAGCGCGACTGCCGGGGCGGCGATCCACCAGACAAGGCAAACTGCCGTGACCAGCCCGTAAAGTCCCAGGAAAGCAGGACGCCGATCCCGGTCGACGACTGCCAGGTCGCTGGCGCCGTGCGCCAGACCGATCAGGCCGACCGCAATGACGGCAAAGCCGAGCTGAACGGTCAGCGGGGCGAGGGCGGCGATCACCGCCGCCCCCAACAGCACACTCCAGCCCATAGCCGGAGCGCGCACGATCACGAGCGGTACACGCGGCTATCGCCGTGTTCGGCAAGTGCCTTGTCGAAATTGGCCGCCGCATAGAAGGCGTAAACGACCTTGGCGACGATATCCATGACCAGGAAGGCCCATACCGATGCCGGGTCGGTGATGATCTTCATCCCCTCCGGTCCGAGCAGGAAGACGATCGGATAGAGGAACCAGATCACCGTCAGGAAGGTGACGTTCTTGGTGTAGGCGGTACCGAGCGCCGCACCGCGACTGCGCGCGAGCTTGAGCAGCGGGACCCACAGGAGGTACAACACCCCGAGGAAAGCGACGCAGGACCAGGCGTACCAGATCCACTTGGCGGGCGAGGGGGGTGCCAGCGACGAGATCAGTCCGGTCACGATCATCAATACGTCGAGAACGATGATCGACGTGAGGTAGCCGCCGACGGCGCCGGGTTTGCCATGGTCATGAAACGCCACCAGCACCAGACCGGCCAGCAGGATCGGCGTGGTGACCGACCAGTCGATGTAGCGGGCGAGATAGGTGATCGATCCGTCGATCGTCAGCAAGGTGCCAATGCCGAAGGCCATCGCCAGATAGGCCGTGGCGGCGATGAAGGGCACGCTCGCGTGAAGCAGCGTATGATGGCCGGACGGGTATGATTTCTTGCCTGTCGCATAGATCGCAAGCGACCCCAGCGACATGACCGCAAACCCGATGAGAAAGGCAGTCTGATTCATGTACGAAACCCCTGTTGCAGACCGCCCCGACGCCGCCTTGCACGATGAACCGCGATTGTATCTTTTTGTTTCCACGAAGGATTAAAGTTCATTTGCCTGTCATGTTGCGGCTGCTCCCCGGACGGCCGTCATCTCGGACTCGTCTCGTCAGACACCGGCAGCAGAGGTGGCAGGCGTCAGGCGCCGAAGAGAATGGACCCCGAAACGCGTTTGGGATGCCGGCGGGGAGGCGTACCTCGTCGAATGCGACCCTCAGGCAACGCCCTGGTCCGGGAATGCCTCATCCCAAGTCCATCATTCGGCCCGCTTCTTCGCATCCGTTCGCAGGCGCGCGGATAGGCTTGCCATTCCGTGCGTTTCCGCGCCGATCAGCTTCCCTGATTTGCCGGAGTGTCCCACCATGCACCTGTCGCCCACCCCCCTTGCCCCGCCGATCGACCCTGACTCGAGTGGCGCACGCACCCTGCGCGTGCAGCCCGGCGAGGTGCAGTGATGCGCGCGGCACCATTCCCGCCCGCGGAGATGCCGGCAGATCTCCGCCCGCTGCATGACGAGATGGATCGTTATATCGGTGCGCATCTGAAAGGCTTCGTTTCGCACCGCGACGATGGCGCGCTGGTCGGACCGTTTGCCCCGATGCTGCGCTTCCCGGCGATCGGGCGTGCCGCATGGACCTATACCAAGGCGTTGATCGACAATGCCACGCTGCCGAAACCCGCGCATGAGGTCGCGATCCTTGCGACGGGTGCGGTGTTCGGGTCGCGGTACGAACTGTACGCACACGAGCGGGTTGCCGACGGCGTGGGCCTGACCCCGGAGAAGATCGCGACGATCGCCGCGGGCCAGCGTCCGGCCGATCTGACCGAGGAGGAACAGGCGGCGTATGACGTCGCGGTTACGTTGGCGGGCGGACGGCAGTTGCCGGCCTCGACCTACGACCGCGCGGTGCGCGCGTTCGGGAAGGATCGGACCGCGGAACTGATCTACCTTGTCGGCGGCTATGCACTCGTATCGATGTTATTGAATGCATACGACATGTCGGTTCCCGGACGCGAGGAGGGGCTGCCCTACGGCTGACCGGACTGGTCGCAGGGGTCCCCGGCAAGGTTGCGGTGGTGAGTGGCGCGGCGCTGGGGAACCGATCGAGCCGCCAGATTTCTGCGGCACTGCCGTGAGTACTGGTGGCGACGGCGCGCACACCGTCGCCTTATATCGTGTTGGAGGAGTGACGCTATGAACGGGAAACGCATGGCCGGCGCAATCGCCGGCGGTCTTGTCGCCGGACTGGGGATCACCGCGTTGTTGATGGCGGGCGAGCGCAAGAGCGGCAAGCCGTCCGAACTGACGTTGCTCGAACGCACGAGCGCGCATAAACTCGGGGTCCACGTGCCTGCGGACAGCCGGCTTCCGGACGCAGCCGAACAGGCCGTCGTCCAAGGTGGACATCTTCTGCTTTCCGCCGCCGCGGGCGCGGTGTTTGCGGCGACGGTGGATGAAGACGCGGCGGTAATTCCGTCCGGCGTAGCTTTCGGACTGGCATTTTACGGCGCGATGCACTGGGTTGCCGGGCCACTTCTGGGCGTCAAGAAGCCTGAATGGCAAGCGGACAAGGCTACGCTCGGGATGCATACCGCGAACCATGTCGCCTTCGGTCTGGCGACGGCGGTCGGCGCCCGGCTGGCGTCGCGCCTCTGAGTCGATCGTCACGAATCCAGAGGCGTCGACGCCGCGAAGCTACGACAAGATGCCGGTAAGGTGCCTAACCCTCGACCTGATCGAGATAGGCACCATACCCTTCGGCTTCCATCGCGGCACGAGGCACGAAGCGGAGCGACGCTGAGTTGATGCAGTAGCGCAATCCGCCGCGGTCACGCGGGCCATCGTCAAACACGTGGCCGAGATGACTGTCGCCGTTGGCGGACCGGACCTCGGTACGGACCATGCCGTGCGTGGCGTCCCTGAGCTCGGCGACATTGGCGGGTTCGATCGGCTTGGTGAAGCTTGGCCAGCCGCAATGCGACTCATATTTGTCCGCGGAGGCGAACAGCGGCTCGCCCGACACGATGTCGACATAGATGCCTGCCTCCGTGGTGTTGAGATACTCCCCCGTGCCGGGACGTTCGGTCCCGCTCTGCTGTGTCACGCGATATTGTTCGGGGGTCAGCCGCGCGATCGCGTCGTCGGTCTTGCGATAGTCGGTCATCAGAATTCTCCGTTTGGAATACAGTCAGCGGTCGTTGCGCGGTGTCAGCGTCCCCGCGACCTGCCGGCGGACGATCTCGCTCACGCTGCCGAAGACGAGATGCGACGCGTAGGAATAGAGGTTGCTCGCCACCCCGGCATCCCACGGCGCGCTGCCTAGCCCCGTCGCGGGGACTGCGGCTTCGTCTAGTAGCGTCGCGGTGCCGAGCCCGAACGCGGTACCAAAGCCCGTCGTGACGGAAGGGCGAAACTCCGCGGCGACGCCATAAGCGGCCCCCAAAGCGATCCCGACCGCATAATGGACCGCCTGCCCGGCAAGCGGCTTGTCCGCGTCGGGAACCTTGCGCCCCGTGATCCCGCTCGAGACCGCATCGGCGGCCTTCTCGGTCGCAGGCTCGGAATCGCTCCCGCTTGACGGCAACAAGGGGGATGCCGTTGCCTGGAACCGGTCCATCGCGAACGATGCCACGGCACCCGCAATCACCCCCGCGACCAGACCGCGTGCGATCCTGGCGGCATTGCTCTCATCGGTCTTGGTATGGGGTGGGGCCATCGCGTATCTCCTTGGGTGCGGCCAGCCCTAACGAAGGAGCCGCCGACGGGTTGCCGTGCACGCCTACGGCGCAGGATCCGCAACCAGCGCCTGCCATCCGCCCCCGAGCGCGCGATACAGATCGACCAGCCGCTGTTCGACGTCCGCATTCGATTGCGCGAGCGTGCTGTCCGCGCGCAGCACGCCTTCCTGCGCGGTGACGACATCGTGCAATGTAGTGATGCCCTGGCGATATTGCTCGTCCGCCAGCGCCAGCGTGCGGAGGTTGGCTTCTCGCGTCATCGTGGCGTTGGCGCGGCGCTTCTGGCTCTCGGTATAAGCCACGATCGCGTTGTCGACGTCGTGCCACGTCTGCAGCACGACCTTGCGGAACTGGAGTGCGGCCTCGCGCTGCTGCGATTCTCGCACCTTGAGTGTGCCGGAAAGCCGCCGCTCCTAAAAGATCGGCAGGCTGACCGCGGGGCTGACGGTGAACTGGCGCGAACTCGCGTCGAACAGGCTGCCGAGATTGAGGCTTTCAAACCCGAAATCGCCGCTCAACGTCACGCGCGGGTAGAAATTTGCCACCGCGACGCCGGTCTCCGCGGTCGCTGCATGGAGCCGTGCTTCGGCCTCGCGCACATCGGGCCGGCGGCGGACGAGGTCAGCGGGAAGCCCGATCGGCACCGTCGGCGGCAGCGCGGGCTGCCCGGTATCGCGGCCCAGTTCGGTTGCCAGCGCCCGCGGCGGCTCGGCCAGCAACAGCCCGAGCGCGTTGACGAGCCGAGTCTGCTGCGTCGTCAACGTCGGCAGGTCCTGCGCGATGACGAGCGCCTGTGCATCCGATTGCGCGACCTCGAGCGCGGTCGCGACCCCATTGGCGAACCGGTCGCGGACCAGCGCGCGCCGCCGCTCGGCGATCGCCTGGTTGCGGCGCAGTACGCCGAATTGCGCCTGGACCAGCCGCAACTGGAAATAGGTCTGCGCAAGATCGGCGGTGGCGGAAAGCGCGAGACCGTTGCGCGCCTCGACCTGCGCATCGGCGGTGGCGTCCGCCGCCTCGGCCAGACGTCGAACGCGACCGAACAGGTCGATCTCCCAGGTGGCAGACAGCATCGGCGAGAACAGGTTGAATTCGGGTCTGGCACCCGGCGCGGGCTGGGTCAGCGAGCTGATGCCGTTCCTGCTACGGCGTTCGCGCTCGGCACTGGCGTCCGCCTCGACCGAGGGCAGCCCCTGCGCCAAGACGACCCAACCCCTTGAGGGTTTCTAGCCAACAAAAACCATTTGTATCCGGACGACGGTTATACTGGCGACCACTGCCATGCCGCAGGCCAGCCGATTGCCGCAAAGCGAGCGCCGGCCCGCCGGGGGCACCGTCAGGCGCGCCCGAGGACCGCAACCAGCGGGTCGCCCCGCGCACCATCTGCGAGCACCAGCGTTTCGATAGGGGTAAAGCCCGCTCGCTCCATGTAATGGCGGATCAGCGCGGCCTGCCCGCCCATGTCGAGCGCGCAACAGACCGCAACCGCCTTGGTGGGGAAGCACCGATTCGAGTAGCTCACCACGAAGGGTGCCCCGGGAGCAAGCACGCGGCGTATCTCGGCAAAGACGGCATAGGGTTGCTGGAGGTACTGCACGCCGACACAACAGAGCGCCGCATCGAACGCGTCCGTATCCAGATGCAGGATGGGGTCGGCATTGAGATCCTGGACGATGCAACGCCGAAGGCGGGGGTTTGCGGCGAGCTCGTCCATGTTCATGCCGTGTCCGACGACTTCGGCATAGTCCCGGTCGTCGGGAAGATGGCTTACCCAGCTCGACATCATGTCGAGGATTCGGCCGTGGTCGGGCAACACATCCCGGTAAAGCGTGGTCAGTGCCGCTATCGCCGTGGCGTCGATATGGGTGACCAGCCGCGGCGGCGCGTAGAATGCGAGATCGTTCCCCCGGTCTTCCTTGTCGAAGGCATCCGGGGGCAGGGCCGCGTCATCGTGCATTTCGGAAAACCGTCCCATCCCATCGTGCGGTCGACGACGTGTCCAGCGTTCTCACGCGACGTCGACCTGTCCCCGCTTGCCCGCGGGAGCGAGCAGCAGGGGACAGGCACGAAGATAACGCACGGGATCGTGTTTCGCGCCCGCGACAGGACGCACTTCGCGAGTCCCGGGTGCCGCAGGCCTGGCGGCTTGCGGCACGGTTCCGGTCGTTGAAACGGAAAGGTCAGGCCGAGACGGTACCGACCAAGGTTTGGCGACGGCGATACCGCAACCCGGCACCCGCGAACGCGAAGCCGATCAGCATCATTGCCCAGGTTGCTGGCTCGGGAACTGCGGCCACCGTGCTGACGCTGAACCCGCCGAGCTTGAAGGCGTCGTACAGCTTGCCACCATCGGGTGCGGCTGCGCTGATCATCCAGACATTGGCGAACGCCTGATCGCCCAGCCCGAACGTGCGGGATCCGCTTGCGCCGGTACCGGCGGACAGCGCGCTGCCCGTGAACGCGCTGGCGAGGCTCCCGTAGGCAAGGTTGTCGAGCGGCAGCGTGCTGTTCCAGGCAGCGGACGTCGAGCCCCAGGCGAGCAGCGCATTGTTGTCCGGCGCGACGCCGTTGAATGCATAGCTGTTGAACACCGCGGAGGTGAGCTTCACGGCCTGGTCGAACTGCAGGATGAAGAAGTCGGTGCCGCCGGAGCTATCCGCCTGGTGAGTCCCGTACGCGCCGGTCTCGTTGCGGTTGATGATGCCAAGGCCCGCGGTTCCGTAGGAGCCGATCGCGCTATTGTCGATCAAGCCGTTGAAGTTGGTCCATCCGGTTATCTTGACGTTCAGCTTTTCGCTGCCGTTGGTCGAACTGTAGATACGGCCGTTCTGGCTGCTGCTGGTGTCGCCGGGGTTGGTCGTCGACACGAGGAAGCTCGTGGCATGAGCAGGGCCTGCAACAAGCAGGGCGGCGGCAAAGGCTAAGGTGATCTGTTTACGCATTACGATGTCTCCCGTCGGCAATCGGCTGTGCAGGCCTTTTGCCAAACCGGAGACTGCGATCAACTGCGCAACATAGTTAACGATATCCTGATTTGATACGGTTCTTGGTAAAGGTCCCGTTAGCTATAGTACGACCTTGCCAGGTCTTTCATGGCACGCAAAAATTTCAGGGTGTGCCCGAGGAGTCTTGCGGTTCCATGACCGCGAGCAGGTCGTCGACATTCCCGGTCGCGAACGCGGAATACTCGTCGCCGATCGCATAGGGCAGCAGGATGCGCCGACCGTGCAGCAAGGCGCCGCAACTGTAGGTCACGTTCGGGACATAGCCGCCGCGCTGTTCGGCCGAGGGGAAGAGCAGCGGGGAGGCGGTCCGCGCGAGGACCTTGCTGGGATCCGCCTTGTCGAGCAGGCACGCCCCGACGCAATAGCCGCGCACCATGCCGACGCCGTGCGTAAACAGCAGCCAGCCCTCGTCGATCTCGATCGGCGACCCGCAATTGCCGATCTGGACGAACTCCCACGGGTATTTGGGCCCCATGATCCGCGTTCCGGCCTCCCAATTGTAGAGATCGTCGGAATAGAGCAGCCACAGGTTCACATTGTCCTGTCGCCCGATCATCGCGAACCGCCCGTCGACGCGCCGCGGGAACAGCGCCATGCCCTTGTACCCCGCCATCTCCCCGGTCAGCGCGCGCATCTCGAACGTCCGCTGGTCGACCCCGCGCAGCAATTCGCCGCGTGCGGTGGTGCCGTCGAACGCGGTGTAGGTTCCGATCACGCTTTCGACGCCGTCGTGATCGGTGAAGCGCACGAGTCGCAGATCCTCGATGCCCTGCTTCTGGCTGGGGAGGATCGGGAAGATCACCGTCTCCGAGATGTCCTCGCTGTCGTCGGCGCGCATCCGCACCCAGCCGTCGTTGTCGCTCTCGATCCGGGGGGGAACCCCCTGCGCGCTGGGTGGGTCGACGACGAGACCGGTCTGCCCGTCCCAGGTCCCGGTCCGGAACGTCACCGACGAGATATGACCCTCACCGACTCCGCGAAGCGAGACGATGAAGCGGACGTCGTCGTCGTTCGGGTCCTGATCGGGGATCGTCACGATGCTCGGGTTGAACAAAGCGGCGGACTCAAACGCATATTCCTGGCTGTAGTAGGCGCCGAGGAGCAGCCGGTCGCGCGCTTCCTCGACGTGGATGTCCCCAAGCTCGCCCTTCATTTCCTCGAAGCGCCGGAGGAACAGGTCCTTCGCCTTGTGATGCCGCGCTTCCATCGATTCGGTCAGCAGGTGGAGCATGCGGTCGCGTGTCTCCGGCGGCAGCGCGAGAACACGCGCGGCAACGTCCTGCACGCGAGTCGGCTGCTGGTCGAAGGCCTCCGGATAGGAGAAGTTGAACGGGCGAACGACCGTACGCGAGGGGTCTGGCTTGAGTTCCACGTCCAGCGTGGTGAACACGTCCGCTGCGATCATTCGCTTGCTTCCTTTTTGTACGACCTTTTCAAGAGGCGATACGCCTGCCGCGCGGGTTGTGTCCGCACAGGATTGCCGAGCCCTAAAACTTTACGATTGCGACGGACGCCGTTCAGCCACGCCGGCAGTAGGACAGGAAGCCGCGCGTCTTGTGCAACAGCCGAAACAGGTAGAACCGCCGCACGCCCGCATGCGTCGTTACGGGGCGCAGCACGTCGAGCCGTACGTCCCAGAGATCGGCGATCAGCATCCGCCGGACGCGTTTGTCGGTGAAGACATGCTTGGCGTATAACGCCCCGTCGCCGAAGCTGTAGCCCGCGAGCAGGCTGGTCTCGTCGCGGGTGTCGCGGCGGCCGTGGTGGTGATCGACGACGATCAGCGGATCGTACAGGATCGGGATCCCAAGTCCGCTCGCGCGGAGCAGGAAATCGGTGTCTTCCGCCGCAACGAACCGCGCCCCCGCGCCGAAGCGTTCGTCGAACGGCCCGACCGCGTCGAGCACATCCGCGCCGAACGCGAGGTTCGCGCCCATCACGAACCCGCCCGGAAACGAGTCCGGCGGCGCGACCATCGGATGATCCTCGAGCTTGACGGTCACGGGGAGGTCGGCGGGGTTGCCCAGCAGAATCCGTCCGCCGATGATCGCTGGGCCTGCCGCCTTGTCGAAGGCGGCGACCAGCCTGGTAAAATAATCCGGGTGGAGGATGCAGTCGTCGTCGGTCATCGCGACGATGTCTCCGGTCCGATGCAGCAGTCCGCGGTTGCGCGCGCGGGCAAGCCCCGGGCGGGGTTCCTCGACCGACGCCACGCGGAACGGTTGTTCGGTCCGCCACTGCGCGATCAGCTGCGGGGTGGCGTCGGTCGAACCATTGTCGACGAGGATCACTTCGATCGCGATCCCGCCCGCCGCGGCGACCGCGCGCGTGACCGACGCGAGCGTCGCGGCGAGCGACGCGCACCGGTTGCGCGTGCAGATCAGCAGGGTGACGGTGACGGGGCGCATTACCGGCGCTCGACGCGCCGTTCGGCAAGGTCCAGCGCCTCAGCAGTGCTGGCTGCGCTCTCCATCGCGGCGGCGGCCGGCCAGGCGGCGACATAGGCCGCGAGCTTGCCATATTCGTTGTCGAGCGCGACGTGCGGCAGGTCGAGCAGATCGGCGAGGATATGGCCATGCAGCCGATCCGTCACGAGCACGCGCCCACGCGACAGCAGCCGCAGCCCGCGTGCGACGCGGTTGGCGGCTTGGGCGGTGCGGTCGGCGGGGGTGGTGCCGGAGGGGAGATTCGGATCGTCGCCGAGCCAGTCGACCACCGTCGCGCGGCCAGCCTCGGGCGGCGTGTAACCCAGGCGTTCGTCGTCGGTGCGCAGCAGCATCAGCACGTCGCGGTCCGAGGTCGCGCGCCGTTGCGGCCCCAGTGCATACGCCGAATCGGGTGAGAGCCGCGTCTCGCAGGCGAAATGCCGCCGCGCGAAATCGAGGCTGCGGGTGTCGCGGACGTAGAGCGTAAAGGCGGGGTGGTCCGCCGCCAGTCTGGCGAACCGTTCGGCTTCGGCGGGCACACGGAACTGGATCGACTGCGGCAACTGCACGACGGGGCGGTCGCGGATCGTCGCGAGGATGGTTTCGCGGAACCGCTGGTGGTGCGGCCAGATGTCGCCCAGATTGCCGCCGCCGTGGAGGAACAGCACGCCCCCGGGGGCGGCGCGGCGAAACGCGGTTTCGTCAAAATCATGCCAGGTTGAGACGTAATCGGGGTCGCGCCCGGTCAGGTCGCGCAGCACCGTCACTTCGCCCAGCCAGATCGCGCTGTCGCCGACATTGGCGTGATCGGGAAAATCGACCAGCGCATAGCGCGTACCGGGCGCGACATGCGCGCGGTACAGGTCGCGCAACGCGGCCTGTTGCGCGGCGATGCGGTCCACCGTCATGCTCCGACCGCATCATGTTCGGGGCCATGTTCGGCGACGACTTCGCGGTACAGCGCCTCGCAGCCGTCCAGCCAGACGTCGCGCGTGAACAGCGCCTCGACCCGCGCGCGTTGCGGGGGGCGCGGGACCGTGACTGCCGTCGTGATCGCCTCGGCGAGCGCCGCGACGTCGCCCACCGGCGCAAAACATCCGCCCGGGCCGATCACTTCGCGCGCCGCGCCCTTGTCGAACGCGGCGACCGGTACGCCGCACGCCATAGCCTCGACCGCGACGAGCCCGAAGGGTTCGTCCCAGCATGGCGTGAAGACGAACACCGACGCACGCCCCATCGCGCCCGCCAGCGCCGCGCCCTCGATATGCCCGCCGTAGCGGATCGTGTCGTCGAGCAGCGGCACGACCTCCGCCGCCCAATATTCCGCGTCCTCGATCGCGCCGAACAGCGTCAGCGGGATGCCCGCCAGACGCGCGCCCTGCGCGGCGAAATGCGGGCCCTTGTCGCGCGTCATCCGTCCGCACCAGACGGCATGCCCGTCGCCCTGCGGCACGAACGGCCACAGGTCGGGGTCGATCCCATTGTAGAGTACCGACGCCTGCGGCGGCGCACCTTCCGGCCACCATGCCGCCAGCTGGCGGCGCGAGGTGACGGTGAGGCGGTGGCCCGGCACCGCGCTCTCGCGCACGAACCAGTGGAGCGCGTCATACGGGGGCACGTGGAGCGACGTGACGGTCGGGACCACTGCGGTGCGGCGCAGTTCGATCGGAAAGCGGTGGAGACTGTTGTTGTGGACGACGTCGAACCCGCCCGCCGCGATCCGGTCGCATGCGGCTTCGTAGCCCGCGTCGATATGTGCGATCAGCGGCGCATGGCCGCGATGCTCCGCGCCCGGGAACGCCTTTTCGTAATGGACGGGAAGCACCGGATCGAGCGTCAGGCCGGGGTCGCTGTCGCCCGCGGCGAACAGCACGACGTCATGCCCGCGCGCCTGCAACCCGCTCGCGAGATGCCAGCAGTGCGATTCCATTCCGCCCGCGAAAGGCTGGCCGATCCGTTGCCGGACATGCCCGAGGACCGCGATCCTCATCCGGTCGACCGTGCCTTTTCGGACGCGGCGAGACGGTCCTCGAGCAGGCGGATGACGGTCGCGGTATTGGCATAGGGCTGGTGGCTCTGTTGCCCGGTCAGCGCGCGGTCGGCATCGTCGGGGCGGCGCAGGATGCGGATCGGCTGCCCGGGTGCGAGGTCGACCAGCCCCATCAGGCGGAACGCCTGGAGCCAGTGGCCCATCGTGCGATAGCCCCATTTGGCCTCGAACATTTCGGCGTTGCGGACGACGCTGTCGATATGGTGGACCGGCGGCATGTGGTGTGGGTGATATTGGTGATAGGCGAGCCCGCCCTTGATCCACGCGATCGGGATTCCTGCGGTGTCGAGCACCTTACCGAAATCGGTGTCCTCGCCGCCATAACCCGAATAGCGTTCGTCGAACCCGCCGACCGACAGGAAGGTCGCGCGCCGCATCGCGAAGTTGAGCGACCAGAAGCAACGGTAATCGTTGCAGATCTCGATCCCCTCGGGCGGCGGGCCGCAACGGTCGGAATGTTTGACCGCGACGTCGGCGAACGTGTCATACGACCAGTCGCCATCGGTCGCACCGCCCGGCAGGTACAGCACTTCGCCCATCAGCAACCCGTCGAAATCCGTGCTAAACCCCGCATAGTCCGCGAGCAGCGTCGGGGTCGGGATGCAATCCATGTCGAGAAAGACGAGGACGTCCCCCGTCGCGGCCCGCGCCGCGACGTTGCGCGCGGCGGCGAGCGGAAGCGAATCCGCGACGACCTTGATCTGCCGGATCGGAAAGGGCGCGTCGGGAAGCGCGTACAGCGTATCCTGCATCACCGCGACGATCAGCTCGGCGGGGGGCATGGTCTGCAGCATCAACCCGCGCACGACGTTGACGAGGTGGTCCGGGCGCCCCTTTCCCAGCGTGACGACAGAAATTTCGCTCATGGATATTGCTCGGTTCGAGGAGGATCCCAGAACGAGAACCCGTGGCTGCATTTTGGTATCCGGGGGGCGGAGTCAATTGCCCGTGCCAACGGAACGGCGTCAGCAGCCAAAATATCGCTCCTTCGTCGCGGCGCCTGCTATCCTCGCGGGCGATCCGACGTCAGCACGCCGCCACCGACCGCCTGATAGAGCGCGACGGTATCCGCCATCCGTGCCGCGCGGGCCTGGATCAGCAACGCGGTCGCCTGCGCGCTCGCCGCCGTCGCGTTGAACACCGTGAGCGTCCCGACCCCACCCAGGGTGAGCTGACGGCGCGTGAACCGCAGGTTCTGTGTCGCCGCGTCGTTCGCGCGCGTCGCCGCGTCGAGCGCGGTGGCATCGGTGCGCAGCCCCGACAGACTGTCCGCCACGTCGGCGAACGCCTGCAGGGCGGCGCTGCGATATTGCGCCTTGGCGCTGTCGAGCGCGGCTTCGGCGGCGCGTTGCTGCCCGCGAAGGGCGCCGGCGTGGAAGATCGGCTGCGTCACCCCGCCGAGCAGCGCCCAGAATGGATTGCCGCTCGCGAACAGACCGCCGAAAGCGACCGCGGTGCTCCCGCCGGTCGCGGTCAGCAGGATGTTGGGCAGGCGGGCGGCGATCGCCACGCCGAGATCGGCTCCGGCACCGCGCATCTGCGCTTCGGCCGCGCGCACATCGGGGCGGCCCGCGACGATCTGCGCGGGCAGGCCGACGGGCAACGTGTCGGGCAGCGTCAGCGTTTCGAGCCGGGGCAACTCCGGAAGCGGAGTCCCGGGTGCGACGCCGAGCAGCAGCGCGATCAGCGTGCGCTGGTGATCGCGCTGCCGGATCAGCGGGGGGAGCAAGGCTTCCGCGGTCGACAGCACGGTCTGTTGTGCGGCGACGTCCGCGGCACCGATGTCGCCGAGCGCCTGGCGACGTTGCAGCATCTGCAGGATGTCGCGATTGCCGGAAATGCTGTCGTTTGCTGCGTCAATCTGCGCTTGCAGCGACGCATGCTGGATCACCGCGAGCACCAGATTGGCGACGATCGTCGTCCGCGCGGCAAGCAGCCGGTCCCCCGCGACTTCCGCCGCGGCGCGTGCGGACCGCTTGCGGTTGCGTTCGGCCCCGAACAGATCGAGCGGATAGGTGACTGAAAGCTGGGCAGTATGCAGCGTATAAAGCGTCTGGTTCTGGTCGGCGAGCGGGCTTTGCAACGCCTGCGATACCCGCGCGCGCTCGACCTGATAGGAGGCGTCGACCTGGGGCTTGCCCGCAGCCCCGGCGATCACGAGCTGCGCGCGCGCCTGGCGGAGGGCGGCATCGGCAACCGCAAGATCGTTGTTTGAGCGCAACGCCCGCGCGACCAGCGTGTCGAGCACCGGGTTGCGGAAGCGACGCCACCATTCGGCATCGAGCGCCGCGCCGGGCGTGATCGTCTGATCGGCGCCGCTGGCGGCAGCGATCCGTTCGGGCTGGACGGGCGGCGCGAACGACAGCGCAGTTGTCGGATGCTGCGGACCGACGGTGCAGCCGATCAGCAACAACGGCGCAGCGAGCGTGACGCGCTTCATGCCGGTTCTCCCTGCGGGATGACGGGATGGTGATGATGTCCGACGTCGCGCCCGTGCGCACCGCGATCCTCCGGACCAACGTGGCGCGAGAATCGCCCGATCAGGACCGGCAGCACCAGCAGGATCAGGATCGGCGCGAGCCCCATCCCGCCGACCACGACGAGCGCGAGCGGCTTCTGCACCTGACTCCCGATCCCTGACGAGACGGCGGCGGGGAGCAGCCCGATCGCAGCCGCAAGGCAGGTCATCACCACCGGACGCAGGCTGGTCTGGACCGTGCCCGCAAGCGCCGCGTCGCGCTCGAACCCCTGGTCGATATGCTGGTTGAAGGTCGTCACCATCAGGATGCCGTCCATCACCGCGATCCCGAACAGCGCGACGAAGCCGATCGCCGCGGAAATGCTGAACGCGGTCCCGGTCAGCGCGAGCGCGAGCACCCCGCCGATGATCGCCATCGGGATCACGCTGAAGCTGAGCAGCGTGTCGCGCACCGAGGAGAAGTTGGCGTAGAGCAGCACCAGGATCAGCGCGAGGCTGATCGGCACGACCACCTCGAGCCGGTTGACCGCGCTCGTCAGGCTGCCGAGCTCGCCCGCCCATTCGAGGCTGTAGCCCGGCGGGAGCGCGACGGTCTTCGCGATCCGCGCCTGCACCTCGTCCACCGTGCCGCCGAGATCGCGCCCGCGGACGCTGAACTTGATCGGGACGTAGCGTTCCTGATGCTCGCGATAGATGAACGACGCGCCGGTGGTCAGGCGGACCTTGGCGACTTCGGACAGCGGCACCTGGATCGACCCGGTTCCGGTCGGCGACGGCGCGCCGATCGTGATCCGGCGCAGCGCCTCGAGGCTGTCGCGTTGCGCGTCCTTCAATCGCACGACGATCGGGAAGTGCCGGTCGGTCCCGCGCTCGTACAGGTCGCCGCTGCTCTGCCCGCCGATCGACGCCGCGACCGCGGTGTTGATGTCGTCGGGCGTCAGGCCATAACGTGCCGCCGCGCCGCGATCGATGTCGATCTGCACGGTCGGCTGGCCGAGCGAGTTGGAGATGCCGAGATCGGCGACGCCGCGGACCTTGGCCATCTGGTCGCGAATCTGCTCGGCGATATGCTGGAGCGTCGCGAGGTCGGGGCCGAACACCTTGACCGAATTGGCACCCTTCACGCCCGACGAGGCTTCCTCGACATTGTCCTGGATATATTGCGAGAATTCAAAGTCGACGCCGGGGAAGCGCGCCTGCAACCGGTGTTGCAGCTCGGCGGTCAGCGTTTCCTTGGTCACGCCTGCGGGCCATTGGTCGGCGGGTTTGAGCGGCGTGTAGAATTCGGCGTTGAAGAAGCCGGTCGCGTCGGTCCCGTCATCGGGGCGGCCATGCGTCGAGATGACGCGCTGGACCTCGGGATAGGCCGCGATCATGTCGCGGATCGCATTGACCGAGGGTTGCCCCGCCTCGAGCGAGATCGACCCCGGCAGCGACGCGCGGATGTAGAGATTGCCTTCTTCCAGATGCGGCAGGAACTCGATCCCGAGCGAGCGCATCCCCACCAGTGCGGTGACGAGCAGCAGCGCCGCACCCCCGAGCGTGACGATCCGGTTCGACAAGGCAAAGGCGGCGGCGGGTTCGTAGATCGCGCGCAGCTTGCGCACGACCCAGGTCTCGACCTCGTCGAGCGAGTCGGGGAGGAGCAAGGCGGACAGCACCGGCGACACGGTGAAGGTCGCGATCAGCCCGCCCGCGATCGCATAGGCATAGGTTTTCGCCATCGGGCCGAAGATGTGCCCCTCGACCCCGGTCAGCGTGAACAGCGGGATGAAGCTCGCGATGATGATCGCGGCGGCGAAGAAGATCCCGCGGCTGACTTCGCTCGATCCGTGGAGGATCGCGGAGAAGCGGCTCGCCGGGGTGGCATGGCCGTGCCCGCTTTCGATCGCGGTGGACCGTTCGACCATGTGGCGGAAGATGTTCTCGACCATGATGACGCTGGCATCCACCACCAGCCCGAAATCGAGCGCGCCGAGCGACAGCAGGTTGGCGGATTCGCCCTGCACCGTCAGGATCAGCACCGCGAACGCGAGCGCGAACGGGATGGTCAGCGCGACGATCACCGCGCTGCGCAGGTTGCCGAGGAACAGCCACTGCAGCACGAAGATCAGCAGGATCCCCTCGACCAGATTGTGCATCACGGTGTGGGTGGTGACGCCGATCAGCTCGGAGCGGTCATAGATCCGCTCGAGCTTGACCCCCGGCGGCAGGATGCCGGACGCGTTGATCGTCTCGACCTCTTTCTGGACCGCGTTGATCGTCGGCATCGATTGCGCGCCGCGCTGCATCAGCACGATGCCCATGACGATGTCGTCGTCTGCGCCTTCGCCCGCGATGCCGAGCCGCGGGGCATTGCCGATCCGCAGCGTCGCGACGTCCTTGACCAGCACCGGGTTGCCCGCATTGGTCGTGACGAGCGCGTTGCGGATCGCATCGGTCGACTGGATCAGCCCAACCCCGCGGACGATCGCCGCCTGCGACCCGAAGTTGATCGTCTGCGCGCCGACGTTGCTGTCGCCTTTGCTGATCGCGGCGAGCACCTGCGAGACGGTCACGCCGTGCGCGACCATCCGGTCGTTGTCGACCACCACCTCATAGGTGCGCAGCTTGCCGCCCCAGCCGGTCACGTCCGCGACGCCCGGGATACGCTTGAACCGGCGTTGCAGCACCCAGTCCTGCAGCGTCTTGAGGTCCATCACCGAATAGCCCTTGGGCGCGGAGATGCGGTAGCGGTAGATTTCGCCGATCGGGCTGGTCGGGGAGATCTGCGGCTGCGCGCCGCCGGGCAGGTTGCCGAGTTGCGACAGGCGCCCGAGCACGCGCTGCTCGGCTTCGGCGAAGGTGTAGTCGTAGCTGAACTGGATCCGCACGTCGGACAGGCCGAACAGCGAGATCGAGCGGACCGAGGTGATGTGCGGCACGCCCGCCATGGCGACCTCGACCGGGATCGTGACGTTGCGCTCCATCTCCTCCGCCGAGACGCCGTTGCTCTGTGTCAGCACCTCGACCATCGGGGGGACCGGGTCGGGATAGGCCTCGATGTTGAGGTTGTAGAAGGCGATCCCGCCGGCCAGGATCAGCCCGACCAGCAGCAGGAGCACGAGGATGCGCTGGCGCAGCGCAAAGCCGACGATGCCGTTCACGTCAGAGCCCCGCTTCGTTGACGAACAACGCGCCCGAGGTGACGATCCGGTCGCCCGCCTTCAGGCCAGCGACGATATGGTCGACGCCGTCAGTGCTGTCCGCGACCTGGACCGGGCGCGCGTAGAGATAGCCCCTGGGACCGGCGACCCATACGGTCGCCTTGTCGCCCTCATGAATCACCGCATCTGAGGGGATATAGATCCCGGTCGGCGCGCCGCTGCGCTTCTCGATCGTGAAGCTTGCGAACATCTGCGGTTTCAGCGCGCCGTCTTCGTTGCGTACGGTCGCACGCACGGGGAGGCGGTGCGTCGCGGGGTCAAGCGCCGCGCCGACATTGTCGATCACCGCGTCGAACACCCGCCCGGGATAGGCGGGTGTGGTGACGCGCGCTCGGTCGCCGACATGAACGCTTGCGGCATCGCCTTCGGCAAGCTGTGCGATCAGCCAGACGCGGCTGGCGTCTGCGATCGTCATGATCGGCTTGTCGCCGCCTGCTGTGACATATTGGCCCGGTGCGACATCGCGGGTCGCGACCACCCCCGCGACCGGCGCGCGATACACGGTCTGCGCCGAGATCGAATCGCTGCCCGCCTGCAACCCGCGGATTTCGGTCGCGCCCTTGCCGAGCAGCGACAGTTTGTCGCGCGTCGCAGCGAGCGCGGCGTCCGCCGAGCGCAGCGCGGATTGCGCGGTGACGAGGTCGCTTTGCGCCAGGCGGTAATCCTTCAGCGCGCCGCCCGCGGTCTGGTAGATCGCGGCCTGGCGGGTCGCGGTATCCTGCGCGATGCGGACCTGCGCGGCGGCGGTCGCGCGTTGTGCGCTCGCGGTGAGGAACTGGTCGCGCGCCTCGATGAAATCGGGCGAAGCGACCCGCAGCAACGGCTGCCCGCGCGTGACCTTCTGCCCGGCCTGGACGAACACCGCGGCGACCTGTCCCGAGAAGGGAAGCAGGACGGGCGTGCTGCTGTCGCCGTTGACCGCGATCGTGCCGGTCGCTTCGAGCCCGCCGATGGTCGCGCCGTCGCGGACGGTCTGCAGCTTCATCGCCGCCAACTGGTCCTTGGTCGGGGCGAACGTCCCGGCCGGGGCCGCGTGCGTCGTCGGTTCGACCGGCTTGGTCGCCGCCCGGATGACCGCGACCACGACGAAGATCAGGACGATGACCGCCGCCGCGATCCCGAGCAGGCGGAGTTGCGCGCGCCGGTCCAGTTTCTTCGGCGTGGGAAGGGCAATGCTATGGTCGGTCGTCGCCGTCATCTCGGTCTCTAACTCGCTTGCGAGGCAGGGGGAGGCGGGGCGATAGGCGGCCTGGCTTACAGCAGGCTTACAGACCTATTTTTGGGCCAAGTGTTTCTGCAAAGAGGCGGTCGAGCGGAAGGCCAGACGAGACGATGCGGTTGTTGTTGGTGGAAGATGATCGGGAACTCGCCGAGGCGCTGGCGGCGGCGCTCGCGCGGCGGGGGATGGCGAGCGATCATGCCGCGACCGCCGGCGATGCGTTGCTGATGGCGGCGGCGGCGCGGTACAGCGCGGTCGTGCTCGACCTCGGCTTGCCCGATGCGGACGGGCTCGAGGTTCTGCGAGCCTTGCGCGCGCGACAGGATCCGGTCCCCGTCATCATCCTCACCGCGCGCGGCGATACCACCGCGCGGATCGGTGGGCTCGATTACGGCGCGGACGATTATCTCGCCAAGCCGTTCGACGTCGACGAACTCGTCGCGCGGTTGCGCGCGGTGCTGCGGCGGCAGGGCGGGTTCGGCGGCGCGGAGTTGACCGTCGGGAACATCCGCTTCGATTCGCTGGCGCGTGCGCTGGAGGTCGACGGGCGCGCGGTCCTGCTCTCGGCGCGCGAACTGGACCTGATCGACGTGCTGCTGCGCCGACCGGGGCGCGTCGTGGTCAAGACGCTGATCGAGGACCAGTTGTTCGGCCTGTCCGAATCGCTCGGGTCGAATGCGGTCGAGGTCTATGTCCACCGCCTGCGCCGCAAGCTCGAACAGGCCGGCGCGACGATCGTGATCGAGACGATCCGGGGCGTCGGGTACATGCTGCGGGCGGCGGCATGAGGATCGGCTGGCCCCGTTCGCTGATCACGCGGATCCTGCTGCTGGAAGGTACGGCGATTCTGTTCGCGATCATCCTCATCCCGCTGCTGACCGCATCGGTGCTGCATCGTACCAAGGCGGTGTACCAGGAGAAACTGCTGCTCGCGCAGGCGCAGGACCTTGCCGCGGAAGTCACCTCGACGGCGTCCGCCCCCGGGCGCATCGTGCTCCCGCCCGCGCTCGAGGCGTTGTACGCGGGCACGTATGACGGTCGCGCGTTCGCGATCGTCACGGCATCGGGACGCGCGCTGGCGTTCAGCCCGCATGCGGGTGGCGTGCCGTGGGGCGAGGCCCCGCGCAAACGTGCGCCGCAATCGTTCAAGCGCGGCAGCTATGTCCTGGTCAGCGTGCCGGTGCGGATCGCCGATACGGCCTTGTGGATCCTCGTGTCGCAGGACGAAACGCGCCCGGGTGCGATCACCGACGACATCACGCGCAGCTTCCTGACGCGCTACCTCGCGCTGCTGTTGCCGATCCTGCTGCTGCTGCCGCTGGTCAACAGCGTCCTGATCGCGCTGCTGGTGCGCACCGTCCGCAAGGTATCGGACCATGCCGCCGCGATCGGACCGCGCAGCCTGCATGTCAGGCTGGTCGACGCGGGCTTGCCGACCGAGGTGCGCCCGCTGGTCGATGCGACCAACAGCCTGATCGAGCGGCTGGAACAGAGTTTCGCGGCGCAGGCCGAATTCGTCGGGAATGTCGTCCACGAATTGCGCACGCCGCTGGCGACGCTGCGGATCCGGCTCGATGCGGTTCCCGACGATACGCTGCGGACCGCGCTGCTCGCGCAGGCGGACCGGATCTCGCACGTCGTGTCGCAGTTGCATGATCTCGCGCGTGCCGATTCGATGGTGGCGGACGATCTGGTCGCGGTCGACCTCGTCGCGATCGCGCGCGACACGCTGACGGAGGTCGCGCCGATGATGCTGGCCGGCCGGCATCCACTGACGCTGGAAGTCCCCGATGCGCCGGTATGGGTTCGGGGAAACCGTCTGCTGCTGGCGATCACGCTGTCGAATTTCCTCAGTAACGCGGGGCGGTACACTCCCGATGGCACGCCGATCGAGATCGCGGTCGACGCTGCCGGGGTGCTGGCGGTGACTGATCGGGGGCCGGGAATTACCGTGACGGACCGAAGCCTGCTGACCCAGCGGTTCTGGCGGGCGGATCACCGGCGATCGGACAGCGCCGGGATCGGGCTGTCGATCGTCCAGCGGATCGTAATGCTTCACGAAGGGCGACTGGACATCACCGACGGACCGGACGGCGGGACGCGCTTCGCCGTGGTCATCCCCTTGGCGAAAGATCGGCCGCAACAGGATCATGCGACGTCGCCACGGTGAATTGCAACGTGGCGACCGTGCTGCCGGAAAGGCGCGCATAGGCAATCGTGCCGTCGATCTGACTGGCGAGCATGACCAGCAGGCTCCGGCCGCGCCGATCCGCGCCGGCTCCTCGGGTGAAGCCGACGCCATTGTCGGTCACGGTCAGTTCGGCGCAGTTCGGGCGGAACTCGTGGCGGTGCAACGACAGCACGACCTCGCCGCCATCGCCGTCGGGGAACGCATGTTTGCGGACGTTGGTGAGCAGTTCGTTTGCGATCAGCCCGAGCAGGCTCAGCGTGCGGATCGGCAGACGCAGCGTTTCGTCGATCTCGGCACGCAGAGAAATTGATCCGACGCTCAGTGTGGAAAGCTGCAGATCGTCGCACAGGTCGAGCAGGAACTGCCGGGCGGCAACGGAGTCCTGCGTGTCGCGATCGCGGACCTCAAGCCGCTGGTACACGCGCCCGAGCACGACCAGGCGACCGCTGATGTCGACCAAGGCATCGCGGGCCTCGGGGCTGGTCGCGTCGCGGGCCTTGATCGCGGCCATCGAGACCATGATCGACAGATCGTTGGAAAGACGATGCCCCAGTTCCGAATGCGCCACGCTGCGCCATTCGGCGATCTGGCGACTGGCTTCCACGTCTGCCGCGAGGCGTGCGGACAGCGCATCGCGGCAGCCGACATACCAGGCCATCATCACTCCGGTCGCGATGACCGCGATCAACCCGATCGCGTGATCCGGATCGCTGACCGCAAACCCTTCCCCGGGCAAAATGAACGCCAGCTCCAGTGCGCCGACCGCGACCATCACCGAGGTCGGCCCACGCCCGGCGAGAAACGCCACGATCGCGAACGCCAGGCCCGTCATCCCGAAGGTCGGGGCCGCGGTGTTGGGGGCGGCAAGCGTGCATCCTGCGATGACCGCGGTCTCGAACACGACCGCCAGGATCGTCGCGACGAAGGTTCGCAGGAAGCGGGATGCCATGAGACCCTCCGAGCCGAAGCGGAACGGTAACGCCTTGAGATCAGGGGCGTTAACTACCGCGAGAGGCAGCGGGGTGGGCGCTGTGGCTTACACCGGCCTTACAACGCGCAGGACAGGGTGCGATCCGGATCGGCGGAACCGACCCGGATCGATCGCCTCAGCGGATCAGGAACGCGCCCTTATAATCTTTGTCCGCATCGCCCAGCACCGTACTGCTGAACTGATACGTTCCGCCGCGACGCGTGACGGGGGCCTGGAACCGGACGGTCAGGCGTTCACCCGATGCCAGCACGATCTGCCCGTCGCCGATCTTGTTCAGATCGCGCGGCAGCACCCGTGCCTGGTCGAAAAACGCCTTCTGCGTAAGGTTGTGGCCCTTGTCAGACCGGTTGGTAACCCGCAGCACGTAGCGCGCGCCCTGACGCAGCGGGATGTTGCGCGGAACGAAGCCGTCATCCGTCATCGTGACGGAAACGACCGGTGCCTTGTTCCAGTCGGGGGCCTGCGCGGCGACCGGTGCGGCCAGCGCGATCATCCCGAGAAGGATCGATTTCATAGTGGGTCTCCCATTTCAGTGACCTGACCGCAATGTCGCAGCGCGCGCTTCGTTCCGCCAATCGCGAAGGCTGCCGCCAGTTCGCCGCTTGCCTTCGGGAAGGGGATGGGGCGGACTTACCGAGCGCGCTCTGCTGGACTGCCCCACCCCAACCTCTCCCCTGAAGGGGAGGGGCTTTCTGGCGCCTGATCCATCGGGATAAACCATTGCGGCGTAGCCCGGAAATCCTGGCACGATGTTGCGGCGACCGGGAACGCTGACCCGCACTGCCGACGCGATGGCAGCTTGACCAACCCCCGGCACTAGTGGAACATAAAGAGAACATACCGAGTCTTGCCACCATGTTGCCTGTCCCCGAGTCGTCCGCCTCCCGTATTGCGTATCTGCGGAAAGCCAGCCTTCCGAGCGTGGATTTCCGTGTCCTGCCGTTCGGGATCGGCGCGCTCGATTCGCATCTCGGCGGGGGTGGGTTGCGGACTGGCGCGCTCCACGAAGCCGCCGCACTGACCCAGTCGCTCGCCGACGATGCAGCGGCAACGCTGTTCTTTGTAGGCATCGCTGCACGCGAGGCTGCGAACGGCGGCGGGCCGGTGGTGTGGGCAAGCTGCCGCAGCGATCTGTACGCGCCCGGACTTGCGCAGGCCGGGCTGGCGGCGGCGAACGTGCTTCATGCACAACCGCGCGACGAAGCCGCATTGCTCGCGGTGATCGAGGATGCGGTGCGCGACGGCACGCCCTCCGCGATCGTCGCGGAGGCGGGCAAGGTCTCGATGGTCGCGACCCGGCGGCTGCACCTGGTTGCGGCGGAAGCCGACATGCCCGTGCTGCTGCTCCGACGTCGCCGTAACCGCGAGCAGGATCCGCTCGCCGAGCCCTCCGCTGCCTGGACGCGCTGGCGAATCGGCAGCGTCGCGTCGGGTCGGCTTGGCGTCGCCGGGGTCGGGCGTGCGCGCTGGTCGGTCGAGCTTGCGCGGCAACGCGGGGGCGATCCTTTTTCCCTGATAGTGGAGGGCAGTGATGAGACGGGTCGTCTCGCTGTTCCTGCCGAACTTGGCCGTCGAACGGCTGAGACGGTTGGAACGGCCCGCCACGCGGCAGCCTGACCGCGCCACGCTTACGCTTCCGGTCGACGACGACCCCGGTGCCTGCTCCGCCCCCCGTGGTGGTGGCTGGCGGCCCGGGGCGCGCTGGGCGCGTGGGGGGAGTGCGTCGCGCGCCGAGGTGGAAGCCGAGGCCAGCGCGCTGCCGCTCCACGCGCAGCCGCCGATGCGCGAGCTTGGCCGACGGTCCGAGGCGGCGAGCCACCCGTTCAAGGGCGAGTTGCCGGTCGCGCATCGTCGTGCCGCGGTTCCGGCCCAGCCCGAACACGCGGCGCTCGCGCTGGTCGGCAAGGTCGGTCGGCGCGAGGAGGTGGTCGCTGCCTGCACCGGCGCACGCGCGCTCGGCATCCATGTCGGCATGGCGGCGACGCATGCGCGCGCATTGGTGTCCGATCTCGATTTCCGTCCCGCCGAGCCGCTGGCCGATGCGGCGCTGCTCGATCGGCTCGCGCTGCTCGCGGTGCGGCGCTGGTCGCCGATCGCGGCGGTAACGCCCGCTGACGGATTGTGGATCGATCTTGCCGGGTGCGATCACCTGCATGGCGGGGAGGAGACGTTCTGCCGCCGTCTCCGTGCCTTCTGCCGTCGCGCCGGGTTCACCGCGCGCGTCGCGGTCGCGGATACGCCGGGCGCGGCCTATGCGCTTGCGCGGTTTGGGCCCGATGAGTGCAGCCGTGCCGCGCCAGGCGAGACCGCGCAGGTGCTCGCGCCCTTGCCGGTCGCGGCGTTGCGGCTTGCGCCCGCCGCAATGGTCGCCGCGCGCAAATTCGGGTTCGAGCGGATCGCGGATCTGCTCCCCGTCGCGCGCGGGCCGCTCGCGCGGCGGCTCGGGCTCGCGGCGATCACCCGGCTCGACCAGGCGCTCGGCGCGGTCGCCGAGCCGATCGCGCCACGCGAGGATGCGGTGGTGCCGCGAGTCGAACGCCGGTTGCTCGAACCGATCGGCACCGCCGAGGCGATCGAACAGGTGATGGCGGACCTGCTCGGCGATCTTGCGGTCGTCCTGCAGGCACAGGCGCTAGGCGTGCGGTCGCTGCGGCTGACCGGGCTGCGCGTCGATGGCGGCGAGCAAGTCGTCGCGATCGGCACGTCGCGCCCGACGCGCGAGGTCCCGCATCTGCTGCGGCTGTTCAAGCTCAGGATCGAACGGATCGACCCCGGCCTCGGGCTCGAGCAATTCGTGCTGGTCGCGCCGCATACCGAGCCGCTCGACGCGGTCGATCTCGGCGCGGTGCTCGCGGGCGAGACGCGGGTGCGCGATTGCGCGCGGCTGGTCGACGTCATCGCGGGGCGGATCGGCGCGCGCAGCGTGTTCCGGATCGCGCCGGTCGAGAGCCATGTCCCCGAGCGCGCGGTTGCCCGGTGCGACCCGAACGAGCTGCCCGGAAGCTGGCCGCTGTGGCAGCGCCCGGTCCGGCTGTTCGCGCGGCCCGAACCCTTGTCGCATGTGCTCGCGCTCCTTCCCGACCAGCCGCCGCGCCGGTTCGAATGGCGCGGGCGGCCCCATACGGTCGTCGCGGGCGATGGCCCCGAGCGAATCCACGGCGAATGGTGGCGGCGCGACGCGGAAGTGTGGGCGGTGCGCGACTATTACCGGGTCGAGGATGCAGGCGGCGGGCGCTATTGGGTGTTCCGCCGTGGCGATGGCTTCGAGGAGGACACCGGCGACCTGTCGTGGTGGATCCACGGCGTGTTCGCATGACCGATTATGTCGAGCTGCAGATGCTCACCCATTTCTCGCTGTTGCGCGGTGCCTCCAGCCCGGACGAGCTGTTCGCGGCGGCGGCGCTGCTGGGTTATCCCGCGCTTGGCGTCTGCGACATCGGCACCGTCGCGGGCGTGGTGCGCGCGTGGGAAGCACAGAAGGCGACCGGAGTCCGCTCGATCGCGGGGACGCGAGTCGATCTGTCGTGCGGGCGGCGGCTGTTGCTCTACCCGACCGACCGCCCCGCCTGGTCGCGGATCACGCGACTGCTGACGATCGGCAAGAAGCGTGCGGGCAAGGGCGGGTGCCTGCTCCACTGGCACGATCTCGCGGCTTGGTCGGAAGGCATTGTCGCGATCCTGCTGCCGCACGAGGCAGATGCGGAGAACCTTGCCGCGCTCGCCGACCTCAAGACGGTCTATGGCGCGCGTGGCTACATGGCGTTGTTCCAGCGGCGTCGCCCGAACGACGCGGTGCGGATCGATGCGCTCGCGCGCCAGGCACGGGCGGCGGGGGTGCGCGCGGTGGCGACTGGCGACGTCCTCTATCACGCCCCCGACGCGCGGCTGTTGCAGGACGTGGTGACCGCGGTGCGCGAGAAATGCACCGTCGACGAGTTGGGCTATCGCCGCGAGGTCAACGCCGATCGCGCGCTCAAGGCCCCTGCCGAGATGGTCCGCCGCTTCCGCGACTATCCCGATGCGCTGCGCGCAAGCGTCGACATCGCGCGCGCCTGCACCTTCGATCTTGGCGAACTCGCCTACCAATATCCGCACGAACGCGTGATCGAGGGGCTGACCGCGCAGCAGGCGCTAGAACAACTGACGCAGGAAGCGGTCGAGCGGATGTTCCACGGTGCCGTGCCGCAAGCCTATACCGACCAGATCGCGCACGAACTGCGGCTGATCGCCGAGCTCGAATATGCGCCCTATTTCCTGACCGTCCATGCGATCGTGCGCGAGGCGCGGCGGCGTGGCATCCTGTGCCAGGGGCGCGGGTCGGCAGCGAATTCGTGCGTCTGCTTCGTGCTGGGGGTCACGTCGATCGATCCGATCAAGCACGAATTGCTGTTCGAACGCTTCGTCTCGGGCGAGCGCCGTGAGCCGCCCGACATCGACGTGGATTTCGAGCATGAGCGGCGCGAGGAAATCATCCAGTGGATCTATGAGACCTATGGCCGCAACCACGCCGCGCTGACCGCGGTCGTCACGCGTTATCGCGCGCGCGGTGCGGTGCGCGATGTCGGCAAGGCGCTGGGGTTGCCCGAGGATCTCACCGGATCGCTCGCCGGGCTGATCTGGGGCTGGTCGGCCGAAGGAGTCGGCGAGAAACAGGTCAAGGAGCTCAACCTCGACCTCGGCGACCGGCGGCTGCGGCTGACGCTGGAACTCGCGCGCAAGCTGATCGGCGTGCCGCGGCACATGAGCCAGCATCCCGGCGGGTTCGTGCTGACCCACGACCGGCTCGACGATCTCGTCCCGATCGAACCCGCCGCGATGGAGGACCGGCAGATCATCGAATGGGACAAGGACGATATCGATGCGCTCAAGTTCATGAAGGTCGACGTGCTCGGACTCGGGATGCTCGGCTGCATGAACCGTGCGTTCAACCTGCTCGAGCAGGAAAAGGGGATTCGCGTCGGGCTCGCCGATCTGCAGAGCGACGAGCCCGACGTCTATGCGATGATTTCGAAGGCCGACACGCTCGGCACCTTCCAGGTCGAGAGCCGCGCACAGATGTCGATGCTGCCGCGGATGAAGCCGCGGCGCTTCTACGATCTGGTGATCCAGGTCGCGATCGTCCGGCCAGGACCAATCCAGGGCGACATGGTCCACCCCTATCTGCGCCGCCGCGAGGGGCTCGAGCGGCCCGAATATCCGCGTCCCGAATTGCGCGCGGTGCTCGAGAAGACGCTAGGCGTGCCGCTGTTCCAGGAACAGGCGATGAAGGTCGCGATCGTCGGGGCAGGCTTTACCGCGTCCGAGGCGGACCAGCTTCGGCGCGCGATGGCGACCTTCAAGTTTACCGGCGGCGTCTCGCATTTCAGCGACAAGTTGATCGAGGGGATGGTCGCACGTGGCTATCCGCGCGATTTCGCCGAGCGCACCTTCCGCCAGCTCGAGGGCTTCGGCTCCTACGGCTTTCCAGAAA
>CAZNQA010000013.1:0-32299 GCA_964575105.1 uncultured Stakelama sp.
CACCCTGGTTGTCGTCCGCGGTCGAATAGGTCTGCGACTTCTTGGTCGGGATCGTGGTGTTGCGATCGATCATCCGGGTAAACACGCCACCCAGCGTCTCGATGCCGAGCGACAGCGGGGTCACGTCGAGCAGCAGCACATCCTTGACGTCGCCCTGCAGCACGCCCGCCTGGATCGCCGCACCCATCGCCACGACCTCATCCGGATTGACGCCCGAATGCGGCTCCTTGCCGAAGAAGTCCTTCACGACCTGACGGACCTTGGGCATGCGCGTCATGCCGCCGACAAGGACGACTTCGCTGATGTCCGCTGGCTTGACGCCCGCATCCGCCATCGCCTTCTTGCACGGCTCGAGCGTACGCTGGATCAGGTCCTCGACCAGACGCTCGAGATCCGAACGCGTGATCGCCTTGACGAGATGCTTCGGGCCGGTCGCGTCCGCGGTGATGAACGGCAGGTTGACTTCGGTCGTCGCGGCCGACGACAGCTCGATCTTCGCCTTCTCGGCCGCTTCCTTCAGACGCTGGAGCGCCAGCTTGTCCTTGGTGAGGTCGATCCCCTCGGACTTCTTGAAGTCTTCCGACAGGAAGTTGAGCAGCTTGTTGTCGAAATCCTCACCGCCGAGGAAGGTATCGCCGTTGGTCGCCTTCACTTCGAACACGCCGTCGCCGATCTCGAGGATCGAGATGTCGAAGGTGCCGCCGCCGAGGTCATAGACCGCGATCGTCTTGTTGGTGTCCTTGTCGAGACCATAAGCGAGCGCCGCTGCGGTCGGCTCGTTGATGATGCGGAGCACTTCGAGACCGGCGATCTGCCCGGCGTCCTTGGTCGCCTGACGCTGCGCATCGTTGAAGTAGGCGGGCACGGTAATGACCGCCTGCGTGACCGTCTCGCCGAGATAGGCTTCCGCGGTTTCCTTCATCTTCTGGAGCGTGAAGGCCGAGATCTGCGACGGGCTATATTCCTTGCCGCCCGCACCGACCCATGCGTCGCCATTGTTGCCGCGCACGATCGTGTACGGGACCAGCTCGGTGTCCTTCTTGGTGATCGGGTCGTCGAAACGACGGCCGATCAGGCGCTTCACCGCGAAGATGGTGTTGTCGCCGTTGGTCACGGCCTGACGCTTCGCCGGCTGGCCGACCAGCCGCTCGCCGTCCTTGGCGAAGGCGACGATCGACGGCGTGGTGCGCGCGCCTTCGGTGTTCTCGATGACCTTGGGCTTGCCGCCCTCCATCACCGAAACGCAGCTGTTGGTCGTGCCGAGATCGATTCCGATTACTTTTGCCATTGGTCCTCTGGGGCCCCCGTCAATCAAAAAATGGACGTTCAGCCGTGCCCTCGAACTGAGCGGCACGACCCGTTACTCCAGCGATATAGGGGGGCTTTTGCTTGTCGCAAGATTTTCGCACGCCTAGAGACGCCTTTGGGTTCCCAATGCGGGAGATAAGATTTGAACGTGCGGTTTTTTGCGGTTTTGGCGTGCGCTGCGGTTACCGGCTGCCAGTCGCCGCCCGAACTCAAGGTCGATCACGGCTATGTCCGGCTGGGAACGATGCCGAGCCGCCCGTCCGCGGGCTATTTCACGATTCACGGCGGGCCGACCGCAACGACGTTGATCGCGGTCAACAGCCCGGTCGCGGTCAAGAGCGAACTGCATGAATCGATGACCGCCGGGGGCATGGCGACGATGAAGCCGCTCGGCGACCTCAAGATCCCAGCGTTGTCGACGACCGAGTTCAAACCCGGCGGGAAGCATCTGATGCTGTTCGACATGAACCCCGGGATCAAGCCGGGCCGTCCGATCACGCTGACCTTTACCTTCTCGGACGGGCGGCGGATCGATGCGCTCGTGCCGACGATCGCCCCCGGCGCCCCCGCGCCGTCCTTCAAGGACTGAGATTCGGGCGTGGCACGCGGAGAGAAAAGAAGCCTGACCGAGGGCGAGATCACGCTTGCGAAAGGCGTGTTCGGCAATGCGATCGATTACGCCAAAGTACGGCTGGCGCAGCGCAAATGGGCGTTCTTCCAGCCGCGCGAGACGGTGATGGCACCCACCGGGTGCATCTGCTTCCATCCCAAGGGTTCGCTGTACCGCGATGATTTCGCGTGTGAAAACCTCGATGCGCAGGGTTTGCTCATCCACGAGATGACACACATCTGGCAGACCCAGCGCGGGCTGTTCCTCCCGCTCGTGCGCCATCCTTTCTGTCGCTACGACTATGCGATCCGGCCCGGCCTGCCGCTGAAGCGCTACGGAATCGAGCAGCAGGCGGAGATCGTCCGCCATACCTTCGTCCTGCGCCGCGGTGGGTTTATCCGGGGCGCGCTGCCGCTCGCGACCTATGAGAGCATTCTGCCGTTCCGGCCAGCGTAAGGCCGGCGGGCGCGGGTCACCGCATTTGCAGGAACAGCGACAAGGCGATCCGGACGCTGTCGGCGAAGCGATCGTAGATCACGCGCGAAACCTCGGCGATGACCGGCTGGCGATCGCGTCCCCCGCGGGCGAACACCGCGATCGCGACACGGCGGCCATCGGGCATGGTGATGAACCCGACGTCGTTGGTAACGCCGTCGAGCGTGCCGGTCTTGTCCTCGACCAGCGTCCCGGCGGGCAACAGCGCGCGGATCCGGCGCGTCCCCGTCTCGCACCGCCGCATCAGCCCGAACAGGAAATTGCGGCTTTGCGTGGTCAGCACGGTGCCGTTGTCGAGCTTGTACAACAAGGCGACCATCGCAACCGGCGTCGCGACATCCTTCGTGTCCGCGAGATGCCCGCGCTCGCGCAACAGCTGCGCGATCGTCCGGTCCACGCGGATCCCCGAGATCTTGTGCGACCACAGCCACTGCTGGACCGTGACGGGGCCGCCAAGCGCGGCAAGCAACTGGTCGGTCGCCTGATTGTCGCTACGGACGAGCATCAGTTCAAGCGCCCGCGCAGCCGGGCGACCCGCGATCAGCTCATTGAGGCTCCGCCGGCCGTGATCGACCTCGGCGAGATAGGCCGCTGCGATGGCGATCTTGACGGTGCTCGCCATCGGGAACGGAATGTCGCCGTTGACGGCCACCGCCGAGCCATCGCGCAGGTCGAGCGCGGCGATGCCATATTCCCCGGTGCGCCCCGCGACCAGCATGCTCAACTGGCGTTCCAGCCCGATCAGCTCGGGCGAGCTCGCGGCCATCGCCGGTGCCGGAACGAGGAGGTTTGCGGCGAGAGCAGACAGAAGCAGACGGGTAGGCAGGAGTACGCGCATCAATCGTCCTTGCGTGGGGTCCTCAGGGCATTTGCATAGCGTAAACTTGGCCGTGTGAATACGTCGCGTTGCAGGCCGTTTACGGTCATTGCGCCGCAAATGTCGTGAAAGCGCCTGCCGAACCGTATGCCGGTATCCGGACGTCACGATTCAGCCTCTCCGGACGGCGCGAGCCGCAGCGTCAGCATCGCGACCGCACCCTGCCCCGGCCCGGCGCTGTCGAGCCGCAGCGTCCCCTGCATCGAACCCATCGCGTTGGCACACCAGTGCAACCCGAGCCCGCCGACCTTATGCTCGCGGGTCGAATAACCGCGCTGGAACAGGCGGGATGCTGCCCCAGCCGCAAAGCCCTCGCCATCGTCGCGGATCGCGATCCGCGCGGTGTCGCCGCAGCGCTCGATCGTCACCGAGATGCGGCCGCTTCCCGTGCCACGCGCCGCGATCGCATCGGCGGCATTGGCAAACAGATTGCCGATCACCTGGCTTAGAATGATCCGGCTGGCGATCACGTCGCAGCGTTGCGCGGGAAAACTGAACGCGATCGACACCGTCCCCGAATAGCGTGCGATCGTTGCGTTGCGCGCAATGATATCGGTTACATCGCAGGGGGATAGCTCGGTTCGTTCATGTGCGGCCTGCTGTTGCTGACCAATGATGTCGAGCACCTGGGCCATCGCCTCACGCGCGACCAGCAACGCCGCCTGACGCTCGACGCGGTCCTTGGCTACCGCCGCCACGGCGGCGCCGGTGAAAGCCGCGAGCTTGGCGCGGCGCGCCGGATCGAGATCGTCCTGCGCAAGCTCGGCTATCGCCCGGTCGATCATCGCGCGGTCGACGGGCGGCGGTTGCTGCAGATCCCGGCTCAAAATCGTGCTGACCGGCGTCAGCGCGTTGCGGGCATTGTGCAGGATCGCGGTTGCACCGTCGCTTCTCCCGAGCGCAAAGTTCTGCAGTTCGAGCTGCCCGCGCAAGTCCTGCAACTGGCGCAGCATCGCGTTGAAGCTGGCGGCGAGCGACCCGATCTCGTCGTTGCGCGGAATATCGCGCAACAGCTCGAGCGATCCGGCCTGCGACACGGTCTGCATATGCCGCTCGACCCGTGCGAGCGGGCGCAGCACCAGTGTCGTCATCATCCGGCACAGGACCAGCAGAACGATCAGCAACAGGATGATCGACCCGGCCACTGCGAGCACCAGCACCCGCTGCCCCAGCACAGCGAGGTCGCGCCGAACGGTCACCGTCACGCTGCCGAGCATCTGCCCGTCGATCGCCGCGATCGGCACCGCGATCCGCAACAGGGCAGGTGAGACAGTGACGACGGTGCTGGACGGGGCCTGCGTCAGGTCGATCCGTACTGGCTGTCGCGCGGCGTCCGAAAGCGCCTTGGCGGACAGACGGCGCGCCATGACGACATAATGCCGCAATCCACCGTTACTGTCCGGCGCGGGATAGACGCGCGCCACGCCGATCGCGACGATCTCGTCGCCCAGCCGCGTGTAGAAATGCGCCGCGTGCAGTCCTGCGGCGATTCGCTCGAGCGGAAGGTGCATCAGCAACCGTGCAAAGTCGCGTTCGGCGCGGGCACCCGCCGACTTGCGCCACCGCACCGTTTTGGTTCCGCGGATCGGCTCGATATGCGCAAGGCCGTCCACCGATCGCTCCCGGAGCGCCCGCGTCGCGTCTGCGGCGGTCAGTACGCCCGCGGCATCATCGACATAGTCGCGGGCATCCTGCTCGACCGTCCGCGCGACGGTATCGAGCGCTGTGTCGATCCGGTCGATCTCGACCTCGACCGCGCGTTTCTCAAGCGCGTCGAAGCTGGGGACGATCACCGACGCCAGCAACGCAACCAGCGCGATCGCGCCGAGCAACCCGATCGTGGTCAGGATCAGCACCAGCTTCGCACCGAGTGTCCCCGGCCACAGCGCCCGGACCGAACGCCGCCGCCACACCCGCACGCGCGTCCACCAGGAACGGCGCGCGATCATCCCAACGTGGCCCGATCGTCTCCGACCGGCGGCGAGCCTTCGGACCTGTCAGTCATGAACCGCGTCACGGCGATCTGGCGCGCGAAGGCCTTGGGCACCGGGCGCGAAAACAGGAACCCCTGCATGTGCGAACAGCCCGCCACCCGCAGCGCCTGCAACTGCGCGTCGCTTTCCACCCCTTCCGCAACCACGCCCAGCCCGAGCGCCCGCCCGAGATGGATGATCGAATGGACGATCGCGGCACTTTCGCGCTCACGCCCCATGCCGTCGATGAAGCTACGGTCGATCTTCAGGCAGTCGAGCGCGAACTTCCGGATGTTGTAGAGGCTGGAATAGCCCGTCCCGAAATCGTCGAGCGCGATGCGAAAGCCCATCTGCCGCAGCCTGTAGAGCGTCTCGGCGGCGCGATCGGCATCGTCGAAGATCGCGGTCTCGGTAATCTCGATCTGAACACGGGTCGGGTCGACCCCCGCGCGCTGGACTTCCTCGACCAGTCGCGCCACGAAATTGTGCCGCCGGAACTGGCGTGGCGAGAAGTTGATCGAGACATATTGCGTCGGCCATTCGACCAGCACCTTGAGCGATTCCCGCAGAACCCAGTCGCCGATCTCGTGAATCAGGTTCGATTCCTCGGCGATCGGGATGAACACGTCGGGGCTGATCGGCCCGTGCGTATCGGTGTTCCAGCGCAGCAGCGCCTCGAACCCGACGATCTCAAGCCGCTCGCGCCCGACGATCGGCTGATAGGCGAGACTGAGCTCGTCGCGATTGATCGCCCCCGACAGACCGGTCTCGATCGCGCGGCGCAGGCGGATCGTCTCGTCCATCCCGTCGTCGAACACGCGGACGATCCCGCGCCCGTCGCGCTTGGCATCGTTGAGCGCGAGGTCGGCGCGGCGCATCAGGTCGACCGGATCGCGCGTTTCGCCCGGTTCGGTGGCGATCAGCCCGATCGACGCGCCGCCGTGGACCGAATGGCCGAGCACTTTGAACGTGGTCGCGCAGGCCTTGGCGATCCGCTCGCAATCCGCCGCGGCGGCTTCCTGCCCGGGCGTGTCGAACAACAGGCCGAATTCATCCCCGCCGAGCCGAGCCACCATCCCCCCCGGCGGAACCGTGCGTTGCAGGACGCCACACATCGCGCGGATCAGTTCGTCGCCGGCAAGATGCCCGAGCGTGTCGTTGACCAGCTTGAAACGGTCGAGGTCGACCATTGCGACGGCGAACTGAACGCGCGACCGCGCACGTTCGGCGAGAGCCCGCCGGAAGGCGAGCCGATTGGGGGCTTCGGTCAGCGAATCATGGCTCGCCAGATGCATGGCGCGGCTTTCGTTCGCGGCGAGCTCGTGCCCCTGTTCCTGCAACTGAACGACCTGCTCGGCGAGCGTCAGCCGCGCCGCGGTCAGCTCGCGGTCACCCTCCCAGCGATGGACCAGCGCGGTCGCCATCTGCTGGACCTCGGCGACCTCGAACGGTTTGGCGATGTAGAACAGCTTGTCCGCGGGGCCGGCGACGCGCGAGATCTCGATCGGCGCGAAGTCGGAATAGCCGGTGACGATGACGAGATGGATTTCGGGGTCGATCGCACGGATTCGCGCGGCGGTCTCCCGCCCGTCGATCCCGGGCGGCATCCGCACATCGATGAACGCGACCGCGATTGGCTTTTCACTGTGCCGGGCCTCGGCAACCGCCGCCACGCCGTCCATCCCCTGCAGCGCGTGGACCAGTTCAAACGACCGCAGCGGATCAGGCTGAGCGACGGCAGCGGTGATTCCGAACAGTTCGGCCGCCATCGTATCCAGTGCGGGATCCACGCCATCGTCCAGGGGCGCGAAGCTGCGTCGATAGCTGTCGTGCATCGCAGGTTCATCATCGACGATCAGAATACGCATCAAACACCACCGTTATCGGCACAGGGCGCGATGCGCCCTTTCCTGTCGGTATGCAAACTAGGTTAACAAGCGGTGAAGCAAAGCCCTTCAATTTTCAAGATTTTCGAGCTCGTTTAAGAGCTTGTGGTCATGGGAAGCGCGTTCCGCCCGGGCCCGGGACAGTCCCGAATGGGCACCGGATGCTGGCAATGACCGATCAGGGGCGTCCGAACGCACTGCCCCGGCTCAAAGCGCGCACGCCCAGCTCGATTGCGCCGAGCGGCCCGGCCATGCCGCCCAACTCGGCGGGCACGACGAACGCCTCGATCGGCAACAGGCCGCGCGCGCTGACATAGCCTGCGAGGCTTGCCACCAGTTTTTCCTGTATCCGCACGAACAGGTGCGGGGTTCCGACCATTACCCCGCCGCCCATCACGATCCGCCGCGGGATCCCGGTGAGCACGAGCATGTGGCACAGTTGTGCGAGCGCATGGGCGACCCCGTCCCACACCGGATCGTCCGCCGCGAGGTCCTGCGCCGCGATCCCGGTGCGCGCGCGGATCGCGGTACCTGAGGCGAGCCCCTCGAGACAATCGCCGTGGAACGGGCACGCTCCGGCCCAATCGTCCCCGGCGAGCCTGACGGGGCGGATATGGCCAAGTTCGGAATGCGTCAGCCCGGATACCGGCATCCCGCCGAGCACCAGCCCGACACCGAGTCCGGTCCCGACCGTGACATAGGCATGGTCCGCGACGGTACGCGCGGCGCCCCAGCGGCCCTCACCAAGCGCAGCCCCGGCGACGTCGCTGTCGAACCCGGTCGGCACTCCCGTCGCCCGCGCCAGCCGCGCCCCGACGTCGGTATGCGACCAGCCGGGCTTGGGGGTGGCGGCGATGAAGCCGTGCGTCGGGTCCGACGGATCGAGCGACACCGGCCCGAAACTTGCGATCCCGAGCGCCTCATAGCCCGACCAGCGCAAGAGCACCGCCTCGACCGCGTCGAGCGTTTCCTCGGGCGTGGTCGTCGGGATCGTCACCTTGTCCCGAACATCGTCGGGCCCGCTGGCGAGCACGCAGATGACCTTGGTCCCGCCCAGCTCGACCCCTGCGATCAACGGCGAGCTCATTCGACCGTCACCGACTTGGCGAGGTTGCGCGGCTGGTCGACATCGGTCCCCTTGATCACCGCGACATGGTACGCCAGCAACTGGACCGGGACTGCATAGACGAGCGGCGCGATCAGCGGGTGGACCTTCGGCATGGTGATCGTGGCGAGACACCCGTCGCCCGCCGCCTGGATTCCGTCATAATCCGAGATCAGCACGACCTTGCCGCCGCGCGCCTGGACTTCCTGCATATTGCTCACCGTCTTGTCGAACAATGGGCCGGACGGCGCGATGACGATGACGGGCACGTTTTCGTCGATCAGCGCGATCGGGCCGTGCTTCATCTCGCCCGCGGCGTAACCTTCTGCGTGGATGTAGCTGATTTCCTTCAGTTTCAACGCACCTTCCAGCGCCAAGGGATAGTCGGTCCCGCGGCCCAGATAGAGCACGTCGCGCGCGACCGCGACGTGATGCGCCATCGCCTCGATCGCCTCGTCATAGGCGAGCGCGCCGTTGAGCGCGGCGGGGGCTTCGGCGAGATGCTTGACGATCATCTTCTCCTCTGCCGGGCTGAGCTTGCCCTTGGCGCGCGCGAGGTTGGCGGCGAGTGCGGCGAGCACCGCGAGCTGGCAGGTGAACGCTTTGGTCGAGGCGACGCCGATCTCGGGGCCGGCGTGGGTCGGCAGCAGGATGTCCGCCTCGCGAGCCATCGAGCTGGTCGGCACGTTGACGACGACTGCGATCGTCTGCCCCTCTGCCCTAGCGTGGCGGAGTGCTGCGAGCGTGTCAGCAGTCTCGCCAGACTGGCTGATGAACAGCGCGAGACCGCCCTCCTCCATCACCGGCGCGCGGTAGCGGAACTCGGACGCGACATCGAGGTCGACCGGTACGCGCGCGAACTGCTCGAACCAGTATTTGGCGACCATGCCTGCGTAGAAGCTCGTCCCGCATGCGACGATCGTGACGCGCTTGATCGTCGACAGGTCGAACTCGGGGATCGGAAGCGTGACGCGCTCCTCCATCCGCTGGAGATACGAGCGCAGCGTCTGCGCGACGACGATCGGCTGCTCGTAGATCTCCTTGAGCATGTAATGCCTGTGGTTGCCCTTGGAGACGAGATCGCCGGTCACGCCCGAGATCGTGATCGCCCGTTCGACGGGGGTGTTCTCGCGGTCATAGACCTGTGCGCCGTCGCGCGTCAGCACGACCCAGTCGCCTTCGTCGAGATACGCGATCCGCTGTGTCAGCGGCGCGAGCGCGAGCGCGTCCGAGCCGAGGTACATCTCGCCCTCGCCATGTCCAACGACGAGCGGCGAGCCAAGCCGCGCGCCGATCAGCAGGTCGGGATGCTGCCGGAACAGGATCGCGAGCGCGAACGCGCCGTGGAGCCGCGGCAGCACTTCGCGCACCGCCTCGATCGGGCCGAGCCCGGCCTCGACCTTCTCGCTGATGAGATGCGCGACGACTTCGGTGTCGGTCTCGCTGGTGAAGGTGCGCCCGCGCGCGATCAGTTCGTCGCGGAGCGGTTTGAAGTTCTCGATGATCCCATTGTGGACGACCGCGACTTCGCCGGTCGCATGCGGATGTGCGTTGTTGGTGGTCGGGCCGCCATGCGTCGCCCAGCGGGTGTGCGCAATCCCGGTCTTGCCCGGCAGCGGATGCGCGGCGAGCTCGTTCGCGAGATTGATCAGCTTGCCCGACGCGCGCCGCCGCTCGATCGCCCCGTCGAAATCGGTTGCGATCCCCGCGGAATCATAGCCGCGATATTCGAGCCGCTTGAGCCCGTCGAGCAGACGGTCCGCCACGTCTTCGGTGCTCAGGATACCAACGATGCCACACATGTGATTGTCTCGATCTAGAGGGTGTAGGGAATGTGGATGCCCGGCATGTTGACCGGAAAATCCCTAGTGTTCCGGGTCACTAGCACGCGACCATGAATTTGGGCTGATGCGAGGATGATCGCATCGGGCGATTTCAACCCGGCCCGGTGTCGCCGCAGCGTCGCTGCGCGCAACGCCGTCTCGGGATCGATCTCATCGAGCTCGAAACGCTCCATGAACGCCATCGCTTCGCGGACGACGCGATCATCGCCTTTCGACAGGACTTCGATCCAGGCCATGCGACTGACCCACAGGCCTTCGCCCGTCTCGGCAATGCGCGCCAACTCTGTCTGTGCGGGCTGATGGGCAAGCAGTGCGTCGATCAGGATGTTCGCATCCAGACTATAGCCGCTCACGTGTCGGACGCTGGCTTGGCGGCGGCGGCACGCATCAGCGCGAGATAATGCTCGCGTTCGCGATCATCCTCGGGCGTGAAACAGTCCGGCGACTCGGCGCGCACTTCTTCGTAATCATCGTCCCACGGACGAGACCATTCGGCGCGGCGGCGGCGCTCATACTCTTTCGGATCGATGATCATCCCGTGCCGCGCCCACAACCCGAAACCCTGTTCGAGCCAATCCGCTGGCGGCGTGGCCTGCACTGTCTGAGACTTATACCGGGACACCGCCTCTCGCAGAATGGAGGCGCGAGACTTGCCTTCCTCGACGGCGCGCTGATCGAGCCATCGAATATCGTCATCAGGCAGATCGGCGAGAATACGCGTCATGACGATACGATATCAACAGATGATATCATGTCAAGACGTGCCCTTCCGCGCTGCCATCGCCGCGCGGAAGCGCTTGCCCCAGCCGGGTCGCGTTTCCTGTCGCGCGCGTGCCAGCGCGAGCGCATCGGCGTCGACATCGGCGGTGATCACCGATCCCGCCCCGACCGTCGCGCCAGCGCCGATCGTCACCGGGGCGACCAACGCCGAGTTGGACCCGATGAACGCGCCCGCGCCGATCACCGTCTTGTATTTGAAAAAACCGTCGTAATTGCAGGTGATCGTGCCTGCGCCGATGTTGGCGCCCGCGCCAACATCGGCATCGCCAAGATAGGTCAGATGGCTCGCCTTGGCGCCCGCGCCGAGCGTCGCCTTCTTCATCTCGACGAAATTGCCGATCTTGGACTTCTCGCCCATCACCGCGCCCGGGCGCAGGCGGGCGAACGGACCGACCTCGGCCTTCGCGCCGATGGTCGCGCCTTCGATGTGGCTGAATGCGTGGATCATGACGCCGTTCGCGACCGTCACGCCCGGGCCGAACACGACGTTCGGCTCGATCACCACATCGCGCCCGATCTGCGTATCGTGTGCGAACCAGACGGTGTCGGGGGCAATCAGCGTCGCGCCGTCGGCCATCGCGCGCGCGCGCCGCTGCGCCTGCCAGTCGCCCTCGACTGCGGCCAGCTCGGCGCGGCTGTTGACGCCCGCGACTTCGCCCGCGCCGGTCTCGATCACCGCGGACGTCCGGCCATCGGCGGCGGCGAGCATGACGATATCGGGAAGATAATATTCGCCCGCCGCATTGTCGTTGCCGACGCGCGCGAGCAACGCGAACAGGTCCGCGCTGCGCACCGCCATCAGGCCGGAATTACACAGGTCGACCGCGCGCTCGGCATCGGTCGCGTCCTTATATTCGACCATTTTCTCGATCACGCCATCGTGCGCGATGATCCGACCGTACGCGCCTGCATCCGCCGGACGGAAGCCAAGCACAACCGTCGCGGGCCGGTCGTCCGCGTTCAAACGATCAAGCATCGCGCGCATCGTCGCGGACGTCACCAGCGGGACATCGCCGTACAGGATCAAGACGTCGCCCTCGAACCCGGCCAGCGCGGCCTCTGCCTGGGCAACCGCATGGCCGGTGCCGAGCTGCTCGGCCTGAAGCGCGGTCGCGATCCCGAGCGGCGCGACCGCGCGCTCGACCTGCTCGCGTCCCGCGCCGGTGACGACGACGGTGATCGCAGGGTCGAGTTGCGCGATGCTGTCGACCAGATGGAGCAGCATCGAGCGCCCGGCGATCGGATGGAGCACCTTGTGCAGGTCGCTTTTCATGCGGGTGCCCTTGCCGGCGGCAAGGACGATTGCGGCTACAGGACGGTTCATGGATCCATGCCCTGCCACGCGCGTCTTGCCATTTCCAGAGCAACGCTGTCACACAGGGCGACATGGCGAAAATTTCATTCGATCTCGTCGGCTTCGACCTCGATGGCACGCTGGTCGACAGCAGCGGCGACCTTACCGCAGCGGTCAACGACACGCTCGCCTCGGTCGACCGCGCGCCGCTTACGGTGGAACAGGTCAAGACGATGGTCGGCGGCGGCGCGAAACACATGCTGGCGCAAGGGCTGGAGGCGACCGGCGGGGTCAAGGCAGACGAATTCCGGACGCTCTACAAGCGGATGCTCGCCTATTATGGCGAGCATCTGTCGGTCCACACCCGCCCCTTCCCCGGCGCGGTCGCGGCACTCGACGCACTCGATGCGCGCGGCATCAAGGTCGCGGTCTGCACCAACAAGTTCGAATCGTTCGCGACCCGCCTGTTGACCGATCTCGGCCTGCTGGACCGGTTCGCCTGCCTCATCGGCGGCGACACGCTCGGCCCCGGCCTTTCCAAACCGAACCGTGCCCCGATCGACGAGATGATCCGCCGTGCGGGCGGCGGGCGCGCGGCGTTCGTGGGGGACTCGATCTACGACATCATGGCTGCAAGGAATGCCGAAATTCCCGGTATCGCGGTAGGCTTCGGGTTTCTGCTGGAACCGGTCGAACGGATGGGCGCGGATGCGGTGATCGATTCGTTCGACGAGCTGATCCCGACGCTGGAGCGACTGTCAGGCTGACGACGGACCGCCACCGCCTTTCAGCCATTTGGCCGACAAATACCGCACGAGCAGACCCGGCGGCATCCGCAACCAGTGCGAGCGGACGGAGAACGCCATCCGCGTGACGGGCCGTGTCGGGCGGCCCCAGCCGTCGCGTGCGGTGACGCGGTGGAGATAGAGCCGGTCGACCAGCGTCACACGCCGGGCATCGCCATACAGCGCTTCCGCCAGTCGCAGCGCCCGGGCCACCGCATGCTCCAGGGCATGATTCCGTGCACGCACCTCAAGCCCGTCGCTGCCGAACTCCGCGACCAGACAGTGCACATCCCACAGGGTGCGCATCCCCCCGGCCAGATCGCCACCCGCAAACAGATGCGCCGCCACATGGACCAGCCGGTCGTTCGGCGACAAGCCGAACATGCCCGGCGCGATCTCGACCACGTCCGCAAGCAATGCGGCGGGATCGGGGGTGATCCGCGCGGTCGGCGGGAGGATCGCGTGGTGGAGGTCGATCCTCCGGGCGCGGTCACGGTGGATCAACGGGGAACGCGCGTACATCCAGGTGCGGTGGTTCGCAGCATCATACGGGTCCGGCTCGACCGACTCCCACCCTGCCGCGAGCAGCGCCGCCTCGACTGCGTCGATCCGGTCGCGCGAGACCAAGATGTCGGGATCGCCGATTGACCGGCCCACCCCGGCACGCATTTCACCGACCGCAAAGGCGGTACCGTTCAGGAGCACCAACCGCACGTCCAGCGGCGCGAGCATCCTGCGTGCGACCTCGGCCTCCCACAAGGCAACGACCTGCCCCTGTGCCGCCGACGCCCGCGCGTCGTCGAGAATCCGCGCGACCGAGGCGGGAACGACAACGCCGTCAAGCCGCCATGCAAGCGTGCCGATCATCTGTTCGGCGCGCGCCATCGCGATCACCGCATTCCACGCGTCCGGATCCAGCGCTGCGACACTCTCCGGCATCCGCAACGCGCGTGCGAGCAACCAGCCGGTCACAGCGCGGCCCATGCCGCCTCCACCTGGTCGATCGCGCTTTCGGTATCGGGGTAATCGATCGCGCGCGCGGGCACCGCCTTGACCAGTCCGCCCAGCGCCGCGAACCCGCGCTCGCCCAGCGCGGGGTAGTTGATCGACGCTTGCGTCAGCCGAACGAACACCTCGCTTTGAGCAACGTCACGCTCGGCGCGCGCCAAGCCGAAGCTGGGAAACAGAATCAGCGCTGGCGTCGCGGGCGTGTCCATTGCGGCGACCGTCGTCGCGTCGGGAATGAGATGACGGATCGCGCCGTCCGGGGTCCCGGGCAGCATCGGCCCGAGCCGTCGTTCCGGAACTTCGGCGGCGACCGCGGCGATCCCGTCATTCTTCAGGCGGACCAGCCGCGGAAAGGCATGGAGCATTCCCGTTATCGGATCGAGCAGCGCGAACTCGTCCCCCATCAATCGCCAGCCGCGAAGCGACAGCAATGCGGCGAGCGTGGATTTTCCTGATCCCGACGCGCCCGTCAGCATCACCGCCTGCCCGTCGCGCGCGACCACTGCGGCGCGGAGCAGCAGATACCGACGCTGCCCGAGCGCCATCTGCAGGTCCATCCCCATCTCTACGGCAAGCAAACCTTGGGCAAGTGGCAGCGGCGGGGCTTCCGGCAGGGTGTAATCGCCGCCGATCATCACTCTGGGGCGGATCAATCGCCGCCACGGTCGCGCCGCGAACAACTGTACCGAGAAATCGGCGACCCCGGCATGCGGCGCGGGATAGTCCGCGTAGAGCCGCTCGAGCTGCGCGATCGGCGCGCGCCAGTCCGAGCCGATCCGGAACCCGACGGGGCCGATCCGCACCGAAAAGACGTGCCGCATCGTCAGCCCGCCCGCTCGCACGCGACCAGCCCGGTCGCGACCAGCTCGTCGAGAAGCGCACCGAGCCTGTCTTCATCGGCGTTCTTCTCGTCGCCATCCCCGAATGCGGTATCGGGGCGCAGTTTCGCAAGCAGCGCGGCGCGCGTCAGCCCCGCCTCCCCCAGAGCGGCGAGGATCTCGGGCGCGGGTGCGGCCAGCAGATGGGTAAGGCCCGATGCGCGGTGATACACCGCCGTGACGCTGTCGATATGCAAAATGGCGAGCGTTTCGGGCCGCGCCATTCGGTACAGTGGCACCCCGGCGCAAGACGGCATGCGGCTCAGCCGCGTGACATCTGCAACGACGCAAAGCAGGTGAAGCCGCTCGTCCCCGATTGCAAACGTCGGATGTCGTTGGTGCCACGCAGCTGCCCGCCCGCGTGCGTGGTGCGGACGTCCTCGCCGGTGAACGGCCGCCCGGGCCGTGCCACGGCCCCGGGCGTACTCGCTGGAACCGCGCTGCCACCGGCGACGACATAGCTGACCGAACGCTTGGCATCGCGAACAGGGATTTCGCGGATCGACACTACCGCACCCAGAGATGCCGCGCCGAGCATCACGGCGCGCCGTCGCGTCGGTGCGGGGGCATCGGGCGTCTCGTCGATCATCGCATCACGTCCTTTCACATTCGCGATTCGGTGGCAAGGACGCCGGCGGCGTTAACCCTCTTTCGCGTCTGGCGCCGGTACAGTGCGCGCTTTCCCCTTCGTGCAACTGCGGCTAAGGCGCTGGCATGCTGCAGGGGTTCGGGTCTCGCACGGTCATCGCCATCGGGCTCGTCGTGATCGCGGCGATCGCGGTGTTCCTGCTCGAATGGAACCTCCAGGCGGCCATCATCACGCTGGTCGGCGGGGTCGCCGCCGCGCTTACCGCGACCGGGACCGGTGACCAGCCGATCGAGACCCCCCGCCCGATCGAAGTCACCCCACCCGCGCCAGTGCCCGAGCTGCAGGAAGTGATCGGGGCGGTGCTCGGGCCAGTCCTGATTGTCGCCGAAGGCCGCGTCACGCACGCCAATGCCGCGGCGCTCGAACTGCTCGGCAAGCATATCGTCGGTGAGGACGTGCGGGTCGCGATCCGCCATCCCGGTGCCGCGGAGCGGCTCGCCAGCCCGCTTGCGGGGATGCCGCAGGGGCCAACCAACCTGGTCGGGCTGGGCGCGCTCGACCAGCATTGGGAAATGCACGTCAGCCGCGCTGCGGGCGGCCAGCGGATCGTCCACCTGATCGACCGCACCGGCAACTACGCCGCCGAGCGGATGCGCGTCGATTTCGTCGCCAATGCGAGCCACGAACTGCGCACCCCGCTCGCGTCGATCCTCGGGTACATCGAGACGCTCGGCGACGACAAGGCGGGCGAGGACGCGCAGGTCCGCGGGCGCTTCCTCAAGATCATGTTCGACGAGGCGCGGCGGATGCAGCGGCTGGTCGAGGACCTGATCTCGCTCAGCCGGATCGAAGCGGAGAAATACCGCCTCCCCGATCGCGCGGTCGATCTCGCCGAACTCATCGGCGAAGTGCGCTCCGAACTGCTGGACGCGCAGAATGCGCGGAGCCACGATATCGTGGCGGACCTCGATCTCGGGGTCGCGGCGGTCGCGGGGGACCGCGCGCAACTCAGCCAGGTCCTCCACAATCTCATCGGCAATGCGATGAAATACGGTCGCGCCGGAACGCCCGTGACGGTCAAGCTGTGGAGCGATCGCGTTGGCATGGTCCGCATCAGCGTCGCCGACGAAGGCGAGGGAATCGCGCCCGAACACATCCCGCGGCTGACCGAGCGATTCTATCGTGTCGATCCGGGGCGCAGTCGCGCGGCAGGCGGCACGGGACTGGGTCTCGCGATCGTCAAGCACATCATCGAGCGGCACCGCGGTCGCTTCGATGTTGCCAGCACCGTGGGCAAGGGCACCACCGTCACGTTGATGCTGCCGCCGCACGGCAAGGCCGCGATGCCGTTTCCGGTCGCGCCCCTTTCGTAGCGGCCTATTTCCGTCTTGGCTGTCATCAAACGGTAACGACAACGTCACACAGGCACTTGCGTGAGGGTGGTACGCGACTCCGGGGGCCACAGCTTCGACATCCGAGTCCACGGCCCGAGGGGAGATTCCATGAACCGGACGCACGCGAAAATCGCCAGGACCTTCAGCATGTTGTTCGCGGCAACCGCGCTCGTACCGCTGGTCGGCTGTCAGGATCAGGCGAATGGCGGCGGTGCCGGGTCGCGCGATCACATCACCGTGGTCGGTTCGTCGACGGTGTTCCCGTTCACCACCATCGTCGCCGAGCAGCTCGTCAACCAGACCCCGGGCATGAAGGCCCCCGCGATCGAATCGACCGGGACCGGCGGCGGGATGAAACTGTTCTGCGCGGGCGTCGGCGCGGCGCATCCGGACATCGAGGACGCCTCGCGCCGGATCAAGGCGAGCGAGTACAAGACCTGCGTCGACAATGGCGTATCGAAGATCCTAGAGATCCAAATCGGCCTCGACGGGATCGCGTTCGCCGAGAGCAAGGGCGGCCCCAAGCTCCAGTTGACCGCGGTCGACCTGTACCGCGCACTCGCCGCGACGCCGGACGGCAAGCCGAACACCGCGAAGACATGGAAGGACGTCAACGCGTCGCTTCCGGCGGTGCCGATCCAGGTCTACGGCCCGCCCTCGACCAGCGGCACGCGCGACGCACTCGCCGAGCTGATCCTCGCGCGCGGGTGCGACGCGATCAATCCGAAGATGGCGGACATCAAGGACAAGGATCACGCCGCCTACGCCAAGGGCTGCACCGCGATCCGTGAGGATGGCGCTTACGTCGATGCGGGCGAGAACGACAATCTGATCGTCCAGAAGCTCCAGTCGAATCCCAATGCGATCGGCATCTTCGGTTATTCGTATCTCGAGCAGAACAAGGACAAGCTCAACGGCGTCCCGCTCAACGGGGTCGAGCCGACCTATGAGACGATCGCGCGGGGGGCCTATCCGGGGTCGCGCCCGCTGTATCTCTACGTCAAGGCAGCGCATCTCACCGCGATCAAAGGCCTCCGCGAATTCCTCGCGCTCTATGCCAAGTCGTGGGATCCGAACGGCCCGCTCGTCGCCAAGGGGCTGATCGCGGCGCCCGAGGACGTCCGCAAGCGCAGTGCGGAGATCGTCAAGAACGAGACGCTGCTCAACCCGTCGAAATTGCTCTGACCCGTTCCTCCAGTCCTAGAACGAGCCTGATTTAGTGTCTTTCCTTGCGCTTTTCCTGGTGATCGCCGGGCTCGGGCTGATCGGCTGGCTGACCGCGCGGATGCGCGCGGTCGCCTTCCGGCGCGGCAGCACCGCGCGCTTCAGTTCGCTGCCCTCGCATTTCGGCGGCTATGTCGCCTTGTGGACGATCGTCCCCGCCGCGCTGTTCCTCGCGGTGTGGGCGATGACGTCGCCCGCTTTGGTTACCAACAGCGTGCTCCACGATCCCGCCGCCGCATTGTTGCCGCCGCAGGGGTTCGACCGTGCAGCGATCCTGTCCGAGGCGCGCAGCCTTGCTGCGGGGAACAGTTTCGGCGCGTTCAACCCGTTGTCGCAGAAACTCGCGCCCGCTTACGCCACAGCGCAAAGCCGGATCGACTGGATCGGCACCGCGGTCGCATTGTTGCTCGCGTTTGCGACCGGCGGCTTCGCCTTCACGCGCGTCCGCCCCGATTTCCGCGCACGCACCAAGATCGAATTCGTCGTGATGGGCGCGCTGCTCTGCGCATCGTTGATCGCGATCCTGACGACGATGGGGATCGTCGCGTCGCTGCTATTCGAATCGTGGCGCTTCTTCGAGATCGTTCCGATCACCGATTTCCTGTTCGGCACGCACTGGAGCCCGCAGGTGATCGACCCCGCCGATCCGGGCGCGACGCTTGGCGCGGTGCCGTTGTTCTGGGGCACGTTCCTGATCGGCGCGGTGATCGCGATGATCGTCGCGATCCCGTTCGGGCTGATGAGCGCGGTGTATCTCACGCAATATGCGACGGCTTCGGCGCGGCGCTGGATGAAGCCGATCCTCGAGGTGCTCGCCGGCGTACCCACCGTGGTCTATGGCTATTTTGCCGCGCTGACCGTGGCGCCAGCAGTGCGCGATTTCGCTGTGTCGATCGGGATCACCTGGGCAAGCTCGGAAAGCGCGCTGGCGGCAGGTCTCGTCATGGGGGTGATGATCATCCCGTTCGTCTCCTCGATGGCGGACGATTCGCTCGCCGCGGTCCCGGGCGCCATGCGCGACGGCAGCCTCGCGATGGGCGCGACCTCGTCCGAGACGATCCGCCGCGTGCTGCTCCCCGCCGCGCTTCCGGGCGTCGTCGGTGGCGTGCTGCTCGCGGTGTCGCGCGCGATCGGCGAGACGATGATCGTGGTGATGGCCGCCTCGGGCGTCGCCACGCTGACGCTCAACCCGTTCGCCAGCGCGACGACCGTGACCAAGCAGATCGTCGACCTGCTTACCGGCGAGGCCGAGTTCGACAGTCCCAAGACGCTCGCTGCCTTCGCGCTCGGGCTTACGTTGTTCGTCATCACCCTGCTGCTCAACATCGTCGCCCTGACGGTCGTCAAACGGTACCGCGAAGCTTATGAGTGAGACCATCGTCGCCCAGGTCCCCGTCAGCGCCGCCGAGCCGCAGGACCGCGCACCGACCGACTGGCGGACGCATTCGATGCAGCGCCGGATCCGCCAGCGCTACGCCGCCGAGCGGCGGTTCCGGTTGCTCGGGCTCGCCGCCGTCGTCATGTCGGCGGGGTTCCTCGCGGTGCTGCTCGTCACCATGGTCTATAACGGCGCGAGCGGCTTCCTGCAGACGCAGCTCGCGCTGCCGGTCGATTTCGCACGCGCAGGGTTGATGATCGAGCCTGTGCAGCTCAAGGGCCAGGGCGCGGATCTCGCACTTGCGGGCGCCGGGGTCGAACCCGCGACCCGCGCCGCCGCGATCGCGGCTTACGGCAAGGATGGCGACAAGTTGCTGTCCGACGGCGCATGGCTTTCGGTCCGCGCCGCGATCAAGCATGATCCCGCGATCCTCAAAAGCCGCAGCATCGTCTGGGTCCCCGCTGCCGACACAATCGACATTGCTGCCAAGCGCACCGGCACCCCCGAGGACGAAACGACGGTTGCGCGGCTCAAGGCAAAGAACGCGATCTCGACCGGGTTCAACCTCCCCTTCCTTACCTCGTCCGATTCGACCGACCCGACCCGCGCCGGAATCTGGGGGGCGCTCAAGGGGTCGATCTTCACGATGATCGTGACGCTGTCGATCGCCTTCCCGGTCGGCGTGCTGTCCGCGCTCTATCTTGAGGAATATGCCCCGCGGAACCGCTGGACCGACCTGATCGAGGTGTCGATCAACAATCTCGCGGCGGTCCCGTCGATCATCTTCGGGCTGCTCGGGCTTGCGGTGTTCCTCGGCACCTTCGGGCTGCCGCGCTCCGCGTCGATCGTCGGCGGGCTGACACTTGCGCTGATGACGATGCCGGTGATCGTCATCGCCGGGCGCAACGCGATCAAGGGCGTGCCCCCGTCGATCCGCGATGCCGCGTTCGGCGTCGGCGCAAGCCCGGTGCAGGTGGTGTTCCACCATGTCCTGCCGCTCGCGCTCCCCGGCATCCTGACGGGCACGATCATCGGCATGGCGCGCGCGCTCGGCGAGACCGCGCCGCTGCTGATGATCGGGATGCGCGCGTTCATCTCCGCGCCACCCGCCCGCCTCAGTGACCCGTCGACCGTGCTGCCGGTCCAGATCTTCCTGTGGTCCGACCAGATCGACCGCGGCTTCGTCGAAAAGACCAGCGCGGCAATCATCGTGCTGCTGGTCTTCCTGCTCGCGATGAACGGCTTCGCGATCTACCTCCGCAACAAATTCGAGACCCGCTGGTGAGCATTCCAAACCAACACAAGATCTGCGCGAAACGGGTCAGCGTCTTCTACGGCGCGAAAAAGGCGATCGACGACGTGTCGCTCAACTTCGACCAGCGCTACGTCACCTCGTTGATCGGCCCGTCGGGCTGCGGCAAGTCGACCTTCCTGCGCACGCTCAACCGGATGAACGACACGATCCCGAGCGCGCGGGTCGAGGGCGACATCACGCTCGACGGCGAGGATATCTACGCCCCCTCGATGGACGTGGTGCAGCTCCGCGCGCGCGTCGGGATGGTGTTCCAGAAGCCCAACCCGTTCCCCAAGTCGATCTTCGAGAATGTCGCCTACGGCCCGCGGATCCACGGCCTCGCGTCCAACAAGGCACAGCTTGCCGAAGTGGTCGAGCAGTCGCTCCGCCGCGCGGGCCTGTGGGAGGAGGTCAAGGATCGGCTGAGCGACAGCGGCACCGCTTTGTCGGGCGGGCAGCAGCAACGCCTGTGCATCGCCCGCGCAATCGCGGTCGACCCAGAGGTGATCCTGATGGACGAGCCATGCTCCGCGCTCGATCCGATCGCGACAGCGAAGATCGAGGAACTGATCCACGAACTCAAGGGTCGCTACGCGATCGTGATCGTCACGCACAACATGCAGCAGGCCGCGCGCGTCTCGCAGCGGACCGCCTTCTTCCATCTGGGGAGCCTCGTCGAATATGGCGCGACCTCGGACATCTTCACCAATCCGCGGCAGGAACGCACCAAGGATTACATCACTGGCCGCTACGGCTGAGACAGGACGCCATGCCCACCAACGAACACACGATCAAAGCCTTTGACGCTGAAATCGGGCAGCTGCGCGGTCTCATCGCGCAGATGGGCGGTCTTGCCGAACAGGCGATCGGCGCCGCGATGGAAGCGCTGCGCCGCCATGATCTCGAGAGCGCACGCGCGATCATCGACGGCGACAAACGGATCGATGCGCTCGAGATCGAGGTCGAGCAACTCGCGGTGCGGATCATCGCGCTGCGCGCGCCGCTCGCGGACGATCTGCGCGAAGTCGTCGCTGCGCTCAAGATCGCGGGCGTGGTCGAGCGAATCGGCGATTACGCCAAGAACATCGCCAAGCGCGTGCCCACGATCGAAAGTCACGGCGAGATCGAGCCGCTGTCGGTGCTCCCCGCCATGTCGGTGCTCGCGGTGCAGATGGTCCACGACGCACTCGATGCGTTCGCCGCGCGCGATGCCGCCGCCGCGGTCGAAGTCTGCGCACGCGATCGGCAGGTCGACGATTTCTACAACAGCCTGTTCCGCGTGCTCGTCACACACATGATGGAAAACCCCAAGACGATCGGTCAGGTCGCACAATTGCTGTTCATCGCCAAGAACCTCGAACGCGTCGGGGATCATGCGACGAATGTTGCCGAAATGGTGTATTTCGCGGCGACCGGCACCCACATGGTCGAACGCGACCGTGGACCAATGTCCTATTTAACGCCGACCGCTTGAAGGAGTGATCGCCATGGCTCGTGCTAAAATGTTGCTGGTGGAAGACGACGCGGCATTGGCCGAGTTGCTGGTGTGGCACTTCAAGCGCGAGGATTTCGAGATCGCGCAGACCCCCGATGGTGAGGAGGCGTTGCTGCTCGCCAAGGAGAATACCCCCGACATCGTGCTGCTCGACTGGATGGTCGAGGGGTTGTCCGGAATCGAAGTATGCCGTCGTCTGCGCCGGATGCCCGAAACCGCTAACGTGCCGATCATCATGCTCACTGCACGCGGTGAGGAAGAGGATCGCGTCCGCGGTCTCGAGACTGGCGCGGACGATTATGTCACCAAGCCCTTCTCGCCGCGCGAACTCGTCGCGCGGGTCGGCGCGGTCTTGCGCCGCGTCCGCCCGGCGCTGGCGGGCGAGCAGCTGACCTATTCGGACATCGAGATGGACACGGTCGGCCACAAGGTCCGCCGTTCGGGCGAGGTCATTCCGCTCGGGCCGACCGAATTTCGTCTTCTCAAGCACTTCCTCGAGCATCCCGGCTGGGTCTTCTCGCGCGAGCGGCTGCTCGATGCGGTGTGGGGGCATGACAGCGACATCGAAAGCCGTACCGTCGACGTCCATATCCGGCGGCTGCGCAAGGCGATCAACCGCGGTGATCGGCCCGATATCATCCGCACCGTTCGCTCGGCGGGCTACGCACTCGATTCGGGAGCGTAAGAATTTTTGGAGCCATGCGGGCGGATGCGCGTTCATCCGCCCGTGCAGCACACAATGCTGAACGTTCGTAGGAGATCCTATATGAAGATCATGATGTTCGCGGCCCTCGCCGCTGCGGTTTCGATGCCTGCCCTCGCGCAGACCGCCCCTGCCACCCCCGACACGTCGATGCAGCAGCCTGCCCCGGCGCAGCCCGCCGCCGATCCGGCAATGCAGCAGGCACCCGCCGCCCCCGCCGCAGACCCAGCGATGGGCGCGCCCGCCATGGCACCCCAGGGCGGCCAGCCGCCGATGGCAGCACCTGCCGCTGCAGCTCCGATGCCCGCGACTGCGGAATATCCGGCCTGCTCGCGCACCGTGAAGGATCAGTGCATCGACAAGCGCAGCAATGGCGGCGCGAAGAAGGCGATGCGCCGCAAGCGCTAAATATTGCTGACGGCGGCGCGTCAGCGCTGCCGCCGCTAGCGAACGAGGCCGACGTAGGGGAAACCCCCTGCGTCGGCTTTTTCGTGTCTGGGTTCGGCCGAAAGCGGGACGAGTCCGCCCCTTGCACCGGCGGGACAATCGAATAGGACGCGGGACAAAGCAGCCAGAGGAGCCATTATGTCCATCCGTTTCGATGATAAGATCGCGATTGTCACCGGCGCCGGCGGCGGTCTCGGCCGCGCCTATGCGCTCGAACTCGCCAAGCGCGGCGCGAAGGTCGTCGTCAACGATCTCGGCGGCTCGCGCGACGGCACCGGCCACAGCGATGCCGCGCTGAAGGTCGTCGAGGAGATCGAGGCAGCCGGTGGCACCGCGATGTCGAACGGCGGCAGCGTCACCGAGTATGATCAGATGGTCGAGATGGTTGCCAAGGCCAAGGAAGCCTGGGGCGGCGTCCATATCGTCATCAACAATGCGGGCGTGCTGCGCGACAAGAGCTTCGCCAAGATGGAGCCCGCCGACTTCAAGTTCGTGATCGACGTCCACCTCAACGGCTCGGCCAACGTCACCAAGGCGGTGTGGGACACAATGCGCGCGCAGAATTACGGTCGTTTGCTGATGACCGCATCGTCGACCGGTCTCTACGGCAATTTCGGCCAGGCGAATTACGGCGCGGCCAAGCTCGGGCTCGCTGGCCTCACCAAGACGCTCGCGATCGAAGGCGCCAAGAACAACATCAAGGTCAACACGATCGCGCCGACCGCGGGCACGCGGATGACCGAGGACCTGTTCCCCGCCGAGGCGTTCGCGGCCTTCGCGCCCGAGAAGGTCGCACCCGCCGCGCTGTATCTGGTTTCGGAAGAGGCACCGACCAACATGATCGTCGGCGCGGGCGCTGGCGTTTTCCAGGCGGCGTACGTGACGCTGACGCAGGGCAAGCTGCTGACCGGGGACGATCTCTCGCCCGAAGGCATCGCGGCGCACTGGGCCGAGATTACCGACCGGACCGGCGAACTGACCCCGCAGAATGGCGCGGAACAGTCGATGAGCATTCTGAAGAAGTTGCAGGGCGGCTGATTCGCCTTGGGGTCGAAGCTGGCGTCCTACGCCAGCTTCGACTTCGCTCAGCCCGAACGGTTGGAGCCGGGGACACTTCCATCCTCCGTTCGCCCTGAGCGAAGTCGAACGCCTACCACAACGCCCGCGTCAGTCCTCGACCACTTTCATCAGTCGCCGCTCGACCGGCGCGAGCACCGGCCCGAGCTCATGCCCGCGCTTGAGCACCACCCCCTGTTCGTTGACCAGCGCCCACATCCCCTGTCGGTTGCGCAACTCGGGGCGCTTCTCGATCCGCACCTCCGGCCGTTCGGCGGACCGCCGGAACGCCGCGAACACCGCTACGTCCTGTCCGAACTCGACCGCATAATCGCGCCAGATCCCCGCCGCGACCATCCGCCCGTACAGGTCGAGGATGCGATTGAGTTCGAGCCGCTCGAAACCGATCTGGCTCGGCTTGCCCCGGACGACCGGAAAGGGGGTCACCGTTCCCATCAGGCGCGGTCGCGAAGGTCCTGATCGGCAAGCAGTGCATCGAGCCGCTTGCGCATCGTCTCCAGTTCACAACGCAACAATTCGACCTTCTGCGTCTGCGGGTCGAACGCATCGGTGCACGGCGTGCCGTAAGCGAGGAACTGCGCGGGCTGCTTCCCGCCCTCGACCATCGTCGCGCGCGCGGGGATGCCGACCATCGTCGCGCCCTGCGGCACGTCGCGCGTCACGACCGCATTCGCGCCGACACGCGCGCCCTGCCCCACCGTGATCGGACCAAGCACCTGCGCGCCGGACCCGACGATAACGCCGTCGAGCAGTGTCGGGTGGCGCTTGCCGGGAACGCCATTGTCCGGGTTCGTCCCGCCGAGCGTGACACACTGGTAGATCGTGACGTTGTCGCCGATCTCCGCGGTCTCGCCGATTACCACGAAGCCGTGATCGATGAAAAAATTGCGTCCAATCTTGGCACCCGGATGGATGTCGATCGCGGTTAGGAAGCGGCTCATGTGGTTCACGGCGCGCGCCAGGAAAAACAACCGCGCCCGGAACAGCCGGTTTGCGATCCGGTGATAGGCCATCGCCCACACGCCTGGATAGGTGAGAAGCTCCCACCGCGACCGCGGCGACGGATCGCGCGCCTTGATCGAATCGAGATAGGAGACCAGTCGTCCCATCATCCGCTTATTCCCCTTGTATCGACGGGCTATCTAGGCATTTGAGCGACCGAATTAAAGGACCGCGCGCCCGTTGATCGCCGATGTCAATACTCCATCGGACTTGTAGGATATTGGATTAGCGGCAATAGCCATCCGATATCTCCCGGAGAAGAGACGATTATGCCCGATTTCGCCGCGCTCGACTGGAGTACGATCCTCTGGACGATGCTGCCGTTTGTCGCGGTCGGTTTTGCCGCGCAGATGATCGACGGGGCGCTCGGCATGGCGTTCGGTGTCATCACCAACACCGCACTCGTAGTGTTTCTGGGAATGCCGCCCCGGCTCGCCTCCGCGACGGTCCATGCTGTCGAGAGCTTTACCACCGCCGCCTCCGGGGTCAGCCATATCCTGCACCGCAACGTCGACTGGAAGCTGTTCGTCCGACTGGTGATTCCGGGAATGATCGGGGGTGTGCTCGGGGCCTATGTGCTGAGCAACGTGGATGCCGAAATCGCCAAGCCGTTCGTGATGGCGTATCTCGCCGCGATCGGGCTGTACCTGCTGTATCGCGCGTGGCGCGGGCGGGTCGAGCCGCGCGAACCGAAGATCGTCGAGCCGCTCGGGCTCATCGGCGGCTTTCTCGATGCGGCGGGCGGTGGCGGCTGGGGCCCGGTGGTGACCTCCAACCTGCTCGTCCAAGGTGCGCAACCGCGCAAGACGATCGGCACGGTCAACACCTCCGAATTCTTCCTGACGACGACGATCTCGGCGACGTTCATTTTCACGATCGGCTTCTCGGCGTTCACGCTTCAGGCAGTCGGGATCCTGATCGGCGGAGTCGCCGCCGCACCGTTCGGCGCGATTCTCGCGAAACGCGTCCCCGCGCGGCCGCTGATGGGAATGGTCGGCGGTTTGCTGACGGTGACGAGCGCCTATTCGGTGTGGGCGGCGCTCGCCACCTGAACGCTCAGTTGATCGCTGTGTGGACGGTCGCGACCGCCTTCATCACCGCGCCGATCCGGACTGCGGTCTGGATCGCCTCGGCGGTGGCGCCGGCCTTCTTCAGGATCTGCTCGTGCGAATCGATGCACATGCCGCAGCCGTTGATCGCGCTGACCGCGAGGCTGAACAGCTCGAAATCGACCTTGTCGATCCCCGGCTGGCCGATCACGTTCATCCGCAACTTGGCGGGCATGTTCTGGTACTCGGCATTCCCGGCGAGATGCGTGAAGCGATAATAGACATTGTTCATCGCCATCACCGCTGCTGCCGCACGCGCCGCAGTCGCGGCCTCGGGGGTCAGCTTCGGTGCGACTTCGGCCTCGGCGGCATCGACCAGCGGCTTGTAACCCGTGGCGTGCGCGCACGAGAGGAACAGGCCGAACTTCTGCTGGTCGGGCAGATGCGCCTCGTTGAGCAGCGAGCCGACGTTGAGGCGGATGTCCTTGGCGAAATCCGGGAGCGTCCCGGCGAATTCCTTGAGCGACATGGGTCTTACTTTCTGACGCCCCACCCGGATGCGGGCGGGGTTGGAGCTATGGTCAAAGAAAAGGGGCGTCCGATCCCGGCACGCCCCTTCCCCGACCCCGCCCGCATCGCGGACGGGGAATATCGCTGGCTTACGCGGCGAGCTGGAGGACGTCGTCGCCCTTGTTCCAGTTGCACGGGCACAGCTCGTCGGTCTGCAGCGCGTCGAGCACGCGAAGCGTCTCGGCAGGGTTGCGGCCGACGTTGAGGCCGTTGACCTGGACTGCCTGGATGACGTTGTCCGGATCAATGATGAACGTCGCGCGGAACGCGACATGCTCGTCCTTGTCGAGGATCCCGAGCGCGCCGGCGAGCTTGCCGCCGTTATCCGCGAGCCACGGGAAGTCCGCTGCCGCCAAGTCGGGGTCCGACTTACGCCAGGCGAGGTGGACGTGCGCGGTGTCGGTCGAGGCACCGATGAGCACCGCATCGCGATCCTCGAAGTCGCCCTTCAGGCCGGCATAGCCGACGATCTCGGTCGGGCAGACGAAGGTGAAATCCTTCGGCCAATAGAACAGGACTTTCCACTTGCCCGGGAACGCATCCTGGCTGAGCGTCTCGCCTGCCGGAAGCGCGCTGGTGCCCTGCTGGACGGGAACGGTGAAGTCGGGGAGCTTGTCGCCGATGGTCAACATGATGTGGCCTCCTGGTTGAATTGGGGCCTCTCGTCGACATCCTCGTTTCGCGGCGTTTGGTGCGCCGTCTCGTTGCTTTCTTCCTACAACCCCTAGTCTTATCGATCCAAGTGGTTATTTATCCCCCGGTGATCGATTGGAGCAATGAGTGGCAACCTACCTACCGACGTTGAAACAATTGCAATATTTGGTCGCGCTCCAGGATCACGGCCATTTCGGGCGCGCTGCCGAATCGTGTTTCGTGACGCAATCGACGCTGTCGGCGGGTCTGCGCGAGCTCGAAACGCTGATTGGCGTGACGCTGGTCGAGCGCACGCGGCGAGTCGTGCGGTTCACGCCGCTGGGCGAACGAATCGCCGAGAAAGCCCGGCGCGTGCTGCGCGAGGCGGACGAACTCGGCGACATGGCGCGCGCCGCCGGACGCCCGCTGTCGGGCGAGATGCGGATGAGCGTCATCCCGACGATCGCGCCCTTCATGCTCCCGCGCATCCTCCCCCGGCTGCGCCGCGATTATCCCGACCTCAAGCTGTTCCTGCGCGAGGAACCGAGCGGCCCGGCGTGCGAGGGGCTTCATCACGGCCGCGCCGATTGCGTGCTGCTCGCACTGCCATTCGGCTGTGGCGAGGTGGATGCGCAGGTATTGTTCGACGACAAGCTGTTCATCGCCGGCGCGCCGGACGAGATGGGCGACGCGACCCGCGCCATGCCCGCCGCCGAGATCGACGAGACGCGGCTGCTGCTGCTCGAGGACGGGCATTGCCTCAAGGATCACGCGCTATCCGCCTGCGCCCGCCCCGAATTGCGCGCTGAGGCGACGATGCTGGGGACGTCGCTTCATACGATCGTTCAGATGATCGACAACGGGCTTGGCCTGACGATGCTCCCCGAAATGGCGATCAACGCGGGTATCCTCGATCATACCGGACTGATCGCGCGCCCGCTCGATGCAGCGAGCCCGTCGCGTCGGATTGCGCTCGTCTGGCGGCGCGGATCGCCACGCGAAAAGGACTTCCAGCTCCTTGCCACCGCGCTGGCCGAGGCGGCCTGACGAAACCATTTCGCCCCTCAACCGTATTTATCGGACGCAGCCCCTCGGGGTCGCGCCTGTTTTATTGGAGAGCCTCATGACCCTCAAGACCCCCTTGTACCTGACCGCGATGGCCGGCGTACTCGCGATCGGTGCCGCAGCGACTGCGCAGACCGCACCCGCCGCCCCGACTGCAGCAACGCCTGCAGGCCAGGCTGCCCCGGTCGCCCCCGCCGGTCAGACCGCACCCGTCGCACCGACCGCGACGACCAACCCGACGGTTGGCGGCGCGGCAATGGATTCGAGCAAGACGATCGTCGCCAACGCCTCGACCGCGCCGAACCTGTCGACGCTGGTCTCGGCGGTGAAGGCAGCAGGCCTCGCAACCACGCTCGCGGGCCCCGGCCCGTTCACCGTGTTTGCGCCGACCAACGACGCGTTCACGCGCCTCGCGCCCGGCACGGTCGATACCCTGATGAAGCCCGCCAACAAGGCGACGCTCGCCAAGGTCCTGACGTATCATGTCGTTCCCGGCACGATCACGCTTGCGGACCTGCAGCAGAAGGCAACCGCCGGCGGCGGTAAGGCCGTGCTGACGACGGTCGAAGGCGAGCCGCTGACGGTCGAGATCACCAACGGTGCGGTCCAGCTGACCGACGTCAACGGCAACAAGAGCTATGTCGAGACGCCGGACGTCCGCCAGTCGAATGGCGTCGTCCATGTCGTCAACGGCGTGGTCCTGCCGAAGCTGAACTAAGCCTTCCACCGCGCGGCAGCGGCATCGTCGCTGCCGCGCGGTTCTACCCAGCTTGTCTGCTCGCCGCGCGTTTCCTTCTTCCAGAACGGCGCTTCGGTCTTCAACCGATCGATCAGGAATGCGCACGCCTCGAGCGCCGCACCACGGTGCCGTGCCGCCGTGCCGACGAACACCACGATATCGCCGGGATGCATGTCTTCGACCCGATGCGTGATCCGCGCGCCGATGAGGTTCCATCGTGTCACCGCCTGTTCGGCGAGGGCCTGCAGCGCCGCCTCGGTCGCGCCGGGATAATGCTCCAGCGAGAGCGTCGCGACATTGTCGTCACTCCGCACCAACCCCACAAAGGTTGCAACGCCGCCTGCCCCGCTTGCGGAGATGGCGGCAAATTCGACGCCCGCGTCGATGACGTCCGGGCTTACCGTAACCGCGATCATCCGCCGGTCACCGGAGGGAAGATCGCGACTTCGCGCGCGTTGCCGAGCGGCGCATCGAGCGGTACGAAGGTCTGGTCGACCGCCGCACGCAACCGCGCCCGGTCGACGAAGGCATCGGCATGAACCGCGCTGTCACGCGCGAGCCAGTCGATCAGTTCGGCAACGGTGGTCACTTCGGCAGGCGGAGAAACTGTTTCGCTCGCCTTTCCGACCCGCTCTCGCACCCAGGCAAAATACAACAGTTCGATCGTCACGGTCAGTCCATATGCTTGAGGCCGACGCGCAGGTAATCCCAGCCCGTCACCAGCGTAAGCGCCGCTGCGCCCCAAAGGGTCCACAGCCCGACCTGGTCGACCCACCCATAAGCCGGCAGCGCGCCACCGAGGATCAGCGCGCCGAGCGACACGAGTTGCAACGTCGTCTTCCACTTCGCCAGCTTCGAGACGGGCACGGACACCTGCAATTGCGCGAGGAACTCGCGCAACCCCGACACCGCGATCTCACGCAGCAAAATCACGAGCGCCGCGATCTGGTGGATTCCCGGGATGATTGCGGGTTGCGCGCCGCGCGTGCCGACCAGCAGCAGGATGACCGCCGCGACCATGATCTTGTCCGCGATCGGATCGAGAAACACCCCGAGCTTCGAGACCGTCCCCTGCGCCCGTGCAAGATAGCCGTCGAAATAATCGGTGATCCCCATCAGGCAGTAGAGCACGAACCCGGCGGCATAGCCGTCGACCCATTCCGGCCACCACAGGAACCATGCGAGCAAGGGTATCGCGACGATCCGCGACAGGGTGAGAAGGTTGGGGAGCGTCAACACTCCCTCGCTCTAGCCCCGCACCGCGTCCTGCGAAAGCCCGCGCGATAATTCGTCTGCCCCAAAGGGTTTACCGAAACGCGGGTTGCCGCTTGTTACAAGCCTGCGCTATGGACCAGTCTTATTCCGGCCATATCGAGGCAACGATCCCATCATGCTCAACGCGCTCGGCTTGCTGAAGGAGCGCCGTTTTCTGCCGTTGTTCGTCACCCAGTTCCTCGGGGCGCTCAACGACAATCTGTTCAAGACGGTGATGGTGCAATTCGCGATCTACAAGATCTTCGCGGATCCAAAGCTCGAACAGAATTTCACGGCCCTAGCGACGGCTCTTGGCATCCTGCCCTTCTTCCTCTTCTCGGCGCTCGCCGGGCAACTGGCGGATACGAACGACAAGGCCAAGATCATCCGGATCGTGAAAACGGCGGAGATCCTGATCATGGTCATCGGCGCGGGCGGGCTGATGCTCGCCTGGACCGGTTTCTCGACCGTCGGGCTGGTGCTGATGCTGTTCTCGACGCTGTGCCTCGGCGTCCACTCCGCGTTCTTCGGGCCGATCAAATATGCGATCCTGCCGCAGCACCTTCGCGAGGACGAAGTCCTCGGCGGGACCGGGCTGGTCGAATCGGCAACCTATATCGCGATCCTGCTCGGCACGATCCTCGGCGGGTTCATGGCGGTCCAGCATGCCGCGATCGCGGTGCTCGCGGTCGCGGTGGTCGGCTGGGCGGTGTCGCTCAAGGTCCCCCCCGCCGCGCGCGAGGGCAAGGAGCTGGTCGTCAACTACAACCCGTTCACCGCCTCGTGGCGGCTGATTTCGGGGACGATGCACATCCGCCGGCTGTTCCTCGCGATCTGTGCGATCAGCTTCTTCTGGACGATGGGGTCGATCCTGATCATCGTGTTCCTGCCGCTCGCCAAGAACGTGCTGACCGCGGACAAACATGTCTTCACGCTGATGACGGCGCTGTTCTCGATCGGCGTCGCGGTCGGCTCGGTGCTGATCAACTCGCTGCTCAAGGGACATACGTCCGCCAAATATGCCCCCGCCTCGGTGCTTGCGATGGGCGGCTTCGTGGTGCTGTTCTCGCTGCTCGTCCGCGGCTGGCCGGAAGCGCCGGTCGGGACGTTGTACGACCTGGCGAGCTTCATCGCGCTGCCGCGTGCCATCCTGCTCGTGCTCGTGCTGATGGGGATCGCGGTTACCGGCGGAATGTTCGTCGTGCCGCTTTATGCGTTCCTGACGACCACCGTCTCGAAGGACGAGACCGCGCGAACCGTGGCGGCGAACAATGTCGTCAACGCCGGCGCGATGACGGTCGGCGCAATCGGCGTGCAGGGCCTGACGCTGGTTGGCGTGACGCCGGACAACATGCTGCTCCTGGTGGCGGCGATGTGCCCGGTGTCGGCCTGGATCGCCTGGAAGCTCCACGTCGCTTGCGACTGATCCCGCTCGGGTAATGCCCGGTCCGGAAAGTGCCGGTCAGGAAATGCTGGTCAGGAAATGCTGGTCAGGAAATGCTGGTCAGGAAATGAACGTATAGAAGCACACGAAGAACGCCGA
>CAZNQA010000013.1:32399-49652 GCA_964575105.1 uncultured Stakelama sp.
GGTCAGGAAATGCTGGTCAGGAAATGAACGTATAGAAGCACACGAAGAACGCCGAGAAGCTGAGTACGAACAGCTTCACGTCCGAATCGTCACGCGCGCGGATCCGCGCACCGCGGGCGGCGGCGACGGTCTGCCGGAACGGATGACGGGCGGCTTGCGCGGGGAGCGGGAGAGAGCGTTGCATGGCGGGCAATTAACGCTTTGTTTACGATTTCGACCAGCCCCGGTCGCGGTTAACGGTCGCGCCATTTTGGGACGCAAATCCGCTTCGGAAACCGCCGTCTCGTGCCGCAACGGTGTGCGATAAGGTCGAAAGTTTCGCCTGACCCTGGCGCGTTAACCATTCGTTGACCAGATCGGCCGCTATCTTGTCGGATGCTCACGCGTATCCGTATCTCCGATCATTCTCAGGCAGTTCTGCTGGGTTTCGTGTTCTTCCTGGCCGCCGCCGCATCGGTCAGTTTCGCCCGGTTCGACGGCGGGGTCGCCTATGTCTGGGGCGCCGCCGGGCTGCTGCTGGCACGGCTGGTGACCTTGTCGCCGCGGCGCTGGGGTCCGCCGCTGGTGTGGTGCGGGGTCGCGTGTGTGCTCGAGATCGTCACCGTCGGGATCGGGTGGCGCAGCATCCCGTTCCTGACGCCGGTGTTGTTGCTCGAACCCGTGCTCGCTGCGCTGCTGTTGCGCCGCGTGCTCGGGCGGGGGTTCGAGATCGAGACGGTACGCGGCATGGCGTGGTTCATCGCGCTCGCTGGCGGCGTCGCGCCGATCGTCTCGGGGCTGTTTGCCGCCGCCGTCGTCGCGGTCTTCGTCGATGCGCCCTATTGGAGTAACTTCCTCCACTGGGTTGCCGCGCACGCGCTTGGCGCGGTGCTGGTCACTCCGGTCGCGGTCACGGTCTTCACCCGCTCGACGACCCCGCGAACCGCGCGCCCGGGCCGGTCCGACTGGCTTGCCAATGCGGCCCTGCTGCTCACGGTCAGCGTCACCGCGATCATCGTCTTCTATCAGAAATCGGCCCCGATCCTGTTCCTGCCCTTGTTGCCGATGGTGCTCGCCACCGTCCGCAGCGGTCGTTTCGCGGCGATCGCAGGCATGGTCATCGTCGGCGCTGTCGGCGTCGTTTTCACCGCGCAGGGGCGCGGACCGATCAACCTGATGTCCGGCTCGTTCGGGGAGAAGGCACTTCTGCTGCAGGGCTATATCGCCTGCGCCGCGCTGCTGGTGCTGCCGGTCGCATCGCTGCTGACGCAATTGCGGATCATCGCCGATCGATGGCGCGAGAGCGAGGCGCGGTACCGCACCATCGCCGACGCGCTGGGCGACGCGATCATCGACGTCGCCGCCGACGGGACCGTGCGCTACGCGTCCAATGCAATTGCGGACATGACCGGGCTGCCCTCCGACGCGGTGGTCGGCAGCCATGCCAGCGGGTTCGTGTTCGAGGAGGATCACCCGGTGGTCGCGGTCGCCTCAAGACAGGCGTTGCAGGCGCCCGGCCAGCCGGTGATCGTCCAGTATCGCGGCGCGCGCGAGGGGCCGGACGGCCGCCGCTGGTTCGAGGCGTCGCTCCGCGCGGTGACGGAACAGGGCGAATCGCTCGGCATCGTCGGCTCGATCCGCGACATTTCGGATCGCAAACGGCTCGAGCTTTCGCTCACCCGGGAAGCGCGGCTCGACGTGCTCACCGGCCTTGCCAACCGCCGCGCCTTTCTCGAGCAGCTCGAACGCCGCTGCGCCGCGACCGACGCCAAGGGAACCGACGCGCGTGCCGGCAGCCTCGCGATCCTCGACCTCGATCATTTCAAGCGGATCAACGACACGTACGGGCACCTTGCCGGCGACCTCGTGCTTCAGGCGGTTGCCGCGGAAGCGATGCGCCTGTGCCGCAGCCACGATCTGGTCGCGCGCATCGGTGGCGAGGAGTTTTGCGTGATCTTCGGCGGGGCATCGATGGCGGACGCCGAGGCGGCGGCGGAACGCCTGCGCGAGGCAATCCGTGCGTTACGCATTCCGCTCGATTCGGGTGAGTCGATCAGTGTCACCGCAAGCATCGGCCTTGCCGAGATCGTTCCCGGCGGTACTGCGATGGCGGTCCTCGAGCGGGCCGACAACGCGTTGTATGAGGCGAAGCGCCACGGTCGCAACCGGCTGCGGATAGCAGCCTGACGGGGTGCGTGCGCGGCGTAGGCCGGACCGTCCCCCCGGGCGCTGCGAATTGAGCGGCTACTGTCGGAAAAGTCCGTACGATTCGGCACTTGGCGTTGGCGGCGCGGAAAAGCTGACCTAAGCTCGCGCCATGACCACATCGCTTCCCCGCCCCGCCAGACGCAACACCGCCTGCCTCGCCGCGCTGCTCGCCGCGACCATCGCGCTTCCCGTATCCGCGCAGGTCGCGACCGATCCGGCGCGGATCGAGCAAAGCGTCCGCACGCTGGCGTCGGACCTGTTCGAGGGCCGCGCCCCGGGCACGCGCGGCGAGGACCGGACGATCGGCTATCTCGTCGCGCGCTTCCAGGCGCTCGGGCTCGAACCCGCGGGCCCCGACGGCGGCTGGGTCCAGAAAGTCCCGCTGATCCACACGCGATTGGGCACGCCCCGGACGTTAAAGTTCGATTCCCCCAAGGGCGCGCTTCCCGCCGAACAGGCAAAGGACATCTACGTCTCGACGATCCGCCCCGACGATGTTGCGAAGATCGCCGCCGCCCCGCTCGTCTTCGTCGGCTATGGCGTGACCGCGCCCGAGCGCAAATGGGACGACTTCAAGGGCGCCGACCTCAAGGGCAAGGTCGCCGTCTTCCTCGTCAACGATCCCGATTTCGCGGCGGCCAAGGGCGAGCCCGTCGCCGGCAAGTTCGGCGGTCGCACGATGACCTATTACGGGCGCTGGACCTACAAGTTCGAGGAAGCCGCGCGGCGCGGCGCGATCGGCGCGCTGATCGTCCATGATACCGCAGGTGCGGGCTATGGCTGGAACGTCGTCGTCAGCAGCGGCGGCGAAAATTACGACATCGTCCGCGATCCGTCCAAGCTGACCAGCGTCGCGCTCCAGGGCTGGATGGCGGGCGACGCCGCGACGAAGGTATTCGCCGCCGCCGGGCTCGACCTCGCACAACTCCGCGTTGCGGCGCGCAAGGCGGACTTCCGCCCGGTGACGCTCAAGGGCGTGACCTTCACCGCGGACGTGCCGGTCGCGCAGGAACAGGTCGCGAGCTACAACGTCCTCGCGCGGATCCCCGGCACCGAGCGCCCCGACGAAGCGGTGATGTTCGGCGCGCATTGGGATGCTTACGGCGCGGGCAAGCCCGACGCGCAGGGCCGTATCTACCGCGCGGGCGCGAATGACGACGCGCTTGGGATCGCGGGCCTGTTCGAGATCGCGCGCAACCTCAAGGCCGCGCCTGCCCCCAAGCGGTCGGTGGTGTTCGCCGCCTGGACCGCCGAGGAACGCGGACTGCTCGGGTCAGAATATTACGCCACACATCCGACGATCCCGATGGCGAAGACCGTCGCCAATCTGACGATCGACATCCTCCAGACCGCCGGGCTGGCGAAGGACGTCGTGCTGGTTGGCGCAGGCCAGAACAGTCTCGAGGGCGACATGGCGCGCGTCGCGGCGACGCAGGGGCGGCATCTGACGCAGGAAGGCCTGCCCGAACGCGGGCTGTTCTACCGTGCAGATCATTTCTCCTTCGCCAAGCAAGGCGTGCCGACGCTGCTGCTGATGGGAATCGCGGGTGCGTCCGACCTCAAGCAGGGCGGCACCGTGGCGGGTCAGGCGTGGATCGATGCCTATACCGGGCAATGCTATCACCAGGCGTGCGACGCCTGGAGCAAGGACTGGAAGCTCGACGGCGCAGTACAGGACATCGACCTGATCGGGACGATCGGTGCTGAGCTCGCCAATTCGACCGTCTGGCCCGAGTGGAAGGCAGGATCGGAGTTCAAGGCGATCCGCGACAAGAGCCGCCCCGCACGGTGATGCTGCGGGGGGCAGGAACGTCCTCCTTGGCGGAGCATTGGGACTAAGCCTGCCGTATCAAAAGTCCTTCCCCGGCGAGGCCGGGGCCCAGTAGCGAGGCGGGAGTTGCAGGCGCGTGCGCTTCGTTACCTCGACCACCACGACTGGGTCCCGGCCTTCGCCGGGGAAGTCAGGTTTTTCTTTAGCCCGAGAAACGGCCGGTCGCGGTGGTGTGAAAGCAACCTGCCCCGGCTAGTGCCAAAAAACCAAGGATCCCGTCCATGCGCCGTGCCCCCGCCCTGCTTCTGCTCGCGACCCTCGGCGCGTCCGGCGTCGCCGCACAGACCACCAGCCCCACCAAGCCCCTCGGCGCGAACCTCGAGCAGTTCAATTATCCCTACCCGCTCCACTGGTTCGCAACCCAGTCGCAGGGCGCGCCCGTCCGCATGGCGTATCTCGACGTGCCCCCGTCGGGCAAAGCCAATGGCCGCACCGTCGTCCTGCTCCACGGCAAGAACTTCTGCGCGGCGACATGGCAGGACACGATCGCCGCCCTCGCAACCGCGGGCTACCGCGTGATCGCCCCCGACCAGATCGGCTTCTGCAAATCCTCCAAGCCCGGCGGCTATCAGTACAGTTTCCAGGCACTCGGTGCGCTGACACGCGGGCTGCTCGACCAGGCGAGGGTCGGCAAGATCACGCTGGTCGGCCATTCGACCGGGGGGATTCTCGGCGCACGGTTCGCGCTGCAATATCCCGACCGGGTCGAACAGCTCGTGCTCATCAACCCGCTCGGCCTCAACGACACACTGGCGCAGGGCGTGCCCTATACCGAGCTCGGCGCGCTCCGGCAGGAGGAAGCGAAGACCGACGCCGCATCGATCAAGGCGTATCAGCTCCGCAATTACTATCACGGTGCGTGGCGCCCCGAATACGACCGCTGGGTCGCGATGCTCGCAGGGCAATATGCCAGCCCCGATAGCGGCATCGTCCGCGACGCGCAGGCGCGACTGTCGGACATGATCGAGACGCAACCCGTCGCCGCCGAACTCGGCCGGATCGCCGCCCCGGTCTCACTGATCATCGGCCAGCGCGACCTCACCGCCTTCCGCGCAAACAGCGCCCCCGCCGCGATGCGCGACCGGGTCCAGACCGTCCCGCAAGCGGCGGAGGATGCGGCGAAGCGGATTCCCGGCGCGCACCTCGTCCGGATTGCGGGTTCGGGGCATGCGCCTCAGGTGGAGGATGCGGCGGGGTTCAATGCAATCCTGCTGGCCGAACTGCGCAGCCCGCGGTCCCGCTAAGCCTTACAACCCCCACCGTTCGTTTCGAGCGAAGTCGAGAAACATGGCACAGCGCAGGCTTCTCGACTTCGCTCGAAGCGAACGGCCGGGAGGGAAAGGTCACACCTCCGGGCTGATCTTCCAGTACGTCGCATAGCGATCATGCGCGACACGGTGATACGGGACCAGGCGAACCGCGGTCCGGTCCGCCGACGGGATCGTGAATTCGAGCGGACCGTCCGCCCTGCGCACCTGCGCGGCGAGCGTCGCCGGGTTCCCAGCCAATGTCGGCACCGTGACCGGCGCAGCATTATACTCCCCATATTTACGCTCGTTGACGACGAGGTCCGCATCCGCCACGAGCCCCTCCCGCCCAAGCACCCCGGCGAGCACCATCGGCCCATAGGTAAACGCGACGATATCGGGCGCGGCGGGGGCATGTTCGGGAACGACCTCCATCGCCAGCCGCAGCTCGACCGTGTCGCCATCGTACCACGTCCGCCCCAGCTTCACATAGCTGCCGGCCGTAACCGAGCGCACAGCCTCGACCCCGTTGACCAGCACGATCGCGCTCCGGCTCCAGCGCGGGTGCCGCAACTGGAGCACCACCTCGGTCGGGCGCTCAACGGTCCAGCGCAACGTCGTCGTCGGTGCGTCGGGGAATCTCGTTTCCTGCCGCAGCGCCACCCCCTTCTCGCGCCACCGCACCGCCGACGGCACGAACAGGTTCACGTACAGCGCCCGATCATCATGGAAATAGATCGAATCGCGGTACTTCACGTGGTTTTCCATCCCCGTCCCGGTGCAGCACCAGAAGGAGTGTTCGGGGGTATGGTACAACTTCATATACCCCGGCCGTGCGCCCTGGAAATAGGTCACCATCCCCGTGTCGGGATCCTGCGACGCGAGAATTCCGTTATAGAGCGTGCGCTCGTAATAATCGGCGTACTCGGCCTGCGGGTCCTGCAGGAACAGCGCGCGAGTCAGCTTGAGCATGTTGTGCTGCCCACACGTTTCCGACCCCTTCGCCGAGAAGACGTGCTTGTCGAACTCCGCCATCGGGAAGAAATGTTCGTTGTCGCCATGCCCGCCGGTCGCGAACGACCGCGTCATCGCAACCGTCCGCCAGAAGAACGCCGCCGCCGCGTGATATTGCGACGCACCGGTCGCCTCGAACACGCGCTGGAAGCCGACCACCTTCGGGAGCTGCGTGTTGGCGTGGAGCCCGTCGAGCTGGTCGCGCCCGGAAGCGAGCGGCGTCAGCAGCGCCTTGTGCGAAAAGCGTTCGGCGAGGACGCGATAGTCGGGGTTGCCCGTCATCAGATACAGGTCGGCGAACACTTCGTTCATCCCGCCATGCTCTGTCTCGAGCATCGTCTCGAACTGCGCCGCGCTCAACGGCCGCGTCGCGACCACCGCCCAGTCCGCGAACCGCAGCAGCACCGTGCGCGACTCCGCGCTGTCGGCGAGCAGCGTCGCATCGCGCAGGCCCGCGAAGACCTTGTGGAGCGTGTACCACGGCACCCCGGTGATCGCGTCCCCGCGCAGATGCGCGGCGACCAGCGATGGCCCCTTGGGAAACGCACAGACGAGACCGGACTTGGCGGCATCCTGACACGCGGCAAGCTCCCGCGCGATATGGTCGATCCGCTGGCGATACACCGGCTTGCGAGTCGAGCGATACGCCAGCGCGCAGGCAGACAGATAGTGGCCGAGCGTATGCCCCTGGCAATTGATGTCCGCCCAGATCGGATCGGATTCCCATCCACCGTACGCCGCTGCCTTCGGTTTCAGGCCCGCATTGACGCGGAAGGCGTGGAGCATCCGGTCGGGATCGAGGCTTAGGAGATACGCTTCGGTCTTGCGTTGCGCATGTAGTAACGGCCCCTCGCCGAGATCGACGTCCGCCAGATCGAACGGCTGCAACCGTGCCTTCGGCAATCCGCCGGGCAAACCCGCAGGGGCGGCGACACCGGGTGCACCGGCGATCAGCGCGCCAACCCCGGCGCTCGCGAGAAACAAACGGCGCGAAGGGCCCGCGCAGCAACCACCGTTCGACACCACTTCTCTCCCGTCACCAGACTTATAGTCGGACTATAACGATACCGGCACGACTGTCAGCCCCCGAGTGACCACCCCTCATTCCCGGCTCTCGAACCTCAAGATTTTCTTTAGCAAGAGTTTGGCCGCACCCGGCTAGGACAAGTCCGGGATCGGAAGCCCGGATAATCTGCTTTGGAAGCTTGGACATGGCGACACGGATTGAGGATGACACGACAGCCGCACCGTCGGCGGCGACGCTGACTCATCTCGAGCGGCTCGAGGCCGAGGCGATCCACATCCTCCGCGAAGTCGTTGCCGAAGCCGACAAGCCGGTGATGCTCTATTCGGTCGGCAAGGACAGCGCGGTGATGCTCCACCTCGCGCGCAAGGCGTTTTACCCGTCGCCCCCGCCCTTCCCGCTGCTCCATGTCGACACGACGTGGAAATTCCAGGAAATGTATACATTGCGCGACCGCATGGCGCGCGAAAGCGGAATGGAGTTGCTCGTCCACCGCAACCCTGAGGCGATCGAACGCGGGATCAACCCGTTCGACCACGGCGCGCTCCACACCGATCTGTGGAAGACCGAGGGGCTCAAGCAGGCGCTCACCCAACATGGCTTCGACGCGGCTTTCGGCGGCGCGCGGCGCGACGAGGAGAAATCGCGCGCGAAGGAGCGGATCTTCTCGTTCCGCACCGCCAGCCAGGGTTGGGACCCGAAGAACCAGCGTCCCGAACTGTGGAACCTCTACAACGCGCGCAAGGCGAAGGGCGAGAGCATCCGCGTCTTCCCGATCTCCAACTGGACCGAGCTCGACGTGTGGCAATATATCCAGCTCAACGCGATCCCGATCGTCCCGCTCTATTTTGCCGCCCCCCGCCCGACGGTCGAGCGCGACGGGATGCTGCTGATGGTCGACGACGACCGCTTCCGCCTCCACCCCGGCGAAACCCCCGTCCTGCGCTCGATCCGCTTCCGCACGCTCGGCTGCTATCCGCTCACCGGCGCGGTCGAGAGCAAGGCCGCGACGCTCCCCGAGATCATCCAGGAAACGCTGCTCACCACCACCTCGGAGCGGCAGGGCCGCGCGATCGACAAGGATGCGGGCGGTGCGGGGATGGAGAAGAAGAAGCAGGAAGGGTATTTCTGATGGCGGATGCCAACCCCCAGCCCGTCTACCAGACCGAGGCGCTGATCGCCGAGGATATCAACGCCTATCTTGCCCAGCACCAGCACAAGACGATGCTCCGCTTCATCACCTGCGGTTCGGTCGATGACGGCAAGTCGACGCTGATCGGGCGACTGCTCTACGATTCGAAGATGATCTTCGAGGATCAGCTCGCCGCGCTCGAGGCGGATTCGAAGCGCGTCGGCACGCAGGGGCAAGAGATCGACTTCGCGCTGTTGGTCGACGGCCTCGCGGCGGAACGCGAACAGGGCATCACGATCGACGTCGCCTATCGCTTTTTCTCGACCGAGAAGCGCAAGTTCATCGTCGCCGACACGCCCGGGCACGAACAATATACCCGCAACATGGTCACCGGCGCATCGACCGCGGACCTCGCGGTGATCCTGGTCGATGCGCGCAAGGGCGTGCTGACGCAGACCAGACGCCATTCCTATCTGGCGCATCTGATCGGCATCAAGCACCTCGTGCTCGCGATCAACAAGATGGACCTGATCGGCTACGACCAGGCGCGATACGACGCGATCCTCGCGGAGTACCGCGCATTCGGCGACAGCATCGGGATCACCGGCTTCATCCCGATGCCGATCTCGGGGTTCAGGGGCGACAATATCTCGAACCCGTCCGAACACATGCCGTGGTACACCGGCCCGACCTTGATGGAGCATCTCGAAAGCGTCGAACTCGGCGTCGACGAGGATCGCGCGGGCGATTTCCGGATGGCGGTGCAATGGGTCAACCGCCCCAACCTCGATTTCCGCGGCTTCTCTGGCCAGATCGCGCGCGGCACGGTGCGGCCGGGCGATGCGATCCGCGTCGTCCCGGGCGGCAAGACCTCGACCGTCACCCGGATCGTCACGCTCGACGGCGACCTCGCGCAAGCGGTCGCGGGCCAGTCGGTCACGCTCTGCCTCGCCGACGAGATCGATTGCTCGCGCGGACAAGTCATCGCCGCCGCCGACGCGCCCCCCGAAACCGCCGACCAGTTCGAGGCTACGATCGTGTGGATGGACGACGCCCCGCTCGTCGTTGGCCGGTCCTACTGGCTGAAACTCGGCACGCAGACCGTGTCCGCAACGGTGCGCGAGCCGAAATATCAGGTCAACGTCAACACGATGGAGCACCTCGCCGCCAAGACGCTCGAGCTCAACGCGATCGGCGTCGCGGAACTCCAGACCGATCGCGCGATCGTGTTCGAGCCCTATGCGCGCGACCGGACGCTCGGCGGGCTGATCCTGGTCGACAAGCTCACCAACGCGACGGTCGCGGCGGGGATGCTGCACTTCTCGCTCCGCCGCGCGCAGAACGTCCACTGGCAGGCGACCGACATCGGCCGCGACGCGCATGCCCGGCTCAAGAACCAGACGCCGCGTGTACTGTGGTTCACCGGCCTTTCGGGTGCGGGCAAGTCGACCATCGCGAACGAGGTCGAGAAATTGCTCAACCTGATGAACCGCCACACCTTCCTGCTCGACGGCGACAATGTGCGGCACGGGCTCAACAAGGATCTCGGCTTCACCGAGGCCGACCGGATCGAGAATATCCGTCGCGTCGGCGAGGTCGCGAAGCTGATGACCGACGCCGGACTGATCGTGCTGACCGCGTTCATCTCGCCGTTCCGGGCGGACCGCGACATGGTCCGCGCAATGCTGCCTAAGGCCGAGTTCGTAGAGATCTTCGTCGACACTCCGCTCGAGGTCGCCGAGCAGCGCGACGTCAAGGGCCTGTACAAGAAGGCGCGCGCGGGGGCGCTCAAGAACTTCACCGGGATCGACAGCCCGTATGAGCAACCGCTCCACCCCGACATCCGCGTCAACACCGTGGCAATGACCCCAGTCGAGGCCGCCGAGTTCATCGTCCGCCAGATCCTCCCGCTCAAATGAGCATCGCGATGACCGATGGCGAACTCGCCGCGCATCTCGCGCGGGTTACCGGCGCGCTGCTGCTGACGGTGCGCGACGCCGGGGTCTGTTCCGCGCAGTCGCTCGGCAAGGCGGGCGACCAGACCGCGAACCAGTTCCTCATCCACGCGTTGCGCGAACAGCGCCCCGACGACGGCCTGCTGTCCGAGGAGGAGAAGGACAACGCCGAGCGCCTGTCTCGGAAACGCGTGTGGATCGTCGATCCAGTCGACGGCACCCGCGAATATGGCGAGGGGCGCAACGACTGGGCGGTCCACGTCGGGCTTGCGATCGGCGGCGTCGCGACGGTCGGTGCGGTCGCTTTGCCCGGCCTCGGCGTGACGGTGCGAAGCGATGCCGCGCCGCCGCTCGCCCCGATGCAGACCCCGCCGCGGATGGTCGTAAGCCGCTCGCGCCCCGCCGCCGAGGCGATCACGGTCGCGAACGCACTTGGCGCGGAGCTTGTCCCGATGGGGTCGGCGGGGGCAAAGGCGATGGCAGTGGTCCGCGGCGCGGCGGAAATCTATCTCCACACCGGCGGGCAATATGAATGGGACAGCTGCGCACCCGTCGCGGTCGCGGCGGCGGCAGGGCTTCACGTCAGCCGCGTCGACGGGTCGCCGCTCGTCTACAACCAGCGCGATGTCTACATGCCCGATCTGTTGATCTGCCGCACCGAGCTGGTGCCCGCGGTGTTCGCGGCGCTGGGTGAACGCTAAATCGAGGCACGCCCCCCCCAACCGTTCGTTTCGAGCGTAGTCGAGAAACCCGGCACCAGCGCAGGTTTCTCGACTACGCTCGAAACGAACGGCCGGGAGCCGTCATCATCCGCCGACAGTCACCGCTTATTCGAGGCATTCCCGGACCGCGCGCGCCGAACGGTTGCGGCGCTACTGCTCACCGCATCCTCATGCGAAAGCTTGCGCCAGCGGGCAACGCGCGCGGGATCGAGCTCGCCCGCCGCGAGCGCGGCATTGATCGCGCATCCGGGCTCGGCGACATGCGTGCAGTTCGAGAACTTGCATGCGAGCGCCACGGTCGTGACGTCGTCGAACACCTCGGTCACCCCGGTGCTCACCTCTGACATCTGCAACTCGCGCATCCCCGGCGTGTCGACGAGCCAGCCGCCTTCCGCAACGCCCCCGTCTTCAACGCTGGCAAGGCGATACATCTCGCGGACCGTCGTCGTATGCCGGCCCTTGCCGTCGTCCTCGCGCACGGCCTGCGTCGCGATGCTGGTCGATCCCGTCAGCGTCTTGACGAGCGTAGACTTGCCGACGCCCGAGGAGCCGACCAGCGCGACCGTCTCGCCGACACCGCAATAGTCCAGCAGATGCGCGACGCTTGCCGGATCCAGCCCGTTCACGAGTTCCACCCGCAATCCCGCCTGAAGCGCCTGCGCGGCAACGACGAGAGCCTCAGGCTCGGGCGACAGATCCGCCTTGGTCAGTACCACGACCGGGCGCACGCCCACCTCGCGCGCAAGCACGAGATAGCGTTCCAACCGTGCGACGTTGAAGTCCTGCGTGCACGCCGTGACGATGAACAGCGTATCGACGTTCGCGGCGATGAGCTGGACCCGGCGATCGTCCCCCGGGGCGGGCCGCTTGAACAGGCTCGTCCGCGCAAGGATCCGTACGATCGTCCGGCTGTTTCTGTCGACCAGCAGCCAGTCTCCCACGGTGGGCCTGTCCTCGGCACCCCCCGGCACGGGCAGACCCGAGGGGATCGAATCCTCATACCCCTCACCCGCCACGGTTACCCGTCCGCGGTGCACCGAAATCACCCGCGCAGGCTGGACGCTATCACTCTCTTCAGGAGAAAACTGCTCGCTGAAGAACGGCTTCCAGCCAAGCTGCGCAAGCAGGAGATCGGGCGTTTCCACGGTCGCGTTAGCCGTCCTGGGTACCGTCTGCCTCTGCCGCCTCCGGCGTTTGCTGCTCGGCCGCGCGCTTGTCCGCCTTGGCCTGCTGCTTCTTCGCGGACTCGGCCGCCTTTGCTTTTTCGCGCTCGCGGCGCTCGAAGTCGTAATTTGTCTTGCGCGGTATGTCAGTCACTCCGAAACTCGATACTAGATACGAGCAACGCGCTCGATCCGAAACTGTTGCCTGATCGTTACACGGATTCGCCGGTCGCGGCTAGGGACGCGGACACGTATGGGCCGGGAGTCGGAGACCGTATCCCCGCCCACCCTTACCGAAGCGGGCCCGTTAAAGGGCGCTCACTCCCACTCGATCGTGCCGGGCGGCTTGCTCGTATAATCATAGGTCACGCGGTTGACGCCGCGGACTTCGTTGACGATCCGGGTCGCGACGCGCGGGAGGAAATCGCCCGGGAACTGGAACGCCTGCGCGGTCATCCCGTCGGTCGATGTCACCGCGCGGAGCGCCAGCACATTGTCATAGGTCCGCCCGTCGCCCATCACGCCAACGCTGCGCACCGGGAGCAGCACCGCGAAGGCCTGCCAGATCGCGTCGTACAGCCCCGCGCGGCGGATTTCCTCGAGATAGACCGAGTCCGCCTTGCGCAGGATGTCGCAGCGTTCCTTGGTCACCTCGCCCGGAATGCGGATCGCGAGACCCGGCCCCGGGAACGGATGCCGCCCGACGAAGATCTCGGGCAGGCCGAGCTCGCGACCCAGCGCGCGGACTTCGTCCTTGAACAGCTCGCGCAGCGGCTCGACCAACTGCATCTTCATCCGCGCGGGCAGACCGCCGACATTGTGGTGGCTCTTGATCGTCACCGACGGCCCGCCGGTGAAGCTGACGCTCTCGATCACGTCGGGGTAGAGCGTTCCCTGTGCGAGGAAATCCGCGCCGCCGATCCGCTTCGCTTCCGCCTCGAAGATGTCGATGAACGCCCCGCCGATGAACTTGCGCTTCGCCTCGGGGTCGGTGACGCCTGCGAGCCCGGCCATGAAGGTCGCCTCGGCGTCCACATGGACCAGCGGGATGTTGTAATGGTTGCGGAACAGCGTGACGACCTGATCCGCCTCGCCGCTGCGCATCAGCCCGTGGTCGACGAATACGCAGGTCAGCTGCTCGCCGATCGCCTCGTGGATCAGCACCGCCGCGACCGCCGAGTCGACCCCACCCGACAGCCCGCAGATCACCTTGCCGCTGCCGACCTGCGCGCGGATCTCGGCGATCTTGGTCGCGCGGAACTCCGCCATCGTCCAGTCGCCGGTCAGCCCGCAGACGTGCCGCGCGAAGGTGGCGATCAGCTTCGCGCCATCGGGGGTGTGGACCACCTCGGGGTGGAACTGCATCGCGTAATAATGCCGGTCGTCATCCGCGATCACCGCGAACGGCGCGCCCGGGCTTGCCGCGACCGGGCGGAAGCCGGGGGCGAGCGCGGTGACCTTGTCGCCGTGGCTCATCCACACCTGATGCGATTCACCCGGCGCCCACGCGCCATCGAACAGCGCGCAGGTGTCGCGGATCTCGATCACCGCATGGCCGAACTCGCCGCTGTCGCCGAGCGTCACCGTGCCGCCGAGCTGGTGCATCAGCACCTGCTGGCCATAGCAGATCCCCATGATCGGAACCCCGCTGTCGAGGATCGCCTGCGGGATACGCGGGCTGTTCTCGTCGAGCACCGAGGCGGGGCTGCCCGACAGGATCACGCCCTTGGGCTGCATCCGCGCGAAAGCATCGGCGGCGGTCGTGAACGGGGCGATCTCGCTATAGACCCCCGCTTCGCGCACGCGGCGCGCGATCAACTGCGTAACCTGGCTGCCGAAATCGACGATGAGGATGGAGTCGCTGGGATGGGTCATGCGGCCAGATAGCAGAAGTGCGCCGCGATGCCAGAGGGCGGGCGTGCGATTTGGAACGGATGCGGCTCGAATGTCGAGCCCCGTCCCTTCCCGCTCGTTTCAGGCGCAGTCGAGAAACCTCCGCTGTGCCCGGTTTCTCGACTTCGCTCGAAACGAACAGGGGGAGTTCGAGTCAACGATCGCCGCGGTTTGGCGGCGGGCTGATCCACCCCGCCGCCGCCACGCTTACTCGACCGGCTTCACCGTCAACCCGGTCCACTTCGCCGCGAATGCCCACGCATCCGCAGTCTCGGCGATCACCTTGTCGGTCGGCTTGCCCGAACCATGCCCCGCGCGCGTCTCGATCCGCACGATGCGCGGCTTCGGCCCGAGATCCATCGACTGGAGCATCGCGGTATATTTGAACGTATGCCCCGGCACGACCCGGTCATCGGTGTCCGCGGTCTCGGCGAGGATCGCCGGATACGGCTTTCCCGCACGGATGTTATGGTACGGCGAATAGGCGTAGAGCGTCTTGAAATCGGCTTCCTTCGCCGGATAGCCGTAATCGTCGACCCAATAGCGCCCTGCGGTGAACCGGTCGAAACGCAGCATGTCCATCACGCCGACCGCCGGAATCGCCGCGGCGAACAGGTCGGGCCGCTGGTTGGTGACCGCGCCGACGAGCAGCCCGCCGTTCGATCCGCCCTGGATGACGAGCTGGTCCTTCCCGGTGATCTTCTGCGCCTTGAGATACTCGCCCGCCGCGATGAAATCGTCGAACACGTTCTGCTTCTGCGCGAGCCGGCCACCGTCGTGCCACGCCTTGCCATATTCGCCCCCGCCGCGAATGTTCGCGACCGCAAGCACCCCGCCCTGCTCGAGCCATGCGAGCCGGGTCGCGGAGAAGCTCGGCGTGACCGAGATGTTGAACCCGCCATAGGCATAGAGCAGCGTCGGCGCCGGCCCGCTCACATCCTTGCGCCGCACCACGAACATCGGCACGCGCGTCCCGTCCTTCGACGTGTAGAACCGCTGCTCGACCTGATAACGCGCAGGATCAAAGGCGACCTTGGGGGTGGCCCAGGGAGTCGCCTGCCCGGTCTTGACGTCATAGCGATAGATCGTCGTCGGGGTGGCGAAGCTGGTGAAGGCGTAGAAGGTCTCGCTGTCGTCCGCCGTCCCGCCGAAGCCGCCGACATCACCGATCCCGGGAAGCGCAACGGCGCCGTCGGGCTTGCCCTCCAGCGTGAAGCGCCGAACGTCGCTCTTGACGTCCGCCAGATAGGAGACGAGCAACCGCCCGCCGACCAGATTGGCACCGTCGATCACGTCCTTGCCCTGCGCGACGATTTCGGTCTCGGGCACTTCGGCTGAACGCGCATACAGGTTGGTCGCGACGATCCGCCCGCGCGGCGCGCCCTTGTTGGTCACCCAGTAGAAATTGCCCCCGACATTCCCCGCAAGGCTCCACTCATTCTCGAGCCCCTTGAAGATCGTGCGTGGCGCGGGCTTTGGCGCGGTGAGGTCGATCACCGTGATCTGGTAACGGTTGTCGGTCCCCTCATGCGTCGTGATGACGAGCCACTTGCCGTCGTCGGTCACCTGCGTCGTATGCCCCAGCTTGGGCTGGTCGGGGGTCGCGTAGATCAGCGCATCGGCGGATTGCTGCGTGCCGAGCTTGTGGAAATAGACCTCCTGGTTCTCGTTGAGCGCCTGGAACTTGGCGCCCTGCGCCGGCGCGGCGAAGCGCGAGTAATAGAAGCCCGAGCCGTCCTTCGCCCACGACAGCCCCGAGAACTTGACCCACTCGACCGTATCCGACACCGCGCCGGTCGCGACGTCGAGCACCTTGACCGTGCGCCAGTCGGTCCCGCCGTCCTGCACCGCATAGGCAAGCTTCCTGCCGTCCTCCGACGCGCTCCACTCGGCAAGCGCGGTCGCGCCGTCCTTCGACCAGCCGTTGGGGTCGATCAACACCCGCCCCGCGCCGTCCACGCTGTCGCGGACATACAGCACCGCCTGATTCTGCAGCCCCGCATTGCGGCTGTAGAAATACCGCCGGCCCTTCTTCACCGGCACGCCAAATCGCTCATAGTTCAACAGCGTCTTCAACCGCGCCGCGAAGATGTCGCGCCCCGGGAGAGTCGCGAGATACGCGTTGGTCACGACATTCTGGTCGGCGACCCATTTCGCCACCTCGGGATCGGTGCGGACGTCGTTCTCGAGCCAGCGATACGGATCGGCGACCTTGACGCCGAACTGTTCGTCGACCTGCGCGGTACGGCGCGTTTCGGGATAATGCATAAGGGGAGCCTGTGTCTGCGCCAGAGCGGGGGAAGCCAGAAGAACCGCGAGGATCGGAAAAGGTCGCATGCATAGCCCCAGAACGAAGAAGGAGCCACACTCTGGCCGAGTGCAGCTCCTTTCTCAACGTCCGATGACGATGGGCTTATGCCGCTTCGTCATACTCTTCGCCGGTCATCACCGGGCCCGAATCCTGGCCCTTGGCGCTGACGTCGCGGTCGACGAACTCGATCACCGCCATCGGCGACGCGTCCGACAGGCGGATGCCCGCCTTGATGATGCGGGTGTAGCCGCCGTTGCGACCGGCATAGCGCTCGGCCAGAACGTCGAACAGCTTGGTCAGCTGCGCATCGTCCAGCAACCGTGCATGCGCGAGACGACGGTTGGACAGGCCACCCTTCTTCGCGAGCGTGATCAGCTTCTCGATGTACGGGCGCAGTTCCTTCGCCTTGGCGACGGTCGTGGTGATCTGCTCGTGCTTGATGAGCGCGGCGCTCATGTTGCGGAACAGGGCAATGCGGTGGGCCGAAGTCCGCTGAAGCTTACGGCCGCCTACGCGATGACGCATGGTATGTCCTTCGTTCGATAAGGGGCCGTGTGAGGTACCCCAGAGCCGGTGGGGACGGTGGCCCACCCGAATATCCGTCGCACCCGCGGCAGCGGGAGCCCGTAAGACGAATGAGGATTAGCCCATAATCTCTTGTTCGAGCTTCTTCGCCATCTCTTCGATGTTCTCGGGCGGCCAGCCGGGGATTTCCATCCCGAGGCGGAGACCCATGCTCGACAGCACTTCCTTGATCTCGTTGAGCGACTTGCG
>CAZNQA010000014.1:0-13670 GCA_964575105.1 uncultured Stakelama sp.
AACACCGAAGGCGGCGCGCTGTCGCTCGTCTCCAAGGCGCCGACCGGCATCCTCGGCGGTCGCGTGACCGCGGGCGTCGGCAATTACGGCAGCCACAACGCTGATCTCCACCTCGACCTGCCGAGCTTCTACAACATCTCGCTAAAGTTCGACGGCGTCTATCAGCATCAGGATCCGACCGTGAAGGACCCGCTCACGGGCTCGACCGGCTGGAACTATTACGACCGCAAGGGCGGACGCGCCGCCGCGCGCTGGCAGCCGATCGACGGCTTCACCGCTGACTTCGCCTATGATTATGCGAAGGACGAGAACACCCCGCAGTTCAGCCAGCTGCTCAACTATAACCCCAACCCGAACAACTACCCCGTCGGCACGTATAATGCGGCAGGCGCGCTGCTGCTCAACGGCGTCGCTTGCGGCGGCACCATCAACGCCGGCAGCACCAAGCCGATCTGCATCGCACCGAAGGGCCCGCTCGTCGGCGTTCACCCCGATCGCCAGACCGTCGCCGACGTTGGCGTCCCGCAACAGCCGAGCGTCGACATCACGCACGGTTTCTCGGCCAATCTGAAGTACAAACTCGCACCCTGGATCGAACTTCGCTCGATCACCGCATGGCGCGGCGTCAGCACCGACCAGTGGGACAACTCGGGCGGACCGGAGCGCAGCACCTTCGCACCGTTCGTGCCCAACACCGCCAACCCGACCGCGATCAACACGACCGGCACGTTCAGCCGCTACAGCCTGTCGTTCCTGCGCCAGCATCAGTTCAGCCAGGAAGTCCAGGCGGTCGGCAGCATCCCGCAGTTCGATTATGTCGTCGGTGGCTATTACTACACCGAGCAGGCATCCGAATATGCCGCGACCCCGCTGACCAACCAGTGGAACGGCGACGGCACAGCCTACACCATCCGTTCCGCGATCCCGGGGAATTCGTCGGCGATCACCGGCGCGAACTCGGGCTATCAGCAGTATGACCCGTCGTGCAACAACGGGCTGGCGAACACCGCGCCGCAATTCCGCAACAGCTGCCAGTTCATCACCCGCGCCAGCGCGGCGACGGACCACAACTACTCGGTGTTCGGCAACCTGACCTTCACGCCGGAAGCGCTTGGCAACGTGGTTCACATCACGGCAGGCGGGCGCTGGACCAAGGACGATCGTCACGGGATGCTTTATGTCGTCAACAACCGGACCGATCTGAACCCCGTCACCACGGTCGCCAACAGCACCGCGACGCCGTTCACGTTCAAGAACAACATCAGCCGCTTCGACCCGATGATCAACGTCGCGTTCGATGCGACCCCGGACGTCCACCTCTACGCAAAGTACGCAACGGGCTTCCGCGCTGGCGGCGCGAACGACCGTTCGCTCCAGTTCAACGCTTTCGGTCCGGAAGCGGTCAAGTCGTATGAAATCGGCGCGAAGATGGACTTCCTCCAGCACCGCGCGCGTCTGAACCTCGCCGGCTACATCATGGATCGCAAGAACACGCAGTTCGACTTCGATTATTTCGATACGAACGGTTCGAGCATCACCAACGGCAGCCACATCGAGCAGACCGTCAACGCCGGAAACAGCAAGATCCGCGGCATCGAAGCCGATCTGACGGTGAAGCCGTTCCCGCAGCTGACGCTGACTGGCTCCTATGCCTATACCTACTGGAAGGCGCCGTCGGCGATCAGCCCGCTGGGTGGTGGCCTGCAACAGCTGTACATCGTCTACACGCCGAACAACGCGGCATCGGGTGCGATCGACTATGTCACGCCCATCCGTATCGCCGATGCCAGCGTCCGCCTGCATCTCGACGGCAACTATGCGAGCAGCCAGTACAGCTTCCAGCTCGAGCCGACCAAGACCGATGCGAGCTTCGTGATGAACGGTCGCCTCGCGCTCGCCGACATCTCGGTGAACGATCATAACAAGGTCACCGTCTCGGTGTGGGCGCGCAACCTGCTTGATACGACCTACGTCTACCGTCGTTCGGCAGCGAACTCCGGGCCGGTCCAGAACATCGGTGCCAACGGTCAGTTGATCTCCACCAACTACGGCGGCATCCTTGGCGATTACGGCAACTTCAACCCGCCGCGGACCTGGGGCCTGGAGCTCTCGGCCAAGTTCTGATCGTTCCGATCACGACACGCTTCTGATGACCCGGCCCGAGCCTATGCTCGGGCCGGGTTTTTCATGCCACCGCGGGAAGCGTGACCACCGCGCGCAGCCCGGGTGCCGCGTCCTCCAGCCGCAACAGTCCGCCGTGGAGCCGCGCAATCGCATCGACCAGCGTCAGCCCGAGACCGTGCCCCGGGCGGTCCTCGGCGGACTCAAGCCGGCCGAAACGCAGGATGACGGTGGCATGCGCCTCGAGCGGGATGCCGGGGCCATCGTCCGCAACGCAGATTTCGACCCGACTAGCATCGTGCCGTACGTCGATCGCGATCAACGCCCCCTCGGGAGTATGCCGGATCGCGTTCTCGACGAGGTTGACGACCATCTGGCGCAGCAGCCGCACGTCGCCGCGTACCGGCGCAGCCCCGACCGCGCTGACCGTCAGCCGGTCGGCACGATCCTCCGCCACCGGGCGCAACGTCTCGCCGACCTCGCGGCAGAGCTGCGCCAGATCGACGACGTCGAACCGCCCCCGGCGCTCCCCGCCCTCGATCTCCCACAGCCGCATCAGGCTGGCGAACAGTTCGAGCAGTTCGTCGGTCTCGGCGAGGATCGCCGCGCTATCCGCCCCGAACCGCGTATCCCGCGCGTGCCGCTCAAGCCCCGCGACCCGGTTGCGCAACCGCGCGAGGGGGCTTTTCAACTCGTGCGCGACGTCGCGCGCGGCATGCTTGACGTTCGCCATCAGCGCATCGATCCGGTCGAGCATCGCGTTGAAAGCGGTCGCTTGCCGGTCAAATTCGCTGCCCGACCCATCGACCGGAACACGGCTGGCGAGGTTTCCCGCCATCACCGAATTGACCGTATGTTGCATCGCGCGGAGGCGTCGGCTGACTTCCCACACGATTGCCGCCGCGCCGCCCGCAAACACCAGCAACGCGACCGCGAGGCTCGCGAGTTGCACCTGCAACAACAGTGCGTCGAACCCGTCAACGACATCATTGTCGGAAACGATCGTCAGGCTTGCCCCGTTGGTCACCCGCTCGACCAGCGCGCGTCCGTGCGCGACGCCATCGACCCCGGCAATATCGCCGAAATCCGAAAAACCTGTAGTTGGCGGTGTCGGAAGCCGGAGCGCCCCCGCTACCGGGCGTCCCGCCGGATCACGCAGCAGGAAGAGCAGATCGGCGGTTTCGTGCGCGGTCTGCTTTGCGGCGATCCGCTGCGTCATCGTGGCGATCGCGGCATCGCGCGCGGGACCCGCGATATCGCGCAGCTCTTCCTCGAGCCGCCGATCGACTGCGCGGTTGAGGGCGTCGTGGACGATCACGGAGTTGGTCGTGCGGACCGCCAGCAGCGCGACGAAGATCACCCCCACATACACCACGACAATCGCGCGGAGCGAGCGCGGGTGGAACCTCATCCCTGGTCGACGAGCATATAGCCCACCCCGCGGATCGTCACGATCGGGTCAGGTTCGTCCGCCGCGCACAATTGCGCGCGGACCCGCCGGATATAGGATTCGACGATGTTGGTGGCGGGCTCGAAGTCGTAGTCCCACACCGTCTTGTAGAACATCTGCCGGGTGACGACGCTGTTCTTGTTACGGATCAGTTCGCACAACATGTCGAACTCAAGCTTCGGCAGGCTCAGCACGCGGCCGCCGCGCACCGCGCGGTGCTTGACCTCGTTGACCTCGATATCCCCGGCCCGCATCAGCCCGCTGTCGTTTGCACGCGCAGTACGGCGCAGGATCGCGCGGATCCGTGCCTCGATCTCGACCGGCGCGGCGGGTTTCACGAGGTAATCGTCCGCGCCGGCGTCAAGCCCGGCAAGGCGCTGTTCGAGGTCGCCGAGCGCGGTGAGCATCACGATCGGAACGCTCACCCCGCGTTCGCGTAAAGCGGTCGCCACGCCAACCCCGTCGACATGCGGGAGCATCACATCGAGCAGCACCGCATCGAATGGATCCTCGGTCGCGCGCAGCAAGGCAATGCGCCCGTCCTCTGCCACCACGCTATCATGCCCGAGCTCGGCCAGGTCGCTGACCAGCATTCGTGCCGCGCGGGCATCATCCTCGACGACCAGAAGACGCATGATGGGTGGTTCCCTGACGCAGAATCGCGTCAGAGCCATCGCCTGTTCGGGCGGACGTTACAAATGCAATCGCACCGCCTGTCGTGGCTCAGGAACCAGGGCCCGCAGGCAGCAATGCCGCAGTTCGCCAGCTTTCGAGCGCATCATGCCCGGGCAAGCCCGGAATCGAGTCAATCCAGAAATCATCGGCATGGCAGCCCGGAACCGGCACCGTACGCAGGAAGGCGCCGGGATCGCACAGAACGGTAAGACAGTCCTCGAGCGACGGAGCATCGGGGGGGCCGATCGTCTCGTGGACCATCTCGTCGGTCGTCGTACCGTCCGCGAGCAGCCGCTGTCGCGCCGCGGACCATAAGGCGATCGCATCGTCCAGCACGAAGGTAAGCGTGACCCGGAACTGTGGTTGCGGACCAATGGGAACGGTCTGACCGTCCGATGTGCTGGCGAAGGTGTGATGATCGAATGCGTACATCGTACATCCTACAAAACAGGCCGTTCAACGACACGATGGGTATAAGCCCACACACTGTGTCAGGATATACTGGGCAACTACTGATGTCTGCATACTTACTGTAGCGCGTGACGAGGATATACTTTCGGATCGGCGCGACCATGCGCCAGAATCAGGCACAATTCGGCGAACAGGCAATCCCACAGCGTGCAGGGAATCCATAACGGCTGTCCGGTCCGATCGGTCTCGACCTCGATCCGGCTGACCGGTTCGCTTACCAGGCGAAGCGTGGCGCTCAGGGTGCCGAAAATGCGTTCGTCGGGCAGCGCGCCCGGAACCGCGAGCCGTGCGGACATCAGGAACCCCCACAGCACCTCAGCGCCATGCAGATCGAGCGTTGCCTGCGGTTGCCCGGCGACGTCGGGCCGCTGGACCATGATCCGCGCGCCGGCCGGGTGGCGCTCCGCGTGCAGCCGCAGCCGCAGGCCAAGCGCGTCGACGATCTCTCTGACCCGGGGAAAGCCATCTTGCTGCATAGGCTATAGTAAGACGCCGCCGTCAGCGCCGGACGCGCGTGCACACCTAATTCCGCCCCAGACGGGAGACGGGCGCGCGCAGCTTGCTGCACGCACCCGTCGAGGAAGCCGACTGCTGTCGGGAGGGGGCGGAACCGCGCCTGTCAGAACGGGAACAGCGCGTCGTAGATCTGCTGTCCCCAGCGCGCCTGTTGCGCATCCGACAATTGCCCGCGCCCGCCATAGCTGATCCGCGCCTCGGCGATCTGCGAATGGAGCACAGAATTGTCGCGCGCGATGTCCTGCGGGCGGACGAAGCCGGTCACGATCAGCTCGCGCAGCTCGTTGTTGACGCGGACTTCCTGTCGGCCGCGCACCGCCAGGTTGCCGTTGGGCAGGACGTCGGTGACGATCGCGGACATCGTCATGTTGATCGTCTCCGAGCGGCTGATGTTGCCGCCGCCCGCGGATTGCGACTTGCTGCTGGTGCTCGCGAGGTTGGTCGGGTCGATGCTCCTGGGCAGCAGCTTCTGCAGGCCGAGCAGGCTGCCGACGCTCGCGTTCTCGGAGCCGGTGCGGTTGCGGGTGGTGTTGTTGCCGACCTCGGCCTTGTCGGCGATGTTGATCCGGATCGTCAGGATGTCGCCGGTCCGCGTAGCACGCTGGTCGGCAAGGAAGGCGGCGGCGCCCGCGCGGAACAGCGAGGCGGTGACCGGGCCCTGCGTCGATGCGAGGCGGGCGCTGCCGATCCCGTCCCCCATGCCGGGCGTGCGCGCTTCACGGCGCAGCGTTGCGCCCGCCTGACCAAGCGATGGTTCGACCGCGACCGTCTCGGTCACTTGCGGGGGCGACAATTTGGGGGCCTTGCCGATCGTCTGCAGCCGCCCGACCGCGCCGCAACCCGACAGCAGCAAAGCGCCGCCTGCGATCGCAAAGATTGTCTTCATCGCACATATTCCCCTTGGTTGGATTTCGGGGCTTCATCCCCAGTAACGTCTATCTTTCAGATACTTACGGCCCGACCAGCACCAGCCCGCTCGCCGCCGCCACCCCGTCCAGCGTCCGCGCGGTCGAGGCCGCGACGACACGGACCGGCTCGCCCGAACCGGCGCTGGCGAGCGCGCGGCCGCTGGTGGTGATGAGCAGGCCGCGGCTGCGATAGGCGATCAGTACGGGCTCGCCGCGACGGACCAACCGGGGCGCGACCACGTCGGTGATCCGCACGACGCTGCCCGGCGCAAGGCTGCGAACCGCTTCCTTGCCGACCGCATCGGCTGGATCGAGCGCGCCACGGGCCTGGCCAATGGCGCGATCCTCGTAGGCAAAGTCCTCAGTGGAAAGGGTTTTCCCCTGCCCGACCGGATGCGCGAGCACCGCGACCTGAACCGTCGCGGGCCGCGTAACCGGGCGGACCTGCGCCCCCGCCGGACCGGCGACCGCGCCCAGCAACAGCAGCGCGAACCGCGCGTTCATCGCAGCTGGCTCGTCGTCGCGAGCATCTCATCGGCGGTTTTCACGACGCGGCTGTTCATCTCATAGGCGCGCTGCGCGGTGATCAGCGCGGTGATCTCGGACACCGGATTGACGTTCGACGCCTCGATGAAACCCTGCTGGATCGTCCCGAACCCGGGCTCCCCCGGATTGGCGAGCGTCGCCTGCCCCGACGAAGCGGTCTCGAGGAACATGTTCCCGCCCTGCGCCTCGAGCCCGCCCTCGTTGACGAAGGTCGCGAGCTGCAACTGCCCGACGGTCTGCAAGTCCGGCTGGCCTGCAAGTTTCACCTGCACCAGCCCGGTCTTGGACACGGTGACGTCGACCGCCTCGGGCGGCACGGTAATTCCCGGCTCGACCGGCAGGCCGTCCGCGGTGACGAGCTGCCCCTGATCGGAGATCTGGAACGACCCGTCGCGGGTGTAGCCGGTCTCGCCCGAGGGCAAGGTGACGGGGAAATAGCCGCGCCCCTGCACCGCGACGTCATAGCGATTGTCGGTCTGCGTCAGCGCACCTTGCGTCGCGATGCGGTACACCCCGCCGGTCTTGACGCCCGCGCCGATCTGGATCCCGGTCGGCACGCGATTGTCGCCGCCCGCCGCCGCGCCGGGACGCGAGACCTGTTCGTACAACAGGTCCTGGAATTCGGCGCGCTGCCGCTTGAAGGCGGTGGTGTTCATGTTGGCGATGTTGTTCGAGATGACATCGACGTTGGTCTGCTGCGCGAGCATGCCCGTGCCGGCAATCGATAGGGAACGCATGGGGGTCTCCTGGTGAAAGGGGTCAGCCGAAGCGGCCAAGCTTGTCGATCGCGGCCTTGCGCATGTCGCCGATCGCCTCGCTCATCTTCATGCTGGTCTGATAAGCGCGCAGGATCTCGACCATGTTGGTCGTCTCGACGATCGGCTGGACGTTCGATCCCTCGATCCCGCCGCTGCGCAGCTTGGTTTCGGCGGCGGTCAGCGTGCGGCCGCCGGACGCGGTGAACAGCCCGTCGCCGCGCGGATCGACGCCGGCCTCGCTGTCGAACACGGTCACCTCGATCCGCCCGAGCGCCCCGGCCGATCCGCTGACCGTGCCGTCCGGCCCGATGCTGAGCTTGCCGAGCTGATCGGGCGGGATTGCGATCGGTCGCCCGCCCTCGCCGCGCACCGGCAGGCCACCCGCGGTCACCAGCGATCCGTCGTCGCCGACCTTGAGATAGCCGGCACGGGTATAGGCAGTGGTGCCGTCGGGCGCATCGACCGCGAGATACCCCGGCCCGTCGATCATCACGTCGATCGGGTTGCCGGTCGGCTGGAACCCGCCCTGCGCGGTATCGTGCACAGCGCCTTGATCGAGCACGAAAGATGTCGTCTGGACCGGTGCCTGAGGGTCCGCGGTCTTCTCGACGAATTCGCGGAACACGGGTGCCTCGCGCTTGAAGCCGGCGGTCGAGACGTTGGCCAGATTGTTCGCCGCGACGTCGAGCTGTCGGCGCAGCGCCTGCTCGTGGCTCAGCAATACGGTAGAGGATATGTCCACCCGGCGGTCCCTCGGGAAAATCGCTTTTTGTCACCGCTAGGCAAAAACTGCCCGGCTGCCTTTCTATAATAGGCGGGAATTGCCGGGGCGGTCGCCGCCGTGGCACCAAGAGGGGACCGATCATGAGCAAGGCCGAGAAGGACAGCGGGGCCGACGCACCCGTCGAAGGCGGTGACGCACCCGCGCCTGCGCCCGACAAGAAGAAGAAGAAGCTGATCCTGTTCGGCGCGATCGGCGCGGTGCTACTGTTTGGCGGCGGGGGGGGTGCCTATATGCTGCTTGGCAGCGGCGGCGGCGAGGCGCCGGCGCATGAGGAAGCCAAGGCCGAGGCCCCCGCCAAGGAAGGGCATGGCGGCGGCGAAGAGGGCAAGGAAGGCGCACATTTCGTCGATGTGCCCGCAATGGTTGTCAATTTGCGCAGCCCGGACGGCGGTTCGCGGTTCCTTAAGGTCCATTTCGTGCTGGTTCCGGGCGAAAAGAGCACGTCCGAGGAGATCACCGCGAAGCTCCCGCTGCTGCTCGATGCGTATCAGCCGTTCCTGCGCGAACTCCGCCCCGACGATCTCGCCGGATCGGCAGCCGTCTACCGGGTCAAGGAGGAGATGCTCGTCCGCGCGCACCAGACGCTCGGCGCGGGCGCGGTGAAGGATGTGCTCCTCCAGGACCTGATCCAGCAATGAGCATCGATCTCGAGGATTTCGACCTGCCCGAACCCCCGGTCGGGATGATCGGCGGCGACGCGATGCTCGGCCAGGCCGATATCGACGCGCTGTTCGGCGACATCGGTGCGCCGATCGACCCCAAGCAGGGGCTGCGCGCGGTGATCGAATCCGACGTCATCAGCCACGAGCGGCTCCCGATGCTCGAGGTCGTGTTCGACCGGATGGTGCGGATCTTCGCGACGTCGATGCGCAACCTCACCTCCGACGCGATCGACGTCAGTCTCGAGGAAGTCAGCTCGGTGCGGTTCGGCGATTTCCTCAGCCGGGTCGCGCTGCCCGCGATGATCGGGGTGTTCCGGATCGAGGAATGGGAGAATTACGGGCTGGTCACGGTCGACTCGGGGCTGATCTACGCGGTCGTCGATGCCTTGCTCGGCGGCAGGCGGGGCGGCGCGACGGTGCTGATCGACGGGCGCGGCTTCACCACGATCGAGAGCGACCTCGTCGCGCGGATGCTCCGCACCGTGCTTGCCGACATGAGCGCCGCGCTCGCGCCGATCACCCCCAATACGATGAAGCTGGAGCGGATCGAGACGAGCCCGCGCTTCGCGACGATCGCGGGGTCGACCAACATCTGCGCGGTCGCGACCTTCCGCGTCGACATGGACGAGCGCGGCGGGCGGTTCAGCATCCTGCTTCCCTATGCGACGATCGAGCCGGTCAAGCATCTGTTCGGCCAGCGTTTCATGGGCGAAAAACTGGGGCGCGACGGGATCTGGGAACCGCATATGGCGGACGAGATCCGCAAGACCACGGTCAGCGTCGACGTCGTGCTCGGCGAACGCGTCCTCCCGCTCGAAACCGTCCGTGACTTCGCGGTCGGGCAGACGATCCCCTTGCGGCGCGGGCCGGACGATCCGCTCGACCTGCAATGCGGCGGCGTCACGCTCGGGCGCGCGCAGATCGGACAACGCTCGAACAACATTGCGGTCCGGATGATGACCGATATTGCGAAGGGACCAAGGCCATGACGTTCGCGACGATCGCCAATCTGCTGACGATGCTGCTGTGCATCGCGGTCACGGTGCAGAGCCAGCGGGTCAAGCGCGCGCTCGACACGATCCGCCACGGCGACCTCGCGCAGGTCGTGACCGCGCTCGACCAGTCGACGCTGCAGGCGCGGATCGTGCTGTCCGAACTCAAGGGCACGCTCGCCGCCGGGAGCGGGCAGGTCGCCGCCGCCGCCGAGGGCAAGGCGGTGCTCGACGAATTGCGGATGATGATCGACATCGCCGATGCCGCCGCCGAGCGGCTTGCTTCGGCAGGCTCGGCAAACCGCCCGGTCGATCTCGCCGAAGCGGTGCTGTGACGATGCGGATTCCGTTGCTCAGCCTCACCGCCGGGATGGCGGGGATCGCCGCGGTCGGCAATGCGGTCGCGGTCGCCTCGCCTGCGACCGACAGCCGGCTCGGGCTGTCGGTGCAGCAGGATATCGCGACGCGCGACCGGCAATCGGCGCAGCGCCAGCAGGCGCTCGATCTGCGCGAGCAGGCAGTCCGCGCGAGCGCCGCGCGGATCAAGGCCGAGCTCGAGGCGGCCCGCGCCGCGCCCGCCGCCGGGCCGCAGCCGGGCGCGCCCGAGGCCGCGACCGACAGTTTCTCGGACCTTGCAAGCATCTATCAGGCAATGAAGCCCGCCAAGGCCGCGCTGGTGTTCGAGCAGCTCGAGCTCGACGTTCAGGTCAGGGTCGCGCGCAAGATGCGCGAGCGGTCTACGGGTATGATCCTCGCGGCGATGACCCCCAAGGGCGCGGCGAAGCTGACGATGGCGCTGGCGCGTGCGCCGCGGGTTATGGCTGTCGCGCGCTGACGTCGAGGATCAGCACGCGCCGGACATGCGGATCGATGCTGCGCGCGGCGCGGGTCAGCGCCTGTGACAGCAGCGCGGCGTCGATCGGCGTGAGCGCCGACACATGCAGCCGCGCGAATTCGAGCCCCGCCGCCAGCGCCGCGGCACGCAGCTCGGGCGCGCGTTCGGTCGCGGACTTGCTTTCCGCCGGATCGGCATAATCGAGCGCGGACTGGACGCGGAGCGTGCCCGCAAACCTGCCGGCATCGAGGATCGGCACGCGCAGTTCGGCGACCGGCACGACCGATGCCGCGCCACCCTCCGACGCGAGCGCGGGCGCGGGCAGCAGCGACAGCAGCGCGAACACAAGCGAACGGGCCGCACGCGGCATGGAACGTCTCCCTCGGCGCGGCCACCCGGCGCGGCGCCCCCGCGTCTATAATAGACACGAACCCTCACAGGCGGATCGCAATGAGCCACGACCAGAAACCGGCGCGGGTCCGCGTCGTCGCCGCCGCACCGGCGCAACCCGGGACCGAGCGCCGGGGCGGCGATGCCGCGATCCCCGCGGGTGCGGGCGATGCGGGTACGCCCGGCACCGCGACGAAGGGGGGTGGCGGCACGATGCTGCTCGCGCTGCTGTTCGTGGTGGCGGCGGCGATCGGCGGGGCGCTCGCGGCGGTGCTGCTGCCATGATCCGCGTGCGTTTCGCCTTGCTCCTGCTGTCGGCGGGCCTGATCGGGGCCGCTCCCGCGCCGCCTGCCGAAGCGCCGCTCGCGGTGTCGCCGCGCGTCGCGCCGTTCGCTGCGATTCTCGCCGAGCAACCGCTCCCCGCGCCCAATGGCGTGTGGCAGGCGACATCCGAAGCGGCCGCCTGGGCGGCGATCGCGCGCACGACCCCGGAGACGCGCCAGGCGGCGCGCTGGACGCTCGCGCAGACACTGATCGCCGGAGATCGCATGGCCGAGGCGGCGGGGGTGCTCGATACGATGGTCGCGGACGATCCCGCGCTTGCGCTCACCGCGGCGTGGCAGCTTGCGCATGGCGTCGTGCTTGCCGGGATGGACCGCCCGCGCCTGGCGCTGGCGGCGCTCGACTCGCCGTTGCTCGATTCCTATCCCGAGGCGTGCGCGTGGCGCGTGCGCGCCGCTGCCGCGCTTGGCGAGACGGCGACCGCGGTGCGCGCGATGCGCTGCGCGATGCCCGCGGTTTCGGCGCGCGGGCGGAAGGCGCAGCGTGGCTTCCTTCTTGCCTTCGCGGATGTCGCGCTCGCCAGCGCGCACCCCGCCGACGTCAGAACGATGCTCACGGCGCTTGGCGAACAAGATCCCGCCGCCAATCTGCTCCGCGCGCGCGCCGCGCTTGCGCTGCGGGATCGCCCGGGCGGGCGGTTGTTGTTCGAGCGCGTTGCCCTTGGCGGCACGCCCGCCGAGCGCGCGGAAGCGATGCTGGCGCTGACCGAGGACCGCGTTGCGACCCGCGAACTGACCGATGCCGCCGCGCTGAAGGCGCTCGACACGGTCGCCTTCTGGCGCGGGGATTCGGTCGAACGTCGTGCGCTGGAGTTGCGCTGGCGACTTGCGGATGCGCGGCACGACCCGCGCGCCGCGCTCGCGGCGGGGGCGACGCTGTTCCGCTATTTCGATCTGGGCGACCGGACCGCGCCGACCTTGCTGCGGCTGCAGGATCATCTGCGCGCGCTCGTCGCCTCGGCGGACGGCGCGGGCGTGGGTCCTGCGGCGGGGCTGTTCTGGGATTATCGCGACCTGCTCCCCGGCGGGGGCGAGGGCGAGACGATCGCGGCGCGGCTCGCCGACCGGCTCGCGGCGGCGGGGCTCTATGCGCGCGGGGCGGATCTGCTGCGCTTCCTGCTCGAGCGCCGCGCGGCGGATGCCGCGACCGGGCCGCTGTCGATCCGCGTCGCCGAGCTCGACCTGCTCGCGGGCGCGCCCGAACGTGCGGTGCGGACGCTGCGCGCGGGGCAGGCGATCGTCTTCCCCGCCGACATTCAGGCGCGGCGACGCGCGATCGAGGCGGCGGCGCTGTATCGGCTGGGCAAGCCGGACGAGGCGCTGGCGTTGCTCGACGAGACTCCCGGGGGGGACGCGTTGCGGGGTGAGATCCTGTGGCAGAAGCACGACTGGGCCCGCTTCGCCGCCGACAATGCGCGCGACCTTCCACCTTCAAGCGCGCTCGATGCCGCGGGACAGGCGCGCGTGCTGCGGCAGGCGGTCGCCTTGTCGCGGACGGGGGATCGCGCCGCGCTCGGCGCATTGCGCAAGCGTTATGCTGGGGGGTTCGCCACGCTCGACACGCGGGACGCGTTCGATTTCCTCACCGCGCCCGCCGCGACGCTCGATCCGACGAAGGCGGACAGGGCGTTCGCGAAGCTCGCCGCGCTGGAAGTACCGGTGACGCTAGACTGACCGCCGCTCACCCGCGTTCGCGCGCGAGCCTCAGGACGTAGCCGATCACCTCCGCCACCGCGGCGTAATGTTCGGCCGGGATCGCGCGGTCGATCTCGGCGCTCGCATGCAGCGCGCGCGCGAGCGGGCGGTTCTCGACCAGCGGGACGCCCGCCGCCGTCGCGACTTCGCGGATCCTGAGCGCGACCGCGTCGGTGCCCTTGGCGACGACGATCGGCGCGGCCCCCTTGCCGTGATCGTAGCGCAACGCGACCGCATAATGCGTCGGGTTGGTGATGACGACGCTCGCCCCCGGCACCGCCGCCATCATCCGCCGCCGCGCTCGCTGCATCCCGATCGCGCGGATCTTGGCCTTGATCTTGGGGTCGCCTTCCTGCTGCTTGTGCTCGTCCTTGATCTCCTGGAGCGACATCCGCATCTTCCCCATCCAGCTGCGGCGCTGCCAGACGAAGTCGAACAGCGCGATCGCGCCGACGAGGATCGCGACCGAGCGGATCAGCTGCGCGACGATCCCGCCCGCGATCGTGCCGATCGCCATCGGATCGAG
>CAZNQA010000014.1:13770-47051 GCA_964575105.1 uncultured Stakelama sp.
CGCGCGAAGGCGATCGTGCCGACGCTGCCGGTCGCGATGAGCATCGCGACGAAGCCGAAGGCATGGCGCAGCTCGGGCGCCTGCGCGACGTCGCCCTTCTTGCGCGCGTCCTCGAGCCGTTTTTCGGTTGGATCGTGAGTCTTCTGGTCCTTGTCGCCGGCCATGCGATCAGCCCCAGAGGCGCTGCATCGACTGCGCCATCGCGGCGGCGAACGCGGTCAGCGTCGTCCCCGCGGTGCTCGCGACGATGCCGAGGCCGAGCAGCAGGTTGAGCGGCTGCGCGATGAAGAACAACTGGATGCTCGGCGCGACCCGCACCGCGAGCCCGAGCGCCACATTGAACACGATTCCGTAGACGATCAGCGGCGCGGCGAGCGACACCCCCAAAGTCATCGCGTCGCCCGCAACCCGCACGCCGAGCTGCGCGAGATCGGCGGCGGGGAGCACGCTGCCGACCGGGAACGCGGTATAGGATTTGATCAGCCCACCGATCCACAGATGATGCACCCCGCTCGCCATGCACACCACCGCCGCCGCGACCGCGAGGAAGCGCGACACTTCGGGCGCGCTGCTGCTTTGCGCGGGATCGAAGATGACCGCCGAGGACAGCCCGACCTGGAGGCTGATGATCGACCCGGCGATCGAGATCGCAAGGAACATCAGGCGGATCACCAGCCCCAGCGCCAGACCCGTACCGAGTTCGGCGGCGATCACCCCGGCAAGCACGGCATCGCTGCGCCCTGCCAGCGGCAGCACCGCGGGCGACAGCAGCCCCCACAGCCCGAGTGTCATCCCGCCCGCGGCGAGCAATCGGATTCGCGGCGGGATCGCGTCTTCGGAAAACACCGGGAGCAGCATCAGCACCGCGCCGACCCGCGCGAACAGGATCAGGAAGGCGGTCGCCTGAAGCGGAAAAGCGTCGAGCACGCTAGCCGTGCGCGACGTGGTCAGCGATGACTCGCATGAAATCGCTGAGCGCCGCGCCGATCATCGGCAGCGACAGCAGCAGCATCGCGCCCATCGCGAGCAATTTGGGGACGAAGGTCAGCGTCTGTTCCTGGATCTGCGTCAATGCCTGCAACAGCCCGATCGCAAGCCCGACGACGAGCGCGGCACCCAGCATCGGTCCGGCGACGGTGAGGATCAGCAGCAGCGCGGCGCGCGTGATCTCCATCGCGGCGGCGGCGTCCATCAGATCTGCATCCGCATGATGTCGCTATACGCGCCGACGACGCGGTCGCGAACCGCGACCATCGTGTCGAGCGCGCTTTCGGCCGCACCGATCGCGGTGACGACGTCGATCAGATCGCCCTTGCCCGCGATCTGTTTGGCCGACGCGGTTTCGGCGGCGCGCAGGCCAGCGCCCGCATCGCCGACGAGTTGCGACACCAAAGCGCCGAACCCGCCGCTGGTGTCGGCTTGCTCCACGCCCGCATACGGGGGCGCGGCGTTGCCGAACGGCGTTACGCCGGCGGCACGGCCATAGGCATTGGCGGCATCGAGAGCCCCGATCGACATCGGTTACATTCCTTGTTTGAGTAAGACTATTGGGACTTGGCCTGTTCTCCTGCGAAGGCAGGAGCCCAGGAGTCGCGAAAGCTGCCCGTCGGCGTTCTGGGTAGCCCTGGGTTCCTGCCTTCGCAGGAACACAAGCACCGCTGCACATCGTTCACTTGAGCAGATCGATCGTGCGCATGGTCATGCCGCGCGCGGCCTCGATCGCGTTGAGATTGGCTTCGTACGATCGCTGCGCCGCCTTCATGTCGGCCATCTCGACCAGGCCGTTGACGTTGGGCGTCAGTACATAGCCACGCGCATCCGCCGCCGGGTTGCCCGGCTGATAGACGCGCTGGAATTCGGACTTGTCGGTCGCCACGCCACCGACCTTGACCGTCGTCGCGCCGCTCGCGCGGTCGACCTCGGCCTTGAAGGTCGGGATGCGGCGGCGATAGGGCGCGCCACCCGGGGTGGTCGCGACCGAACTCTGGTTCGCGAGATTCTCGGCGATGATCCGCATCCGCAGCGATTGCGCGCGCAGCCCCGAGGCCGAAACCGATACCGTGCTGTCCTGCCCCATGCCGTCCAGATCCCCGACCCAATGCCCAACGGGGGAGGCAGGCAAGGATTGCCGCCTCCGACCATCTTATAGGCAAGTTTTTCCGGGTCGGGTCCGGGTCGCCCGATTTTCGCTCCTATAATTCCGGGCAAGAGGGAGCTGCCTTATGTCCGTTCTGGAATCCGTACCCGTCGAAGTGTCGATCGTGCTCGGTTCGGTGCGCCTGCCGATCCGCCAGGTCCTCAAGATGAGCCGCGGCGCGACGATCGCGTTCGATTGCGGGCATGAGGATCCCTCGCGAATCTATGCCAATGGCACGCTGGTCGCGAAGGGCCGGATCCAGGTGACGGGCGAGCGGATGGCGATCGAGGTCACCGAAGTCGTCCCGCGCGGGGTGGAGGCGTGACCTTCCTCGCGCTGCTGCGGATGGTCGGTGCGCTTGCGCTGGTGCTCGGCGGGCTGGCGGGGGCGTTGTGGGCGGTGCGGCGGTTCGACCTGCGGCTGCCCGGGCGGATCGGCCTCGCGCCGCGACCCGAACGGCGGCTTGCGCTGGTCGAGCGGCTCGCGGTCGATCCGCGTCGCAGCCTCGTGCTGGTGCGGCGCGACGGGCGCGAGCATCTGCTGCTGATCGCGCCCGAGGGACATGTCGTGGTCGAAGCCTTCGACGCGGCGGATTTCGGGGCACTGGTTGCGGCGACGGCCGATGCGTAAGCGGGTGCTGCTCGTTGCGCTCGCGGCGCTGCTGATTCCGGGCGAGGCGCTCGCGCAGGCGACGCTGTCGCTCGGCGGCGGTGGCGGATCGATGAGCGGCAAGACGATCGGGCTGGTCGCGATGCTGACCGTGCTCAGCCTCGCGCCCGGCATCCTGATGACGATCACTTCGTTCACGCGGATCGTCGTGGCGCTGTCGCTGCTCCGTACCGGGCTTGGCGCGCAGGGGGTGCCGCCCAATCCGGTGATCATCAGCCTCGCCCTGTTCCTGTCGCTGTTCGTGATGACGCCGACCTTCGAGGCGGCATGGGAAGCGGGGGTAAAGCCCTATACCGAAGGCAGGATGACCGAGACCGCCGCGTTCGCCGCGACCTCGGCGCCGTTCCGCACGTTCATGCTCGGGCAGGTGCGCGACGACGATGTCGCCTTGTTCAACGGCCTGTCGCGCACACCCGCCGCGAAACGCGCGGACGTGCCGCTTGCGACGCTGGTGCCCGCGTTCATGATTTCCGAGCTGCGCCGCGCGTTCGAGATCGGCTTCCTGCTGCTGCTGCCGTTTCTCGTGATCGATCTGGCGGTGTCGGCGGTGCTGATGGCGATGGGGATGATGATGCTCCCGCCCGCGACGGTCGCCTTGCCGTGCAAGATCATCTTCTTCGTGCTGGTCGACGGATGGGCGCTGGTCGCGGGATCGCTGGTGCGCAGTTTCGGGACGGGGTGAGGGGGTCCCTCCGCTCTTTCCGTCGTCGCTCCGCCCTCCCCCACCGTTCGTTTCGAGCGTAGTCGAGAAACCTGCGCTGTGCCGGGTTTCTCGTCTATGCTCGAAACGAACGGGAGCGGAGGGCATCGGTGTTCCTGCAGAGAAACACAGTGCCCTACCCCCGTGCGGAGAAGCGCGTTGCGGTGTCCTGCGACCAGGCGGAGAGCGTCACGAACGGGATCGGTTCGGGGAAGAACAGCCCGACCGTGTCCGGCTTCGACCAGCGCACGACCGCGGCGATATGCCCAAGCCCGGCCGCTTCGAGCCGGACGTTGGTGTCACGCGCGAGGTTGCCCGCGCCGCCGATGCACGCGCCGCGCTGCCCGATGTCGAGCAGCCGCGTGGAATGCGCGTGGCCCGCGACGCGCAGGATCGCCGGGCAATCCGCCTCGAGCCGCGGGCTGCGTTGCTTGAAACGGCCCTGCCCCGAATGACCGAGCAGCGTGTCGCGCTCGACCGGTTCGGCGAAGGCGACGCCGGCGGCGTTGCCCGCCACCCAGGCGACCGTTCCCGGGACCAGCGTCGTCCCGCGCAGCTCGACCGAGACCCGATCCCCGACCGCGAGCGGCGCGCGGATCTCGATCTTGGCACCGCCCTGCGACAGGTTGCGGATCCGGCACACCGTATCCCCCTGCGGCGCGACGATGCGGCCGAGCAGCAGCGTCGTGACGAGCCGGTCGTCGCGCGCCTTGCGCCGATCGGTCACCGTCGCCTGGGGGTCGTTCATAAGGAGATCCTCGTGGCCATCATGCAGGAACGGCCTGCGTCACCGCTACGCGCCGTACTACGCCACGGCCAAATGCTTCGGTTGCTGCTTCCAGCGTTACACGTCGAAACACATCTATGTTCGGTAGCGCGCCATCGCGCCCTGCGGCAAGCGGAATACGGTAGGTCCGCATGTTGATCGCATGCTGGAGATACGGGAGCTGCGCGGTGACGCGCGCGGCGTCGGCGGTGGGCACCTCGAGCTGCTCCTCGAACGCGGCATAGCCCGAGAGGCGGCCGTCGGGGAGCACCAGCGGCGCGGTCATCCGCGGGAGCGGGACGAGCGTCGTCTCGACCGCCGCCGCCACCACCTTGCCGGCTGGCGCGGGCGGGCCGAGCACGGTGCGCACGCCGAACGCGCTCGCCCCGCCGACCGCCGCGCCGAGCAGCAGGATGACGAGCGGGAACAACAGCTTGCCCACGGGTCAGAACCGGAAGCTGGCGTCGGTCGGCAGCGCGGGCTTCTCCCCCTTGACGACCAGCGTGATGCGGCGGTTTTCGGGGCGGTCGGGCTGGTCGGGATAGACCGGCTCGGTTGCCGCCATCGCGACGACGCCCGCGATCCGGTCAGGCGTGAGCCCGCGCGCCAGCAGCACCGCGCGCGCCGCGAGCGCGCGCTCGCCCGACAACCGCCAGTTCGCCTCGGTCTGCCCGCCCGCGCCGTCGGTATGCCCCTCGATCGTCAGTCGTGCCCCCGATCTGGCGAGCTTGCCCGCGATCGTCGCGAGACGGCCCTGTGCAAAGGCGTTGAGCCGCGCGGTGCCGCCCTGGAACATCGGGCGGTTGGCGGTGTCCATCAGCGTGATCCGCAGCGTCTCGCCGTCGCTCTCGACCTTGCTCGCCGCAGCCGTGTCGGCGGGGGGGAGCGTGTCGAGCGCCACCTTCAATTCCTGCGCGAGCACGCGGAGCGACGCATCGGGGACGTTGGCGGAACCGCCGCGTGCGACGCCGGCGGTCTGCGCCTGCATCGCGGGGACGCCGCTCGCCTTCGCCGAATCCGCATCCATCTTGCGCGCATAGCCGCCATTGCCGGGGCGCTCGCCGGGGCTTTCGCCGAACCCCGACGCCGCCGTGCTCGGCGGCGAGGGCGAGAAATATTCGGCGAGGCCCTTGAGCCGCTGCTTGTCGGGGTTGCTGATCAGCCACAGCAGCATGAAGAACGCCATCATCGCGGTGACGAAGTCGGCATAGGCGACCTTCCAGGCGCCGCCGTGATGCGCCGCCGCCGACTTCTTGATCTTGCGGATGACGATCGGGCGCGCATTGGGGGCGTGGCTCGCCATCGCGCTCAGCCCCGCGCCACGGCGGTGCGGAGCCGTTCGTGGACGCAGCCGAGCCGCACCGGCGCGATCGCGGCGTGGACGTCCATCCCCTGCGCAAGCCGGTCGAGCACCGCGGCATGTTCGTCGGTCGACTGGACGATCATGTCGAACGCCTGGAGCTGCTCGAGATAGGTCTCGACGAAATAGGCATCGCCGACGAGCGCCTCCGCCAGCGTCTCGACGCGTTCGCGGACACGCCGCAATTCGCTCGCGATCGCGGCGTACAGCGCTGTGCTGACGTCTGCCGTAACGGGGCAAGTGGCGGAGCGGGTCATCGGCCTTCCCATCAGAAGAGTTCGATTTCGCCGCTACCCACCGGGAGGCGGGGCGCGGCGGGGGGCGGCAGCGGGCGGTCGACGACCGACTTGCAGCGGATCTTGCCGTCATACGGCCGGAATTCGAGCTTGCGCGCGAGCGTCCCGCCGGTGTCGGCCTGGCCGATCGCAATTCCCTCGGTCTCGAGGAAGCGCCTGGCGAAAGCGGCGTTGGCGGTGCCGATCCCGCCGAGCCCGGCGATGATGTTCGCGCCGCCGTACAGGTTCGCGCGAAGCCGGCTGCGCTGCCCGCCCGCCTTCATCGTCGCGTTGATCAGCAGTTCCATCGCATGAACGCCGTACCGTTGCAGGTCGATGTCGCTGAGCTGATGGTCTTGCTGCGGCTCGCCCAGCAGGAAATGGTTCATGCCCCCCAGTCGCGCCTCGGCATCGTGGAGGCAGACCGCGATGCACGATCCCAGCACGGTCGAGATCACCGTGCCCGCTTCCCCGGTAACGGCGTTCTCGCCCTCGATGATCGGGATGCGGCGCGTCGCCACCGCGCTCATGTCAGGGCCCCGAAGACGCGCTCGATCTTCTCCTTGAGCGCGGCGGGGGCGAACGGCTTGACGAGGTAGTTGTTGACCCCGAGCGCGGCTGCCTGCTGGACGATCTCGCGATCGGACGAGCCGGTCAGCATGATGAACACGGTCTTGGCGAGCACGTCATCGGTGCGGATCGCGCGCAACAGGTCGATCCCGTCCATGTCGGGCATGTTGTAATCCGAGATGACGAGATGGACGCGGTCGGACTTGATCGCGGCGAACGCCTCCGCCGCCGCGCCCTTGTCGCGAATGTCCTTGAAGCCGAAATCCTGGAGCGCACGGCGAATCATCGCGCGCATGCTTGCCTGGTCATCGACCACCATGACCTTGATTGCTGACGCGGCAGGCATTTATGGCTCCCTTTGCTGTCCGTCGCGGCAGGCGGCGAGAATCGTGCCGGCCATTTGCGACAGACTGATTTCCTGATCGACCGCGCCGATCTCCAGCGCAACTCGTGGCATTCCCCAGACCACGCAGCACCCGCGCGTCTGGCCGAAGGTACGTGCCCCCGCCTGGCGCATCGCGAGCAGCCCGCGCGCGCCATCGTCGCCCATCCCCGTCAGGATCGCGCCGACCGCCTTGCCGCCAAGCGGCGCGACCGATCGGAACAGCAGATCCGCCGACGGGCGATGCCCGTTGACCTTGTCCTGCGCGACCAGCCGGACCGTGCCGGTGACCCCGCCGTCGAGGATCATGTGATGCGTACCCCCGGGAGCAATATAGACGGTTCCGGGACGAAGCGGCGCGCCATCGGTCGCTTCGCACACGGTGACCGCGCAGTCGCGATCCAGCCGCCGCGCAAAACTCGCGGTAAAGGCGGCGGGCATGTGCTGCACGACCAGCGCGGGCGGACAATCCGCCGGGAATTGCGGGAGGATGTGGAACAGCGCCTCCACCCCGCCGGTCGACGCGCCGATCGCGATCACGCGCGGACGAAACCCCGTGCGCCCCGCCCCGCCGGTCGCGCGCCGCTGGACATGCGTCCGCCGCGCGCGCGAGGACGCCGCCTCGCGAACGGTCTGGCAGAGCAAGGCTGCATCCTGCTGCCACCCCGCCGGGCCGCCGCTCGGCTTGGCGACGCAATCGACCGCGCCGAGCCGCAACGCATCGACCGTGGTCTCCGCCCCCGCCGCGGTCAGCGACGAGACCATGACGACCGGCATCGGGCGCAGCCGCATGATCCGTTCGAGGAACGACAGCCCATCCATCCCGGGCATCTCGACATCGAGCGTCAGCACGTCGGGGTTGAGCTCGCGGATCATCTCGCGCGCGGTGTGCGGCTCGGGCGCCGCCCCGAGGACCTCGATCTGCGGGTCGGACGCGAGAATCCGCGACAACGCCATGCGCATCGCCGCGCTGTCGTCGACGATCAGGACGCGCGTCCGCTTCATCAGGCGACGTCCCGGGGTTTGTAGATCGTCTGCCCGCAGCCACGCATCCGCTCGGCGGCGATACCGATCAGCCGGTCGGAATGGCCGATGTAGAGGAACCCGTCGGGCGCGAGCTGGTCGACGAGCCGCGCCTCGAGCTCGGCCTTGGCGTCGTCACCGAAATAGATCATCACGTTGCGACAGAAGATCGCATCGTATTTGTGCGTCATCGGCCACGGCTCGAACAGGTTCAGGACGCGCGCGGTCACCAGTCTGCGGACCGCGTCGCCCACCCGGTAGCCCGCCTCGTCCTTGACCAGCCATGCCTTGCGATACCCCTCCGGGATCGGCTCGACCGCCGACGCGGTGTAACAGCCATCGCGCGTCGCCTCGACCACGGGTTGCGACAGGTCGGTCGCGAGCAGCTTGATGTCGCGCCCCTGTGTCCACCGCGACTCCCCCACGGTCGGACCGAGCAACGTCATCGCGATCGAATAGACCTCCTCCCCGGACGAACAGCCCGCCGACCAGATGCGGATCGGACGGTTTGCCGGGCGTGCCTGCAGGCGCGGGAGCAGGTTTGCGCGAAAATGCTCGAAATGGTGGTTTTCGCGGAAGAAATGCGTGTGGTTGGTGGTGAGCGCGGTCACCATCAGCCGACGTTCCTCGGCATCGCGTTCGACCAGCGCGACATACGCCCGGAAACTGTCGAGCCGGTGTTCGCGCAGCCGCCGCGACAAGCGCGAATGGACCAGCGTTTTCTTGGCAGGTGCCAGGTGAATTCGCGCGTCGCTCTGCATGATCCGCGCGAGCGCCGCGAACTCGGCATCGCCCAGCACCGGCATCGCATCGATCGCGAGCAGGTCTGACGGCGGCTGGGCGAGGCCGAGCGTGCTCATGCGGCGATGGCCAGCGCCGCACCCGCGACCGGCGCGGTGTCGGCGACCGGGGCATTCGCGCAAGGGACGATCCCGGCGGCAGCGGTGGTCGCCACGGTCAGCGCGTCGAGATCGAGCAGCAGCACCATCGTCGCCGCGGCATCGGCGCCGTCCTTGCCGCGCGTGGTGATCTGGACGAGCCCGGCGATGACGTTGGTGTCCTGGATCTCGACGTCGGGCGCGGGCTGGATCGAATCCTCCTGGATCCCGACGATGTCGTTGACCTCGTCGACGAGGAACCCCGCCTGCTTGCCCGCGATGGTGACGACGAGCACGCACGAACGGCTGTGGATCTCGCTCGGGGTCCAGCCGAGCCGTTCCGCCAGCCCGACGATCGGGACGACGGTCCCGCGCAGGTTGGTGACGCCGAGGATATAGCTCGGGACGCTGGGCAACGGCGTCGGGGCGGCCCACTCGCGGATCTCGATCAGCGAGCGCATGTCGATGCCAAAGGTCTGCTGGCCGAGCGCGAACGTCACCATCTTCAGTTCGCCGGCGTTTTCGGTCGTCTTCATGCGGCAAGTCCTCGTGCCAGGGTGCGGGAAAGGGCGGTGACGGGCGCGACCAGCGCCTCGACGTCGAGAATGAGCGCGATCGAGCCGTCACCGAGAATGGTCGCGCCGCCGAGCCCGCGGATCGGGTGGAGATTCTGCTCGAGGCTCTTGATCACCACCTCGCGGCGATCGTCGATCGTATCGACCAGCAGCCCGACATTCCCCGCGGTCTCGCTTTCGACGATGATGACGAGCGAATCCTCGGGGAGCAGCGGATTGTCATCGGGCAAGCCGAAGGTCTGCGCCAGGCGACGGACCGGGAGATACGTCCCGCGCACCTCGATCACTTCACTCCCCGGCGTCGTCGCGCGGATCTGGCCGGGTTCCGGGCGGATCGCCTCGACGACATGCGCGAGCGGAAGGACGAAGCGCTGCCCGGCAAGCCGCACCACCATCCCGTCGAGGATCGCGAGCGTCAGCGGCAGCACCAGCGTGAAGGTCGTGCCGCGCCCGGGGACCGAACTGATGTCGACCCGGCCGCCAAGCGCCTCGACGTTCGAGCGGACCACATCCATCCCGACGCCGCGCCCCGAGATGTTCGAGACGGTGTTCGCGGTGGAGAAGCCGGGTGCGCAGATGAGCTGATCGATCTCCTCGTCCGACAGAACCGTGTCGGGCGCGATCATCCCCTTTTCGACCGCCTTGGCGCGGACCCGCGCGCGGTCGATCCCGCGGCCGTCGTCCGCCACGGTCACGACGATCCGTGCGCCCTTCTGGGCAGCGGAAAGCCGGATCGTCCCCTGCGCGGGCTTGCCGGCAAGGAGCCGTTCTTCGGGAAGCTCGATCCCGTGGTCGACCGCGTTGCGGATGAGATGCGTCAGCGGATCTCCGATCTTCTCGATCACGCCCTTGTCGACCTCGGTCGTTTCGCCCTGCGTCTCGAGCACGACCTGCTTGCCGGTCTCGGCGGTGAGGTCGCGGAGCATGCGGGGCACGCGGTTGAACGCCTGGCGGATCGGCTGCGCGCGCAACGACATCACCGTATCCTGGATCTCTCGGGTGAGCCGCGCCTGTTCCGGGAGTTCGACGCGCTGCTGATCGGCGGGCGACAGGCGATCCGACAGGATCGACCCGCGGATGACGAGTTCTCCGACGAGGTTGAGCAGCATGTCGAGCTTGTGGAGATCGACCCGGATCGTCTGCGATCCGGCGTCGGCAGCGCGGGTCTCCGGCGGTGTCACCCCCGGCGACGAGGTGGCAGCGGCATTCGCTGCCGCCGCCGCGATGATCGCGGGCGAGGCGACTTCGACGCGGTGGAGAAGGTCGTGGATCGCGCCGGGTTCGCGCAGCGGCGCGAGGGTTTCGGCGACGGGTTCGACCACGGAATTCGGCGCGACCGGCATGGCGCCCGCGTCGCGCGTGATGTCGATCCCCGAATCGGGCGCGACGAAATCGAAACAGTCGCCGATCTGGTCCTCGGTCACGCAGCCGGGGAGCTTGAGCGTCCAGCGCAAATAGGATTGCTCGGGATCAAGGTCGCGCAGCGGCGGAAGCATGGTGGCATCGACGTCGCTGACCCGGCCACCGAGTTCCTCGAGCTCGCGGATGACGAACACCGGCTCGGCCCCATTCGCCATCGCATCGCGCGAGGGGGCGAAGACGATCATCCATTCGGGCTCGCCGGACGACGGCGCTTCGGCCGCGCCGTCCGAAAAGTCCTCGATCGCGACCGCGACCGGCTCAAACCCGAACGGGTCGATTTCGGGTGCCGGGACGGGTGTCGGGACGGGCACCGGTTCGGGCACGGGCGCGGGTGCGGCGACCGGCGCGGGATCCCCACCCGGGTTGGCGAGGATCGCCTCGAGCGCGGCAAGCGACGCCGTATCGTCGGGCAGGCCGATCGTCCCTTGCGCGGCGGCGACATGATCCGACACTTTGTCGAACGCGCCGAGCATCACCGCGATCACGCCCGGCGACGGCGCGATCCGCCCCGCGCGGATCTCGTCGAGGACATTCTCGAAGCGATGCGCGAACGCGGTCAGCGCGGCATGGCCGAACGCGCCCGCACCGCCCTTGATCGAATGGATCGCGCGGAACACGCTGGCGATCGTCTTGGGGGAGGTGTCGCCCCCCTGCATCGCGGCAAGCCCCTGTTCGGCCGCGAGCAATCCTTCGGTGCATTCTTCAAAGAAGATCGCCTGGATTTCGTCGAGTTCGTCGCTCATGGGCACACCCGGCGGATCGCCGCTCCCAGTTTGGCCGCCTCGAACGGCTTGGTGATCCAGCCGGTCGCGCCGGCCGAGCGCGCGCGCGCCTTCTTCTCGTCCGAGAATTCGGTCGACAGCACGAGGATCGGCGTGCCGCGGAACTGCGGCAGCGCGCGCACCGCCTCGATCAGCTCGAAGCCGTCCATCTCGGGCATGTTGATGTCGGTAATCAGCAGGTCGGGCTGCACTTCGTGCATCCGTTCGAGCCCGTGGACCCCGTCATTGGCGGATTCGATGGTGAAGCCCTGCGCGGTCAGCGAGGTTTTCAGCAGCATCCGCATGCTGGCGGAATCATCGACGGTCAAAATCAGTTTGCTCACGATTCAACGTCCTCCACGGCGGGAACCGCCAGGGTGTGATTGAGGCCAAGCCCTGTGACACGCGCGGTGAAGGAAGGGCTGGGGTTGATGATGGCGAAGGGGCGGCCGGCCGCCTCCGCATCGTTGCGCGCGGCGATCAGCAGCTGGAGCACCGCCTGACCGACGCTTTCGACGCCGCTCGCATCCACTTGGACGCGCTCGCCGAAATCGGCGGCGAGGACGAGCCGGACCTTGAGGTCCTCGGCGGTGACGGTGGTGCCGTGCGCGGGCAGATGGATCGTGTCCACCGCGCTCCCGGGATCAGGCTGGTTGAGCGTTAAGGTCATTTTTTGCCTCGTCGAGTGCGGTCTCGAGTTGCTGGAACGTCGGGGCATGCTCCGACGGGGTGGCACGGCGCGCGATCTCGATCGCGACCTGGGTCGGCAGGCCCTGGGCGTGCGCGACGATGGCGGTCTTGGCGATGACGAACGGTTTGCCGTCCGCCTCGACCACCTGGAGCAGCTTGGTCGCGAGCGGGCCGACCAGGCAGTATGCGAGCAACACGCCGAGGAACGTCCCCACCAGCGCGCCGCCGATCATCGCGCCGAGCACCTCGACCGGCTGGTCGATCGACCCCATCGTCTTGATGACGCCGAGCACCGCCGCGACGATGCCGATCGCGGGAAGCCCGTCCGCCATCGCCTGGAGCGCATGCTGCGGGCCGAGTTCGTGGTGGTGATGCGCCTCGATGTCGTTTTCCATCGCTTCGGCGAGCTGATGCGGGTCCTCGAAATTGACCGTCATCATCCGCAGGTAATCGCAGATGAACTCGATCAGGTGATGGTCCTTGAGCAGCCGCGGGAAGCGGTTGAACAGCGTGCTTTCCTCGGGCGTGTCGAGATGCGGTTCGATCGCGGTCGCGCCGCCTTTCTTGAAGGTGACGAGCAGGCCGAACAGCAGCGTCAGCAAGTCCCGGTAATCCTGCGCCTTCCACCGGCTGCCCTTGAACGCGCGCAGCAGCCCCGCGCCCGCCTGCTTCACCACGCCGAGCGGGTTGGACACGATGAACGCGCCGATCGCGGCCCCCGCGATCGCCATCAGCTCGTGCGGCAGCGCCTCGAGGATGATCTCCATCTTGCCCCCGCTCATCAGGAAGCTCCCGAAGACGCAGGCCAGAATGATGACAAGACCAACGCCGTTGAGCATGTGCGGTGCATTCCCCCGTCAGAGCCGCCGAACTGCGGTCTGCCAGATTATAGAGCGCACCCGGCACCGGCGGTTGCGGGGGCGATGTTTTACCCGTGACGGCACGCGCGCGACCGGACGCCCTGCAAGGCAGCTAGAATAAGGGGCCAACCCCTTCTGCAGGAGCGTACATGTCGGTCGAGGCCTATCGCCGCGCGCGGACGATCGTCGAAACCCCGCGTGCGACCGAGCGTCGCCTGGTCGGGCAGATCATCGGCGAGATGATCGCGGCGCGCGACGCCGGGCTGCGTGGCGCGCAGCTGATGCCGGTGCTGCATCGCAACCGCGAGATGTGGAGCACCTTCGCCGCCGCCTGCGGTGCGCCCGGCAACGCGCTGCCCGACGCGGTTCGCGCGGGGATCATCTCGCTCGGGCTGTGGGTCGACCGGCATACCAGCCACGTCGTTGCAGGACGTGACTCGATCGACACGCTGATCAGCGTCAACCGCACGATCCTCGACGGGCTCGCCGCCGAGCAGCTTGCCGCCTGAGCGCGCTCAGGCGGGTTCGACCAGCCCCGCCGCGAATGCCAGCCGCAACGCTTCGGACAGGCTGCCGACCGCGAGCTTCTCCATCATGTTCGCGCGGTAGATCTCGACCGTGCGCGGCGACAGGTCGAGATCGTGCGCGATCACCTTGTTCGCGCGCCCGTCGATCAGCCCCAGCAACACCTCGCGTTCGCGCGGCGAAAGGCTCGCGATCCGGGCGCGTGCGCTTTCCACCTGCGCACTGCGCGCGCTGTCCTGCTCGAACCGGCTGAAGGCGGCCTCGACGACGTCGATCAGCCGATCCGGATCATACGGCTTTTCGAGGAAATCGAACGCGCCCGCCTTCATCGCCTGAACCGCGATGGCGACATCGCCGCGCCCGGTCAGCATGACGGTGGCGAAACGGTCGTGCGTCGCGTGCAACGTCCGCAGCACGTCGAGCCCGGTTGCGCCGGGCATGTGGAAGTCGAGCAGCACGACGCCGCGGTCCACCGGATCGATCGCGGCAAGAAACGCATCGCCGGACGGAAATCCCCGCACGATCAACCCAGGCAGATGTTGCAACAGGGTCTGCAGCGAAAGCCGTACCGGATCGTCGTCGTCGACCACATATACACTGCGCATCATGGTTGTCCGTCCCCCGTTTCGATGACGATACGAGGCACGGTAAACCGGAATTCGGCGCCGCCCCCAGCACAATTTTCAGCAACCAGCCGCCCGCCATGCGCCTCGACGATGCGGCGGCAGATCGACAGGCCGATCCCCATCCCGGCTTCGCCCTTGGTCGAGGTGAACGGCATGTACAGTTGCGACAGGATCGGCTCGGCGATGCCGGGGCCGCTGTCGGATACGCGGATCTCGATCCAGTCCGGGTCCAGTGCCCGGGTCGCGACCCGGATACGCCGCTGGTCCTTTGGCATGGTGTACAGCGCATCGAGGCTGTTGCGCAGCAGGTTGACGAGCACCTGCTGCACCTGGATCCGGTCCGCGAGCATGTACGCGGCATCGGGCGCGAGATCGTAGCAGATGCCGACGTCGAGCCGATCGTATCCGACCAGCACCAGCGCGCTCGCCGCGCGGATCGCGGCCTCGACCGGTTCGACCCGCGTGTCGGTTTCATGCCGCGACGCGAAGTCGCGCATCCGCCGGATGATCTCGCCCGCGCGCAGGGATTGCTCACCCGCCGCGACGATATGGTCGCGCAGCGGGCTATCGGCGTGATCGCCGAGCCCGCGTCGTGCGGCGGCGAGATAATTGGCGATCGCGGTGAGCGGCTGGTTGATCTCGTGCGCGAGACCGGCCGCGAGTTCCCCCATCGCATTGAGCCGTCCGACATGTGTCAGCTCGCTGCGCAGCGAGGCGAGCCGCTCCTCATTCTCGAGCCGTTCGGAAATATCGCGGACGAACCCCGTGAACACCCGCACCCCGCCATAGCGCGCCTCGCCGACGCGCAGTTCGATCGGCAATTCGCGGCCATCGGCGCGGCGTGCGGTCAGGATGCGGGTGCGGTCGATGACTCGCGTCGTCCCGGTCTCGAGATAGCGGCGAAGATAGTCGTCGTGGCGCCCGCCGTGCTCGCGCGGCATCAGCATCGCCACGTTCCTGCCCACCGCCTCGCGTGCGGCATAGCCGAACAGATGTTCGGCGGCGGGGCTGAAGGTGAGGATGGCACCGGCCTCGTCGATCACGATCATCGCATCGGGCACGGTCTCCAGCACCGAGCGCAATTGCGCCTCGCGCGCGGCGAGCTGGCTTTCGTTGGCGACGCGCTCGGTCACGTCGATATTGACCCCGATCGTGCGATCGAGCTGACCGTCCGCATTGTAGAAGCAGCGCGCCGACCCCTCGATCGAGCGGACCTCCCCACCCTGACCGCGAATCCGGTAGCCGAACGAGAAACGGTCCGCGCGCGCCCAGACCGCCGCCGCGATCCGCGTCTCGATCGCCTTGCGATCCTCGGGAAAGACATCCGCCGCCCAACTGTCATAGTCGCTGATCGTACCGCGCGGATTACCCGGCAACAGTTCGGTATTGCCGACCCAGTGGATCGCGTTGCTGCGCGTATCCCATTCAAACACGCCGATCGCATGCGCTTCCGTGGCCAGCAGCAGCCGCGCCTCGCTGTCTTCCAGCGCGCGTTCGGCGGCGGCGCGCGCGGTGATGTCGCTCAGCGACAGGACCGTCAGCGTGCTGGCGGTGTCGCCGCCGCGCGCGAGTTCGAGCACGCGCAATTCGCGACCGTCGCGATGCTGTTCGATCAGTTCGACCCCGCCATGCTGATCGCCCGCGGCTGGACGGAGCATGGGTCCCCCGTCGCGCTTGCGCGACTTGAGCAAGGCATATTTGTTCTGCCCGATCGCGACATCGGCGCTCCATCCGTACAGATCCTCGCACCCGCGCGACCAGTGGACGATCGTCCCGGCGGAATCGATCATCGCGATCGGGCCATTGTCGAGCGCCCGCGCCAGCGCGCGGGTGGCCATCCGCTCGGCGACCAGCCCGGTGATCAGCCACCACACGACCGCGCCGAGGATCAACGTGTCCAGCGGCACGACCGACGTCAATTGCATGGGATCGGGCAGCGCCGGGAACACCAGCCCCTGCAGCACCACGATCAGTGCGGGCGTGACGAGAATTGCAGGAAGCACGAGAGGCAGATTGCGCCACCCCGCCGTATCCGGCGATGCAAGCGTGTCGAGCGCCGCGCCGCAGGACTCGATCAGGAGCGCCACCGCCAGCACCGTCGCAGCGATCACGGTCGGCAGCGCGATGTCGACCCCGGACGGCACCGTCTGCGCATCGCGCGCATGCAACGTCGCCGCCAGTGCCAGGACAGCGAAGCTGCCCGCCAGCGCGGCGGTGAGCGAGGCGACCCGCAACAGATCGACCCGGCGCAACCGCAGCAACGCCGTGCTCATCACCAGCAACCCGAGTATGGCCGCCATCCCCCCAGCGGGTCCGCCGGACCGCATCGCGCCGGCATGGAGAAGCAGCGTGCCCGCCGCGACCAGCGCCGGAACGAGCAGCAACACCGCGACCAGCCACGCCGGCGTCGGACGCCGCGCAGCGGTAAGACCGATGCAGACGAGCAGGAGCGCGACGATCTCGGCGGGGTCGGCGACCGGTCCGGCCTGGCCGTAATCGAGCAGCACGGGGATCCGCAGCGACCATCCCAGCAGGACCGTCGCGGTGCTGCCCGCGCAGACGAGCAGACTGGCAAGCAGGCTCAACCGGCGGGCGGTGTCTGCGGCAACGCGGTTCGGCACTATGCTCCTGCCCGGCCAGAAGGTCGTTCGTTCGGCGACGACAGTAAGCGACGACTGGTTACGAAACGCAATACATCGTGACGAACGGATCGAACGGCATGCGCCGCGCGTGCTACACGAAATATGCGGCGACGATCGCGCCGAGATCTTCGGATGGTCGCGCATCGAGCGGAAATTCGACGGCCGGGGTCGTGCTGTAGCCGAACAGGCGACCATCGCGGTCCACCGTTACCGCGACGATCCGATAATTCTCGATCGCCTTTCCGTCGGGCATCGCAGCGCCATCCGGCGCCGCGTCATGCTCCCGGACGACCGCCAGTCCGCCAGCGACCGGATAGCGATCGGGATCAACGATCACGATCGCGTTGCCGGGCAAGCCGCCGCCAAGCGTCGCGCGACAGACCCGCAAGGCGAAGGCGCGTGCGCCCGCGCCACTGCTGTCGGCGATCGTGATGGCGGTCGGGGTCCGCGCGACCCGCCCCTCGCCGACCGCCGCACCGAACACCGCGAGCCGGCGCAGGCCGGGTTCCGGGCGGGCGTCGGGCTCCGGGACGCCGCCGTTCGGACCGGCGAGTTCGGCCCGCAACGCGACCAGCCTTTGCCGCATGCGTTCGCGGCGCGCGTCCGGATTTTGCATCGCCGCGATCATCGGCGCGAGCACGCCCTCGTGCGCCATCGTCGCGAGCGCGGCGCGCAGCGCGGGCTCGTCGCGCACTTCGAGCAACGCGAAGATCGCGGCCTGGGTGGTCGCGTTCCAGCGGGCGAACAGGCGCTGCGCATTCTCGATCCGCGACAGCGTGACCGGCGCGATCCCGAAGCTGCGCTCGATCGCGGCGATGGTCAGCGACCGATCCCCCTGCCGGCGCAAGCGGATCGCGGCGGCAAGCTCAAGCGCGAAGGCTTCTTCCGAGTGATCCGGCGCGCGCCGGTCGTTGAACGGCGTCGCCCAACGCTCGATCGAGAAATGCGGTGCCTCAAGGTCCAGCAGCAGATCCTCGGGCCGGATCCCGAGCATCGCTGCGATCCGGCGGAGTTCGTGCGCCCGCGGCACGACCTCGCCACGCTCGATCTTGGACAGGCGGATATAGGGAATGTCCGCGATCCGCGCGGCAAAAGGCAACAGCCGGGCAAATCCGGCACGCTGTCGCCATTCGCGGACGCGATTGGGAAAGACGATCGCGCGGAACGGATCAACCGGCGAGGCACGCCGCGCGCCAGACGTGATCGCTGCGTCTGCCAAACTGAACCACCTCGCTCTTATGCCACGTTGTCGCGCATACCCCATCGAGACCATAGGCGGCGGGGCAGGACCGGTAAATCTACGATTAGCCAGTCAATGGGCGGAACCGCGACTGCGGCGGGGCATGCGCAGCATGGCGAGCCCGCCATCGGGCGAAAAGCGCTTGAGCGCGACCAGTCCGCGCGGATTGGCGAGCCGGCGGTCGATCCATCCCTCGGCCAGCGGCCAGGGATCTTCCGGCGCAAGCGCCACGCCGGTACCGTCACCGACGATGCCGATCCGCCCGGGACGCGCCGCGACGGGCCAGCGATTGCGCACTATATCCAGCAGCATCGTGGCATGCCGGGCGATCTCGCGATCGCGACGACGGTTCGGGTCGAGCAGCAGGTCGCTTTCGCGAAGCTGCCGGTCCCAGCAGCGCAGATGGACGCCACGATGCGCGGAATCGTGTGCGGCGGCGATCAGCAGCGGGCTGCTCACGGCATCCGGGCCATCGGGGGCATCGAGCAACGCCTGGATCGCATGGCTGAAATTCGCGGCAACCGTATCGAGCAGCGTGTCGCGATACGGCACCGTCTCGCACAGGGATGCACCCGGATCGTCGCGACCGGGAACGGCGGTTCGGGGGGGCAGAACAGTTGCCATCACTGCAGCCGATCGCTGCTGAGCGCGACGAAGCCATGCGCCCGCTTCGGACCGCGCAGCGGATCGGGCGACACCCCGATCGCATCGCGCGCCTCGATCGCCTCGACCGCGGCGGGATCGAGCACGATCACGCGGGCCAGCGCGTTGTGCGGCGCGCGCGCATCGGGGAGAATCGACGTCTCGGCCGCGCCGTGATCGGTCTTGCGCCGCCGCGGCTGCGGCTTGCGCCGGTCGGCGAACCCAGCGAAGCGCGGGTCGCTGGTCGCGATCTCGGCGACGACGCGGGCGGCGCGCTTGGCGACCTGCCGCATGCGTTCGCGTTCGATCGGGCAGGTCTCGCTGTCCTCGCCGCCCGGCGCATCGTCGCGCAGCCGGCGCTCGACCATCGCACGCTGCGTCGCGATGCGCGCCTCGAGGTCGGCAAGGTCCGCCGGATCGGGGGTCGACGGCTTTGCACGGAAACGCGGGAGCGACGGCTCGTCGACATGGACCGAACGGACGCCCCGCGCCTTGCGCTTGAGCTGGTCGACCCCGACCTGCCGCAAGTGCGCGACATAGGCGTCGAGCAGCGCGGTGCGCAGGTCGTCCGCCATCATCCCGTCGACCCCGGCCTCGGTCCGGTCGAGCGCGGCCTCGTCCTCGATCATTGCCTCGAGCGAGGTCGCCTCGCCATCGGGACCGAGCGTGGCGGCATGAAGCGAGACGGTGGTCGCCTCGACCTTTCGCGCGGACTGGCGCTGGTCGGTCATCAGGCGGAAGCGCAGGCTCTGCAATTCGCCACGCAACTGCCAGTTGACGAAGGTGGTGAACTGCGCGCGCGCGGGGTCATACGCCTCGATCGCGCGGTGGACGCCGATCGCGCAGCACTGCTCGGCATCGTCCCAATGCGCGGTCAGCCCATATTGGCGGATGAAGTGGCGGATGCGCGGCGCGATGATCTTGAGCACCGCCGCGAACGCACGGTCGGCGAGGATGCGCTGCCGCATCGTCGGGGTCGCACCGGCAGCCGGGCGGTTGGCGATGACGTCGGCGACGGCGGCTTCCAGCGCGATGGTGGTCTTGGACATGTGATCCCCCAAAGGACGATCGGGAGCGGCACCGTTGCTGTTCCCGTTGCAGCGACCATGCCGATCGCGGCTCTAACGGGATCATAAACCTCCTATACGTACTTTCCCGATGAACCTGGCATCGGTCACTGGTATATACATGGAATTGCAGCTGTTCTGATGGTTAACGGGAGGGTATCCATCCTATAGGATGACCAGGATTCCGCGGTGGGTTAACGATCAGGCGAAGCGCTGAGGCTGGACGTTTCGGGCAACATAGGCAGTCAGCCACGCACGGTGCGCGGCGCGGGCGTCGCCGCTTGCCGCAATGGCGCGCCCTGCCCCGCTGTGACCGATTTGCGCGGCGAGCAACGTGCGTGCACGCCCGTCGTCGAGCCCGCCCTTGAAGAAACGCACCATGTCGCCGGGGCCGAGGTGATGCCCGAGATAGGCCGAGCGGGCGACCGCAGCGGGATCGGTGCCGACCGCGACGCCCGCGCGGCGCAACGTGTCGAGGTTGCTCCGCGCATAATCCGCGATCGTCTGGATCGCGGCGGTCGGATCGTAGCGGAGCGCGAGCACCGCCGCCTTCGACTCGGCACGGACACGCCCTGACGAGTCGAGCCAGCCGCGCGCCTGTGCGACGCCGTTGAGCCACGATCCGGGTTTTTCCGCGAGCGATTGCCACGTCCCGCCGAGAAATTGCCCGAGCCCCGCCGCGCTCGATCGCGGGTTACGCGAGTAGCAATTCCACCGCCCGCCCGAATCCTTCGCCGCCTCCGCCTGAACGATCGCGGCGAGCGCCGAACCGGGAATGCCCGAGCGGTCGGCCGCCGCCTGCAACGTCGCGGCATGGACCGCGTTCGGCCCGAGCGCACGAGTCGTCGCGTCGCCCCCAGGCGGACAGGTCGCGGGATCGGACGCCAGCGCGTCCAGTGCCTCCAGCGGCGACGGTCGCGCGGCACCCCCTCGCCGTGCGTCGAACAGCGCGAGCAATTGCGTGAGGTCGAGCCGGTCGGGGGTGTTCGCGGCGGATTCGGGCGGCACGGAATCGGCGGTCGACGGACTCGCCCCAAGCGCCGCCTGCCACAGATGGTCCGACACCTGCGCATGCGCGGCGGCTTCGATCAGGTTGGCGCGCTGCGTCGGGGTGAGCCGCGCGGCGTCAAGCGACGGGATCATTGCGGCGTACTTCGCGTGGACCTGCGCAACCGGACGAAGCGGACCGCGGTCATGTCGTCGACCAGCGCCTGCTGCTGCCGGTCTTCGCTCCGCTGCGCTTCGGTGCGGAACTGGTCGGCAACGGTCTCGACCGCGCGGATCGTCGCATATTGCCGCGCTGCGCGCTGACGCAGCCGATCGAGTTCTATCGCCGCGGCATCGGCTTCGGCGGCACGCGCCGCGCGGTCGCCGCGCGCGCGGGCGAGGTACGGATCCGCGATCAGCAGCCGGTCGTCGGCGGCAAGCCGGGTTTCCGCCGCGATCTTCTCGACCAGCGCATGGTGGAGCGCGCGCGCTTCCTCGAGCCGCGATGCGGAAGCGGCGATCAACTGGGTCAGCGCATCCATCTCGCGGTCGAGCGCGCGCAAGGCTGCGTCATAGGGAGTCTGCATCGGTGCTCTCCATCAACTGTGCCATTGCGGCGAAAGCGTCTGCGGCATCGCCGCGATCCTGCCGGGTCTGCGTCAGCAGCGTCTCGATCTGTGGCGCGATCCGGATCGCGCGATCGACCTTGGGGTTCGCCCCCGCGGTATAGGCACCGAGCCGGACGATCTCCTCCATGTCGCCATGCAGCGCGAGCACCTGCCGCGCGGCGAGGCGAATGCCGTTATGCTCGTCCGACAGGCAGTGCGGCAGCGTGCGCGAGACCGACTTGAGCAGGTCGATCGCAGGATAGCGCCCGCGCTCGGCGATCTTGCGGGTGATGACGACGTGCCCGTCGAGGATTCCGCGCACCGCATCCGCGACGGGTTCGTTGTGATCGTCGCCGTCGACCAGCACGGTGAAGACGCCGGTAATCGTTCCCTGCCCCGGCAACCCCGGCCCGGCGCGTTCCAGCAGCCGCGGCAGTTCGGCGAAGACGGTCGGGGTATAGCCGCGCGTCGCGGGGGGTTCGCCATTGGCGAGCCCGATCTCGCGCTGCGCCATCGCGAAGCGCGTGACCGAATCCATCAGGCACAGCACGTTGAGCCCCTTGTCGCGGAAATGCTCGGCGATCGCGAGCGTGGTCCACGCCGCCTGCCGTCGCATCAGCGCGGGTTCGTCCGAGGTCGCGACGACGACGACGCTGCGTGCAAGCCCCTCTGGCCCGAGATCGTCGGTGACGAATTCCTGTACCTCGCGCCCGCGCTCGCCGATCAGCCCGATCACCGCGACATCGCACGCGGTCCAGCGCGCGAGCATCGAAAGCAGCACCGACTTGCCGACCCCCGACCCCGCGAACAGCCCGAGCCGCTGCCCGCTGCACAAGGGCACGAACAGGTCGAGCGCGCGCACTCCCGTCTCGATCCGCGCGCCGACCCGCGCGCGCACCGCAGCGGGGGGCGGGGATGCCTTGATCGGTTGCGGATCGCCCCCGCCGGGAAGCGCGCCGAGCCCGTCGATCGGGCGGCCGAGCCCGTCGATCATCCGCCCGAGCCACTGCGCCGACGGCCGCACCGCGAACGCCCCGTCCTCGAGCCACGCGCGCGTGCCGGACATCAGCCCGTGCGGATCGCGGAACGGCAGGCATTGCGCGCGACCCGACTGGATTCCGGTGACTTCGGCGGCGATCCGGCCGGCACTGGTGTCGAGCGCGATCCGCGACCCGATCTGTGCCGCGCCGGCGAGCCCGTCGATCTCGATCAGCGCGCCCTGCACCGAAACGACCCGGCCATACCGCTGGTCGGGCGACGCGGCGGCAAGCGCGCGAGTGGCGGAGGCGAGCGACTGCACCGTGCGTCAGGCCGCGAGCATCGCGGCGCGCGGCCCGTCTTCCTGCGCGATCAGCGTCCGGCATTCGGCGAGACCGCGCACATAGTCACACGCCGCGACCGCATTGGCAAAGCGTACGCTGACCGCGCGCGCCGCATCGTCGGTCTGCCCGGCGAGCACGACCTGCAGCTCGGCGATGATCAGATTATGCTGCGCCACGACGTCGCGGCCGCAGTAAGCGGCGAGACACGCGACATACAACCGCCGTGCGGGGGTGATCGCCTGTTCGGGCGTCATCAGATCGTCTCCGCGCAGCACGGTCGCGCCCGGGTCGACCAGCAGGTCGCAGGCGAATGGCGCACGCAGCGTGGCGCCGTTGACGATCAACGTCTCGCCGTCGTCCAGAGCATAGCGGCCCATCGCGCGATCCCTTCTGTGATGTTCGCGTTTTATAGCCGGGCGCAGGTTCCTCCGGGCGCATGCGGCAGGATTAGACACCGGCGCTCACCTTTTGGTCCGGGCCGCGCCCGGCAGATGCGGCGGCTTCCTATGATGCAGGCGATATGCCTGGCGCGGGCCTGGCACCTGTGACGTGGGAGACCCCGGTTGAGCCTTTATTCCGCTTTATACGCTGGCGTTTCGGGCCTCGGCGCCGAGTCCGCCGCAATGGCCGCGGTTGCCGACAACATCACCAACATCAACACGATCGGCTACAAGGGCACCGATACGCAGTTCAGCACGCTGGTCACCGATGGCCGCTCGCGCACCACCTATTCGGCGGGCGGCGTGTCGGCGCGACCGCAGGCGCTGATCTCGAAGCAGGGGCTGCTCCAGGCGTCGAGCAACACGACTGATCTCGGGATCGAGGGCGGCGGCTTCTTCGTCACGCGCACCGGGCTGGGGGCGAGCGACACGGTCGCCTTTACGCGCGCGGGGTCGTTCAAGCCCGATACCGCGGGTTTCCTGCGCAACACCGCAGGGTTCTATCTGCAGGGCTGGCGGCTCGACAACAGCGGCGCGTTCAACAATACCGGCAATGTCGCCGCGCTCGAACCGATCCGGCTCAACGATCTCACCGGCACCGCGATGGCGACCAACAGCGTCGAGCTGCGCGCCAACCTCCAGTCGAGCGCCACCGCGGTCGCCGGCCCGGTCACGCGCGGCGATATCGCAAGCGGCAGGCTTGCCCCGCAATTCACCCGCGCGATCGACGTCTATGACGCGCAGGGCGGCACGCACCGCGTGACGATGGGGTTCGTCAAGACCGGCCCCAACGCGTGGCACGGCGAGATCTATGCCGACCCCGCCGAAGTCACCGCGACCGGCGGGGTGCTGGCGAGCGGCGAAATCCGCTTCAACCCCGATGGCAGCATCATCAACGATCCCGCGGTTTACACCTCCGAGATGTTCGGGCCACTGACGCCCGGCTGGACCAACGGTGCAGCGTCCGATCCGATCACGCTTGGGATCGGCGGCAACGGGAGCCTGAGCGGGCTGACCCAGTTCGGTTCGGAATCCGCACTGATCACCTCGAGCGTCAACGGCGGGATGCTCGGCAACATTGCCTCGGTCCAGGTGTCGGACAGCGGCACCGTCAGTGCGGTGTTCGAGAATGGCATCGCGCGGAAAGTGTTCCAGCTCCCGGTCGCGACCTTCCCCAATGCCGACGGGCTGACGCGCATGTCGGGCAACGCGTTCCTGATGTCCGACGCGTCGGGCAATTACGCGATCAACAAGCCCGGCGCACTCGGCGCGGGGACGATCCGCGCGAGCACGCTCGAGGCGTCGACGGTCGATCTCGCACAAGAGTTCAGCAACATGATCCGGTTCCAGCGCGCGTATAGCGCGTCGTCCAAGATCATCACGACGGTCGACGACATGTTGCAGGAAGTCAGCAACCTGAAGCGGTGATGTAAGCAATCAACCGGAATGGGGTTGATTCACCGCCTCCTTCCCGCGGGGAGGAAGACGGCGACACCCTTCCGACACGGATCTCGGCAAAAATCGCCCCCCGCGGGCGAAACCGAACGCGAACAAAGCGACTCGAAGGTCAGCGGCGCGCGACGAAAGGGCAGGCGATATGGCGCTCAGTGATATCCTCGGCTCCGCGATGTCGGGGCTCAACGCCGCGCAGGCGGGGTTGCGAGTCGTATCGACCAACATCGCGAACGTCGGCACCGCCGGCTATGCGCGCGAACGGCTGACCGTCTCGACCAACGTCGTTGGCGGGCGGGTGAGCGGGGTCGTCGTCGGCGAGGCGACGCGCGTCGCGGACCGGTTCCTCGAGGCGGCGAGCTATCGCCGTGCGGGCGACGTCGGCGCGGCGGAAACGACCGCGGGGTATCTCGACCGGCTCCAGGCGACGCTCGGCGCGCCGGGGACGGAATCGAGCCTCACCGCGCAACTCGACGCGATCGCCAGCGCGGGGGTAACGCTGACCGGGTCGCTCGCGGTCCCGCAGAATGCCGACGCGTTCGTTGCGCGGACCAGCGATGCGATCAGCTCGCTGCAACAGGTCGACCGCGATGCGGCGTCGCTGTCCGCCGATGCCGACGCCGAGATCGGCGACACGGTGTCGCGCGCCAATGCGCTGCTGACGCAGATCAGCACGCTCAACGACGCGGTGTCGCGGCTCGACGGGTTGGGGCGGAGTTCGTCGGGACTGTCAGACCAGCGGATGCTTGCGCTCCAGGATCTGAGCGGGCTGATCGGCGTGACCATCCGCGACCAGCCCGATGGCCGGGTCACGATCGAGACCGCAAGCGGCGCACCGTTGCTCGACCAGCGACTGCGACTGCTGTCCTACCCGAACGCGGGCAATGGCGCGGCGGGCGCGGCGCAACCGGCCTATCCCGGGATCGACATCCGCTTCGCCGATTCCGCCGGGCTTCCCGGCGTCGCGACCGGCGACCGGGTCGACAATGCCGCGGTCGGCGGCAAGCTCGGCGCGCTGCTCGACCTGCGCGACCGGACGATTCCGGGGTTTCGCGATCAGCTCGGGAGCCTGTTCACCGGCCTCGCGCAATCGCTCAACGCCGCCTCGAACGCCGCGACCGCGATGCCGCCGCCCGCGCAACTGGTCGGCGCGGTCACGCCGCTGGCGGCAGGGGACCGAATCGGCTTCACCGGCAAGGCAACCGTCGCGGTGACCGACACCGCAGGCAAGCTGATCGCGTCCACCACGCTCGATTTCGACGCGATGGGGCCGACCGCGACCGTCGGGGACATGGTCACCGCGATCAACGCCGGGCTCGGCGGCAAGGCGAGCGCGAGCTTTGCGGGCGGGCGGCTGACCCTGTCGGCGACCACGCCGGGCACCGGGGTCGCGATCGGGCAGGACCCAGCGACCCCGGCGCAGCGCGCGGGGGTCGGGCTGTCGCAGGTATTCGGGATGAACGACCTGATCCGGTCGGACGGGCTGACGATCCCGAGCGGGTTCGCCGCAAGCGACCCGCACGGGTTTGCCGCGGGCGGCACCGCGCAACTCATGCTGCGCGACGGGGCTGGCCGGCTGCTCGCGCAGCATACGCTGGCGCCGGTAGCGGGCGGCACGTTCGGCGATCTCCTCTCCAGCCTCAACGCCAGTCCGCTCGGGCAGTTCGGTCAGGTCGCGCTCGATGCGACGGGGCGGATGCGGTTCACCGCCAACCCCAATGTCGCGGGCGCAACGCTCAGCATTCCCGGCGATTCGACCGATCGCGCCGGGACCGGGCGCAGCTTTACCATGATCGCGGGGCTCACCGGAGGCGCCAGCGTGCTCCAGTCGGGCGAGATCCGTCCCGATATCCAGGGCAACTCGGGTCGCCTGCCGCTCGCGCTGCTCGATACGCGCGCGGCACCGGGCGGAATCGCGCTTGGCACCACCGATCGCACCGGTGCGGCGGGCTATGCCGATGCGCACGGCAAGCTGCTCGACCTCGGGGTCGCCGGCACGGTTTCGGTCGAGCACCTCGCCGCGCACGTGCTCGGCGGGGCGGGCAGCAGCGCCGCACTCGCCACCGCACGGCTGACCGAGGCGACCGCGCGGCGCGACGATGCGGTCAATCGGCGCGACAGCTTCTCGGGCGTCAACATCGACGAGGAACTGTCGCAGATGGTCGTGCTGCAGAACAGTTATTCCGCCGCTGCGCGCGTCATCAGCACCGTCACCGCGATGTACGACACGCTGCTCGACATGGTCCGCTGAAAGGTAACCGCATGACCCGCATCGCCACCATTCCCCAGCAACGCCTCACCGCCGACGCGATCCAGCGCAACCAGGCGCGGCTCGCCGCGACGCAGGCGCAGCTTGCGTCGGGCAAGAAGGCGAACGATCTCGCCGCGCTCGGCACCGATGCGGTACGGACGCTGACGACGCATTCGATGCTCGCGCGCGCCGAGGCGCAATCGAACGTCGCGAAACAGCTCGGCACCACATTATCGCTCTATGACACGGCGATCACCGGGATCGACACGCTCGGCACCGACCTCCAGCAAAGCCTGCTCACCGCGCAGGGGACGGGCGAGACCGCGGGATTGCAGGACACGATCGAAAGTGCGTTCGCGCAATTCTCCGCGCTGCTCAACACCGAGGAAGGCGGCGTCCCGCTTTTCGGCGGCGGGCAGAGCGGGAAGCCGTACACCCCCGCGACGCTGCGGGACCTGTCCGCCGATCCAGGCGCGGATTTCACCAATGGCGACGTTCGCACCAGCGCGCGGGTCGGCGACAATCTCGACATGGTGTACGGTATTTCGGCAAGCGATCTCGGCGGCGCGCTCGCGCAGGTGTTCCGGACGCTGGCAGACGCCGGGCCGTTCACCGGCGCGCTCACGGCGACGCAACACACCGCGCTGAAGGAGGCCGGGGCCGCGCTCGACGGCGCGATGACCGGGGTGCGGGCGCTCAACGCCGAAAACGGTCACCGCCAGGCGCGGGCCGAAACGCTCACGACCCGCGCAGAGGACCGCGCGACGCTGTTCAAGGGGATCATCAGCGACCAGGAGGACGCCGATCTCGGCCAGATCGCGATTGACCTGTCGCAACAGAAGACGATGCTTCAGGCAAGCTATTCGGTATTCAGCCAGTTGAGCGGACTCAGCCTCGTCGATTACCTGCGCTGAGCGAATTGTCGCCGGGCACGCCAACGCGCGCACCGCCACCACTCTATAATATCCGGGATCGTTCCATCGCCGCCAAGCCTGCGCGGTGGAGTTCTGCACGCAAAGGGGCAACGATGACCTTCTTCACCAACCTCAAGATCGCGATCAAGATCGCGGTGCTGATCCTGTCTCTCGGGATCGTGACCTTGTTCGTCGTCTTCAATGGCGCGAGCCGGCTGGGTACCGTCAGCGCGGGTTATACGGCGTTGTCCAACACCACCCTTCCCGACAATACGCGGCTTGCCGGGGTCAGCGATCTTGCGGGCTCGCTGGTCTATGCGGGCTACAAGACGATGGCCTATGACGGTAAGAGCACCGAAGCGCGTGACGCCGCGACGCAGGAGCGCCGCGATGTCGCCAGTGCGCATGCGCTGCTCGGCACGGTGGCGCAGGCCGAGCCCGCCGCCGCCGCATCGATCCGCGCACTGGACGCGCAACTGGCCCGCCTCGACGCCAGTGTCGCGCGGGCGATCGCGCATGGTCTTCGCAACGACAATGACGCCGCACGCCGCGCGCTGACCGAAGCCGACCGGCTGACCGCGCGGTTCAGGCAGGATCTGGCCACGCTGATCACCATCCGCGAAACCGCGTCCAGCGCCACCGCGCGTGCTCTGGCCGCGGACGCGACCGCCACGCAGCGCAGCCTCGTCCTGATCGGCGTGATCGGCGTGATCGGCGCGGTGGGCATGAGCATCCTGGTGACGCGGCGGACGATCACCGGACCGCTCGGCGCGCTCGAGAAGGGCATGCGCACGCTGGCCAGCGGGACCAGCGCGATCGACGTCGGCGGCACCGAACGGCGCGACGAAATCGGCGCGATGGCGCAGGCGTTGCTGGTGTTCCGCGACAATGCGGTCGAACAGGCACGACAGGCCGACGCCAAGACGGTCGCCGACGCGGATCAGGCGATGGTGATCGAGACGGTCTCGAGCCATCTCGAGCGGATGGCCAAGGGCGACCTGACCCAGCCGATCACGCGGGACTTCCCGCCGAGCTATGCGGGGTTGCGGACGCATTACAACGCCGCGCTTGCCAGCCTGCGCGACCTGATCGGCGCGGTGTCCGAGAGCGCGCGGACGATCCGCACCGGATCGAGCGAAATCGAACAGGCCTCCGACGACCTTGCACGCCGGACCGAGGCGAGCGCCGCCTCGCTCGAGCAGACGTCCGCCGCTGTGACGCAGATCAACGACCGGCTGCGCACCGGCGCGGACAATGCGCACCGCACGGTCGAACGCGCGGATCAGGCGATCGCGACGGTCGGCACCGGTCGCGGCACCGCAGGCGAGGCCGTCCAGGCGATGCACCGCGTGTCGGACAGCGCCAAGGGGATCGACAGCGTGATCGAGGGGCTCGACAAGATCGCGTTCCAGACCCGCGTCCTCGCGATGAACGCCGCGGTCGAGGCCGGGCGCGCGGGCGAATCCGGGCGTGGCTTCGCGGTCGTCGCGGATCTCGTCGGGCAGCTCGCGATGCGGTCCGAAGAAGAGGCGAAGCGCGCACGCGAGCAATTGACCACGACGCAGAACGACGTCGTCCTCGCGGTCGACGCGGTCCACAAGGTCGATCGCGCGCTGCTCGCGATTTCGGACGATGTCGGCGTGGTGCACGAGCTGCTCGCGTCGATGTCGGTCGACAATGCCGCGCAGGCCGCCGCGATCCAGCAGATCGCCACCGCGATCCACGACATGGACGAAGGCACGCAGAAGAATGCGGCGATGGTCGAGGAAGCCTCGGCGGCCGCACGCAACCTCAATGGCGAGGTCGGGACGCTGACGCAGAAAGCGGCGATCTTCACGATCGGGCAGCCAGTGGCCCCGGTAGAGAAGGCGGTCGCCAAGCCGACCGCCAAGCCCGCCCAGAAACTTGCCCCGAAACCAGCCCCAAAAACAGACGGCACCGCCAAGGCGACCCCTGCCTATCTCGCACCGGTCAAGCCGCTCCCCGCCGCGGCGATCCCCGCCCTCGTGCGCGACAAGGACGATTGGGACGAGTTCTGAGGGAGGGGGCGTCCCGAAACTACGCCTTCCCCGGCCTTCGCCGGGGAAGCGCCGCAGGAAAGCGTTAGCGCCGCCCGCCCGACACTTCGTCCCGCCGCAGCGTCAACACTTCGACCCCGGTCGCCGTCACCGCGACGGTATGTTCAAATTGCGCGGACAATTTGCCATCGTCGGTGACGACGGTCCAGCCATCCTCCTCGGTCGAAACCTTGCGGGTGCCCTGATTGAGCATCGGCTCGACCGTAAAGACCATACCCTCGCGCAGCAGCATCCCGGTCCCGGCGCGGCCGAAGTGGAGGACGGTCGGTTCCTCGTGCATCTCGCGGCCGATCCCGTGCCCGGCATAGTCGCGCACGACCGAATAGCCGTTCTGCCTGGCATGGCGTTCGATCGCGAAGCCGATGTCGCCAAGATGCGCGCCGGGCCGCACCGCGCCGATCCCCTTCCACATCGCCTCCTGCGTCACGCGCACCAGCCGCCGCGCGGCCGGGGATGCGGCACCGACGATATAGGTCTTGCTCGAATCCGCGATGAAGCCGTTCTTCTCGAGCGTGATGTCGAGGTTGATGATGTCGCCCTCCGCGATCACTGCGTCCGTGCTGGGAACGCCGTGGCAGACGACCTGGTTGATCGAGCAGTTGAGGACATATTGGAAACCGTATTGCCCCTTGCTCGCGGGGCGCGCGGCGAGATCCTCGGTGATGAACCGCTCGACCAGATCGTTGACCTGCAACGTCGTCCGGCCGACCAGATCCTGCCCGTCGAGCATCTCGAAGACTGACGCGAGCAACTTCCCCGAGACGCGCAGGAGCGCAATTTCGTCTGCGGTCTTGATCATTTCAAACGCCGGCGCGCGGCGCGGCGGTCTCGGGCAGATGGACCCGTGCGGACGCCAGTTGCGCGATGACGATGTCGTTGAACGACAGCGTCGGGTGCGCTTCCGCGAGCATCCCGATCTTCATCCAGAATTCGGCCTGCGCGTTGATCGAGCGACACATCACGCCCGCGGCGAGCCGCGCATCCTCGTGGAGGGAATCATCGATTTTCACGATACCCATATCACCGCCTTGTTGAACCAGACCATACGAACCGTATATGGTTCGTAGTGCAGGTCGTCAACGGGAGTAACGTTACAGGTGGCGTTCGTGGCGCGCGAGTTCGACGCGCACGCGCAGTTCGACCTCGCGCGCGATATCCGCGGCTTGCGGGTCGTCGGGCGGAACGAACCGCTCTGCCCAGTCTGCCATCTCCGCAAGCATTGCGGGCAGGACGGTGCCCGCGACGGAGGCGGCGTGAAACCGTTCGAGCAGGCCGAGTCCATGATCGACCGCCGCCACCACGCGGCGGCGGCGCTCGCGCGGCGGTTCGGTCGCCGCGAGCGCGACGAGCATCTGGACCGAGGTCGCCGCCTGCAACGTGCGCGGCGGCGCAGGCACCTCGGTCGCGGCGGGCGCGGTGTCGGTCGCGCGGAACCCTGCGGTCGCGCGCGGCAGCGCCGCGAGCAACGCCTGGACCGGCACCGAAACCCCTTCGACCCGCAAAACCTGCTCTCCCCGGCGAACCGTCGCCGCTCTGTCTTCCTATAAGAGAAGCGAACGGTCTCCGGTGGCCGGGGGGAAGGGAAATATGCGCAGCGTCGCGACACTCCACGCCAAAGGGCTGATCCAGTTGCTCGCCACGCTCGTCCTGCTGCTGGCGACCCAGGCGGCGTTCGCCAACGGGCGGATCAAGGATGTCGTCGACGTCGAGAACGTCCGCCCGAACCAGCTGGTCGGTTACGGCATCGTCGTCGGCCTCGCGGGCACCGGGGACCGCACCCGCAACGCGCCCTTCACCGAGGAATCGCTCCAGGCAATGCTCGAGCGGATGGGAGTCAACGTCCGCGGCTCCCCGCTCAAGACGCAGAACGTCGCGGCGGTCTCGATCACCGCGACGATGCCGCCGTTCGCGCGTGCTGGCTCGCGGATCGACGTGACCGTCTCCGCGATCGGCGATGCGACCAGCCTGCAGGGCGGCACGCTGATCGTCTCGTCGCTGCGCGCACTCGACGGCGAGATCTACGCGGTCGCGCAGGGGCCGCTCGCGGTGTCCGGCTTCAAGGCGCAGGGCGCGGGCGCGAGCGTCAGCCGCGGCGTCGCCACCTCCGCGCGGATCGCCGATGGCGCTATCATCGAGCGCGAAGTGCCCTATGCGCTCCGCTCCGCGACGACGCTCAAGCTCGCGCTCAAGAACCCCGATTTCACCACCGCCAATACGATCGCCGCGGCGGTCAACGGCCGTTTCGCGGGCACTGCGACGGTGCTCGACCCCGCCACGGTCGAACTCCATTCGGGGGGCGGCTTCGGCGGATCAATGGTCGATCTCGTCGGCGCAATCGAAAATTTGCCGGTCAAGGTCGATCAGCCCGCGCGCGTCGTCATCAACGAGGCGTCGGGAACGGTCGTGATGGGTGCGGACGTGCGGATCAGCCCGGTCGCGATCGCGCAAGGCGGGCTGACGATCAGCGTCACCGAAAGCCCGGTCGTGTCGCAACCCGCGCCCTTGTCGAACGGCCAGACGACGACCGTCCCGCGCACCGCGATCACCGTCAACGACGGCAACAACGCTTCGCTCGGACTGGTGGGCGGGGAGCCGACGCTCGCCGCGCTCGTATCCGGGCTCAACACGCTCGGTGTCAGCCCGCGCGACCTGATCACGATCCTCCAGGCGGTGAAGAGCGCGGGTGCGCTCCAGGCCGATATCCAGGTGCAATGATGGGCCCGCTCCGCGCCGTCGACGGCGTTCCACCCGCCCCCGCCGCCATGCCGAAGGACCGCGCGACCGCGGAATCGTTCGAGGCGGTGTTCCTCGGCCAGATGACCCAGCTGATGCTGGAAAGCGTCGATACCGGCGCGTTCTCGGGCGGCAACGGCGAGGAGGTGTTCCGCGGCGTTCTCGCGGAGAAGCTCGGCACCGCGATGGCCGCGCGCGGCGGGCTGGGGCTCGCGCCGAGCGTCCTCGACCAGATTTTGCGGCTTCAGCAAGGAACCCCCGATGCCCGCTGACCTCCTCGATCTCGTCCAGTCACTCACGCTCCTGATCGGCGAGGAGAGCGAGCTGCTCGCCCAGCCCGGCGGCTATCGCCGGATCGGCGAGCTCGCCACCGCCAAGGGCCGCGTCGTCGCACAGCTCGAGACGCGGCTGGCGCAATATGAACGCGAAGTACCCGGATGGCAGGATCGGCTCGATCCCGCCGACCGCGCGGCGCTGGCGACGGCATCCGAAACGTTGATGGAGGCGGCGCGCGCCAATGCCGCGGTGCTCGAGCGGCAGATTGCGCTGTCGGACGAACTGCTCGCGGCGATCGCGCAGGAAGCACAACGCAAGACCGGCGCGACCGCGACCGCTTATGGCGCGGGCGGCCTGTTGTGGAGTACCGAACAGGCCGCACCGATCGCGATCAACGCGAGTTTGTAGGG
>CAZNQA010000015.1:0-46825 GCA_964575105.1 uncultured Stakelama sp.
TGTCGATGCTCAACAGCTATTCGGGCTGGGCGGCGGCGGCGATGGGGTTCACGCTCCACAACAGCGCGATGATCATCACCGGTGCGCTGGTCGGTTCGTCGGGCGCGATCCTCAGCTATATCATGTGCAAGGCGATGAACCGCAGCTTCATCAGCGTCATCGCGGGCGGCTTCGGCGGCGACAGCGCGGCGGCTGGTGGCGAGGCGAAGGAACAGCGCCCGTGGAAGCGTGGCTCGGCCGACGATGCGGCGTTCCTGCTCGGGCAGGCGGAGCAAGTCATCATCGTCCCCGGCTACGGCATGGCGGTCAGCCAGGCGCAGCACGCGCTGCGCGAGATGGGCGACAAGCTCAAGGAACATGGCGTCCGCGTGAAATATGCGATCCATCCGGTCGCAGGCCGCATGCCCGGGCACATGAACGTGCTGCTCGCGGAAGCCAATGTGCCGTATGACGACGTGTTCGAGCTGGAGGACATCAACAGCGAATTCTCGCAGACCGATATCGCCTTCGTCATCGGCGCGAACGACGTGACCAACCCGGCGGCCAAGACCGACAAGACCTCGCCGATCTACGGAATGCCGGTGCTTGACGTCGAAAAGGCCAAGACCGTTTTGTTCATCAAGCGGTCGATGGGCGGGGTCGGCTATGCCGGCGTCGACAATGATGTGTTCTACATGGACAACACCATGATGCTGTTGGGCGACGCCAAGAAGATGGTCGAGGAAATCGTCAAGTCGCTCGACTGATCGATATCCCGCCGATGATGCAAGGTCGCGGCCAGCAATACTGGTAAAATCCTGTTCCAAAGATGGCGCGCATATCACCAGAATGGTGGAAAGCGTCGGCATCTCGTCACAAACCGACTTGGAACGTCACCGAAATGGTGCAATTAATCCTGTCGGACAGCTCGATAATGCGTAATTTACAGATAATCGGCTGACCAATACCGCATCTGGGGGGAGCGGGGATGATGCAGGCGCTAACCGCACTCGACGCTTCTGCCCTTCAAGGTGCCGCTCAACCGCGCGGGAACGACGCGTCGATCCTGTTGATCGCGGACGCGCCGACCGGTGCCGACGGCCGCGCCGCCGCAATGGCGACCGGCGCTCGTTGGCTCGGCGAGGTGGCGTGGACCGATGCGCGGTTGCGGCTCGAGCAACAGGGGTTGGTCAGTGTCGTGCTGGCCGAGACGCAGGGCGTGGCGGACGAGCTGCTGGAACAGATTCTCCCGCGTCTTGCGGCCTTTGCTGCGGGTGGCGGAACCCGGTTGGTCATCGCGCTCGAGCCGGCGCAGATCGATCTGGTCAGCGCGACGCTCGGAACGGCTCCGGTCGACTTGTTGTGCACCGCATCGATTGGCGACCGGATCGCGGCGCTTTCGGTCGCGCTTTACCAGGCATTGCCGCGGCTGCACGATGTCGGGGCGACGAACGAAACCGCACGCCTGATGCGGCTGAACGAGGAAATCGCGCGTATCGCCGAGGCACTGACGCGCCTGATCCGCGGTGACGATGATATCGGCGTTCGCGGTGTGGGGGAACCGGGGTTGAGCTATCGCGCCGTCAGCACACCCGCCCGAACGGAGATCCGTGTGCGCGAGATACGCGATGCGATCCGTGCCCGGCGGTTGCGCGATCAGGTGTTCGGCCCGGGGCTGTTCGAGGATCCGGCGTGGGACATGCTGCTCGACCTGTTCGCCGCGGAGCTGGAACGGGTCCAGGTCTCGGTGTCGAGCCTGTGCATCGCTGCTGCGGTCGCGCCGACCACCGCGCTGCGCTGGATAGCGCGGATGACCGAGGCGGGGCTGTTCGAGCGCCGCCCCGACCCGTTCGACCGCCGGCGTGCGTTCATGGCCCTTTCCGCCCGGGCCAGCGCGGGCATGCGATCCTATGTCGACGCGGTGCGCCATGCGGGAACCGGGATCGCCTGATCCGATGACCGTCGGCACGACACACTATGCGCTGGAAGCGGCGCATGGGGGGTTTACGTAAAACGGGAACCGGACTATTCCGCGAGCGCCCAAGACGTGCTGACCGGCACTGTCGTGGCGTCTCGCGCGAGCGGGGGCGATTAGCTCAGTTGGTAGAGCGTCTCGTTTACACCGAGAATGTCGGCGGTTCGAGCCCGTCATCGCCCACCATATCTTTCAGTCTATGTTGGCCAATCGCCATGTGCGTTGCCCGCTGATAGGGTATATGCAATATGGGGGCATGCTGCTGTCCGACATCCCGTTTCTCGGTGCGATCCATGTTGCGCGGCGACGTCGGCGCGAAAAATATTGGGCTAAGGCTCTGCCTATGGTGCCGATGGGCAATGTGATTCCCCGGATCGTCCATCAAATCTATCTTTCCGGCAAGTTGCCCGACGTGCTCGGCACGGGGCGGGACGAGGCGATCGCGCAAAACCCAGATTGGGATTTTCAGATCTACGCAAACGCGTCCGTCGAGTCGTTCATCGCGACCACCTATGGCACTGAGGTGCTGTCGGTCTATCGCCTGTTGAATTCCGAATATGGCGCGGCTCGGGCGGATCTGTTCCGCTATTTGCTGATCTATGCGATTGGCGGCGCTTATCTCGATATCAAGAGCCGTTTCACCGCGCCGATATCTGCCGTCATTCACGGCGACGAGTCTTTCATATTGTCGCAGTGGCGCAATGGACCGGGCGAGATTCATCAAGGCATGGGGCTGATGGAGGATGTGTCCGATGTTCCGGGTGGCGAATATCAGCAATGGCATGTGATCAGCGTTGCTGGGCATCCGTATCTTCGCGCGGTGATTGCCGCTGTCCTTGCCAATATCGAAACGTACAGCCCGTGGATGTCAAATGTCGGGCGGATCGGCGTCCTGCGCCTAACGGGGCCGATCGCGTATACGCGCGCAATTCATCCGATCCGCGACGTACATCCCCACGTTCTGACCAAGGCCGAGGTGCAGTTTGCGTTGCAGTACAGCGGGTACGCGCGCGCAAAGTTATTCGCGGCGCCGCATTACTCGACTTTGATGACACCGATCGTCCGGCGGGGTGTCCGTTCAGACATGTCGGGCTGGGTTTTCCGCCAGACCCTGCGGCTGACCGGTCGCGTCCCTTATGGCGGGATTGCGTGGCAATAAAGCGGGTATCCCGCCCGCGTTACCGGTCTCGATCGAGGATCGTCTCCATCGCGACGAAGGTCGACGTGCTCGCGACATGCGGCAGGCTCGAGATCTTCTCGCCGAGCACGTAGCGATACCGCCGGATATCGGTGGTGCGGACCTTGAGCAGGTAATCGAAGCTGCTTGCGATCAGATGGCATTCCTCGACCTCGGGAATCCGCCGCACCGCCGCGTTGAAGTCGCGGAGCGCCGCCTCGCGCGTGTCGGATAGTTTCACCTCGGTAAAGGCGACATGGTCCAGCCCCAGCTTGGCCAGATTGGTGACTGCGCGAAAGCCGAGGATATAACCTTCGTCGATCAGCCGCCCAAGCCGGACCTGCGTCGGCGTCTTCGACAGACCGATCCGCGCGGCGAGATCGGTTACGGTCATCCGACCGTCCTGCGCCAGCAAGTTGACGATTGCGGCGTCGAACCGGTCAAGATCACTCCTGGAGGCCATGTTTGCAGGCGTTTCGTCCGTCATGGGGGGATAATGCGGGCGGATTGATCCGCCGATCAAGTATTTTAAGCCAGATTTCCCACCGTGTTCCTTGGTATGGCTGGCGCACTCAGCCCGAGGATCGCCATGACCACCGACCAGCCAACGCCGTTTGCCCGTTTCGCACCGATGATCCGCACCCCCGATCCGCTTCGCACCGCGATCACCGCAGCGATCCGAACGCCCGAGCCGATCTGCGTCCCGCCGCTGGTCGAGGCGGCGACCGTCCCCGATACGGTTGGCCGCGCCGCGGCCGGGACCGCGCGTGCGCTGATCGAGGGGTTGCGCGGATCGAAGGCGCGCGGCGGCGTACAGGCGCTGGTCCAGGAATATGCGCTGTCGAGCCAGGAAGGCGTTGCGCTGATGTGCCTTGCCGAGGCGTTGCTCCGCATCCCCGACACCGCGACGCGCGATGCGCTGATCCGCGACAAGATCGGTGGCGGCGACTGGGCATCGCATATCGGCGACGGCCGCTCGCTGTTCGTCAACGCAGCGACCTGGGGGCTGGTCGTCACCGGCAAGCTGACCGCAAGCGCGGACGACCGTGGCCTCGCCACCGCGCTGACGCGGCTGGTCGCGCGGGTCGGTGAGCCGGTCATCCGCCGCGGGGTCGATCTTGCGATGCGGATGATGGGCGAGCAGTTCGTCACCGGGCAGACGATCGACGAGGCGCTGCGCCACGCGAAGGACCGCGAGGCGCGCGGTTACGGCTTTTCCTACGACATGCTCGGCGAGGCGGCGACGACCGCGGCGGATGCGGCGCGCTATCTGCGCGATTACGAGCAGGCGATCCACGCGATCGGCACCGCGTCCGCGGGGCGCGGGGTGTATGGCGGGCCGGGGATCTCGATCAAGCTGTCCGCGCTCCACCCGCGCTACAGCCGCGCACAGGCGGGCCGCGTGATGGGCGAATTGCTCCCGATCGTGCGCGGTCTCGCCTTGCTCGCCAAGGGCTATGACATCGGCTTCAACATCGATGCCGAGGAATCGGACCGGCTCGAGCTGTCGCTCGACCTGCTCGAGGCACTCGCCGAGGATCCCGCGCTTGACGGCTGGAAAGGGTTGGGCTTCGTCGTGCAGGCGTATGGCAAGCGGTGCCCGCTGGTGATCGACTTCGTCATTGCGCTTGCGCGGCGGACCGGGCGACGGATCATGATCCGGCTGGTCAAGGGTGCCTATTGGGATGCCGAGATCAAGCGTGCGCAGGTTGATGGGCTGTCGGGCTATCCGGTCTATACGCGCAAGATCTATACCGACGTCGCGTACATCGCGTGCGCGCGCAAACTGCTCGCTGCGCGCGATGCGGTATTCCCGCAATTCGCGACGCATAATGCGCAGACGCTGTCGACGATCTACCAGCTCGCGGGCGAGGATTTCGTCGTCGGCGATTACGAGTTCCAGTGCCTCCATGGGATGGGCGAGCCGCTCTACGATCAGGTCGTCGGCGCGAACGGGCTAGCGCGGCCGTGCCGCGTCTATGCCCCGGTGGGCACGCACGAGACGCTGCTCGCGTATCTCGTCCGGCGTTTGCTCGAGAACGGCGCCAACTCGTCGTTCGTCAACCGGATCGGCGACCCTGCCGTGCCGATCGAGGATCTGACCGCGGACCCGGTAGAGATCGTCCGCGCGATGCCGGTACCCGGCGCACCGCATGACGAGATCGCGCTTCCAGCGGACATCTATGGCGCGCGCCGCAATTCTGCCGGGCTCGACCTGAGCGACGAGGCGAGCCTGCTCGGGCTTGGCCGCGCATTGGTCGCAAGCGCGCAACAGGACTGGAGCGCTGGCGTCGACGACGGTCGCGCGCCGGTGCTCGTCCGCAACCCCGCCGATCACCGCGACGTCGTGGGTCGCGTGTTCGAGCATTCCGACGCCGAGGCGACCGCCGTGATGGAACGCGCGGCCGGAGCAGCGGCATCCTGGGCCGCGATCCCGGTCGGCGACCGCGCGGCGTGTCTCGATCGCGCGGCGGACCAGCTCGAACAGACCATGCCGACGCTGATGGGGCTGATCATGCGCGAAGCGGGCAAATCCGCCGCGAATGCGATTGCCGAAGTGCGCGAAGCGGTCGATTTCCTGCGCTATTACGCGATGCAGGCGCGGGAGACGCTCGGCTGTGCGACTCCGCTCGGGCCGATCGCGTGCATCAGTCCGTGGAACTTCCCGCTCGCGATCTTTACCGGACAGATCGCCGCCGCGCTGGTCGCGGGCAACCCCGTGGTTGCCAAGCCTGCGCAGCCGACCCCGCTGATCGCCGCGGAAGCGGTGCGGATCCTGCATGCGGCGGGGGTGCCCGAAGCGGTGGTCCAGCTCGTGCTGGGGGACGGCGCGGTCGGCGCGGCGCTGGTCGGCTCGCCCGTCACCGCGGGTGTGATCTTTACCGGATCGACCGGGGTTGCGCGGACGATCCAGCGCCAGCTCGCCGGGCGCGTCACCGTGCAAGGCACGCCGATCCCGCTGGTCGCCGAGACCGGCGGGCAGAATGCGATGATCGTCGATTCCTCCGCGTTGGCCGAGCAGGTCGTCGGCGACGTGCTTGCCTCGGCGTTCGACAGTGCGGGGCAGCGGTGCTCGGCGCTGCGCGTGTTGTGCCTCCAGGATGAGGTCGCGGACCGCACGCTGACGATGTTGCGCGGTGCGGTGGCGGAGCTGGTGATTGGTAGGACCGACCGGCTCGCGGTCGACATCGGCCCGGTCATCACCGCGCAGGCGCGCGGCGGGATCGAGGATCACATTGCGCGGATGAAGGCCGCGGGCCACCGCGTCGAGCAGGCACGGCTTGCGCCCGAGACCGAGCACGGCACTTTCGTCGCGCCGACGATCATCGAGATCGACGATATCGCGCAGATCGGGCGCGAGGTGTTCGGGCCGGTGCTCCACGTGCTGCGCTATCGCAGCGGCGCGCTGGACCCGCTGATCGATTCGATCAACGCGACCGGCTATGGCCTGACCTTCGGTCTCCACACCCGCCTCGACGCGACGATCGAGCATGTGACGCGGCGGATTGGTGCGGGTAACCTGTACGTCAACCGCAACACGATCGGTGCGGTCGTCGGGGTGCAGCCGTTCGGCGGTCGCGGATTGTCGGGAACCGGGCCGAAGGCGGGCGGGCCGATGTATCTGACGCGACTGGTGCAGGCGTCGGACGCAACGGCGCCGACCATGACGGGCACGGGCGATCCCGTTGCGCGGATGCTGTCCACGTGGCTGGGAACACAGGGCGAGCCCGAGATGGCGGCGGCGGTCGGCGCGATCGCGGATCGGTCACGTCTCGGCTTTGAGGTCGAACTTGCCGGTCCGGTCGGCGAGACCAACCGCTACGCGTTGCATCCGCGCGGGCGGATCGCGGTGATCGCGCGAACGGCGCATGGCCTGTGGCGGCAGATCGGCGCGGTGCTCGCGACGGGGAACGACGCGGTGGTGATTCCCGGAGGCCCACTGTCGGTGGCACCGGCGGGTCTGCCCGCTGCGGTGGCATCGCGGATCAATTGGCCGAAGCAGGGCCTAGCCGAGGTCGATGGGCTTGCCGGTGCGCTGGTCGAGGGGGATGCGACGGACGTCGCCGCAGCCTCCCGGGCGTTGGCCGAACGGGATGGTGCGATCGTGTCGCTGCAAGCCGCATCGAGCGAGGCGCTCGCGACGCGTGCGGACGCCTATCGGCTGGACTGGCTGTGCGAGGAAGTGTCGGTATCGATCAACACCACCGCAGCGGGGGGAAATGCGAGCCTGATGACGCTCGCATGATACCGCGCTGAGGGGGAACGTGCAGCCAGCACCGAGGTGCCGACGGATGCTGCTGCCGGTGTCCCCAGCCGTACCGGCGGCTCGTCCAGGCGAGCGGCGCGGTACGGCGGAGCGTAGTGCAACCGCCTATCGAGCTGCGGGTGGTTGCAGCAGGTCCTTATACTGGCGCGGCTGCGACCGCAGATACTGGTTGGGGGCAACGACCGTCCCGCCAAGGGCCGCGGCGGCGTGCCATGGCCAGTGCGGGTCGTAGAGGATCGTACGTGCCAGCGCGATCATGTCCGCGTCGCCGGTTGCAACGATCGCTTCGGCCTGTTCGGCTTCGGTGATCAGCCCGACGGCAACGACGGGGATACCGACCGCCTGCTTGACCGCTCGGGCAAGTGGGACCTGGTAGCTCGGCCCCACCGGAATGTCCTGTGCCGCGTCGAGGCCACCACTCGACACGTGGATCGCCGAACAACCGCGTGCTTCGAGCGCTTGCGAGAACGCCACTGTCTGTTCGATCGTCCAGCCGCCTTCGACCCAGTCAGTCCCCGAGAGGCGCATCGTTACTGGCTTGCCTGCCGGGAATACCGCACGCACCGCATCGAATACCTCCAGCGGGAAGCGCATGCGGTTTTCCAGGCTGCCACCATAGGCGTCGTCGCGCATGTTCGAGAGCGGCGAGAGGAACTGATGGAGCAGATAGCCGTGCGCCCCGTGGAGCTGGACGAGATCGAGTTCGAGATCGGCGGCACGCTTCGCCGAGGCGACGAATGCCGCACGCACGCGGGCCAGCCCGTCCCGGTCAAGCGCGACCGGGTTTGTATCGTCCTTGCCGAAAGCATGCGGGGAGGGCGCCTCGGTCTGCCAGCCATTGGCCGAACCCGGCGCGATCTGCGCACCACCGCGCCACGGCAAGTCTGTCGATGCCTTGCGCCCCGCGTGCGAGAGCTGGATCCCAACCGGCATGTCAGAATACCGCCGGATGCTTTCCAGTGTATTCCCGATCGCCGCCTGCGTCGCGTCGTCGTACAGTCCGACGTCGGCATAGGTGATTCGTCCCTCGGGGACGACCGCCGCCGCCTCGATCGTCAGCAGACCCGCCCCGGACAGCGCAAGCTGCCCGAGGTGGATCAGGTGCCAGTCGGTCATACACCCGTCGACCGCCGAATATTGGCACATCGGCGCGATCACGATTCGATTGGCGAGCGTCAGCCCGTCGATCGTGAGCGGTTCGAACAGGCGCGGTCCGGGCATGGTTCAGTCCTTACTTGGCGACCGCGACGGCGTCGGTCCGCGACGCCGCGAGATAGCCGCCGCAGACGAACACCAGCCCGCCGATCGCATTGCCGAGCGAGACGATCGCGAGATTGCGGACCATCCCGGCGATCGAGATCGAGGGATGATCGACCAGCAGGCCAAGCGTCAACCCGGTCATGTTGGCGACCGAATGCTCGAACCCGGCAGCGACGAACGCGAGCAGGATCCACGCCATCGCGATGCACTTGGCGGCATCGCCCTGCATCCGTGCCGCAGTCCAGATCGCGAGGCAGACGAGCCAGTTGCACAGGATCGCGCGCGCCAGCAACGCCAGCGTGTCGGCCTCGACCTTGTGCGCGACATAGGCGTGGAACATCGTGTCGGCGTTGGCGAAGATCGCGCCGCCACCGCCTGCTGCGAAGATCACCGAAAGAATGACCGCGCCGACGAGGTTGCCGATCCACACCACCACGATCATCTGGATCGCTTCCCACAGCGTGATCGTGCGATGCGCGAGTCCGAAGCCGACATACATGACATAGCCGGTGAACAGTTCGGCCCCCGCGAAGACCGTCAGGATCAGGCCGATCCCGAAGGTCCCGCCCATCACCAGCGGACGGACCCCCGCCGGGAGCCCCGCGCCGGTGCTAAGCGCGAGGATCATCGCGATCCCGATATAGGTCCCCGCGAGCATCGCGCCCGCGAAGAACCCCATCGGAGAACGCCGCAACGCCTCGGCCTTGGCCGCCGCGAGCTTGGCGTAGATATCGATCGTCGGTCCGTAGCCGCTCATGCGGAAATACGCTTCGCGTTGCCGACGACGCCTGCGCGGGCGACGGCGATTTCGGAGTCCAGCTCGGCGCCGGTCGGGCGGACGGTCACCGGGACCGACTTGTACGACGGGGTGAAGCTTTGCGGATCATGGTCTTCGAGCGCGATCAAGGGCTGGGTCTCCGGATAATAGGATGCACAGCACCCCTTAGGGAGCGCGTAACGCACGACCATCAGTTTTTGTACCACGCGGTCTGCGCGCGCAAAATCGAGCGCGGTCGCGATGTCGACGATGTCGCCCTCGGCAAGCCCTAGCCGTGCCATGTCGGTCTCGTTCATGAACAGCACGTCGCGCCGCCCGAACACTCCGCGATAGCGATCATCGAGGCTGTAGACCGTGGTGTTATACTGGTCGTGCGCGCGGATCGTAGTGAGCCGTAGCAGGTTGGGGTCGCCGTTGGTCGAATCATCCTCGAGCGTCGGGGTGGGGAGAAAGTTCGCCTTCTTGTTCTCCGTGTTCCAGATCCGCAGCGACGCGGAATTGGTCAGATGGAACCCGCCTGGCTGCCGCACGCGGCGGTTATAGTCGACAAAATCGGGGAAAACCGCCTCGATCTTGTCGCGGATCAGGTCGTAGTTCGCGATATACGCATCCCAGTCGATCGCGCCCTTGCCCTTGAGCGTCGCCTTGGCGATCTGCCCGACGATCCAGATCTCGGACTTCACGTTCTCGCCCGGTGGCTTGAGGAACCCGCGCGAGGCGTGGACCATCGACATCGAATCCTCGACCGTCACCGATTGCGGCCCATCCGCCTGCTCGTCGAGTTCGGTCCGCCCAAGGCACGGCAGGACGTAGGTCGCCTTCGCCATCAGCAGATGCGTGCGGTTGAGCTTGGTCGTGATGTGGACCGCGAGATCCATGTTGCGGAACCCCTCGGCGCACGCTTGCGGATCCGACGAGGCGATCGCGAGGTTCCCGCCGAGGCAGACGATCGCCTTGGCCTTGCCGTCGCGCATCGCGGCGATGCTCTCGACCACCGAATGACCGTCGTTCCGCGGTGGCTCGAACCCGAACACGTCGCGCATCCGGTCGAGGAAGGCAGGCTTGGGACGCTCGGTGATCCCGACGGTGCGGTCGCCCTGGACGTTGCTGTGGCCGCGCAGCGGGCAGATGCCCGCGCCGGGGCGGCCCATGTTGCCGCGCATCAGCAAGAGGTTGGCGATCTGCTGGACGTTGCTCGTCCCGGTGCGCTGCTGGGTGATCCCCATCCCGTAGCAGCAGATCGTCGCCTTGGACGCGGCGTAGATTTCTGCGACATTCTCGAGCTCGGCGCGGGTCAGCCCGCTGCCGCGCTCGATCGCCTCCCACGTCGTTTCGCGGAGATCAGCGATATATTCGTCGATCCCGGCTGTGTGCTCGGCAATGAACACATGGTCGAGCGCGCGCTCGGCGCCCTCGGTCGTTGCTGCGGCATCGTCGAGCGCGACGAGCGCCTTGGCGATTCCCTTGATCGCGGCGGCATCGCCGCCGATCTTGACTTGCAGATAGGTGCTCGCGATCGGGGTCGAGCCGCCGGTCGCCATCTCGACCACTGACTGTGGCGATTCGAAGCGTTCGAGCGAGCGTTCCTTGAGCGGGTTGAAGACGATGATCTTCCCCCCGCGCTTCGACACTTCGCGCAACGTCGCCATCATGCGCGGGTGGTTGGTGCCCGGATTGTGGCCGAACGACAAGATCAGGTCGCTGTGGTCGAAATCCTCGAGGCTGACCGTGCCCTTGCCGATCCCGATAGACTTGGGGAGGCCGACCGAGGTCGCCTCGTGGCACATGTTCGAGCAATCGGGGAAGTTGTTGGTGCCGTACAGCCGGACGAACAGCTGGAGCAGGAACGCCGCCTCGTTCGAGCAACGGCCCGAGGTGTAGAATTCGGCCTGGTCGGGATGCGGCACCGCGGCGAGACCTGCGCCGATCTCGCGGAGCACTTCGTCCCAGCCGACGACTTCATAATGATCGGTCGCGGCATTGTAGCGCAGCGGCTCGGTGACGCGGCCCTGATCCTCGATCCAGTGATCGCTCTGCTTCCAGATGTCCTGCACCGAATGCTCTGCAAAGAACTCGGCGCCGATCCGCTTCGCGGTCGATTCCCATGCAACCGCCTTCGCGCCATTCTCGCAGAATTCAAACGAGGACGTGTGCTTGGGGTCGGGCCATGCGCAGCTCGGACAATCGAAGCCGTGCGGCTGGTTCGACTTGAGCAGTGTCTGCGCGCCGCTGGTGACGATCTGCTGCGCCTTCAGCGAGATCGCGACCGCCTTCAGCGCACCCCAGCCGCCTGCGGGGCCGGTATAGTCCTTGATTCCGTCGGGACGCTTGGTTGCCACGGTATAATCTCCGGCGCGCAACCCTAAAGGCCGCGGCATTGGGGGGCGGGCCGCGAGAGGGGCCCTGACGGGCGTCGCGTTATGCTGACTAAGGCCCCGTGGGAAGACAAGAATTCCGCACATGGTGATCGGGTTAATTCGTGGAACTGTTCCGCCGTCCAAGCATCCTGAACGCCAGCAATCCAAAGATACCAAGCTGTAACAGCAGGATCACGATCGGGTCGCGCAGCTCAACCATCGTCGCGCCCATTTGGTTCATCGGGACGAAAATATGCATGGCGGGCGTCACCGGGATCATCCACGCGACTGCCTGGACCCAGTCCGGCATTGCCACCAGCGGCCAGGCGAACCCCGACAGGAAGACGAACGGGATCGAGGTCGGGATCAGCAACTTGAGCGCATCGTCGCCGCTGCGGACCAGACTTCCCATCAGTATTCCCAGACCAGCGACCGTGGCGGCGAATACCGGCGCGATGAGTAGAACGCCGGGGACGTTGCCGCCGTGGGGGATGTCCTGAAACCAGAACACCAGCCCGAAATACAACAGAGCCGCAAGCGTCCCGATCGTGCTGCAAGCCGCCCACACCCCGAGGAAACTGCGCGTCCCCCAAGTCCAGCGCCCCGTCCGCCGCCGCTCCGCGACGAAGCGCGCGACTGCGAACAGCAGCGTCTGCTGCAGGATGATGTTGGCAACCGCGGGAAAGATATAGTCGCGATACCCTTCGGTCGTATTGTACAGCGGATGCGCGACGACCGGGGTCGATACCGCCCCGAGTTGCGCAAGCCCGGGGGGCAGGCGCTTTGCCGCCGTCACCGCAAGCGCGACGCCGATGCTCTTGCCGACCGCCTGCGCGCGCAGCAGATACGCGCCGTTGACCCAGATCGCGATCCCCGTGCCAGGCCGTCCCGCCAGCACGCCCGCGGCAAGCCCCTTGGGTAACAGCAATATCCCCTCGGCGCGACGTTCGCGCAGGATGCGTTGCGCCGCCGCAAGGTCGGGAACATCAGCAGCGACGACCACTTCGTGCGCCGCCTCGAGATTGCGCAGGATCTCGCGCGACACTGAACTGCGGTCGGCGTCGACCAGCACGATCGGGAGCCGCTCGACCACCTGATGCGCATAGGGCGCAGGATAGTAAAAGGCGTAGAACAGCACCGAGACGACCGCGACCGCAACCAGATCGCGAGTCCGCAGGATCTCGAGCAGCGCGGATTCATAGGCGTGGCGGAAGCTCATGCGGCGCGGCTCCGCTGGCGGCGCAGTACCAGCGTGACCACGCCGATCGCGAGCAGCGGGTAGACGCACAGGATTCCCGCCTGCTTCAGCCACAGCCCGAAGGTGACGCCGATCGCCTGATCGACCTCAAGCGCGAGATAATGCGTCAGCGGGAGCGCGGCGCTCCAGATCCGCACCACCAGCGATCCTCCGGTCAGCGGCAGCGACGCCCCCGAATAGGCAAGCGCCGACCCGCCATAGATGACGCTCGCGGAGAGGCTGGTCGCGATCTCGCCCGTCAGTGCGATCAGCAACGCCGAAAGCGCGGCGGTCGCGACGAACAGCAGGATGCCGCCGACCAGAACGAGCGCAATCGACCCGGGGAAACGATACCCCGCACCCAGCGTCAGCCATAGCAGCCATGCCGCGAGCCACAGGCTCCCGATCAAGACATGCGGCAGGAACCGCCCCGCGAGCGCGGCGACGGGCGACCCGGCGGCGTTCGCCCAATGCGCGAGCGATCCGTCGTCGAGCTCGCGCCCGAGCGAGGCCGCAGTCGTCACGCCGATCAGCAGATGAAGCACCGCCGGGCCGATCAGCAACCCGAGATACCATTCGAGGCTCGCGCCGGGATTGCCGAGCAGCGTCACCTCCACCCCCGGCAAGGGTGTGCGCAGCAAGGTCGCGCCGTCCAGACCGCGTTCGGCGGGGGCACCGCGCGCAAGCGCCGCGAGGATCGTCGCCTGGAGCCGCGCGGAGGCAAGCGCGCCGGTCGACAGGAAGGCGGTCTGGTAGAAGATCTCGACCGTCGGGCGCGTCGCCTCGGGCCGCGCTTGTCCGAGCCCATGCGGCAGGATGACGACCGCAACCGCGCGCTCGCTGCGGACCGCGGAGAAGGCCTCCGCCGGTTCGCTCGTCTCGGCGACGATGCGGAGCGCCTCGAGCGTGCCGATCGCGCGGACGACGCTGCGCGAGACCGTGCTGTGATCCTGGTCGACGATCATCACGCCGAGCCCGCGCGGCGACCCGGCCGACAGCATCCCGCCCATCAGGAGCAGGAACACCAGCGGCACCAGCGTCAACAACGCGAGGTCGAAGCGGTTGCGCGCCAGATGCGCCAGCTCGCCCGACAGCGCGCGGCGGAAGCCGCTCATCGCGCCCAGTCGAACAGCACGCTCATCCCCGGGCGGAGATCCGCGACGGGCCGGTCGGGACGCAGCTTCACGGTAAAGCCGCGGACGTCATAACCGCTCGACTGGCGAGTTGCGCGGACGGTCGCGAAATCCGCCTCGGGCGCGATATGGGTGACGCGGAAGCTGACGTCGCGGCTCAATGCTGGGACGTGGCCGACGAGCAGCTTGCCCGCGCGCAAGCCCGCATATTGGCTCTCGCGTACGGTGATCTCGACGCGCGGATGCGCGATGTCGATGATCTGATAGGCCGGGAGCACCGGGCTGACGATCTCGCCCGGCTGGAGCAGCTTGCGCGCGACTTCGCCCGAAATCGGCGCGACGAGCTTCGTTTCCCCGACCAGCGATTGCGCGGTGGCGAGCCCGGCCTGTGCGATCCGCACCTGCGCGGCGGCGACCTGCTTTTCCTCGCTGCGGGTGCCCGCGAGCGCCTTCTGATACTGCAGCCGTGCGGCTTCTGCCGAACGCCGGCTGCTGTCGCGTGCGGCATGCGCCTCGTCGCGCCGCTGCGCGGCGATCACGCCCTCGGCATAGAGCGTGTCCGCGCGCCGGCTTGAGGTCGCGCCGAGGTCGGCGGCGGCCTGTGCGGACTGCCAGATCGCGCGGAGCGAGCCGACGTCCTCGCTGCGCGCGCCCGCCTGCGCCACCGCGGACAATGCGCGCGCGCTGTCGAGCACGCCCTGAGCCTGGCGTTCGGCATTGCCGAGCTCGGGGCTCGACAGCGTCGCGAGCACTTGCCCGGCGCGGACCTGCGCGCCTTCCTCGACCAGCAGCGTGTCGACCCGCGCGAGCGCCTTGGTCGCGACGTTGACGCTGTCCGCCTCGACCATCCCCTGGATCTGCTCGGGCGCGGGGCGGCTGGCGAGCCACAGCCCGATCGCGACGATCGCCACGACGATCGCCAGCCCGACGTACAACAGGATGCGCGCGCGGCGGCTGGGGGGTGCGTCGGGGGAGGGGGCTGTTTCGCTCATTGTCCGCTTCCATAGACGAGGCGCTGGTCCGCCTGCGCCAGATAGGTCCCGAATTCATCGAGCCGCCCTGCCGAGGCGAGCAGCCCGGCGAGCACGAGGTCATATTCATAAGCGACCGCAATCCGCTGCGCCTCGGCCGCATCGAGCGCCGCTTGCGCTGCGATCACCGGGGTCGCGGTGCCTTCGCCCTCGCGGAACGCGACTGCCTGGACGCGGACATTCTCGCGCGCCGCCGCGATGCTGCTGTCGAGCAGCACGAACGAGCGTCGTGCGCCCTCTACCAGATTGTACGCCCGCAGCGTCGCGCTGGTGGCGATGCGGCGGGCTTCGGCGGCGGTGTCGGCGGCGGCGGCGGCCTGTTCGCGCGCGGCGGTCTCGGTCTGCTTGCGCCCGACGTTGGAGAGCAAGGTGTAGCGCACGCCGACGCCGACGGTCCAATCGGGCTCGATCGGCAGCGCGGTGTTGCGGCTGAAATTATATTCCCCGAACGCATAGGCCTGCGGCAGCCGCCGCGACCGCGCGAGCGCGACGCCCGCATCCGCGATCTCGCGGCCCGCATCGGCGGTGCGCGCCTCGGGGGCCTTGCCTTCATTACCGAGGAAGCTCTGCGACGGCGGAAGCGGGCGGGTCTGCACGAACAACGAGGTCGTCGGCAGCGCCTCGCCCTCCAGATCGAGCAACCGCGCCAGTTCGTCGCGCGCGGTTGCATAAGAGAGATCGGCGCGCTGGTAGGTCCGGTCGGCGGTGTCGCGCGCTACCTGCACCTCGAGCACGCGCGCATGCGGGATCACCCCCGCCGCCTCGAGCTTGCGCGAATCCGACAGCACCGTGTCGAGCGCGGCGAGACTTCGCCGCGCGGCGTCGTACAGCCCTGCTGCTGCCTGCTGGCCGAAATAGGCGCGGATCAGGTTGATCCGCGCGAGATCGACCACCTGCGCGCGCCGCCCCTCGGCGAGCGCGACCCCGCCCAGCGCCGCACGCTGGATCGCGGGGATCGCACCGCCGGTGTAGAGCGGCAGCGCGGCCTGCACGGTCGGGCGGAACACGGTCTGGCGGAAGCGATAGCTCAGTTGGTCGGGGATCGCGTCGAACAGCCCGGGCAGCGCCTGCGACAGCCGCCCGGTGATGTCGCTCGCGATTTGCTGATAGCCGGGCGGGACGGTGCCGGGCAGGCTCCCGAGGAAATCCTGTGTATTCCCTAGCGCATCGCTCTTGGGGCCGGTGAGGTCCACCGCAAGCGTCTTCTGATATTCGAGATATTGCGCCGAAGCGGCGACGACCGGGCGGTGAAGCGTCTTGAGCGCATCCGCAGCGGACTTTGCGGCTGCAACACTGTGGTCGGCGGCGCTGACCGCGCGCGAGGTCCGGTCGAACCGCGCCTGTGCGGCGTCGAAGCTGAGCGCAGTCTGTGCCGAGACCCCCGCCGGGAGCGCTACCGCGAGCAGCGTAAGCGCCTTCAGTATGAACCTCACCCGCGCTATCATGCTGTCGGGGCCGGGCACTGACGCGCTACCTTTCGTTTCGATGGCAGATCGAGCTGACACGGCAGCGATACCGACCCACGGCGCGCAACGCCAGTAGCACCGCCATCCCTCCGCGCTCCCCCGAAGGGAAGGCGAACAGGACGACGATGCTTGAAACTGGTGCTGCCGGTGAGGATTGAACTCACGACCTCAGCCTTACCAAGGATGCGCTCTACCACTGAGCTACGGCAGCAATTCCACTTTGCAGCGGAAGCGGCGTAAGAGACGGCTGAGCAGCGAATGTCAAGGAGCACATGCACAATGGCGAACACAAAAGACGAAAAGACCGAACGGCTGGCAGCGGCGCTTCGTGAAAATCTGAAGCGGCGCAAGGCGCAGGCGCGGGCGGCGGAGCCCGTATCGAGCGATTCGCCGCCGCCCGGGGACGTCACGCGATAGGCGCACATTTCTCCGCCAGCCACGCGCGCTCGTCGGCGTCGAGCTCGGGGGTCAGCACCGCGAGCACCTCGGCGTGATAGGCGTCGAGCCACGCGCGCTCGGCGGTGCTGAGCAGTTCGGGGAGGATCATGCTGCGCTCGATCGGGCAGAAGGTCAGCGTCTCGAACCCGAGAAAGGGTGCGCCGTCTGAGAAGCTGCGTTCTTCCACCAGCACCAGATTCTCGATCCGGATGCCGTATTCGCCCGCCTTGTAATAGCCCGGCTCGTTCGAGAGGATCATCCCCGCGCGGAGTGGCTCGGACGGGCCGCCGCCGGGATAGAAGGGCTGCGCGATACGCGCGGGGCCTTCGTGGACCGACAGATACGCGCCGACGCCGTGGCCGGTGCCGTGCGCGTAATCGAGACCGACCTGCCACAAGGGGCGGCGCGCGAAGCCATCGAGCTGTCCGCCGGTCGTCCCCGCCGGGAAGACCGCGGTGGCGAGCGCGATATGGCCCTGCAACACGCGCGTGAAGCGGTCGCGCATTTCCGCAGTCGGCATACCGATCGGCAAGACGCGAGTCACGTCGGTCGTGCCGTCGGCATATTGGCCGCCCGAATCGACGAGATACAGCTGCCCCAGCTCGAGCGGTGCGTTCGATTCGGGAGTCGAATGGTAATGCGGGCTCGCGCCATGCGCGCCGGTCGCCGAAATCGTATCGAACGACGTGTCGAGCAAGACGCCGGTCGCCTCGCGGAACTGCTGTAGCCGCGCGACGCAATCGAGCTCGGTCAGCCCGCCCTTGGGGGCCTCCGCCTCGACCCAGCGGAGGAAGCGCGCGAGCGCCGCGCCGTCGCGGACCGAGGCGGCGCGGTGTCCGGCGATCTCGACCGGGTTCTTGGTCGCCTTGGCAAGCAGCACGGGGTCACGACGCGGAAGCACGGTCGCGCCGCCCGCCTCGAGCGTGTCGAAGATCGCGGCGACCGCGCCGTTCGGGTCTGCGGCGATCGTCTTGCCCGCGTGGCCGCCCAGCGCGCCGGCAAAGGCATCGCGCGGGTGGAGCCGGATTGCGTTGCCGAGATGCTGACGGACCGCGTCAGTGAGCTTGTCGGGCGCGATGAACAGGTCGGCGGTGCCGTCCGCCGCGACGATCGCATAAGCGAGCGCGACCGGGGTATGCGCGACGTCGCGGCCGCGCACGTTGAGCAGCCACGCGATCGAATCGAGCGCAGTCAGCACGACCGCGTCGACCCCCTCGGCGGCAATCCAGTCCGCCACCTGCGCGCGCTTGGCGGCGGAGGCCACGCCGGCCTGCGAATCGTCCTGCACCGCGAGCGGGGCGGGCGAGGGCAGCGGGCGATCGGGCCACACCGCATCGACCGGGTTCGTGTCGACCGCGACGAGTTCGGCACCGCGCGCGGCGAGCTTCGCGCGGACTTCCTCGACCCAGGCGCGGGTGTGGAGCCACGGATCATAGCCGATCCGCGCACCGTTCGCGGCATTCTCGCCAAGCCATGCGGCGACGCTCGTCTGCGGCACCGCGACGAACTGCCAGTCGTCCGCCGAAACCTGCTCGCGCACCTGCAGCGTGTAGCGCCCGTCGGTGAAGATCGCCGCTGCCTCGGGGAGCACGACCGCATTCCCGGCGGAGCCCTGGAACCCGGTCAGCCACGCAAGCCGCTGCGCATAGCCGCCGACATATTCGGACATATGCTCGTCGGTCAGCGGGACGACGAAGCCATCGAGCCGGTCGCGGCGGAGCTGTTCGCGCAGGGCAGCGAGGCGGGCGGCGTGGGTGGACATCGGCGAGGGCTTTCCGGGTGATGCTGTGGGATGGGCAGAAGAGAATAGGCCAGCCGGAAGCAGGTTGCGAGGGGAACCTCAGGCGCGGTTGCCGGCCCCCCCGCCTCGCGGTCGCTCGCGCCTCACTCATTCGGCAGCGCGACCCGGTTGGGGATCTTCAGCACGCTCGTGGTGCCACCTCTGCCTTCGGGCAGCACGTCGAACGTGCCCTCCAATTGCCGTGCGAGCGCGAGCGCGATCTTGAGGCCGAGGCTGGTGCTGCCCACCACCGCGAACCCTGCAGGTAGACCCGCGCCATCGTCGCTGACGCGCAGAACCACGCCGTCCCCTTCACGCTCGAGCGCAATCCGGATCAGCCCCGTGTCGACCCCGGCAAAGCCATGCTCGGTCGCGTTGGCGACCGCCTCGGACAGGATCAGCGCGAACGGGATCAGCGCATCGGGATGCAGCACGACTCCGGGGGCGACCGCGACATGGTAGCGAATCCCGGTGCGACCATCGGACTCGGCGAGATCGTTGACCAGCGCCTGGACGAACGCCGCAAGATCGCTGTCCTTGCCGTCGATATCGTACAGCTGCCGCTGGATCCGCCCGATCAGCCCGATCCGCGCGGCGGCATCGTCGAGCGCCTTCTTCGCGAGATCATGATCGACCCCGCGGCGGTGGAGCGTGAGCATCGCGCCGACCATCTGGATGTTGTTCGAGACGCGGTGCTGGAGCTCACGGAACAACAGTTCGTTGCGCTCGGCCATTCGCGCGCTGGTTTCCGCGAGCGCGCGGCTGCGCTCGCGTTCGCGGTGTAGCCGATGGTTGGCGTTCTGCATCCAGTGGACCAGCGTGATGTCCACCACGACGACCGCAACGTAAAAACCGAGCGCGACACCCGTCCCGCCGGCGATTGCAAAGCTGTGGAACGGCGGGATGAAATAATACCACGCCATCAATCCGCACAGGATCGCCGCAAGGATCCCCGCGCCGCGCCCGAGCACGAAGGCGGACAGGATGACTGCGGGGAAAAAGGTGAGGAACGGAAAGCCCGGGGGGAACCACGGGTCAAGCAGACTGCGGACGATGCAAGCGTCGACCGAAAGCACCGCCGCCAGCAGGTAGCGGACAATCGGGCGTGACCCGAGCAGCGGCAGCCGCTCCAGGAACGTCGCGCGCCTATCGGGCATCGCGCGCCGCCACGGCCCATGAGACGCACGATGGGCTACGCTGGTTGATCGAACGATCCTCGGAACACGGGTGACGCTTCTGCCTCATGTAATCCTGCTGCCCCGCGCAGGATGGACCCTGTATGACCGTTGCTCGGGTGCAACGAAAGTCCCTTCGATCGCGATCGACCGCAAACCGGTATCGTCTCATTCATGCGGCAGGGCTTCGACAAGCCACGCGGGCACGCTAAGAGGCGGAAATGACCAAGAGCCAATCGCCCTCAACCCGTCCCACGCCCCCCGTTGCCGAGCAGCGCGCGCACAGCTTCACCACGCACGGCATCACGATTGAGGATCCCTATGCCTGGATCAAGGATCCGGGCTATCCCGAGGTGACCGATCCTGACGTACTCGCGTATCTGGCGGCGGAAAACGCGTATTTCGAGAGCGTGATGGCACCGCACCGTCCGCTGGTCGACCGGCTTTACGAAGAGATGAAAGGCCGCATAAAGGAAGACGATTCGTCGGTCCCGCAGAAGGACGGCGACTGGCTGTACTGGACCGCGTTCGAGACCGGCGGGCAGTATCGCAAATGGTGGCGTCGCCCGGTCGCCGCGGGCACCGACACGAGCAAGGACGAACTGATCCTCGACGAGCCGGTACTGGCGGAGGGCAAGGAATATTTCCGGTTGGGTGCCTTCTCGATCAGCAATGACGGGCGGCTGCTCGCTTATGCGATCGACGACAATGGCTCCGAACGCTTCGAGATCCGCGTCAAGGACCTGACCACCGGAGCGCATCTTCCCGATGTCATTCCGGGGATGCTGTCCGAAATCGTCTGGACCGCGGACGACAAGGGCTTCCTCTACGGCCTCGCCAACGACCAGTGGCGCACCGACAACGCCCGGCTCCACTGGCTCGGCACGCCGATCGCGGACGATATCGAGCTGTTCAAGGAAGCCGACGAGGGCTTCCGCGTGGGCGTCAGCGAGACGAGCGACCGCAAGTGGATCGTGCTGTCGAGCGGCGATCATGTGACGAGCGAAATCTATCTGCTCCCCGCGACCGATCCGCTCGCGACGCCGCTGCTGGTGTCGGCGCGGCAAGTGGGCCGCGAATATGACGTCGACATGCACGGCGACACGTTGTTCATCCACACCAACGACACCGACCCCAATTTCCGGCTGTGCACCGCGCACATCTCGGCCCCTGGCGAATGGGCCGAGAAGATCGCGCCGTCGCGGCATTTCTACATGACCGGAATCGACTGTTTCCGCGATTTTTTCATCGTCGACGGACGCGAGGACGGGCTCGATCAGATCGAGATCCACCGCTACGACGACAGCATCGCACCGCAGCGCATCCGCTTTCCCGAGGCGAGCTATGATGCAGGGCTCGGCAACAACCCCGAATATGCGATGGACGTGCTGCGCGTCGGCTATGAATCGATGGTCACGCCGGGGACGGAGTATGACTATGACGTCGCGACCGGCGAACTGACCACGCTCAAGGTCCAGGAAATCCCATCGGGCTATCAGGCCGCGAAATATCGCACCGAACGCCTCAAGATCGTCGCACGCGACGGGACCGAGGTGCCGGTGTCGATCGTCTATCCCGCCGACTTCCCCAAGGACGGGTCGCGGCCTTTGTTCCTTTATGCTTACGGCGCATACGGTTACGCGATCCCGCCGGGCTTCTCGACCGGGCGGCTGTCGCTGCTCGATCGCGGCTTTGCCTATGCGATCGCGCATATCCGCGGCGGCGACGATCTCGGCCAGCAATGGTATCTCGACGGCAAGCTCGAGAAGCGCGCCAACACGTTCAACGATTTCGTCGATGTCGCCAAGGGGCTGGTCGCGGACGGCTGGACCTCGGCGGGCAAGATCGCGATTGCGGGGCGTTCGGCGGGCGGCGAGCTGATGGGGGCGGTGGTCAATTCCGATCCCGAACTGTGGGGCGCGGTGATCGCGGACGTGCCGTTCGTCGACGTGCTTAACACGATGCTCGATGCAGACCTGCCGCTGACGCCGGGCGAATGGCCCGAATGGGGCAATCCGATCGAGGACAAGGCGGCGTTCGAGCTGATCCGCGGTTATTCGCCGTATGACCAGGTCAAGGCGCAGGCCTATCCGCCGATGTTCATCTCGGGCGGGCTTAACGATCCGCGCGTGACCTATTGGGAGCCCGCGAAATGGGCGGCGAAGCTGCGGAGCGTCAAGACCGACGATAACGTGCTGCTGCTCAAGACCAATATGGGGGCGGGGCATGGCGGCAAATCGGGGCGGTTCGAATCGCTCCGCGAGGGCGCGGAGGAACATGCGTTCGTGTTGTGGCAGCTCGGCATCGAGGGGTAAGCGCAACGACCGTTGCCCGTTTTCCCGCGCGAGACACGACGGCTGAGAAAGTCGGTTAACGGACCTTTCGTTTGCTGTTTTCCCGCGAAGGCGGGAATCCAGGGCTAAGCAGAACAACGGCTTACAGTCCTCGCAACCCCTGGACTCCCGCTTTCGCGGGAGAACAGTCGTATCGCAGGGCTCCGGCCGTCGCGGCGGAACATCGGGGCGCGCGCGGATTTGAGCCGTTTATGACGATCGAATCCATCATCCAGCACTACGGCCTCCTCGCGTTGTTCGCAGGTGCCGGAATCGAGGGCGAGACCGTCGTCGTCGCGGGCGGGCTGCTCGCGCACAAGGGGCTGTTCCCGCTGCCCGGCGCGATGGCGGCGGCGGCGGCGGGGTCGTTCGTCGCGGACCAGATCTTCTTCTCGCTCGGGCGGTATTTCCGCGACAAGCCGTGGGTCCGCCGCGCGCGCGAGAAGCCGATCTTCGAGCGCGCCTTGGGGCTGCTCGAACGCTATCCGATCGGGTTCATCTTCGCCTTCCGCTTCATCTACGGCTTCCGCACGATCAGCCCGATCGCGATCGGGACGACCAAGGTCTCGACCAGATTGTTCGTCGTGATCAACCTGGTTGCGGCGATCGTCTGGGGGATTGTCTTCACCGGGATCGGCTATCTGTTCGGGCACAGTTTCGAGAAACTGATCGCTCGCTTCCTCCCCGACAAGCCCGCAATCCTGGTCGTCGGGGGCGTTGTCGTCGCGATCGCCGTTTTGCTGCTGGGATGGCATTGGTGGCGCGGGCGGCGCACACAGATGGCATGATGCGCTTCACGCTTTCGATCACCGCGACGCCCGACGACATCGACGAGCTCGGCCACGTCAACAATGCGGTGTGGGTGCGCTGGATCCAGCAGATTGCGGTCGCGCATTGGGAGGCGGTCGCGCCGCCCGAGCAGCAGGCGGCGTATGTCTGGGTCGTGACGCGGCACGAGATCGACTATCGCGGCAATGTCGCTGCTGGGGAGACCGTCACCGGCGAGACCTGGGTCCCCGCACCGCCGACGGGCGCGCGGTTCGACCGGCATGTCCGGTTCCTCGGCACCGACGGCAAGGTGAAGGTGCAGGCGGTGACGACCTGGGCGCTGATCGACCGTGCGACCGGGCGGTTGCTGCGTGTGCCGGACGAGATCGCCGCGCCGTTTTTGTCCGCCTGACGGAACCGCTTGAGGCTGCGAGGGCTTGAAGCATCAGCTTTCAAGGATTGACGCTATGCTCGAACATCTCCCCCATTGGCTCGGTAACGCGCTGCGCAACGTGCGCGCGGGTGCGGACAAGCTGATCGTTGCCGAACCAGTGCTCGGCCACGATTACGCGACGATCGAGGTGACGAGCCCCGCCTTCGCGAATGAGGGGCGGATCCCGCCGCGCTTTACCGCAGACGGTGAGGGCGTCTCGCCGCCGCTGACCTGGGGTGCGGTGCCAGCGGGGACGCTGAGCGTTGCGCTGGTGGTCGAGGATGCGGATTCGCCTACGCCTGCGCCGTTGGTCCATGCGATCCTCTGGGGCCTGCCTGCCGACGCCGGGCGGATCGAGGAAGGCGCGATCGTTGCGGATGCGCATCCGGATGGCGGCGGGGTAGGGCGCAACTCTTATCTCTCGCAAGGCTGGCTCGCGCCCGATCCGCCCACCGGGCATGGCGACCATCGCTACGTCTTCCAGGTCTTTGCACTCGATTGCGTGGCGGAGGATCTTGGGGACGGGCCGGGGCGTGGGGCGGTGCTGAACGCGATTGCGGGGCATGTGATTGGCGCTGGCGTGCTGGTCGGACTGTATTCGCGTGGCGAACCTGCGGGCGTGGTGCCGGACGATGGCGTGCCGGTGGTTGCCTGACGCGGCTGCAGACGTCGGATCGTGTTCCCCTGACTTTTTTTCCCCGGCGAAGGCCGGGGCCCAGGAGTGAGACCGGAGACGCAGGCGCGTGCAAGCCGTTACCTCGACCAACTTCTACTGGGCCCTGGCCTTCGCCGGGGAAGAAGTAGAGTGTGAGAGACTTGTCTCGATCGTCGTTACGCGCTGGTCAGGCGCGCAACGACTGACGCAACCCTCACCCGCTGTTACGCAACGCCGTCGCGATCGCGTTGATCGACAGCAGGATCCCCTCGCCGATCCGCTCGTCCTCGTCGCCAGCACGCCGTCGCTTGATCAGCTCGATCTGCAACAGGTTGAGTGGCTCGATATAGGGCAGCCGCAACCGGATCGACGTCTCGAGCGCAGGATGCGCCTCGAGCAGCCGCGACTGCCCGGTCACCGTCAACAGCCCGTCATGCGCTTGTCGCCACCCCGCCTCGATCCGCGGGAAGATTGCGTCGGCGAGGGCGCGATTCTCGACCAGCGCGGCATAGCGCGCCGCGATTCCCATGTCGGACTTGGCGATGACCTGCTCCATGTTGGCGAGCGTCGCCGCGAAGAACGGCCAGCCCTGCGCCATGTCGCGGAGCAACCCCTTGTCCTCGAACGAGTCGAGCGCCTGACCGACGCCGTACCAGCCCGGCAGCATCACGCGCGCCTGCGCCCAGCTGAACACCCACGGGATCGCGCGGAGATCCTCGATTCGGTCGCTCTTGGTCCGGCTCGCGGGGCGCGAACCGATCTTGAGCCCCGAAATCTCCGCGATCGGCGTCATCTCGCGGAAGAAGGTGCGGAACCCCTCGGTCCCATACACCAGCCCGCGATACGCCTCGAACGCGCTTGCCGAGAGCCGGTCCATCGCCTCGGCAAACCGCTGCGTGTCCGCTGCCGACAGCTGGTCCGGCTCGAGGCTGGCGAGCAAGGTCGCCGACGCCATCGCCTCGAGGTTGGTCATCGCGCTGTCGCGCGTGCCATATTTGCCCGCGATCACTTCGCCCTGTTCGGTGATGCGGATTCGCCCCTGCACCGTGCCGAACGGCTGCGCGCGGATCGCCGAGAACGCCGACCCGCCGCCACGCCCGACCGCGCCGCCGCGTCCGTGGAACAGCTGCATGCCGACGCCTGCGTCCGCAAACACACCTTTCAGCGCGGTCGAAGCCTTGGACAGGCTCCAGGTCGAGGTGAGATAGCCGCCGTCCTTGTTCGAGTCCGAATAGCCGATCATCACTTCCTGATACCCGCGCGTGGCGGTGACGCCGCGGACCTCGGGAAGCGCGAACCATTCCCCCATGATTTCGGGCGCGGCTTCCAGATCGCCGATCGTCTCGAACAGCGGCACCGCCATGATCGCGGCGGACGGGGTCTCCCCCTGCGGGCGATACAGGCCGACTTCCTTGAGCAGCACGTTGAGCTCGAGCAGATCCGACACCGATTGCGCCATCGACACGATATGCTGGACGATACACGCCGGGCCGTAAGTCGCGTGTGCGGTTGCCGCGGCGCGCAGGATCGCAAGCTCGGATTGCGTCTCGTCCGAATAGTCGGCGAACGCGCTCCCGAGCGGGCGTGCGTTCGACAGTTCGTGGCGGAGCAGTGATACGCGCTGCGATTCGCCGAGTGCGAGGTAATCGTCCTCGACGCCCGCGACCTGTAGCAATTCGGCGACAACCCGCTCCAGAACCGCGCTATTCTGTCGTAAATCGAGCGTCGCAAGGTGGAAACCGAACGTCTCGACAGCACGAATCAGCCGCCCGAGCGCGCCCCCCGACGACAATGTCCCACCGCCCCCCGCAGCAAGCGCACGCGCGATCACGACGAGATCGGCGCGGAACGCCTGCGGGTCGGCGTAGCGTTCGCCCTTGAGTGGGCCGGGACGCGGCGCGGGTTTGCCGGTCAGCGCGAGATGCGTCGCGGCGAGGCGCGCGTAAATGCCTGACAAGGCACGGCGATACGGCTCGTCGCTGCGGCTCTCCGCGCCATCGCCGCTCGCATCCGCGAGCGCGACGACCGCGCTGTCGGCAGGCGTGAGGTCGGTCGAGATCGACAGTTCCGCGCCAAGCGCATGAACCGCATCGAGATAATAGACGAGCACCGCCTCGCTCGCCTTGCCGAGCGCGGCGCGCAGGCTGTCGGCGGTAACGAACGGGTTGCCGTCGCGGTCGCCGCCGATCCAGCTCCCGGGCTTGAGGAAACCGGGGGTGCGCTCGCCGAGCGCCCGGTCCCAGCGCTGGTAAAGTGCTGGAAGCGCGGGAAGAAAGACGTCGCGCAGATAGCTGAGCGCGGTCTCGACCTCGTCGGTGACGTAGAGCCGCTCGCGCCGGAGCACGCGGGTCTGCCAGAGGAGCGCGATCTGGCGAAGGATCGCCTGCTCGATATCGTCACCCTCGGGCGTATCGGTCGCGCCGCTGTCGCGCAGCAGCATCAGCGCGGCGATGCGATTACGGTGGTCGATCATCGACTTGCGGCGGACTTCGGTCGGGTGCGCGGTCAGTACCGGCGCGAGCAGCGCGTGCTGGAGCAGCGCGATCGCCTGCGGCTTGTCGATCCCCTCCTGCGCGAGCCGGTCGAGCGCGGAGGCAAGGTCCGCGCCCTTGTCGGCGGTGACGCCCTGGCGGTCTTCCGCGAGATTGGCGAGCATCGAGAACAGCATGAATCCGCGGACAAAATCGAGCGTCTCGTCGAGATCGAGCCGGTCGAGCTCGAGATCGACCCCGTCCTGCTCCCCCGCGCCGCGATGCCGCTCGACCGAGGCGGTGCGGATCGCCTCGGTGCGTTCGTACAGCGCGTCGCCGCCATAAGCGCGGATCACGTCGCCGAGCAATTTGCCCAGGAAGCGGATGTCGGGATTGTTAGTGATCGAGGGGAGGTCGGCCATGTGCGGATGCTGCATCGCAACACCCGCGCGGTCAACCGTCACTGTACTGATGTGGCGGGTGGAATCTTCTTCGGAGTAGGCGTTACGGCGGCGGCGGCGCGCGCGGCGTCCTGTTCCTTGTTGGTTACCATCTTGTCTTTGTTGGCGTCGGTCTTGTCGAAGCGAGCGAGGCCGTGCGCGATGAATTCGTCGTGGCTGATCGCGCCGTCCTGATCGACGTCGGCGCCGGCGATCCGGTCGGCGCGGGTGTTGCCGAGTTCGACGCGGGTGAGGCGGCGGTCGCCGTCTACGTCGCGGTCGGCAAAGCGTTTTTCGAGCCAGGCGCGGACTTCGTCGCGCTTGACCAGCGTCGGGGGGACGAAATCGGCGAGCGCGTCGTCGCTTGGCGCAGACGGGTTGCACGCCGTCGTCGTCAGCAGAAGGGTGGCCAGGCTTATCATCAACATACGCTGCATTTTCGTCTCCCTTATTCCGAAGGGCTCGGCGAATATGCGATGCCCGTCAAGCTTCGAGCTCAACGTCCCAATAGAGCCAGTCGTGCCACGTATCGTGCAGGAAATTCGGCGGATAGCGTCGTCCGTGTTCCTGAAGTTGCCAGCTTGTGGGCCGGATTGCGTCGATATGGAGCGGCATTCCCGCCTGTTTCGGCGTCCGTCCACCCTTCTTGAGGTTGCACGGTGAACAGGCGGTCGCGACATTCTCCCATGTCGTCCGGCCGCCCTGCGCGCGCGGCACGATATGGTCGAAAGTCAGCTCATGTCCCGCACCGCAATATTGGCAGGTGAACTTGTCGCGCAGGAAAAGATTGAAGCGGGTGAAGGCGGGGAAGGCGCTCGGACGGACATATTGCTTGAGCGCGATGACCGAGGGCAGCTTGATCCGTTGCGTCGGGCTGCGCACCTCGCGCTCATATTCGGCGACGATGTCGACGCGGTCGAGGAACACCGCCTTGATCGCGGTCTGCCACGGCCAGACCGACAGCGGATAATAGCTGAGCGGGGTGTAATCCGCGTTGAGCACGAGCGCGGGACAGCCATCGGGGTGGCGGATGAGATCGGGATGGTACATGCGAGCCCCCCTTTTCCTCAGTCGAGTGGCACTTCCTGCGCGGCTTCTTGCCGGTTAGGATGACGCTGTGATGACAGCGACGCCTTTCGTTAACGAGTTCAGCACAGCGCGCGACTCGCGGTCAAGGGGGTGCATGCCGATTTGCAACCAAGGATCGACCCCCGCGCAGGGGTTTGGGCCGCAAAAATGATCACCCCGACCACCAGTCGTTTCGCCCCCAGCCCGACCGGGCGGCTCCATCTCGGTCATGCTTTTTCGGCGATCCAGGCGCACGACCGGGCACGGTCCGAGGGCGGGCGGTTCCTGCTGCGGATCGAGGATATCGACGGCACCCGCAGCCGCCCCGAACATGTCGACGCGATCCTCGCCGATTTGCGCTGGCTCGGGCTGGAGTGGGACGGGCCGGTGCTGTTCCAGTCGGCGCGGCTTGCCGTGTACGCCAATGCGCTCGCGCAGTTGCGCGGGATGGGGCTGCTCTACCCGTGCTTCTGCACCCGCGCCGAAATCGCAGCGAGCCTGTCCGCGCCGCATGGCATGGAGGCGGTCTATCCGGGGACGTGCCGCCACCTCGACCCCGCGGATCGCGCGGCGCGGTTCGACGCGGGCGTCGCACATGCGTGGCGGATCGACATGGCGGCGGCGGTCGCGCGGGCCGGGCCGCTCGGATGGACCGACGAGATCGCAGGCGACATGATCGCACACCCCGAGCGGCAAGGCGATGTCGTCCTTGCGCGAAAGGATGCGCCCGCGAGCTACCATCTTGCGGTGACGGTGGACGATGCGGCGCAGGGCGTGACGCATGTGGTGCGCGGGGTCGACCTGTTCGCCGCGACCGATGTGCACCGGTTGTTGCAGGCGCTGCTTGGGCTGCCGACCCCGGTGTACCGGCATCACAAGCTGCTTACCGATTCGGACGGGACCCGACTCGCGAAACGCAACGAGTCGCCGACGCTGGAACGGCTCCGGCTGCGCGGCGATGACGGGCAGGCGCTGGCGGCGCTGCTGCGCGAAGGGCGGCTGCCCTCGGACATTCTGACCACTGGCTTTCTGGCGGCAAGCGCCTAAGTTGATGTCATGAGCACCTTCCTGACAATCCTGCTGATTGCGGCGATGATCGCCACGGTCGTCGTTCTGGTCCGCGGACTGGTCGTTTTCCTGCTCGGCGCGAGCCAGCAGGCGCGTGACGGGACGGGGAGTGCGGACGGGATCAGCCCGTCGGCGGTCAAGTCGAACAAGATGATGCAATATCGCATCATGTTCCAGGCAGTCGCGATCTTCCTGGTCGTGTTGCTGATGTGGCTCGCCGGCAAGAGCTGAGCCTGACATACAACCACTGGTCCGGGGCACCGGTCCGGGGAAGGGCCGGTTCGGGGGACGAAACGTGGTAAAGCTCAATCGTATCTACACGCGCACCGGCGACGACGGGTCGACCGGGCTGGTCGACGGCTCGCGTGTCGCCAAGGATGATGCGCGGATGGCCGCGATCGGCGATGTCGACGAGGCGAACAGTCTGATTGGCGTCGCGGCAGTCGCGTTGCGGGATGCGGGCGTCTCGGTGTTCTGGCTCGTCGCGTTGCTCGAGCGGGTGCAGAACGACCTGTTCGATCTCGGCGCCGATCTCGCGACCCCGGGCGAGGATTTCGCGCCATCGGAAATGACGCTGCGGATCGTCGCGGCGCAGGTCGAGCGGCTCGAGGGCGAGATCGACCGGATGAATGGCGACCTCGCGCCGCTGACCAGTTTCATCCTGCCCGGCGGAACCCCCGGCGCGGCGGCGTTGCACGTTGCGCGGGCGACCGTCCGGCGTTCGGAGCGGACCGCGGTCGGGGCGGCGCGGCATGTCGCGCTCAACCCGCTCGCGCTCGCCTACCTCAACAGATTGTCTGATTATCTGTTCGTCGCCGCGCGCGTAGTGAACCAAAATGCGGGTGGCGACGTTCTCTGGCGACCGGGTGCTACCCGCTGACAGGTTCGGCGGCGAATGCCCTGCAAGTCGTCCCGGCGGGGGGCGCAGGATTCCGGAACGGACACGGCAATGGCGACACGGACTGCCCCCAGGACTGACGCCTCCGCGTTGACCGCGCGTTTTCAGGCGGTACGCGATCTGACGGTCGCGCTGGTCGCGCCCTTGTCGGATGCAGATGCGACCGCGCAATCGATGGACGATGCGTCGCCCGCCAAATGGCATCTGGCGCACACGAGCTGGTTCCTCGAGACCTTCATCCTCCGCGATTTCGTCAGCGGGTATCGGCTCTACGACGATCGCTTCCCGTTCCTGTTCAACAGCTATTACGAGGCCGAGGGACAGCGCCATGCGCGCAACCGGCGCGGGATGGTAACGCGCCCCGCGCTCGACGAGGTGCTGGCGTATCGTGCGCATGTCGATGCGCAGGTGCTCGCGGCGCTGCCGGACTTGCCCGACGCCGCGCAGGAGCTGATCGCGCTGGGGTGCCATCACGAGGAGCAGCATCAGGAGCTGCTCGTCACCGACATCCTGCACCTGATGGCGCAGAACCCGGTCGAGCCCGCGATCTGGCCGGCTGCGCGCAAGGTCCCGGTCGCGGTACCCGCGCCGATGGGGTGGATCGAGCATGCCGCCGGGATCGTCGAGATCGGCCATGACGGCGACGGTTTCTCGTTCGACTGCGAGGGGCCGCGGCACCAGACGTTGCTCAGCCCCCATGCACTGGCGGATCGCACCGTCACCAATGGCGAATGGGCGGCGTTCATCGCGGATGGCGGGTACAGCGAGCCGCGCCACTGGCTGTCCGACGGCTGGACCTGGGTGACGCGCGAGCAGATCGTCGCGCCGCTTTATTGGGAACAGCGTGACGGTGCGTGGACTCGCTTTGGGCTCGACGGGCGCCGCGCGATCGACCCGGCGGCACCCGTGACGCACGTCAGCTTCTTCGAGGCGGACGCCTACGCAAGCTGGGCGGGCGCGCGCTTGCCGACCGAGACGGAATGGGAAGCTGCGGCGGCGAGCCATGACCCGCTCGGCGGCAACCAGCTCGACACCGCCGGCCCGGTCGAACCGCGCCCGTCGACTGGCGGCCCGGCCTTCTTCGGCGATGTGTGGGAGTGGACCGGGAGCGCGTATCGCCCCTATCCGGGTTTTCGCGCGGTCGAAGGCGCGGTCGGCGAATATAACGGCAAGTTCATGAGCGGGCAGTGCATCCTGCGCGGCGGATCGTGCGCGACCCCGCGCGGCCATGCGCGCGCGTCCTACCGCAATTTCTTCTATCCCCATCAACGCTGGCAGTTCACCGGCGTCCGGCTTGCCAAGGATCTGTAATGCTGAAACCCGAGATCGAGGACGGGCAGGCGAGCCTCGCCGACCCAGCGTTCCGCAGCGACGTCTTGCGCGGCTTAGGCCTGCGTCCGCGCGCGATCCCGGCGCGCTGGTTCTACGACCGGCGCGGGTCGGAGCTGTTCGAGCAGATCACCGATCTTCCCGAATATTACCCGACGCGGACCGAGACCGCGATCCTGCACGCCTGCTGCGGTGACGTCGCGCGGATCGCGGGCAAGGGGCGTGCGGTCGTCGAGTTCGGTTCGGGCTCGTCGACCAAGACGCCGATCCTGCTCGAAGCGGTCGATCCCGCGGCGTACGTGCCGATCGATATCTCGGGCGATTTCCTGCGTGAATCCTCGGCGGTGCTCGCGGATGCGTTCCCCGGCCTGTCGGTGCTGCCGGTCGAGGCGGATTTCATGCGACCGATCTCGCTTCCCGCGCAGGTCGCGGATACGCCGAAGCTCGGCTTCTTCCCGGGTTCGACGATCGGCAACATGATCCCGCATTCGAGCACCGACCTGTTGCGCGCGATGAAGGAGTCGCTCGGCGAGGGCGCGATGCTGCTGATCGGGATGGACCGGATCAAGGATCAGGCGACGCTCGAGGCCGCCTATGACGACGCCCAGGGCGTCACCGCGGCGTTCAACCTCAATCTGCTCGAACGGATCAACCGCGAGCTCGACGGCACGATCCCGCTCGACGCGTTCCGGCATCGCGCGATCTGGAACGACGATCGCGCGCGGATCGAGATGCACCTCGAGGCGACTCGCGACGTCAGCTTCACCGTCGAGGGCCGTTCGTTCGAAATGGCGGCGGGCGAGACGATCCACACCGAGAACAGCCACAAGTTCGGCGCGCGCGACGCGCGCATCCTGCTCCGCGCGGGCGGGTGGACGCCGGTCGGCGAATGGACCGACCCCGAGGGGCGGTTCGCGGTTTTGCTCGCAGAGGCACAGCCCGCCCGCCTCGCACCGTGACCGACGCGCGGTGATTGCCGCCGCATCGCCTGATCCCTAAGGCTGCGGCAAAACGCAGCTAAAGGACGGGATATGCAGACGGTAGGTGTCATCGGCGCGGGCCAGATGGGGGCGGGGATCGCACAGGTTGCGGCGCAGGCGGGGTTCCACGTCCTGCTCAGCGACGTGTCGAAGGACCGCGCGGATGCGGGAAAGGCGGGAATCGCCAAGGCGCTCGACCGGCTCGTCACCAAGGAGAAGATCACGTCGCACGCGCGCGACGCCGCGCTCGCGCTGATCGAGCCGGTCGAGGGATTGTCCGCGATGGCGCCCGCGTTCCTGGTGATCGAGGCGGCGACCGAACGCGAGGAGATCAAGCGCGCGATCTTCGCCGAGGTCGGCAAGGTGCTCGGCTCGGACGCGATTCTCGCGTCGAACACCTCGTCGATCCCGATCACGCGGCTCGCGCAGGCATCGCCCGATGCGGCGCGGTTCATGGGCGTCCACTTCTTCAATCCGGTGCCGGTGATGGGGCTGATCGAGCTGATCCGTGGCCTCGCGACGTCCGACGCGACGGTGGCAGCGGTCGAGGCGTTCGGGCGGAAGCTCGGCAAGGAGATCGTCCATGCCAATGATGCGCCGGGGTTCATCGTCAACCGCGTGCTGATGCCGATGCTCAACGAGGCATGCTTCGCGCTTGGCGAGGGCGTCGCGACGGTGCGCGATATCGACGTCGCGTGCCAGCTCGGGCTCAACCATCCGATGGGGCCGTTGACGCTCGCCGATTTCATCGGGCTCGATACGTGTCTCGAGATTACCCGCGTGCTGTTCGAGGGGACGGGGGATCCCAAGTTCCGGCCTGCGCCGCTGCTGGTGAAATATGTCGAGGCCGGGTGGTTCGGGCGCAAGACCAAGCGCGGGTTTTATGATTATTCCGGCGCGGAGCCCGTGCCGACGCGGTGATTTCGAAAAATCACCCCTCCCCTTCAGGGGAGGGGCCGGGGGTGGGGCTGTGCCTCGCAGAGAGTTGAGTTCTGCTGGACTTCCCCACCCCAACCCCTCCCCTGAAGGGGAGGGGCTTTAGCGTGCCCTCAAATCCGGTGTTCGCCCTTGACCCAGCGGACCGTGCCAGAGCTCGCGCGCATCACGACGCTTTCGGTCGTCATGATCTTGCCCTTGCGCTTCACGCCCGCGAGCAGCGAACCGTCGGTCACGCCCGTCGCCGCGAAGATGCAGTCGCCGCGCGCGAGTTCGGTCAGGTCGTACTGCTTGTCGAGATCGGTCACGCCCCATTTGGCCGCGCGCGCGCGCTCGTCGTCGTTGCGGAACAGCAGCCGCCCCTTGAACTGCCCGCCGACGCAACGCAGCGCCGCCGCGGCGAGGACTCCCTCGGGTGCACCACCGGCCCCCATGTAGATGTCGATCGTCGTATCGGGGTTGGTCGTTGCGATCACGCCCGCGACGTCGCCGTCACCGATCAGCATGATCCCGCACCCGAGGTCGCGCAGCTCGGCGATCAGTTTCTGGTGGCGCGGACGATCGAGCACGCAGGCGATGATGTCCTTGGGGTCGACGCCCTTGGCGGCCGCGAGCGCGCGGACGTTCTCGGTGGGCGACTTGTCGAGGTCGATGATTCCCTCGGGATAACCCGGGCCGCACGCGATCTTGTCCATATAGACGTCGGGGGCGTTGAGCAGCCCGCCTTCCTCGGCGATCGCGAGCACCGCGAGGCTGTTGGGGCCCGCGGTCGCGCAGATCGTCGTACCTTCGAGCGGATCGAGCGCGATGTCGATCTTCGGGCCCTTGCCGATCGCCGAGCCGACCTTTTCGCCGATGAACAGCATCGGCGCTTCGTCGCGCTCGCCCTCGCCGATCACGACGGTGCCGTCCATGTACAGTTCGTTGAGCGCAGCGCGCATCGCCTCGACCGCGGCGGCATCCGCCGCCTTCTCGTCACCGCGACCGGTCAGCGTGGAGGCAGCGACCGCCGCGGCTTCGGTGACGCGGACCATTTCGAGCACGAGCACGCGGTCGAGCGTCTGGGAGCGGGTGGTGGTCATCTGGGAATCCTCTTTGTCGTTTGTCGGGTGGACTAAGCGGGGAGGCAAAGGATGTCGAGTTTGGGGACTTTTCAAGCCCCTCCCCTTCAGGGGAGGGGATAACCTTTTTAAGCCCCTCCCCTTCAGGGGAGGGGTTGGGGTGGGGCTGTGTAGACGACCCAGCGTCGGTTCTGCTGCACGGCCCCACCCCAACCCCTCCCCCGAGGGGGAGGGGCTAAGAGATCAGTCGCGCAGCAATTCGTTGATGCTGGTCTTCGAGCGGGTCTGCGCATCGACGCGCTTCACGATCACCGCGCAGTACAGGCTTGGCTTGCCGTCGCCGCCACCCATGCTGCCGGGGACGACCACCGCATAGGGCGGGACTTCACCACGAAACACTTCGCCGGTCGCGCGATCGACGATCTTGGTCGAGGCGCCGAGATAGACGCCCATCGACAGCACCGCACCTTCGCCGACGCGAACACCCTCGGCGACTTCGCTGCGGGCGCCAATGAACGCGCCGTCACCGATGATGACCGGATCCGCCTGGAGCGGCTCGAGCACGCCACCGATCCCGGCACCGCCCGAGATATGCACGCCCTTGCCGATCTGCGCGCAGCTGCCGACCGTCGCCCAGGTGTCGATCATCGAATTCTCGCCGACATAGGCGCCCAAGTTGACGAAGCTCGGCATCAGCACCGCGCCCTTGCCGATGAACGCGCCGCGTCGGACGATCGCGCCAGGCACGCTGCGGAAGCCCGCTTGGCGGAATTCGGCCGAACCCCAGCCGTGGAACTTGGAGGGCACCTTGTCCCACCAGTTCGCGCCGTCCGGGCCGCCAGCGATCTCAGCCATGTCGTTGAGGCGGAACGACAGCAGCACCGCCTTCTTGAGCCACTGATTGACGCGCCAGCTACCCCCGCCATCGGGCTCGGCGACGCGCACCGTGCCTGAATCGAGCTGGTTGAGCGCGGTCTCGACCGCGTCGCGTACCGCGCCCTTGGTCTCGAAGCTTATGGTGTCGCGCGCATCCCATGCCGCGTCGATCGTCGTCTGCAAGTCGCTCATGCGTCCTCCATGATGTCGTGAAGCCACGCCGTCAGATCGGGCGTGGTGAAGTCGATAAAGCTGCGGTCCTGTTCCGCGGCGGCCTGTTCAGAGCCATTGTCGATCCACACCGTCGTCATGCCGATCGCCTTGGCGGGCGCGAGGTTGCGCGCCATGTCCTCGACGAACAGCGACTCGGCGGGGTCGATGTCGAAGGCCGCGCACAGTCCGGCATAGGCCGAGGCGTTGGGCTTGGGCTTGAGGTCCATCGCGTGGATGTCGTGGATCGCCTCGAAACTCTCGCCAAGCCCGAGCCGGTCGAGCACACGCGTCGCATACGGCGTGTCGGCGTTGGTGAAGACGATCTTGCGCCCTGGCAGCCGCGCGATCGCGGCGGCGAGCGGGGCGTTTGCGTCGAGCACGTCCATCTCGATATCGTGGACGTCGGCGAGGAAATGGTGCGGATCGACGCCGTGCTCGGCCATCAGCCCGGCAAGCGTCGTGCCGTGATCGAAGAAATACGCCTTCTGGATTCGCCGCGCCTCGACCAGGTCGACGTCGAGCACGCGCGCGACATAGGCGGTCATCTTGACGTCCATCTGGTCGAACAGCCGCGCCGACGCCGGATACAACGTGTTATCCAAATCGAAAACCCAATTGCGGATAAGGGCAAGGCGCGCGAGCATGCGCGGGCTCTAAGCGCAGGTCGCGCGGCGGGCAAGGCAGGGATGGCGCAACCGCGATACCCGTCGGGACACGGCGAGGAGATTGCGGGGCGAGTGTTGTAGCAGGGTGGCGTAAAATGACGATGCGACGACGGCTGTTGGGGCATATCGCCCGATCGACGGTTCTGGCAGGGCTGGGCACGCTCGGCGCGTGTAGCGGCGGAGGTGGGGGAGTCGGCTCGATCCCCACGCCTCCGACTGCGTCGCCAACGCCGGCACCCACCCCGACTCCGACACCGACCCCTGCGCCGGCCCCGACGCCGACGCCCACGCCGACCCCGACCCCGAGCCCGAGCCCGAGCGCGACCAATTACGACACCGCTGAATATCGCGCGACCGTCGGCGCGGTCTCCGCCAATGCGCTTGCCTTGTACCAGGCAGGCGCGACCGGGCGGAATATCGTGGTCGGGATCGTCGACAGCGGAGTCGCGCTTGCCAGCGCCGAGTTCACTGGGCGGATCTCCACCGCATCCGCTCGGCGGAAGCGCCGCCGGGAGTTCGGTGATCAACGCCGTCAACCGTGCGACGTCGGCCGGGATCGTCATTGTCATCGCAGCGGGGAACGACTTCGCGACCGACCCGACGGGTGCAGTCAATCCCGACGGGTTCGCGCAGGTTGCCAACACCGCCGCCGCGCGCGGTCTGGTGATCGTCGCAGGGTCGGTCGGCGCGAACAACAGCCGGACCGCGGGGGCGGACACGATCTCGAGCTTCAGCAACCGCGCGGGCAATACGTCGGCGCATTTCCTCGCGGCGGTCGGGGAGGGGGTGCGCGCGCCCGACGAAACGGGGACGCCGTTCCTGTGGTCGGGCACGTCGTTCGCCGCGCCGCAGATCGCGGGCGCGGCGGCATTGCTCGCGCAGGCGTTTCCGAACCTGACCGGCGCGCAGATCGTCCAGATCCTGTACGCCTCCGCGCGCGACGCCGGCGCGACCGGCGAGGATGCGGTGTACGGCAAGGGCGTGCTCGACCTGACCCGCGCTTTCCAGCCGCTCGGGGGGACCTCGGTCGCGGGGACGCGGTCGGCGGCGTCGCTCGGGTCGAATGCGGTGCTGTCCGCGCCGATGGGGGATGCCGCACAGGGCGCGCTCGGCGCGGTGATCCTCGACGGGTTCAGCCGCGCGTTCGCGATCGACCTTGCGCGGACGATCCACCGCGATGGCCCCGCGCCGCCGCTCGCGGGACAATTGCTCGCGACCACGCGCAACTATCAGACCAGCGTCGGCGGCATGATGAACGTCGCGATGACGGTCGCGCCGCTCATTGGCGGGGGCGCGAGCGTCTCGCGGCTGATGCTGTCGCGCGGGAGCGCCGAGCAGGCGCGCGCGATCGCAGGGAGCGTGACGAGCCGGCTCGGCGCCCGCGCCGCCTTCGCGGTCGGGTTCTCCGAGGGCGGTGCCACGTTGACCGCGCGCCTCGTCGGGCGGAGCGACCCCGCCTTCCTCGTCGCGCGCGATCCGTTGCAGGGCGCAGGCTTCGACAGCCGCGCGCGCGGATCGAGCGCGGTGCGGCGGCAGATCGGCGCGTTCGGGCTGACCGCGGCGGTGGAAAGCGGCGACACGCTGTCGCGCGATCCCGATGCGCTCGCCGCGATCCGCAACCGCTATCGCCGCTTTGGCTATGACCGGAGTGCGATCACGCTCGACCGGCAGTTCGGTGGTCTCAGCGTCGCGCTGACCGGCATGCGGCTGGCGGAACGGGCGACGGTGCTCGGCGCGCGCTTCGGCGATGCGCTCGGGGGGACGCGCGCGACGACGTGGTTCCTCGATACCGCCGCGCGGTTCGAGGCGGGCAGCGGATGGAGCGTCGGCGGGTCGATGCGGCAGGGCTGGACCGGCGCGACCGTGCGCGGCGGGCTCACCGGCACCGGCGCGATCCGCACCAACGCGTTCGCGGCGGACGTCGGCAAGGACCGGCTGTTCGGCACGCGCGACAGTTTCGGGCTGCGGATTGCGCAGCCGTTGCGCGTCGCGCGCGGCGGGATCGATCTGACGCTCCCCACCGCCTATGACTATGACACGCTCGCGGTCACGACCTGGACGACTCAGCGGATGAACCTCGCACCGACCGGACGCGAGGTCGACTTCGAGGCGCGGTATGCGCTGCCGTTGTGGACGGGCGTGTTGCAGACCAACCTGTTCCTCCGCCGCCAGCCGGGGAATTTCGTCGCACTTGGGGAGGATCTCGGCGCAGCCGCGCGGTGGTCGGTAGCATTTTGAAACCTGGCTCCCATATCCAGTGCATGACAGCTTATTCCCTGCTCGATCTCGTCCCCGTCGTCGAAGGCGGCAGCGTCGCCCAGGCGCTCCACAACGCGGGTGATCTCGCCGCGCATGCCGAGAGCCTCGGCTTCTCGCGCTACTGGACCGCCGAACATCACGGCATGACCGGGATCGCGAGTGCCGCCACCTCGGTCGTGCTCGCGCACATCGGGCAGGCGACCTCGACGATCCGGGTCGGTGCGGGGGGGATCATGCTGCCGAACCACGCCCCGCTGGCGATCGCCGAGCAGTTCGGGACGCTCGACGCGTTGTTCCCGGGGCGGATCGACCTCGGGCTCGGGCGCGCCCCGGGGTCCGACCAGATCGTCGCGCGCGCGATGCGGCGCAGCCTCAACACCGATCCGAATGCCTTTCCGAACGACATCCTCGAGCTGCAGAGCTATTTCGCGGATGACGGCCAGACCGGCGTCCGCGCCACCCCGGGCGCGGGGGCGGACGTCTCGCTGTGGATCCTCGGGTCGAGCACCTATGGCGCGCAACTCGCGGCGATGCTGGGGCTGCCCTATGCGTTCGCGTCGCATTTCGCGCCGGATGCGCTGATGAGCGCGATCGAAATCTATCGGCGCACCTTCCGCCCGTCGGCGGTGCTGGCGAAGCCGCATGTGATGGCAGGGTTCAACGTGTTCGCGGCGGACACCGACGCGGAGGGCGCGTTGATCGCGAGTTCGCAGGAGCAGGCGTTCGTCGCGTTGCGCACCGGCAATCCGCGCCAGCTTCCGCCGCCGGTGGAAGGGTATCGTGAAAGCCTCGGTGCGCAGGGCGGGGCGATCCTCGATCATGTGCTGTCGTGCTCGGCGGTCGGTGGTCCCGCGAAGGTCGCACGCGAGATCGCCGCGTTCGTCGCACGGACGGGGGTTGATGAACTGATGATCGCAAGCTCGATCTACGATCATGCCGCGCGAAAGCACAGCCTGACGATCACGGCAGGCGCACTGCGCGAACTGGCGATCGCTGCCTAGCGACCTTTACTGTTGCACTGACGACGGCCGGTTGTTCGCGCCCGCCCCCGGCTTGCGCAGAACTTGGCTTCCTTTCGAGAAGCCGGGTGTAGCGAGGCTTCCATCATGCTTCGTCGCAGCCGAAGCGCGTCCGATAGTGCGATCCGACGGTACTTTTGTCTGCCATACCGACGTCCAAGGATAGTAAGGCGTCGAGCGGTAGTGGTTTCGTTACCCTTCATTGACCGATACCATCGTCAGCAGGCTATAAATTGTATAGAAGTTTTGGCCGGACAAATATGGCGGGCTGGTTGCGTGCCCGAGATAGCGCGCTCTATTGCAGCGGGCAGACATGGATGCGGTATTACCGTCGGTACACCTTACATATTGACGGACCGTCAAACGCTACAGCATTGATTGTATATACCGGCATGAGTATTGCAGAGTAGATCCGAAGAGGCAACTCATAGGAGCATACCATGCAAATGAAACTCTTATCGACCGCTGCTGCGGTTACCATCGCAATGCTTTCGGCCAGCGCACAGGCTGCTGTTAACATCACAAGTGTTTCGATCCAGGGTGTTGATACGTCCTACGTCTGGGATACCGCCAACGGCGTCAATAACACTGTTTTCATCGCGCAGAACGTCAATATGGCCACGTCGAACTATAATAATGTGAGCCAGCCAATCGCGATCGCGCTGCTCACGGGCGACAATGCGTTCGCTATTCTGGGTGACGGTCAACCCGGGGGCAGCAAGGCGGAGGCGTCGCTTGCCTATCTGATCACCGTCATGTTCTCCAACGGCCAATCGATCGCCGGCGTTTACAACAGCGTGCTCGCGGACAACGACACCGGTGGGTTCTTCGGGACGACCGTTCAGACGATCGACAATGCGGTGTACAGCCTGAGTAGCTTCGATTGGCACCGTTCGACCGGTAAGGGGTCGAATACGGTCGGTCCGAAGCAGGTTGGCGCCGGTGGCGACCCGCGGGATTACAGCGGCCAGTTCGCCATCTCGGTCGTGACGGTCCCCGAGCCGGCTACCTGGCTTATGATGATCGCTGGCTTCGGCCTCGTCGGTGCCGGCTTGCGCTCGCGCCTCCCGGTTCGCACGCGCGTATCCTACAACTGATCGCAGGATCGTTCGTCGAGTGAAAGCCGCCGGTCCAGAAGGATCGGCGGCTTTTGCGATGGACCCTCAGAGATCTACCCGACAGAGGGTCCTGCGCTAGCTCAGTTCGCCGCGGGTAGCCGCAACCGGACGAGCAATCCGCCGAGATCCTCGCTTTCCTCGAGGCTGACCGTTCCTTCGTAGATTTCGGCGACATCACGCACGATCGCCATGCCGAGCCCGGTCCCGGGCTTGCCCGAATCGAGACGGACTCCGCGGTCGAAGATGCGCAGCCGCTCCTCCTCGGGGATCCCGACCCCGTCGTCCTCGATCAGGAATTCGACGAAGCCCGAATGCTTCGACACCGTGACGAAGACGCTGCCGCCGCCATATTTCGCGGCATTCTCGATCAGGTTGCCAAGCATCTCGTCGAGATCCTGCCGCTCGACATGAACCTGCAGGTCGCGTGGCCCCGAGGTGTCGATGCGGACGTGGCGGTACAGCACGCCGACCGCGCGCTCGACCGATTCGAGGCTCGGCCAGACGTCCGCGCGACTATGCGCGGAGCCACGCCGCCCGACGGCGCGCGCGCGCGCGAGGTGGTGGTCGACCTGTCGCCGCATCGTCCGCGCCTCTCGCACCACCGTGTCGCCCAGATCGTCCGCCTTGGCGGTGGCGGCGTTCATGATGACCGTCAGCGGCGTCTTGAGCGCATGCGCGAGGTTGCCCGCATGCCGCCGCGCCTCCTCGGCCTGGCGTTCGTTATGCTCGATCAGCGCGTTGAGTTCCTCGACCAGCGGCGCGACCTCGATCGGCATCGGGCGCTCGACCTGCCGCGCTTTTCCTGCGCGCATCCGCGCGATTTCCTCGCGCACGCGACGCAGCGGCCACAGCCCGTAGAAGGTCTGCAACGCCGCCATCACGATCAGCCCGAACGCGAGCAGCGTGAAGCTGCGCACCAGTGTCTTGCGCAATACCTTGATCTGCGCGTCGAGCCCGTCGCGGCTCTGCGCGACCTGGAACCGCCAGCGCAGCTTCGAGCCCGGCAAGGTCACGTCGCGTTCGACGATCCGCAGTTTCTCCGCGGTATCCGCCTTGGGGTCGACGAACTGGTTGCTGTCATAGGCGTGGACCGAAAGATCGGTATGCGGCGAGCCGTAGGCGAGGCGGCGATCCCACAGCGAGCGTGACGGGAAGGGCTCCTGCCCGCGCGCGCTGATCTGCCAGTAGAGCCCGGAATTGGGCTCGATAAAACGCTGGTCGGCGGGCTCGCGGTTCGAGATGACCTCGCCCTCGGGTCCGATCTCGGCGGAGACGATCAGCGCGGTCAGCACATATTCGAGCTGGTCGTCGAAATTGCGCGTCACCGCAGTGCTCAGCACGCGGTCGAGCGCGAACCCGCCGCCGGTCAGCAGCAGCAGGATCCACCCCGCCGCGATCAGGATCATCCGGCGGCTGAGCGAGCCCGTCGTCTGCACGCGCGGCAGCGACCGCGGCTCGGTCTCGAGCGGGGGCAGTGGCGGCGCGAGCGTACGTTGCGCGTGCGGATCCGATTCAGCCATGCGCGGCAGGCCGGTCCGCGTCAGGCATCGGGATCCTCGAGGCTGTAGCCGAGCCCGCGGATCGTGGTGATGACATCCTGCCCGAGTTTTTTGCGAATTCGCGTGACGAACACTTCGATCGTATTCGAATCGCGATCGAAATCCTGGTCGTAGATATGCTCGATCAGCTCGGTGCGGCTGACCACCTTGCCCTTGTGGTGGAGCAGATAGCTGAGCAGCTTATATTCCTGCGCGGTCATCTTGACCGATTCGCCGTTGAGCGTGACCTTGCCGCTGCGCGTGTCGAGCCGGACGCCGCCCGCGGTCAGTTCGGACGAGGCATTGCCCGAGGCGCGACGGATCAGCGCGCGAAGGCGCGCGATCAGTTCTTCCGACTGGAACGGCTTGGCGACATAATCGTCCGCGCCCGCATCGAGCCCGGCGACCTTGTCCGACCAGCTGTCGCGGGCGGTGAGCACGAGGACGGGCGCGGTGCGGCCTTCCTTGCGCCAGCGGTCGAGCACGGTGAGCCCGTCGATCTCGGGAAGGCCGAGGTCGAGGATGATCGCATCATAATTCTCGGTGGAGCCAAGGAAATGGCCTTCCTCGCCATCGGTCGCGAGGTCGATCGCATAGCCCGCGCCTTCGAGCGTGCTTTTCAGTTGCTGGCCGAGATTGGGTTCGTCCTCGACGATCAGAACGCGCATGCAATTTTCCCTTTGGACGACGCCGCTCGGGCGTTCAGTTGCCGGTACGGCCGAGGATCTGGCCGGAACGGCCGTCGACCTCGACCCAGATGACCGATCCATTGCGCAGGAACTTGAGCGTGTAAATCCCGCCTTCCGGATCGAAGTCGAACCCGAGATAGCGTGCACCCCGCATCGTCGGCACGATCCGCGCCTCGATGTCCTTGGACGGCAGCCAGCGGCCTTCGCGGCGGCCACGCAGCGCTTCCATCTGGTCGCCACGTTGCAACAGCCCTGCCGCCGGCGGAACGGCGGGGGCTGGGGTCACGGCAAGTCCCATCAGGATGGCGGCGAGCATCTTCATGGGCTTGGCATAGGTGGCGTGCGTTGAACAGCCTGTGAATGGCGATGAAATGTGGTGAAGGAGAAGCCCGTCACCCGACGGGTGCCGGGGCCGTCCTGTTCGGGGCAGCCAGTGCGATCCCATCGCCGCGGCCCCGGCCCCAGTCGAGCCGACGGCAGCGTATTGCAGTGCACAAAGCTTGCCGCAAGCCGCCCCACCGCCTAACGCGCCCTCTATGGCAGCACCTATCCTCGCATATGAAAATCTCGGCGTCATTCAGGGCTCGGGTTGGCTTTTCCGCAACCTCGACATCCATGTCGGCCCGCGCGACCGGCTCGCGCTGATCGGGCGCAACGGCGCGGGCAAGACGACCCTGATGAAGCTGCTCGGCAACAAGATCGATTCGGACGAAGGCCGCCGCACGATCGTGCCCGGCACGCGCGTCATCCTGCTCGAGCAGGAGCCCGCGATGACCGGGTGCACCACGCTCGCGGATTACGTCCTCGGCGGCGACGATGCGCCGCTGCAATATGAGGCGGAGGCGATCGCCGACCAGCTCGGGATCGACCTGACGCGCGAAGCCGCCAAGGCCTCGGGCGGCGAGCGCCGCCGCGCCGCGATCGTCCGCGCGTTCGCGCAGAACCCCGACGTGTTGCTGCTCGACGAGCCGACCAACCATCTCGACATCGGCGCGATCGAATGGATCGAGGAATGGCTCGGCCGGTTCCGCGGCGCGTTCGTCGTGATCAGCCATGACCGCACCTTCCTCACCAAGCTGACCAAGCAGACGCTGTGGATGGACCGCGGCAATCTGCGGCGTGCCGAGATCGGTTTCGGCGGGTTCGATGCATGGACCGAGCAGGTCTATGCCGACGAGCAGCGCAACGCGGAGAAACTCGACGCGAAACTGAAGCTCGAGGAGCATTGGCTGCTGCGTGGCGTCACCGGGCGGCGCAAGCGCAACCAGGGCCGCCTGACCAAGCTGGTCGAAATGCGCGCCGAACGCGCGTCGATGGTCGGGCCGCAGGGGTCCGCCAATTTGACGATCGGCACCGACGACGCCCGCTCGAAGGTGGTGATCGACGCCAAGCACATCTCCAAGGCGTTTGGCGACCGCACGATCATCGGTGACCTGTCGCTGCGCGTGACGCGCAAGGACCGGATCGGCATCGTCGGCGCGAATGGTGCCGGCAAATCGACGTTGTTGAAGTTGCTGACCGGCGAATTGGAGCCTGATTCCGGCCAAATCCGGTTCGCAAAGACGATCGAACGGATCGTAATCGACCAGCAACGTAGTAAAATGGAGCCCGACAAGACGATCCGCGACGTGCTCGCGGACGGCGGCGACTGGATCGAGGTGCAGGGCATCCGCAAGCATGTCGTCGGCTATCTCAAGGAATTCCTGTTCGAGCCCGGCGTGCTCGACGCGAAGATCGGGACGCTGTCGGGCGGGGAACGTTCACGGCTATTGTTGGCGCGGGAATTCGCCAAGCCTTCCAACCTGTTAGTCCTGGACGAGCCGACCAACGACCTCGATCTGGAGACGCTCGATCTGCTCCAGGACGTGATCGGCGACTATGACGGCACCGTGCTCATCGTAAGCCACGATCGCGACTTTCTGGATCGCACCGTGACGATCACGCTCGGCCTCGACGGGTCGGGCACGGTCGATGTCGTGGCGGGCGGCTATGAGGATTGGGAGCGTCGCCGCAAGGCCGCCGCGCCGACCAAGCGCGGGTCGATCGCCAAGAATGCGACGTCTGCGGCGGCACCCGTCGCAGGCGGCGCGGCCCCGGGCAAGGTCAAGCTGACCTACAAGGATCAGCGCGATTACGAGATCCTGCCCAAGCGGATCGAGACGCTCGAAGCGGCGATCATGCGCGACCAGGAATTGCTGTCCGATCCCGAACTCTACACACGCGATCCCGACCGGTTCGAGAAGCTGATGGAAGCGATCGGTCAATCGCAGGCGGACAAGGACGCCGCCGAGCTGCGCTGGCTCGAGCTGGCGGAAATGGTCGAAGGGCAGGGGTAAGCCGTCCCGTCACCCCGGCCTTCGCCGGGGTGACGGGGTCTCAGTGCTCGAGCGAGCGCCCTTCGCGGCCTGCGAGATCGACGATGTAATGCCACGCCACACGGCCCGAGCGGCTCCCGCGCCGTGTCGCCCAGCCGACCGCGTCGACCGGATCGAACGGCAGGTCGTGCGCCTCGGCATAGGCGTGGACGATCGCGAGATAGCCATCCTGATCGACCACGTGGAACCCTAGGCTCAGCCCGAACCGGTCCGCCAGCGCGAGGCCGTCGTCGGCGGCGTCGCGCGGATTGACCGCATTCGGCTGGTCGATCATCTCGCGCGGGACGAGGTGGCGGCGGTTGGAGGTGACGACCAGCCGCGCGTTGGCGGGGCGCGCCTCCGCGCCGCCGTCGAGCATCGAACGCAGCGCACGTCCGTCCGCCGCGGCATCGAACCCGAGATCATCGACGAACAGCAGGAACGCGCGCGGCACATCCGCGATCAGCCGGAACAGCGCGGGGAGCGACTCGAGCTGGGGCGTCACGATCTCGACCAGCGCGAGCGCGCCGCCATCGGCCTGCACCGCGCCGGTCACGCTCTTGACCAGCGCCGACTTGCCCGAGCCGCGCGCGCCCCACAGCAATACGTCATGCGCCGCCGCCCCCTTCGCCAAATGCCGTGCAGTCGCGAGGAGAGCGGCCTTTTGCGCGTCGATCCCGTGGAGCCGGTCGAGCGGCAGCGGGCGGAAGGCGCGGACCGGCTCGAGCGCGACGCCGCGCCAGACATAGGCGGGACAGGCAAGCGGATCGGCAGAGTCTGCGACGGGGGGCGAAAGCCGTTCGAGCGCGGCGGCGATACGGGCGAGCGGTTTGGTCATCGCCGGCGGTGCTACACCTCGGTCCAGGGCATCGCCAGCCCAGTGGTCCAGTTCAGTGCTGCCGCCTAGACCTGGAGATCATAGCTCTTGAGCAAATCGTACAGGGTCGGGCGGCTCACCCCGAGCAGCTTGGCGGTGTTCGAGATGTTCCCGTCGGCGCGCGCGAGCGCCTGACCGATCGCGGCGCGGTCGGCAGATTCGCGCACCGCGCGCAGGTTGAGCGCGGGTTCGGGGTCGCCGTCGGGCAGGTCGAGATCGGCAGCGGTGACGAGCTTGCCGTCCGCCATGATGACCGCGCGCTTCATGCGGTTTTCGAGCTCGCGGACGTTGCCCGGCCAGCCCCACGCCGCGATCGCATCGCGCGCCTCGGGGGCGAGGCCCGTCACGGCCGAGTCCAGCGTGCGCGCGTAGAGCTTGAGGAAATGCTGTGCAAGCAGCACCGCATCCCCGCTACGCTCGCCGAGCGAGGGGATCCGCACGACGATTTCCGCAAGCCGATAATAGAGATCCTCGCGGAAACTCCCCGCCGCGACCATCGCATCGACGTCCTGATGCGTCGCGCAGACGATCCGCGTATCGACCGCGATCGCCTTGCGCCCGCCGATCCGCTCGATCGTGCGTTCCTGCAGGAAACGGAGCAATTTGACCTGCAACGGCAAGGGCACGTCGCCGATTTCGTCGAGGAACAGCGTGCCCCCGGCGGCCTGTTCGATCTTGCCCTCGGTGGTCTTGACCGCGCCGGTGAACGCGCCCTTTTCATGCC
>CAZNQA010000016.1:0-6079 GCA_964575105.1 uncultured Stakelama sp.
CCAGCACCGTCACCGAATGGAGCAGCGCGGTCGCGGCGAGCCACGGCATCAGCGAGGCGTTCTCGACCGGATCCCAGAACCACCAGCCGCCCCAGCCAAGCTCGTAATAGGCCCAGTAAGAGCCAGCCGTGATCCCGAGCGTCAGGAAGATCCACGCGCCCAGCACCCACGGCCGCATCGCCCGCGCAAAGGCGGGGCCGACATCGCGTGTCACCATCGCGCCGACCGCGAAGGAGAAGGCGATCGAGATGCCGACATAGCCGATGTACAGGGTCGGCGGATGGAACGCCAAGCCGGGGTCCTGCAGCAGCGGGTTGAGCCCGTTGCCGTCCGCGGGCGCCGGATCGATCCGCGCGAACGGGTTGGAGGAGAACAGCAGGAACGCGTAAAACCCCAAGGCGATCGCCGCCTGCGCGCCGAGCGTCGCGATTAGCGTCGGCCGCGCGAGGCTGCGTTCGAGCAGCGCGACTGCCGCGCCCGCGATGCCGAGGATCGTGACCCACAGCAGCATCGAGCCCTCGTGATTGCCCCATGCGCCCGCGATCTTGTACAGCATCGGCTTGGCGGAGTGGCTGTTTTCGGCGACGAGCAGCACCGACATGTCGCTGCGCACGAACACGGTGATCAGCAACAGCATCGCGAGCAGCGCGAGCACCCCCTGCACCACCGCGACCGGGCGGACCGCACGCAGCACATCCTCGGTGGTCGCAAGCTCGGCGAGTGCGGGCTTGGCCGACCGCCAGACGCCGAGCGCGGCGAGCATCAATTGCAACGCGGCGAGCGCCGCCGCGAACCACAAGGCCGCGAGTCCTGCCTCGGCGATCATGCCGCGCCCTCACGCCAGCCGAAGACAGCAACCCTCTGGGAAAGGCTCATTGCACCAGCGTCTTCGTCTCGTGCATCTTGCCCGCCATTTCGGGGGGCATGTATTTCTCGTCGTGCTTCGCGAGCAGGTTGCTTGCGGTGAAGCTGCCATCGGGGTTGAACTGCCCCTCCGCCACGACGCCCGAATTTTCCTTGAACAGATCGGGCGCGATCCCGCGGAACGCGACCGGCACACGCGCGACGCCATCGGTGACGACGAAGCGCATCGTCACGCCGTCCGCGAGCTTGTGGATCGATCCGCCCGCGACCATCCCGCCGAGCCGCACCGCGCGTCCGAGCGGCAGACCGTCCTTCTTCACGTCGCCCGGCGCGTAGAAGAATGCCGCCTGGTCCTTCAATGCCGACAAGGCCAGCGCGCTCGACCCGCCGACCGCGGCCACCGCGAGCGCGGCGAGCGTCAGGCGCTGGTGCTTGGCCTTCATTTCTCCGCCCTCCGCATCGCGATATAGCTCCACGCCGCCAGCGCGACCGATCCGGCGGCCGTCAGGCCGTAGGCAGCGATGATGAACGGCCAGTGGTTCATGCCGTCACCTCGACATGATGCGCGCGCCGACGCAGCCGCGCCTCGGCCTTGCCGCGCGCGAGGATCGTTCGCATCCGCATCAGCACGATCCCTGCGAAGAACAGCGTGAAACCACTCAGCGTGAACCACAAGGGCCACAGGATCGCGGGATCGATCGTTGACTTGGTCAGCCCGATGCTTTGCCCCTGATGGAGCGTGTTCCACCAGATCACCGAATAGCGGATGATCGGCAGCAGCACCGACCCGGCCACGCCGTACAGCGCCGCGATCCGCCCGCCGCCGCCGAAGCCCGCGCGCTCGTCCTCGGCGCGGACTAGCGCGATGAAGCCCAGATAGACGAAGAACAGCAGCAGCATCGAGGTCAGCCGCCCGTCCCATTGCCACCAGGTGCCCCAGGTCGGGCGGCCCCAGATCGATCCGGTCGCGAGGCACAAGGCGGCGAAGGTTGCACCTGGCGCGGCGATGGCGCGCGCCGCGATCATTGCGAGCGGATGGCGCCAGACCAGAAAGACCAGCGAAGACAAAGCGATACTACTCCACCCCCCCATACCTAACCACGCGGTCGGGACATGGATGTAGAGGATCCGGACGCTGTCCTTCTGGAGATAATCGGGCGGGGTCTGGGTCAGCCCGGCCCAGCCGCCGAACAGGATCAGCGCGACGCCCGCCCAGAACAGCACCGGCGTCAACGGCCGCGCGATCGCGAGGAAGCGCGCCGGGTTCGCAAGGGCGTGAAGGCTAGGCACGGGCCGAGGATACGCAGGATCGGCGCGCGAATCCACCAGGGATCGCGCCATAGCGCACGCTATTCCGCCGCGCGGGCGATCACCTCGTCGCCGTCGGGTTCGGCACCGGCGACGTCCTCGGGCAACGCCCATAACAAATCGTGCTTCGTCAGCGTCCTGCCGTCCCACGAGCGGACCTCGATCGGCCCGATCGGGCGGCGGTCGCGCGCGTCGACCAGCACCGGCGACGCGCGGAACCCCGTCTCCCAGCGTTCGCCCCATTGCCGCAGCGCAAGCATCGTCGGGAGCAGCGCCGCGCCCTTTTCGGTCAATTGATAGTGGATCTTGCGCCGGTCCTTGGCGATTGCGTCGCGCGTCAGAATGCCGTGCTCGACCAGCCGTGCGAGCCGGTTGGCGAGGATGTTGCGCGCGATTCCCAGTTCGGACTGGAACTCCTCGAAATGGTGCAGCCCGTTGAACGCGGCACGCAGGATCATGAAGCTCCAACGCTCCCCCATCGCCTCGAGCGCGGCGGGCAGGCTGCAATTCACCAGTTGTTCGCGCAGCGGTTCGCGCAGTTTTTCGTCCATAATTCCCCATTCTACCGCATTTTGACGCCGCTGGGAAACCACCCTCACAACGCCGTCATTTTTTCAGTTGCAAGTCGCAACCTACTTTGTTAATTGCTGCATTGCAAACTCAACGCTGGAGTCGTTCCGATGATCTCGTTCGCCCGTACGGCGGCGCCAATTCTGGCGGCTGCCCTCGCCCTTACGCCCGTGATCGGCAATGCCGCCGAAGCTGGCCCCTATTATGTCGCGACCCCTGCTGCTGCACCTGCACAACAGACGCTGATCACCAGCGGCACCGTATGGAAGTGGCGCGACACCGTGTTCACCGCCAGCAAGGGCGGGCAGCGCGAGTTCATCATGTGCGAACTGGTCGCGCAGCGCGCGGGCAAGCTCACCGCCTTTACCGCAGGCGGCAAGGCGTTCGACGACGACGCGCTGGCAAAGTGCAACGCGCGCGCGAAGTGATCCGCTGACGCGATCCGCGCTCCCGAATCCTCTCCCCGAGGACCTTTCCCCCCGCCGACGCGTCGCGCGCTGGCGGGGTTTTTTCGGTTTGTTACGCAAACAGGTTGCAAATCAAACCCTCACGACGCCATCTTGATGCGGATGTTGCGTCAGTATGAACTTGTCGATCGGGTCCTGGACTACGATCCCACGGCAAACGAAGCCCTGCTCAATCGTGCGTATGTCTTTTCGATGCAGGCACATGGCAGCCAGAAACGGGCAAATGGCGACCCGTATTTCAGCCACCCGATCGAAGTCGCGGGGATCCTGACCGACCTTCATCTCGACGACGAGACGATCGCGACCGCGATTCTCCACGACACGATCGAGGATACGGTCGCGACGCCCGAAGAGATCACCCGGCTGTTCGGGGCGAACGTCGCGCGGCTGGTCGACGGCGTCACGAAGTTATCGAAGATCGAGGCGCAGACCGAGAACGAACGCGCCGCGGAGAATCTGCGCAAGTTCCTGCTCGCGATGTCGGACGACATCCGCGTGCTGCTGGTCAAGCTCGCGGACCGGCTGCACAACATGCGCACGCTGCATTTCATCAAGAAGCCCGACAAGCGCAAACGCATCGCGCGGGAAACGATGGATATCTACGCGCCGCTCGCCGAGCGGATCGGCATGTACGAGTTCATGAAGGAGATGCAGACGCTCGCCTTCGCGCAGCTCGAACCCGAGGCGTATGAATCGATCGTCCGGCGGCTCGCGCAGTTGAAAGAGGGCGGCGGGGACCGGATTGCCAAGATCGGCTCGGGGTTGAAACTATTGCTCTCACGCCACGGGCTCGAAGCCGACATTTCGGGGCGCGAGAAACATCCCTATTCGATCTGGAAGAAGATGGCCGAGCGGCACATCAGCTTCGAGCAGCTGAGCGACATCATGGCGTTCCGCGCGATCGTGCCGAGCGAGGAGGCGTGTTACGAGGCGCTCGGCGTGATCCACCGGCGCTGGCCGATGGTGCCGGGGCGGTTCAAGGATTACATCTCGACCCCCAAGCGCAACGGCTATCGCTCGCTTCACACGACGATCATCCACGCCGACAATACCCGCGTCGAAATCCAGATTCGCACCCGCGACATGCACGAGGAAGCCGAACTCGGGCTCGCCGCGCACTGGGCGTACAAGCAGGACAAGGTCCGTCCCGACACGCAGCATAGCTGGATCAGCGACCTGGTCGAGATCCTCGACAATGCCGAGAGCCCCGAGGAGCTGCTCGAGCATACCCGCATGGCGATGTACCAGGACCGGATCTTCGCCTTCACCCCCAAGGGCGAACTCCACCAGTTGCCCAAGGGCGCGACCCCGATCGACTTCGCTTATGCGGTCCACACCGATCTTGGCGACCAGTCGGTCGGTGCGAAGATCAACGGGCGCGTCGTGCCGCTGCGCACCACGATCGAGAATGGCGACCAGGTGCAGATCCTGCGTTCAAAGGCGCAGGAACCGCAACCGAACTGGCTCAATTTCGCGATAACGGGCAAGGCGCGCGCCGCAATCCGTCGTCATCTGCGCCAGAAGGAACGGATCGAGACGCAGGCACTGGGCCGCAAGATGTACGACGAACTCGTCTCGCGGCTCCCAGCGCCCTTGTCGGGCGAGGCGCAGGCGATGGCGCTGCAACGGCTGAAGGTGCCGGACGAGGCGGCGTTGCTCGAGGCGATCGCGCGTCGCCGAATTCCCGATGCGGCGGTGATGGAGGCGTTGATGCCGGGGTCCGCCGGGACCGAGGCGATGCGCGACCTGCCGCCGCAGTCGAGCGCGATCTCGATTCTCGGGCTGACCCCGGGGGTTGCGTTCGATCTTGCCGAATGTTGCCACCCGGTGCCGGGCGACCGGATCGTCGGCCTGCGCCGCCCCGACGCGGGAATCGAGGTCCATGCGATCGACTGTGACCTGCTGAGCGATGCGGACGATGCCGACTGGGTCGACCTGTCGTGGGGCGACAAGTCCGAGGGCGCGACCGGGCGGATCTCGGTCGAGGTCAAGAACGAACCCGGCGCGCTGGGGACGATCGCGACGATCATCGGCGCGCAGAAGGCGAACATCGTCAACCTGCGGCTCGACAATCGCGATACCGGTTTCCACACCAACACGATCGACGTCGAGGTCCATGACGTGCATCATCTGATGCGCGTGATCGGCGCGCTGCGCGCGGCCGACGCGGTCAACGGAGTCGCGCGGATCTGAGGGGATCGCGTCGGGTGACCGGCGTGCGGGACAGACGTCAACCCGAGCAGTTGCCGCCGAAACGGGCGACCCTCCCCCGCGGGGGAGGATCGCCCGACGTCACCGGAGCTGACTCGTCATCGTGCCGACGCGGGTGGAAGATCAGCGGGCCGGGGCGATGCTGGCGACCTGTACGCCACTGCGGTTGAACAGGGCGGCCATCTTGACGGTTGCGTCGGCGGTCATTTCCTGGCGGCACTGGCGCGCATCGGCGAAGGCACCGGGGCCGCTGACGTGCGACTGGCAGGCGTTGTTGATCGCCGATGCCAGACGGCGCTGGAATGCGGCGCGTCCGGCGGCGCTGGTCAAGTCGAGCCCGACGCGCGACACGTGCACCGACACGTCCTCGCGCAGGTCGTTGGCGGAGGCGGTGGTGGCAAACAGGCACGCGCCGACGATCGCCGCCGAAGCGACGGTGTTGAAAAGCTTCATGATGATGTTCCTCAAATGGTCCTGCGGACCGCGGGCGATCAGCCTGCGGGCGACGATGCCAGTGAGCCGGGAAGCCTTTCTCCGTGTGGCATCTCCGACGACGAACCCGTCACGGCGCTTCCCCTACGGGCTTTTCGTTACGCTTGCGCGACGGTTTGGCGACGGTTCGTCGGCGATCGCCGCCATTCACCGCATTTGAGCGCGCG
>CAZNQA010000016.1:6179-46063 GCA_964575105.1 uncultured Stakelama sp.
CGGTTTGGCGACGGTTCGTCGGCGATCGCCGCCATTCACCGCATTTGAGCGCGCGCGCCTCAAATGCCTGTATCTGGCCGAGACAGGCCGATGCGGAGCGCCGTGCGGCACCCAGCGGTGTCACGATTCAGTCAAGCGAGAAATTCCGGGGCGGTAAACGGACTGAATTGGTTGACCGCATCCGTAACGACTTTCTCGCCGCTTGCAGGTGCACGAAATGTGACCTTGCTACACTTGATGGTGTCTTGACGGTTTCGAAACGCCAGCGTTCCAGTTGCAGGCTATACTGTCCCGCTGGGTGAACCAATACCGGCACGGCTCGTTCTGCGACGGCACGGACACCACGGGATATTGGCGATGGACACGGGAACTTCACGACGCGGCGTATTGGGTGCGGCGGCGATCGGGATCGGCGGGCTGGTCGGCACCAACGCCATCGCGCAAGGTTCGACGACACCCGCGACGGGACCTGGGGCCGCAACCCCGCTCCGCGACCCGCGCGCTAAATACACCAGCACGCCCTTCCCCGAACAGCACCAGCCATGGCCGGGCCTTCAGTCCAAGATGAACCCCAAGCCCGATTGCGGCGAGCGGAGCTACCGCGGGTCGGGCAAGCTGGCGGGTCGCAAGGCGCTGCTGACCGGCGCGGATTCGGGAATCGGGCGCGCCGCCGCGATCGCTTTCGCGCGCGAAGGGGCGGATGTCGCGATCAACTATCACCCCGACGAGGAGCCCGACGCGCGCGAGGTCGTCGACCTGATCCGGCAGGCCGGGCGCAAGGCGGTCGCGATCCCGCGCGACCTGCGCACGCTCGAAGGCTGCGAGGCGATCGTCGCGGCGGCGCGCAAGGGCCTCGGCGGGATCGACCTGCTGGTCAACAACGCCGCCTATCAGCAATCGAAGGAGGACATCTTCGCGATCAGCGACGAGCAGATGGTCCGCACGTTCGAGACCAACATCTTCGCCTATTTCCGCATCGCCAAGGCCGTCGCGAAGGACATGCCGCCGGGGTCGGTGATCCTCAACACCGGGTCGGTCAATTCCTACGATCCGGGAGTCGAACTGCTCGATTATGCCTCGACCAAGGGGGCGATCCTGATCTTTACCAAGGGGCTTGCCAAACAGCTCGCCAAGCGCGGGATCCGCGTCAACATGATCGCGCCGGGACCGATCTGGACCCCGCTGCAGGTCGCGGGCGGGCAATTGCCGGGGCAGATGGGCGAATTTGGTCAGGAGACGCCGCTTGGCCGGGCGGGACAGCCCGCCGAACTTGCGCCGCTCTACGTGATGCTCGCGTCGGACGAGACGAGCTTTTCCACCGGCACGGCGGTCGGCGCGCACGGCGGGAAGGGCAGCCCGTAAGCGCCTTTACCCACGGGCTGTGGCGGAGGCAGAAGCACGGCCATTACGCGACGCAACAGCCGTTATTCTGCCTGACCCTGGACTCCCGCTCTAGCGAGACCTCTGCGAAAGTCGGTTCACGGACTGGCCCTTTGCTGTTTTCCCGCGAAGGCGGGAATCCAGGGCCAAGCAAAACAACAGCTGGTTCTTGCGACTCCTGGACTCCCGCCTTCGCGGGAGAACAGCTGTGGTTCAGCGGAAGTCCCGCTTTCGCCGGGAGACATAAAGGGTCAGGCGGCGCGGGCGGCCATTCGCGCGGCGAGCTTTTCTTCCTCGGTCCAGACCTTGCGTTCGCGCGGTGCCTTCTCGGGCTTGACCTGCTTGACCGGGCCGCCGCCAAGCACTGGCGCGCGCTTGGTCGAATGGCGCGCGACTTCGCAATGCCATGCGTGATCGTCGTGGACGGTCAGCGTCCGGCCGATCTCGCGTTCGACGTCGTGGAGCCAGGCGCGCTGCTCGGCGTCGCACAGCGTGATCGCGAAGCCGCTGCGCCCGGCGCGACCGGTGCGGCCGATGCGGTGGACGTAGCTTTCGGGCAGGCTCGGCAGATCGTGGTTGAACACGTGCGTCACCGTGTCGACGTCGATCCCGCGCGCGGCGATGTCGGTTGCGACCAGCACCTGCACCGTACCCGCGCGGAACGCATCGAGCGCGCGCTCGCGCTGGCCCTGCGACTTGTTGCCGTGAAGCGCCTCGGCGGTGATCCCCGCTTCGGTGATGAACGCGCAGACCTCGTTGGCGATGTTCTTCTGGAGCGTGAAGACGACCGCCTGACCGATGTCGGGGGTCCGCAGCAGCTCGAGCAGCGCGGTCTTCTTGTTTGCGGCATCGAGGAACATCACCGACTGCGCGATCCGGTCGACCGTCGTCGACGGCGGCGCGATCTCGACGCTGGCGGGGTCGGTCAGCAGGCTCTCGGCGAGCGCGGCGATCGCCTTGGGCATCGTCGCGGAGAACAGCAGCGTGTGGCGGTCCTTCGGCAGCGTCGCGACGAGGCGTTCGATCGGCTTGGCGAAGCCCATGTCGAGCATCTGGTCCGCCTCGTCGAGCACCAGCGCCTCGAGCGCGGAGAGGTCGCACAGGCCCTGGTCGACGAGGTCGAGCAAACGCCCGGGGGCCGCTACGAGGATGTCGACACCGGCGTCGAGCGCCGCGACCTGATGGAACTGACTGACGCCGCCGAAGATGGTGGTGACCTTGAGCGACAAATGCCGACCGAAGCTCTCGAACCCCGCGGCGATCTGCGACACGAGCTCGCGCGTCGGTGCGAGGATCAGGATGCGCGCGCCGCCCTTGGGGGCGGGGTGGGGGTTGGCGGCGAGCCGGTGGAGCAGCGGGAGCGCGAAGGCGGCGGTCTTGCCGGTGCCGGTCTGCGCCATGCCGAGCATGTCGCGTCCCTCGAGCAGCAGCGGGATCGACTGCGCCTGGATCGGGGTAGGGGTGGCATAGCCTTCCTCGGCGAGCGCCTTGAGGATCAGCGGCGACAGCGCGAGATCGGGGAAAGTGATGGTCATGGTCACGGGGCGCCTCCGGCGCTGAGCAAGGCTGCGCCGGAACGGGCTTAGCGGTGGTGCGCGCGCTGGTAGGTTTTATGCTGCACTGCGTCAATGTCGAATGCGGGTCGTCCCGCCCTTGCCGATCCGCCCGACGCTGATACGATCCACCAAGATCGTCACGCGAGAGGACTGCCCTTTGGAACGTCGTACTTTTCTCAGCGCGAGCAGCGCTGCTGCCGCGCTTGCGCTTACGCCCCGTATCGCCGATGCCGCCGCCCCCGCTGGCGATGCCGCGCTCAACGCGACGTTCCAGACGATCTTCGAGCAGAACGTCCAGGAATCGCCCGAACAGGCGAGCAGCCTCGGGCTCGACAAGGGCGCGAACGCACCGCTGAAAAGTCGCCTCGACGACCGCACCGCCGCGGATCGCGCGGAAGCGCTCGCGCGGACGAGGAAGGCGATCGCCGCGGTGCAGGCGGTGCCCGTCGCGGGCCTGTCGCGCAACGGCAAGCTCAACCGCGAGGTCGTGCTCTATTCACTGACGCAGCGCACCGTCGGGCCGGCGAAGTTCGGGCTCGGCTCGCCCAACCGGCCGTATGTCCTGTCGCAGCAGTCGGGGGCCTATTTCGAGATCCCCGATTTCCTCAACAGCACGCACACGATCGTCACCGCCGCGGATGCCGACGCCTATTGCGCGCGAGTCGATGCGTTCGCGACTGCGCTCGACCAGGACAGCGCGCTGCAGCAGAGCGAGGCTGCGCGCGGGATCGTCGCGCCCGACTTCCTGCTCGACCTGACGTTAGGGCAGCTCGCCAAGCTGCGCGCGCCTGCCGCCGCGGACAGTTCGATCGTGTCCTCGGTCGCGACCCGCGCCAAGGCGCGTGGCCTTTCGGGCGACTGGGACAAACGTGCCGCCGCGAGCCTCACCGACAAGGTCTATCCCGCACTCGACCGGCAGATCGCGCTGGTGAAGAAGCTCCGCGCGACCGCACGCAGCACCGCGGGGATCGCCCCGCTGCCGCGCGGGAGCGAAATCTACGCCGCCGCGCTTGCCGCCGCGACCACGACCAGCTTCACGCCGGACGAGGTCCATAAGATCGGGCTCGAGCAGGTCGCGGACCTGAGCGCGCAGCTCGATGCGTTGCTCAAGACACAGGGGCTGACGCAGGGCTCGACCGGCGCGCGGCTGACCGCGCTCAACCAGCGGCCCGAGCAGCTCTATCCCGACAGCGCGGCGGGCCGCGCCGAGCTGATCGCGGGGCTCAACACCGGGGTTGCCGCGATGCAGGCGAAGCTCGGGCAGGCGTTCCTCAACCCGCCGTCCGCGCCGCTCGACATCCGCGCGGTGCCGGTCGAGATCCAGGACGGCGCGCCCAACGGCTATTACAAACGCGCCGCACTCGATGGCTCGCGGCCCGCGATCTATTTCATCAACCTCAAGAACATCGAGAACTGGCCGAAATACACGCTCCCGTCGCTCAGCTATCACGAGGGCGTGCCGGGGCATCATCTCCAGCTCAGCCTCGTCGCCGCGCTCGACATGCCGGTGCTGCGCAAACTCGGCTTCTTCAGCGCGTATGGCGAGGGCTGGGCGCATTATGCCGAGCAACTGGCGGAACCGCTCGGCGGCTATGCGACGCCGATCGAACGCGCGGGATACATCCAGTCGTTCCTGTTCCGCGCGGCGCGGCTGGTGGTCGATACCGGGATCCATTCCAAGGGCTGGAGCCGCGACAAGGCGACCGACTATTTCGTCGAGGTCGTCGGCTTCACCCGAGGGCGCTCGCAAAGCGAGATCGAGCGGTATTGCGCGATGCCGGGGCAGGCGTGCAGCTACAAGCTCGGGCATCTGAGCTGGATGCGCGCGCGGGAGAAGGCGCAGAAGATCCTGGGGCCGAAGTTCGACCAGAAGCAGTTCCACGAAGTGCTGCGCGACGGCCCGGTCCCGCTGACCATCCTCGAGCGGCTGAGCGAGGAACGCGCACGCGCGCAACTCGCGGGGACGCCGATCGCGTAAGGCTGCCGCCACGCGGCATCGATCGTCCAGGCGGACGGTCGATGCCGCGTCCCGACCGATTCATCGCGTCGCCCCTAGGCGCTATGGGGTTCACCCCATCGATTGTAGCCCGGCCGTTCGGGATCGCACGCGGGGCACGTCTCGGTCGGGAGCAGCGCTTTCTTCTCGACGGCGCAACTACACAGGCCGCAGATCGTCTTGCCGCTGCCCGCAATGACCTTTTGCAGCATGGCCCCGGGCTCGGTGAGATGCGGACAGCCTCGGCACGCCGCCACGCGTGTCTGGAAAACCGTGTCGGCGACAGGTTTGAAACCCACCGCGGACCATCGCGCCATCGTCGCGGTCAGACGTGCTATCGAAACAACGGTTGGCGGAGACGCCCACTTCGGCAACGATTCCGAGACGGTGGCCATCAGCGCCTGAACGGCTGCGGTATCTCCGCGCGTTGATATCAGGCGGTCGAGGAACGCGGCATCGGCGGCGGCGCGTTTCACCACGGCGGCGTCGATCCCCCGAAGATCGAGAATCCGCTCGAGCCGGCGTGCGAAGTCGGAAAGCGCGGAGTCTCGATCTTGCGGCATGACGACAATGTCTCGTTACGCTCCTAGCAGAGCCGTCAATTCGATACTCTGTTGCGACAGGCACTGCTCGACCGCGGCGTTGATTGTGCCGTTGATCATGCTGCACGATGCCCACCACGGACTGTCGGTGCACTGGATGTGCAGAACAAGTGTATTGGGGTTATAATTCCAGCAAACCGTAAAACCGCTTGCCGATGCGCACCCACTATTGGAATTGATCGTCACACCATAAGAGGTTGCGGCTTCCTTGATGCAATTCCAAGCATTCGCGGACACATTGTTATAGGTTAGCATTGCACAGGCAGACATGAGTAACGCTCCTAGTCATGAGTTCATAAGTCGAGTCTTTCGACCAGGAAAGTTACTCACGCGGCGGGCGGGGTATCAACGCGCTGGAACCGAACCGGACATTTAAAGCTGTTTCCTACTGCAAATCTGGATGGAATTGTCGGTCGCGCGCATCGTTGATCGTCGAGAAGGACAATGGCGGAGAGAAATCAGCGGTGATGGCATCAGTCGTTGCCCGGATTGGGAGCGATGCCGCACTGTCGGTAGCGCGGCAGAGTTCCCGTCCGGGCCGCGTGCGATCGCCAAGCTCAGCAAGAACCGATCGCTTCCCCTCAAACCGAAACAATTCTAGACCGGCGCGCATGACCCGTCCCGTTTCGGCCCCCGCGCTTTCCGTCGTCATCCCCTGCTATAACGAAGCGGCGTGCCTGGACGTGCTCCACGCCCGCGTCGCCGCGGCGGCACGCGGCGCGGTGGGCGACGATTACGAGATCCTGCTGATCAACGACGGTTCGAGGGACGATAGCTGGCCGGTGATGCAGCGCCTTGCCGCCGCCGACCCGCGACTGGTGGTGATCAACCTGTCGCGCAACCACGGACACCAGCTCGCGCTGACCGCGGGGCTCGACCTGTGCAGCGGCGCGCAGATCCTGATCATCGATGCCGACCTGCAGGACCCGCCCGAACTGCTGACCGACATGCGCGCCGCGATGGCCTCGCAAGGGGCCGACGTCGTCTATGCGGTGCGTCGCAAGCGCGACGGCGAGACGCTGTTCAAGAAAGCCACCGCCGCCGCTTTCTATCGCTTGCTCGACCGAGTCACCGACACTGCGATCCCGCTCGATACCGGCGATTTCCGGTTGATGAGCCGGCGCGCGCTCGATGCGTTCCTGGCGATGCCCGAACAGGCGCGCTTCATCCGCGGGATGGTCGCATGGGTCGGGTTCAAGCAGATCCCCTTCCCCTATGATCGTGCCGAGCGGCATGCGGGGGAGACCAATTACCCCTTGAGCAAGATGATCCGGCTCGCGTTCGATGCGGTCACCGGCTTCTCGACCGCGCCGCTGCGCTTCGCGAGCCACCTCGGGCTCGCGCTGACGGGCGCCTCCCTGTTGCTGTTCCTGTATATCGCGGTCGGTTTCTTCAGCGGCAGCGCGGTCGCGGGCTGGACCTCGACGATGCTCGTCGTCGTGCTGCTCGGCGCGTTCCAGATGTTCGTGCTGGGGATGATCGGCGAATATCTCGGTCGGCTCTACGTCGAGTCCAAGCGTCGCCCGCTGTACATCGTCGGTGACGTCGTCGGCCCGATCCAGGGCCGCGCGACGCTCGGTTATCGCGCGGAGGAACCCGCGGGCGACAGCAACGTCACGATCGAGACGCCGGGCGAGAGCGGGACCCTGCCGATCAGGTGACGCTCGAACCGGAAGATCGTCTCGAACAGCCGGTTGAGCACGGGCGGCGGGGGTGAATCGTCGCTGTCGTCGCGCCCGGTCATCCGCCCCGCGACGCGCGCGGCGGCGGCGAGCGGGAACAGCAGCGAGTTGAAATAGCGCAACCCGTTCGAGCGGAGGCCCGCGTCGCTGATCGCCGTCGCGAGCGTCGCCTTGGAATAGCGCCGGTGGTGATGGTTGACGACGTCGTGCGCGCTCCACATCCAGCGGTGCGCGGGCACGGTGACGAGGATCTTGCCGCCGGGCTTGAGGCACGCCGCCATCGCGCGCAGCGCGGCGACGTCGTCCTCGATATGCTCGACCACGTCGAGCACCGCGATCAGGTCATACGCGCCGCGCTCGATCCCCGGGAGCATCGGCAGCGGTGCGGCGCTGATCGGGCGGCCCAGTCGTTCGGCCGCGATCTCGCGCGCGGCGGGGTCGATCTCGATCGCCTCGACCGAGCCGAACGCGGCAAGCATCGGCAGGTTGTGCCCGGTGCCGCAGCCGATCTCGAGGATCCGCGCGTCCTTGGGCAAACTGCCCTCGCGAGTCAGATAGTCGGCGAGGATGTCGCGCCGCGCGCGATACCACCAATGCGTCGAATCGTGCGCCGCCATCCGGTCGTAGACGATCCGGTCCATTAGCCGAACACCCAGATACGGTTGAGCGCGAAGGTCGCCAGCGGCACGACCGACACCGCGAACAGCAACGGCACCCAGGTCGGCTGGTGGAACCAGCCGGTGACGATCCAGGTGATCAGCGCGTTGAGCACCAGCCCGAACGCCTGCACCGCGACGAACTTGCCATGCTGCTTGCCGCTGTTGTCGCGCGTACCGTGGCCCTTGAAGCTCCAGTAGCTGTGGAGCGGGAAGCCGACCAGGACCGCAACCGCGAACGCGAACGGCACCGCGTAGACCGCATGGGCCGGCTCGAACACATAATGTGTCATCGGCAGATATACGGCGGCATAGACGATGGTGGACAAACCCCCGGCAATGCCGAAGCGGATGATCTGCCCGAGCATCCCGCTGTCGCGGAGGTTTTGAATCTGTCGGTTGAGTGCTGTCACGTTCGCTTGCCCTTTACGCCTGCCGCACTAGAGGGCGTTCTCGTTCTAGGAAAGCGTTTTGGATGCATGACGGTTCGCTGACGCGCACGCTGGAGCGCGACTGGGTTCGCTGGAGCCTGATCGCCTGGGGCCTGATCGCGCTGTATTACGTCATCAACCGCTGGACCGGGATCCACTTCCTCCAGCTCGGCGATACCGACGACAACATGCGGCTGATGCAGGTCCGCGCGTGGCTCGGCGGGCAGGGCTGGTACGATCTGCGGCAATATCGCATGAATCCGCCGCTTGGCTTCAACATGCACTGGAGCCGGATCGTCGATCTGCCGCTCGCCGGGCTGATCGTGCTGCTGCGCCCGTTCGTCGGGGTGCGCGAGGCGGAGATGCTCGCGTGCGGGATCGCGCCGTTGCTGCCGCTGAGCATCGTGATCCTCGGGCTCGGCGCGACGGTGCGGCGGCTGATCGACCCGCGTGCGTGGCCGGTCGCGATCGGGCTGCTGATCGTCTGCCCCGCGACGATGCCGATGTTCATGCCCGAACGGATCGACCATCACGGCTGGCAGCTCGCGATGCTGAGCCTGACCGTCGCGGGCCTGTGCGACCCGCGCGCGGCGCGCGGCGGCGCGATCGTCGGGCTGGCGAGTGCGGTGTCGCTCGCGATCGGGCTCGAGATGCTCCCTTATGCCGCGATGGCGGGGGTGATCCTCGCGCTGCGCTGGGTATGGGACCGTGCGGAGGCGCAACGGTTGAGCGTCTATGCGCTGAGCCTCGGTGGCGGGTGCGCGATCGGTTATGCGTTGTTCGCTTCCTACGCCAACAGCGTGCTGCGCTGCGATGCGCTGACCCCGGTGTGGCTGAGCGTGATGGTCGTCGCGGGCGCGCTGCTGTTTGCGATGGCGTGGGCCAACCCGGCCAACCGCTGGGTTCGCCTGGCGCTTGCGCTGGCGGCGGGCGTGGTGGTGGTCGTGGGGTTCGCCTTGGTGTTCCCGCAATGCCTCGGGCGGCCGGAGCAGGTCACGCCCGAGCTGGCGAAGACCTGGCTCAACAACGTCCGCGAAGCCAAGCCGATCTACCAGCATCCGTTCCGCACCGCGTTCGTGATCGCGGTGCTGCCGATCATCGGCGTGCTCGGCGCGATGCTTGCGACGTGGCGCGCGCGCGGGACGGTGCGTGGCGGGCTGTGGGCACCGGTGCTGCTGTTCGTCGCGTTCGCCGCGCTGATGCTGCTGTGGCAGATCCGCGCGGGGCCGGCGGCGCAGATGCTGTCGGTGCCGGGGTCGGCGGCGCTGATCTGGCTGCTCGTGCCGATGACGCTCAGGAGCCGCAGCAGCGTGGTGCGCGTGCTGGGGACGGCGGGGGTGGTGATCCTCGCGTCGGGGTCGTTCACCGGGCCGGTGATGACTCCGCTCGACCTGCGCTGGACCGGGCTCAACCTGCGCTACACCCCGCCCGACCGGCCGACCAAGCGAGTCCAGGTGGTCGACCGCGCGGGCGCGCGCTGCCCGACGATGACGGCGCTGTCGCCGCTCGACCGGATCCCGGCGCAGACTGTGTTCACTTTCGTCGATCTCGGGCCGCGGCTGATCACGCTGACGCATCACAGCGCGATCGCGGGGCCGTATCACCGCAACGGCGACGCGATCCTCGACGTGCAGCACGCGTTTTCGGGCACGCCCGAGAATTTCCGCGCGATCGCGAAGCGGCATGGCGCGACGTTGCTGCTGGTGTGCCCGAACCTGTCCGAATCGACGATCTACCGCGTCCGCTCGCCGCAGGGATTCTATGCGCAGCTTGCGCATCGCAAGACGTTCGACTGGCTCGAGCCGATCGACCTGCCGCGTGGATCGCCGTTTCGATTGTGGCGGATCAAACCGGAGTAAGGGGGGCGCGCAGCGGCGGCGGGTTGCGATGCCGGTCTTGGTCGGATAGCCTGTCTCCCATCGCTTCAAAGGGGGAGCTTATGCCGTGTCGATCCGTCGCAGGTTGGTGTCCGCCGTTGCCGTCCTGGCGGTGCTGACGCCGATGTCGGTTTCCGCGGACCCCCCGGGGAGGATCACTGGCGTCGGTGGTGTTTTCGTCAGGAGCAGCGATCCGAAAGCATTGATGGCGTGGTATCGCGATGTGCTCGGCATTCCGCTCGAATCCTGGGGCGGGGCCGTGCTTCGCTACGATGCCCCGAAGCATCCGCCGGTGCTGATCCTCAACGCGTTCGAGGAAACGTCGGCGTACATGGCGCCCTCCAGGCGTGATTTCATGCTCAACTTTGCGGTCGATGATCTGCCTGCATTTCTCGATCGATTGACGGCGAAGGGCGTCCCTATCCTCAAGCGCGACGACAGCGACGCCAGCGGCAGGTTCGCATGGATCGTCGATCCCGACGGGACCAAGATCGAATTGTGGGAACCCAAGGTGGAAGCCGGACCGAAGTAAACCGTTCCCGTCGGCGAGCGGTTCAGGCCAGGCTCTCCCTTATCCCGTCGATCACGAACTGCACCGCCAGCGCCGCGAGCAGCACGCCCAGCAGACGCGTGATCACCGCCTCGATCTTCGCGCCCAGCACGCGCATGATCGGCCCCGCCGAGAGCAAGGCGATGAGCGTCAGCAACAGGATCGTGACGAGTGCCCCCAGCACCACCGCGGAGCGTTCGATCCCCTCGTTGCGCCCCATCAGCAGCATGACCGACGCGATCGACCCCGGCCCCGCGATCATCGGCATTGCCATCGGGAAGATCGAGACGTCCTCGACCTCGGGATCGTTCGCGACCTTGGCGGCGCGGTCCTCGCGGCGTTCGGTGCGTTTCTCGAACACCATTTCCAGGGCGATCAGGAACAGCATGATCCCGCCCGCGATGCGGAACGACGCGAGGCTGATCCCGAGCCCGTGGAGCAGCACTTCGCCGAACAGCGCGAACACCAGCAAGATGCCCGAGGCGACCATCACCGCGCGGATTGCCATCGCACGCGAATGCGCGGGGCTCGCGCCTGCGGTCAGCCCGGCATAGATCGGCGCGCAGCCGGGGGGATCGATCACCACGAAGAAGGTGATGAGCGAGGAAATATAGAGTTCGATCATCGAACGATCCCCCCGCCGTGGGCGGCGATCACAACGCCGCCTCGTCGAGCACCACGCCTTCGCGCCGCGCGGCCGACACGAGCGTGTTGCGGAGCAGGCACGCGATCGTCATCGGCCCGACCCCGCCCGGAACCGGCGTCACCGCGCCCGCGACGCTCATCGCACCCGCGAAATCCACGTCGCCGACGAGGCCCGTCTCGGTCCGGTTGATCCCGACGTCGATCACGGTCGCGCCGGGCTTCAGCCAGTCGCCCTTGACCATCTCGGGCCGTCCGACCGCCGCGATCACGATGTCCGCGCGCTTGACCACGCTCGACAGGTCGCGCGTGCGCGAATGCGCGACGGTGACGGTGCAGCTCTCGGCGATCAGCAATTGCGCCATCGGCTTGCCGACGATGTTCGACCGGCCGATCACCACCGCGTCGAGCCCGGTCAGGTCGCCGAGCGTGTCCTTCAGCAGCATCACGCAGCCGAGCGGGGTGCACGGCACGAAGCCCGCGATCCCGGTCGCGAGCCGCCCGGCATTGACCGGATGGAAGCCGTCAACGTCCTTGTCAGCATCGATCCGCGTCGTCACCGCGCGCTCGTCGATATGGCCGGGGAGCGGGAGCTGGACGAGGATCCCGTCGATCGCGGGATTGGCGTTGAGCGTGTCGACCAGCGCGAGGAGCTCGTCCTGCGCGACATCGGCCGCTAGGCGATGCTCGATGCTGATCATCCCCGCGCCCTGCGTCGCCTTGCCCTTGTTGCGGACATAGACCGCGGAGGCGGCATCCTCCCCCACCAGCACGACCGCGAGGCCGGGCGCGCGACCGGCGGTTTCGGTAAAGGTTGCGACTTGCGCCGCGATGCGCGTGCGCAGGCCGGCGGCGAACGCCTTGCCGTCGATGATCGTAGCGGTCATGCCGTCAGGCTCCAGCTTAGAGCGGCGCGCCGACGAGCAGATGCGCGTCGTAATTGGTGAGGATGATGCTGATGATCTTGAGCGTCAGCAACAACGCGAACGGCGCGAGGTCGATCTGCCCGAAGTCGGGGAGGATCCGGCGGAACGGGCGGTACAGCGGCTCGGTCCCGCGCTCGAGCCCGTTATAGATCGAGCGCACCAGCTCGTTGTGCGTGTTGATGATGTTGAACGAGACGAGCAGCGACAGGACCACCTGGATCAGCACGATCGTCGTGATCGCGCTGATCAGGACCTGCAATATCTGGATGATCGTATGCAAAATGGCGTCTCCGGGCGTTGAGCTGTGCGATCCTAGCGATATCTCGCAAATGCGAACACCCCCTTAGCGTTCGCCGAGGAGGGTCCGTTTCGCGGTGCGCGCGGTTCGCTCAGCGCCGGACCAGCGTCCCCGCCCCGCGGTCGGTGAAGATCTCCAGCAGCATCGCATGCGGCACGCGCCCGTCGAGGATGACCGCCGCGCCGACGCCGCTCTCGACCGCATGGACGCAGGTCTCGAGCTTGGGAATCATGCCCCCCGAGATCGTCCCGTCGGCGCGCAGCCGCGCGACGCTCGCCGGATCGAGATCGGTGACGAGCTCCTTGTCCTTGTCGAGCACGCCGACCACGTCGGTCAGCATGAACAATCGCTCCGCCCCGAGCGCAGCGGCGATCGCGCCCGCCATCGTGTCGGCGTTGATGTTATAGGTGTGCCCGTCGGTGCCGATTGCGATCGGGGCGACCACCGGGATGATGCCTGCGCTCGACAGCGTGTCGATGATCCGCCGGTCAACGCCGACGGGCGTCCCGACGAAACCAAGGTCGACGTGCCGCTCGATCCCCTGCAGCGTGTCGGGCGTTTCGCGCCCGACCTTGACCGCGGTGACGAAATTCGAATCCTTTCCCGAAATCCCGACCGCGCGACCGCCCGCCTGGCCGATCCAGCCGACGATTTCCTTGTTGATCGACCCCGCCAGCACCATTTCGGCGATCCGCGCGGTTTCCGCGTCGGTCACGCGCAGCCCGTCGACGAAGCGCGATTCGACGCCCAGGCGCTTGAGCATCGCGCCGATCTGCGGCCCGCCGCCGTGGACGACGACCGGGTTGATCCCGACCGCCTTCATCAGCACGACATCCTCGGCGAAATCGCGCGCCGCCTCGGGGTCGCCCATCGCGTGGCCGCCATATTTCACGACGAAGGTCTTGCCGGCGTACCGCTGCATATAGGGCAGCGCCTCGACCAGCGTTTCGGCCTTGGCGAGCAAGGCGGGGGCGGGGGAATGATCGGTCATGCCCGCGCCTTATCGCTTAAGTCAGCCGCGATCCAGCCGCCGCCCGATCCCCACCACCAGATAGATCAGCGGTGGCACCAGCACCGCCGACAGCGTCACCTTCGCGAGCATCTGCCCGGCGAGCAGCGACCCGATCGGGAACACGCCGTAGAACGCGATCGTCACGAACAGCAACGTATCGACGATCTGGCTGAGGATGCTCGAAATCCCCGCGCGCAGCCACAACAGCCCGCCCTTCTCGTCGCGCTTGAGCCAGCTGAAGATCGTGACGTTGAGCGTCTGCGAAATCCCGTAGGCGACGATCCCGCCGAACCAGATCCGCGGCGTGCCCCCCATCATCAGCGCGAACGCATCGCGCCGCGCAGGTTCCATCGCGGGTGCGGCGGGGGCGGCAAGCACCGCGATCGACAGCAGGATCGACGCGATCAGCGGCACGAACCCAATCTGCACCAGCCGGTTGGCGACGGTCCGCCCGTGCAGTTCCGCCACCGCGCTCGACACCACGACGAGCAGCAGGAACGCGAAGATTCCGGACTCGACCGCGAGCGGACCGATCCCGACGAGCGGCCCGAGCAGCGAGATCGGCCCGAGCGAGACCTGCTTGTTGCCGAGCACCCCCGCGATGCAGACCATGCCGCCGTAGAAGATCGAAAAGGCGAAAAGCGAACGCGAGATCGCAGGAACAGGTGTCGTCATCGCGGGCGACGCTAGCGGATCGTGTGCGGAAAGGGAATCTGTTCCCTGTGGGTGGGATTCGGGGAGATGAGGTAGCCGACCGGCGTCCCAAACGCTGCCGTCATGCTGAACGTTTTTCAGCATCCACCGTGCAACAGGCCCAATCCGGACTCGCGGAGGGCTGGATCCTGAAACGAGTTCAGGATGACGGGGGTTGTGAAAGATCCACGCGCAGCCGGAACCGACACCACCACTTTCTCCCCCGCCCCCTAGCCCTATCCGCGTCGGCGTGTATGGTCCCCTCCCGTTGCGCGCCGAATTTGGCGAGTGCGCGCGAATGTGCGGGGAATACGTGGACAAATTTCCGATCGGCCTCCTGGGTATCGTCGTGATCCTCGGGCTCGCCGTCCTGCTGTCGACCAATCGGCGCGCGATCCGGCTGCGTGTCGTGGGGGCTGCCTTCGCCTTGCAGGTGACGATCGCGATCCTCGTGCTCCACAGCACGATCGGGCGCCAGATGATCGAGGGCATGTCGCGCGGGGTGTGGAACCTGCTCGGCTATGCCAAGGCGGGCACCACGACGATCTTCGGCGGACTCGCGAGCGACCCGACCTTCGGTACCGCCTTCGCCTTCTCCGCGCTCCCGGTCATCATCTTCTTTGCAGCCCTCGTGTCGATCCTCTACCATCTGGGCATCATGCAGTTCGTGATCCGCTGGGTCGGCGGCGCGATCGAGAAGGTGATCGGCGTGTCCAAGGTCGAGGCGCTCTGCGCCGCCGCCAACATCTTTGTCGGGCAAAGCGAATCGCCGCTGGTGATCCGCCCGTATCTTGCGGGCCTCACCCCGCCGCAATTGTTCGCGGTGATGACGGTCGGTATGTCGGGCGTCGCGGGGACGATCCTGCTCGCCTACGCCACCTTCCTCGGCCAGGGCGCGCTGCCCTATCTGCTCGCCGCCTCGTTCATGTCCGCGCCGGGCGGGTTGCTGATGGCCAAGATCATCATGCCCGACGAGACCACCGCACCGGCGGGCGAATTGCCGCTCGGCGACGATCCCGAGGAAGCGGTGCTGCATGTGGCGGAAAAGGCGCTCGAGGAAGAACGCGCCGCCAACATCATCATGGCCGCCGCGAACGGCGCGCAGACCGGCGTGCGGATCGCAGTCGCGGTCGGCGCGATGGTGCTCGCGTTCGTCGGGCTGGTCGCGCTGGCGAACGGGATCCTCGGCGGGATCGGCGGGTGGTTCGGCTATCCCGACCTCAGTTTCCAGGGCATTCTCGGCTTCGTCTTCGCGCCGGTCATGTTCCTGCTCGACATCCCGTGGACCGAGGCGCGCGCGGCTGGCGAATTGTTCGGGCAGAAGATCGTGCTCAACGAATTCGTCGCGTTCATCGATCTCGGCAAGCTCAAGACCCTGTCGCCGCACACTACCGCAGTGGTGACGTTCGCTTTGTGTGGCTTCGCCAATTTCTCCTCGATCGCGATCCAGATGGCGTCGGCGGGGAGCCTGGCCCCCAACCAGCGCCCGATGATCGCCAAGCTCGGCCTGCGCGCACTGGCGGCAGGGAGTCTCGCGAACCTCATGTCGGCGGCGCTGGCGGGGCTGCTGCTGGGGTAACACGCACGCGGCAGGGCGCGCGCTACCCCGCCTTGGTGACGATGATCCCGAAGCAGGTCGAGACGAACCCGTCGATCCCGATCTTGAGGTGATACGGATCGCCGAGCCGGTCGCGATACTCCGGCGGCAGGTCATGGAGCCACGGCGGGACATCGATGAACCGGTCCATCGGCTGGTGGCCGACGTCGAAATCGAGCGTGGCGACGTGATGCCCCTTTGCGCTAAGCCGTTCCGCGAGCGCCTCGAGGTGTTTGCGCTGGAACAGCACGGTCACCCAATTGTCGATCGTCGGGCCGTCGGATTCGACGTTATATTCCATCGTATGGACGCTGAGGCCGCCGGGACGGAGCGTCGCCAGCGCATTTTCGACGAAATCCGCACCGTGCTGCAGGCTGCCGAGATGCTCCATCGCGCAGGTCGACCAGCAAAAATCATAGCCGGTGAGCTGCGCCGGAATAGCGTTCATGTCCGCCACCGCGTGATCGACCAGCGTATCGAACTGTGCGCGGTCCACCAGATGCGGGAAGAACACGGTCTCGCGCGTGTCGAGATGCTGGTCGCTCGCCACCCAGCCGCGCGCGCGTGCTTCCTCTTCCGCGAGATCCGTCACGGTTACCGCGACGCCCTGCGACGCCAAATAGCTGGCCACCGGCTCACGACCGCAGCCGAACCCGAGGCCCCGCGTCCCCGGCGCAAGCTGGCCATGCTCGTGAAGTGCCTGCAACACATAGGTCAGTTCCCACAGCTTGCGGTGATAGATGACCGGGGTTTTCAACTGCGCCGCCCAATGCGCGCACCAGTCGCTTTCGATATCGGCTTGCGTCGATGCCTTGGAAGCGAGTCCGACATGCGCGGCAACGGTATCGGTGCGGACCGGAAGGTCCTGCGCGAGGCGCATCGCAAGATCATAGCCGAACGCCTTGACGTTGAGTTCGATCAGCCGGACATTCTTGGCGATGTCGGCGAGCGCGTTGCGGGTCGGTCGACTTTCGTCATCGACCAGCCGTGTCAGCACGCGAAGTCGTTGCTTCTCCCAACGTTTCCAGAATTTCACGGCCCGCCCCTCAAAAGTCATGAAAGGCTTTAGATTTCAAGGCACCGCAATGCTACCCCGACGATACGATATTGGCGGAGTATTGCCGACGATACTGGGAGACGTCACTGTCGATCCGGAACCTCGATTGTGATCGTAACAAAGCCTTGCCTGGGCGATAGTTTGGGACGGTTTCCTGACGCGATCCTCGCGCTCCCGTCAGGCCCGCGCAGGAACCCCTGCCCCCGCCACATCCTCTTCCCGCCGTGCATAGCGCCGCGCGAGGGTTGCGCAGACGAACAGCTGCGCCTGATGGAACAGCATCAAGGGCAGCACGATCAGGCTGACCGAATGCCCCGCGAAGAGGATCGTCGCCATCGGGATTCCGCCCGCCATGCTTTTCTTGGAGCCGCAGAAGACGATCGCGATCTCGTCCGGCTTCGAGAAGCCGAGCCAGCGGCTGAGCAGCGTCGTGGTTGCGAGGATCAGCGCTAGGATCACCAGATCGATCCCCAGCACGATCCCGAGATCGCCCGGCGACAGGCTGGTCCATACTCCTGCGACCACCCCGGCACTAAAGGCGGCATAAACCACCAGCAGGATCGATCCGCGATCGACCACCGAGGTGATCGTGCGATGCGTGAGCAACCACCCGCCGATCAGCGGCCGCGCGACCTGTCCGGCGACGAACGGCAGCAGGATCTGCAGCGCGATCCCCTCGATCGCGTGAAGCGACACTCCGCCACCGACCGACCGCAACAGCAGCGCGACGAGCAACGGCGTCAGCACGACCCCGAGCAGGTTGGAGACCGATGCGCTGCACAAGGCCGCAGGGACATTCCCGCGCGCAATCGAGGTAAAGGCGATCGACGACTGGACGGTCGAGGGCAGCAGGCACAAATACAACAGCCCGACCGCGATATCCTCGGGTAACCAGCCGCGCGTCGCCCAATAGGCGCCAAGGCCGATCAACGGGAAGATCAGGAAGGTGCTTGCGAACACCAGCGATTGCAGCCGCCAGTGCGTGATCCCCGCCCACACCGCCGCGGGCGACAGCCGCGCGCCGTACAGGAAGAACAGCAGCCCGACCGCGATCGTGACGCTCCCCTCGGCGATCGGCTGCGCCGCGCCACGCGCGGGAAAGACGAAGGCGAGCGCGACTGTGCCGATCAGCAGCAGGAGATAGGGGTCGATCGGCAGGCGGCCGATCAGCGTGCGCAGCGTGGTCATGGAAGATGTCCTGTGGTCCGATGCCGAAATACGCATTCGGTTTGCCATCCACAATCGTGATGGACAGGATAACAGTCATCATGCATCGTGATGATCATGGATCGAATAAGTCCTGAACTTTTGCGCGCGTTCGTCACGGTGGTCGAGGCGGGCACCTTCACCGCTGCCGCGCGAACGCTCGGGACCGCGCAGTCGACCGTCAGTCAGCAGATCAAGCGTCTGGAGGCACTTGCGGGGCGGCGGCTGCTCGCGCGCGATACGCACCGGGTCGCGCTGACGGTCGCGGGCGAGGCTTTCCTCGATCCTGCGCGGAAGATTCTCGAGGCGTATGATGCGCTCGACCGGCACCTGACGGGCGTCCCGCTGCGCGGTCGGTTGCGGTTCGGCGCGTCGGAGGACTTCGTCCTGTCAGCACTCCCCGACGTGCTCGCGAGCTTCGCGCGGCGGCATCCCGAGGTCGATCTGGTCGTGACCGCAGGGCTGAGCCAGACGCTGTACGATGCGTTCGACGCGGGGCAGCTCGACATCGTCCTCGCCAAACGGCGCGCGGGCGATCCGCGCGGGGTGACCGCATGGCGCGAACAGGTCGCCTGGGTCTCGCGCGCCGAGTATGCGCTCGACGCGACCGCACCGCTCCCGCTGCTGCTCTATCCCCCGCCGAGCGTCACGCGCGCGATGGCGATCGCGACGCTCGATGCGGTGCGGCGGCCGTGGCGAGTCGCCTTTACCAGCGCGAGCCTGAGCGGCCTTACCGCCGCCGCGCGCGCCGGGGTCGGGATCATGCCACATTCGCTGCGGCTGCTCCCCGCGGGGCTGGCGCGGGTAGCGGTGGACGCTTTGCTGCCCGCATTGCCCGAGATCGAATTCGTCATCCTCGGGCCCGGCCAGGGTCCCGGTCGCGGCGAGCCGGTCGCGGAGGCGCTGACCCGGTCGATCCTGCAATGGGCGAGCGTCGGCTGACCGCCCCGCGCGCGACGGGGCATTGTTTCATTATGTTGAAACCGGACCCTTCCGGGCTGCGGACCATTCGTTGGTGATCTGTAACGAGGAGACAGCCGTGGCAGCGGGTACAGCGACCGACACGATTCCCCATCACGAAGCGACGATGCCCGACCGGGTCGCCTTGCCCCTATGGACGCTCGTCGCGCCCGTCCTTGGGTTGATCGCGGCGCTCGCGGGGGCCGCCAAGATGGGGCCGGTCGGGGTCGCGGTCGCGATCGTCGTGCTGATCGCGAGCGTGCTCGCGGCCGTGCATCACGCCGAGGTGATCGCGCACAAGGTCGGCGAGCCGTTCGGCACGCTGGTGCTGGCGATCGCGGTCACGGTGATCGAGGTGTCGCTGATCGTCTCGCTGATGCTGTCGGATGCGGGCGGCGCGACCACGCTCGCGCGCGATACGGTGTTCGCGGCGATCATGATCATCCTCAACTTCATCATCGGGCTGTGCCTCGTCGCGGGTGCGGCGCGGCATGTCGAGCAACGCTTCACGCTGCGGGGGATGAGCGCCGCGCTCGGCGTGCTGACCGCGATGGCGGTGCTGTCGCTGGTGCTCCCGAATTTCACCGCGTCGACGACCGGGCCGACCTATGCGCCGTCGCAGCTGGTGTTCGTCGCGGTGGTGTCACTGATCCTCTACGGCACGTTCATCCTCGTCCAGACCGTGCGGCACCGCGATTACTTCCTGCCCGACAGCGACCATAAGGACGACCACGCCGCACCGCCGTCGACGCGCGCAACGGGGATCGCGTTCGGCGTGTTGCTGGTCGCGCTGGTCGCGGTCGTGCTGCTCGCCAAGACGCTGTCGCCGACGATCGAGGCGGCGGTGGTGCAGGCAGGGCTGCCGCTGACAGTGGTCGGGGTCGTCATCGCCGCGCTCGTTCTCGCGCCCGAAAGCCTTGCCGCGTACAAGGCCGCGAAGCGCAACCGGTTGCAGACCAGCCTCAACCTCGCGCTCGGCTCCGCGCTCGCGACGATCGGGCTGACGATCCCGAGCGTCGCGATCGTGTCGCTGGTGCTTGGCCTCCCGCTCGCGCTCGGCGTCGATCCCAAGGGGATGACGTTGCTCGCTTTGTCGCTGTTCGTCGCCACGCTGTCGCTCGGGAACGGGCGGACGACGGTGTTGCAGGGGGTGGTTCATCTGGTGATCTTCGCCGCCTATCTGTTCACCACGGTCGTCCCGTAAGCATTTGCGCGGAACGATTTGCGCCGTCCGGCCTTCCTCTCCCGACACTCGGGAGAATGATGATGGAAGACGCACGGCTGTGGAGCTTCGAGGAAAGCCTCTGGACCGAAGGACCCGACAATTACCGCGAAAAGGTCGACCCTGAAGTAGTGATGGTGCTTCCGCGCCCGCCGTTCGTGCTGCAGGGGACCGAGGCGATCGACGCGGTCGCGGATACGCCGGTGTGGGACAGCGCGGAATTGTCCGAGCGCACCGTCTCGCGCCCGCAGGAAGGGCTGATCGTGATCGGCTATCACGTCCATGCGCAGCGCGGCGACGAGGCGTATGAAGCGCATTGCTCGTCGGTGATCCGCCGTCTGGAACACGAAGTCTGGCGCGTTGTCCAGCATCAGCAGACGCCGGTGCTGACCAAGTCGGTCGAGCGGTAACACGGGAGGGAATGATGAGCGACGACACCACAGTCCAGACCCGCCAGCGCGAGATCGCGACCGAGCATCTGCTGTTCAAGCTGATGGAATATGTCGAGGACAAGCATCCGGGGCTGCTCGATTATCTCGAGGGGAGCCTGGATCATCTCGGCGATCCGGCGCGGGACGGGACGCAGGATGACGAGGCCGTGCGCGGGATTGCGAAGAAGATGATCGTGGGCGCGCGCAAACAGGGGATGGCGTCGGGCGACTGATTGCGCGCGAACGTCCTGTGCGCTTCCCCGGCGGCGGCCGGGGCCCAGTCGAAATGGTCGAGGTAACGAAACGCAGTCCTTCGACTTCCCCCGTTCCGCCACTGGGCCCCGGCCTTCGCCGGGGAAGAGCGAAAGGGGGCACTGACAGGCGCTACCCCAGCATCGCCTTCTTGAGCTTGGCGTGCGCGGAGGCCTTGATCTGGCATACCCGCGCCGCCCCCACGCCGATCACCTGCCCGATCTCCTCGAGGTTCATTTCCTCGACATAATAAAGCTGGATCACCAGCGCCTCGCGCTCGGGCAGCGACGTGATCGCGGCGATCAGCGTGTCGCGCTCCTCGCTTTCCGAAAGCTGTGCAAAGGCGTCGGGTTCGTCGCTCGCGAACCACGGGCCTTCGTCCGAATAGAGATCCTCGATCGGCTCGAGCCGCACCGGCTGCGCGCTCGCATAATCGATCCGCAGCTTTTCGCGCGACACGCCGAGCCGTTCCGCAACCGCCGCTTCCTCGGGCGCGCGGCCCAGCTCGGTCGTCATCGCGGCAACCGTCTGCGCATATTGCCGTTTGCGTTGCATCGCGCCGCGCGTGAGCGTCGCCGAACGGCGAAGCGCATCGATCATCGCACCGCGCACGCGCGTCATCAGATATTGCTCGAAGGTCACCTGCCCGCGCTCCTCGAACGCGCCCGCCGCCTCGACCAACGCGACCAGCCCGATCTGGACGAGATCCTCGATCTCGACCGAGGAGGACATGCTGCCGTGGACGTGCCATGCGATTCGCCGGACAAGTGGCAGATGCTTCCGGGCGAGCAACTTGAGGTCGGGCGCGGCGGCGGTGCGGCCATAGACCAGGGGCTGCGCATCGGAGAAGGCGGTGGGCGAAAGCTGCATCATGCGGGCAGGGCTCCGGGAGCGCCGATCACGGCGACGACTTCGACGGCTTTTTCTTCCGGCACTTCAAAGAAGCTCATCACCGGAATGTCGGGCAGGCAGGTCTTGACCAGCTTGCGGATGGCAACGCGGATCGCGGGCTGGACGACGAGCGCGAACGGCTTGGCCTCGTCGACCAGCGGTTGCGCCGCGCGTTGCAGCGCGTCGACGATGCGGCGGCCGAGATCGGGCTCGATCGTGTGGCGGCGCGACGGATCGGCGCGCATCGCCTGGCCGAGCAGCCCCTCGAGTCCGCCCTCCAGCGTCATCACGCGCAGCGGCTCGCGCACGCCGCAGATCTTGCCGATGATCAGCCCACCGAGATCGGGGCGAATCGCCTCGATGATTTCCTCGGCATCGGCGGTGCGTTGTGCGGCGACCGCGATGGCGGCGGCGATCCGACGGAATTCCTTGAGCGGGATGTTCTCCGCCAGCAGCCCCTTGAGCACCTGCGTCAGCGTCGTCAGCGGCAGCGGGTTGGGCGACAGCGATGCGACGAGACTGGCGGCGCGGTCCTTCAACCCGTCGAGCAGCGACTGGACTTCGTCGGGGCCGAGCAACTCGGCGGAATGTTGCGTCAGCTGGTGGTTGAGGTGCGTCGCCATAACGGTGCCCGGATCGACCACGAGATAGCCCGCCCCGGTCGCGGCATCCGCGTCGCCCGCCGCGATCCACACTGCGTCGAGCCCGAAGGTCGGGTCCTTGGCGGGCTTGCCCATCAGCCCGCCGATCGCCTGGCCGGTATCGAGCGCGAGCATCTCGTCGGGCGAGACGCTGTCCTCGCCGACCACGACGCCACCGACGATGATGCGATAGGTGTAGGGTGGCAGGTTGATGTCGTCGCGGACGCGGACCTGCGGGATGACGAAGCCCATGTCCTTCGACAATTGGCGGCGGACCCCGGTGATCCGGCCCATCAGCGGCGCACCGCGGCGTTCGTCGACCAGCGGGACGAGGCCGTAACCGATGTCGAGATTGACCTGCATGAGATCGGACACTTCGTCCCAGCCGATCTTCGAATGATCGACCGGCTCGGGCGCAAGCACTTCGACCGGAACGGGGCGGAGCGACGCCTGGCGCATCTTCCACGCGGCGAACCCGGCGAGCCCGGCGGCGGGGAGGATGATCAGATGAGGCATCCCCGGCATCACCCCGAGCAGCGCAAGGATGATCGCGACCGGCGTCCACGTCCGCGCCGAGCCGAACTGGCTGCCGATCTGGCCCGCGAGATCCATGCTCGAGGTGACGCGAGTCACGATCGCGGCGGCGGCGATCGACAGCATCAGCGACGGGATCTGCGCGACCAGCGCATCGCCGATCGCGAGCAGCACGTAATTATGCGCCGCGTCCGCAATCGTCATGCCGTGGCTGACCGGACCGAGGATCAGCCCGCCGACGATATTCGCCGCGAGAATCAGCAGGCCCGCGACCGCATCGCCCTTCACGAACTTGGACGAACCGTCCATCGAGCCGTAGAAATCGGCTTCGGTCGAAACTTCGATCCGGCGCGCCTTGGCTTCGTCCGGCGTAATCAGCCCGGCGTTAAGATCGGCGTCGATCGCCATCTGCTTGCCCGGCAACGCATCGAGCGTGAAGCGCGCGCTGACTTCGGACACGCGGCCCGCGCCCTTGGTGACGACGATCATGTTGATGATCACGAGGATCGCGAAGACGAACAGGCCGACGACATAATCGCCGCCGATCAGGAAGGTCCCGAACGCCTCGATCACATGGCCCGCCGCGCTCTCGCCCTCATGCCCGTGGACCAGCACGACGCGGGTGGACGCGACGTTGAGGCTCAGCCGGAACAGCGTGGCGAACAGCAGGACGGTCGGGAAGGCGGAGAAGTCGAGCGGCTTCTGCGCGTTGAGGCTGACCATCAGCACAGCTAGGCTGATCGTGATGTTCATGATGAAGAACACGTCGAGCATCGCCGCCGGAATCGGCACGACCATCAGCACGACCAGCAGCAGGATCGCGACCGGCAGCGCGGCGGAGCGCAGCAGCGGCATCACGCCACCGGGCTTGGGGGACACGGCCACTGGATCAGGCTCCCATCGTCGCGAGCATCATATACGCGAGCCGCGCGGTATTCGGGGTCGGGCGAAGCAGGCTCGCGGTTTCGGTGCGGGTGCCGGCGAGGCTGCCCCCGAGACTGCTGGTGCCGCTCAGCTGCGCGAGCGTGTTCTGCGCCCAGACCGCGGCGTTGGAGGTGGATTCCTCGCCATTGCCGGGAATGACGTCCGCGCCCCATTCGCCGAGCCGCGTCGCGGACAGACCCGAGGTCGCATCGATCGTCTGCGGCGCGCCCGCCGCATCGAGCTTGGCGGCGAAGCGGTTGTAGATTTGCGAAAGCGAGCGTGGCGCGCCGGTCGAATCGTAGAAGACGCCGCGGTTGGCATTGGCGGCGGCGGGGAACATCGCCGCGCCGCTGCGATCGGGGTTGGCCTGCATCGCGGTGAGGAACTGCCGCGCGCCGCCCAAGCCCAGGAAATGCGCCATATAAAGATCGGTGCTCGTCGCGCTGCGCCCGAGCGAACCCTCGATCGCGCCCTTATTGTCGCTGGCATGCTCGGCGGCCATCAGCGAGGCGGCGGTCGGATCGTTGCGGAGCGACAGGATCGCCTGGCGCGTCGCGGGGTCGTTGACGACCGCCTTGCCGCTCGCGCTGGTCGAGATCGCGTTCGCCGCCCAGCCGAGGCCGTGCTCCGCGCCATGCGCCTTGACCACGCGCAGCCAGCTCTGGTCGACGAACTGGTAGAGGCCGCTCGCGCTCGACGTGCCCGAATGCGCGTTGCTGCGCATCCCGCTCTCGAGCTTGGCCTGGCCCATCAGATAATTGAAATCGATGCCGGTCTTCTGGCTGGCATTGGCGATCGCGCTGCGAATCGACCCGCCCGCGCCGCTCGCGTCGACGGCACCGTTCAGAATGGAAAGCGGATTGAAAGGCATTGGTCCCCGGCTTCTGGTCCACGATCAGGCGGACAGCCGGATATCAGCAAGAGACGTGCCAGTTTTCGGGGGCGCTTCCTTTAACTTTCTGCTTCCTCGGCGAAGGCCGGGGCCCAGTCGAGGAGCAGAAGTGGCGGAGGTCAGGCTTCGTTGCAAAAATCTGCGCGACTGGGCCCCGGCCTTCGCCGGGGAAGAAGAAGCAGAAGAAGGGGACGGCACGTCGCCGTTCAGGCGAACGCCGCCAGCCCCATCCCCGCGCGATATACCGAGCCCGGCGCGGACCCCATCGCAACACCGGCAGACCCGGTCAGATTTTGCAGGCGGCGGCGAACATTTGCCGCCATCAGGTTGACGTAGATCCGGCAGGTGTCGTTCAGCCGCTGCGCTTCCTCGGCAAGCGCGCGCGTTTCGGCGCCCGGGGGCGAATCCCCGAACGCAGCGACCGCCTCGATCCGCATCAACTTGTCGTTGGTGGCCTGCTCGAGCGCGCGGACGTCATTGGTCTTGAGCGCCTCGATCTCCGCGTGGAGCGCTTCGATCACGGCGATGAGGGCGTCGCGGCGCGTTTCGGGCGGCATCATTTCTTGGGGCTCCAGTTGAGCTTGAGCGCGAGCATGCGGTCGGCGATCGTGTCGGGGGTAAGCGGATACGTGCCGTTGCGCACCGCGCGGCGGACGTCCTCGACATGCTGGCTGTCGACCGGCACGCCCTTGCCGACTTCCGACGCCACGGCCGACAGTTCGAGCGGGCGCGGCGCGGTCTCGGAGCGTTTTGCCGCAGCGGCGACCGACGTCACCGGCGGGGTCGAAACCACCAGCCGATCCGGCGTTGAAACAGTCTTGGGTCCGATCGCGTCCACCACATCAGCACCTTTGGGAAGAGATGACGAAAGGTATAACGACCGGTCCCGGCGAAGCTTAAATCATTCTGTCCAACCCGGCAGCGTTGCGCTTCCCTCCGCGATCGCGACTGCCTGGACCGGGGTGCGCTGGTCGTCGACCTTGACCATGAACCGCCCGCCGACGACCGCATCGCCGACCGCCACGCCTTCGCGCGTGATCGAGAAGCCCGACGAGCCCGCGCTGATCGTGACCGGATCGCCGCGTTTGATGACAAAGACCGGCTTGATCGCCACCGGCTGCGCGCTCGGGGTGATGACCAGCGGGCTTGCGCCCTTTGGCATGACGGCGGGGAGCTTGACCGGGACGAACAGCCGCCATTCGGGGCCGGTGCAGGTGACGACCACCGCGTCGTGCGTGTCGGTACGCCATGCCATCGACACCATCGGGCAGGCGGCAAGCTTCAGACGCGCATCGACCGGTGTGCGCGCGCCGCCTTCATTGCCGACGCCGTGGCCGGTGAAGGCGGCAACCGCGCGATCGATCGCACCGGTATCCTGGAACGGGGCGGCCAACGCGGGCGTCGCGATGAGCCCAAGGAGCAACAGCGGGAAACGGCGCATGATCAATCAGGTCCCTGTGTGAGCGATGGTGGGAACGGCAACCGGAGCGGCAACGTCTTGCCGGTTGCCGGCAAATCCCGTCGTCACGCTGACGCTGCGGCGACCGGAACGGCCCGCGGCGGTGATTGCGATACGGTTTGGGTCGATCCCGGCGGCGATCAGCGCGCTCGCGACCGTGCGGGCGCGATCGGCGGCGAGTACGGCGGGGCTTCGGGTCATCGCATCCACGTCCTGCGGCGTGCCATCGACCATTCCGGTGACCGCGAGCATCGCGCGCGGATCGCGCAGCGCCTCGGTCGCCCAGTCGGCCAGGGAATTGACCGGACCCGGCAAATCCGCCGACCCCTGCGCAAAGCCGCCGACCGCGTTGGCGGTAACCGGCATCGGCGCGGGCGGGACGATCGCGGTCGTGTCGGGCGCGCCGAAGCCGGCCCGGATCCCGCGCGCGAGCGTGCCGCCGTCCAACTGCTGGTTGGCCTGAATGAAGACGAAGAACGCGACCAGCAGCAACGCCAGATCGGCGAGCGTCATCAGCCACGCGGGGCGGACCGGTGCGATCTCGGGCAGGTCGTCGTCGAGCGCGGTCATGCCGATTTCGCTACGGCGAGCGGGCGGCGCGGCTGTTCGCGCGTGGCGAGTTCGATCAGCGGGGGTTCGAGCCGCAACCGCTCGACCGCCTCGTCCCGCGCAATCCGGCGGAGCCGCGCGGCGATCGGCGCGAGCACGAGGTTGGCAAGCAGCGCGCCGTACAAAGTCGCGAGCAACGCGACCGCCATCGACGCGCCGATCGCGCGGGGATCCTGCATTTTGACGAACATGCCGACCAGACCGACCAGCGTCCCGACCATTCCCATTGCTGGCGCGGTCTCGGCGGCACCCGACCACAGTTCCGCGCTAGCCGCGGCGCGTTCGGCGTGCGCGCGGCGGCGCTGCCGGAGCAGGCCGGCGATATCCTCGGGTGCCGCGCCATCGACGATCGCGGCGACCGCAGCGGCGATGTCGGGGTCCGCGATCACCGAGCGATCGAGCGCCATCACGCCGTGCCGCCTGGCGATCCGCCCGAACGCAGCGATCTGCTCGATCAGCGGGTCGGCGGCGAAGCGTGGCGCGGCGAGCGTGCGGAGTGCCGTGAGCCCCCGCCCGAGATCCCCCGCGGGGGTGCGCAGCGCGACCGCGGTCAGCGTGCCGCCGACGACGATGGCGAAGGCGATGGGGTCTAGGAACGGGGCAAGGGTCATGGACATCGCGGGGCGCACTGCAAGCCGTGGGCCAATTTGGTAAACGTGCCTCCGCCGTCACCCCGGCGGAAGGCAAGATTACTGCCAAACCACCACTGTTCTCCCGCGGAAGCGGGAGCCCAGAGTCGCGAGAGCTTTCAATTGTTGTTCTGCTCATCCCTGGACTCCCGCCTTCGCGGGAGAACAGTGGTGGTTTGGCAGACGGCTCGCCTTTCGCCGGAGGCACGGCAGCGGGCGGCAACCGGTTTGCCGCTCCCGGCAAGTCGTTGCCGCTTTGTCCTGGCTTCGTTTGCCGCCCGAGCCCCCTGCGCATTTGGCACGCCCCTTGCTGAGCCACGGCTGCGCAATCATGCGCTGGAGACGGGCAATGCCCAGCGAAGGACTGTTCGGGGTACATGGGGCGGCACTCGAGGTGCGTTCGCAGCGCATGGGTGTGCTCGCGTCGAATATCGCGAACGCCTCGACCCCGGGCTTCAAGGCGCAGGACATTGATTTCAAGAGCGCGCTGTCGACCGCCGAGATTGCGGTCGACTCCGGCGGCAATGCCAGCATCGCGGGATCGATGCGCTTTCGGAATCCGTCGCAGCCCTCGCTCGACGGCAACACGGTCGAACTTTCGACCGAGCAGACCGCCTTCGCCGAGAACGCCGTCGCCTATCAGACGACGCTCTCCTTCCTCAACGGGCGGATCGGCCAGATCACCCGTGCCTTGAAGGGCGAATAAGACATGGCCGAACAGCCGCTTTCCATCTTCCAGGTCGCCGGGCGCGCGATGTCCGCGCAGCTCGTGCGGATGAACACGACCGCGTCGAATCTCGCCAACGCAGGCGCGGTCACGGGGAGCGAGGACACCGCGTACAAGACGATCAAGCCGATCTTCCGCACGCAATATGACAAGGCCTCAGGCCTCGCGACGGTCAACGTCGAGAGCATCGTCACCGCGGGCGAAGGTGCGACCAAGCTCCACGATCCGTCGCACCCGCTCGCCGACAAGGACGGCAACGTCTGGCAGTCGGGGGTCGATGAGACCCGTGAGCTGGTCGACATGATGGAGACCGCGCGCAGCTACCAGAACAACGTCGAGGTCATGCAGACCGCGAAATCGCTCATCCTCGATACCCTCAAACTGGGACGCTGATCATGGCCTCCACCTTCGATTCCACGCTCACCAACCTCGGCATCAACGCGAGCACCACCGCGAAGGCGAATGCGGCGAAGGCTGCGCCGTCGTCGACGCTCGCCTCGGGGGATTTCCTCAAGCTGATGACCGCGCAGCTCAACAACCAGGACCCGTTCTCGCCGGTCGACAACACGCAGATGGTCGCGCAGCTCGCGCAGATCTCGAGCACCTCGGGGATCGCCGAGATGGGCACGACGCTCAAGGCGATCCAGGAGAAGCTCGGCGCGACCACGTCGAGCGATGCGCTCGCCTATGTCGGGCGCACCGTGCTGACCGAGGGGTCGACCGCCTACGGTCGCGCCGCGGGCGGTCTCGCCGGTGCGGTCGAGCTCGACAAGGATGCGACCGACGTCACCGTGTCGATCAAGGACGCCAACGGCCAGACGCTCCAGACGCTGTCGCTCGGCGCGCAGAAGGCGGGCACCGCGACCTATGACTGGGACGGCAAGACCGCCGGCGGCGCGGAAGCAGGCACCGGCCCGTTCACCGTCGCGGTCAACGCCGCGAACGTCGGCGAAAGCGTCACCGCGCGCAACCTCGTCTGGGCACCCGTCGCGGCGGTCTCGCTGCCCGCCTCGGGCACGCCGATGCTCACCCTGCCCGGCATCGGTCAGGTCGCCGCCAGCGCCGTCCGCCAGGTCGGCTGATCCCTTTCCCCGCATAACCCGACTCGCACAGGAGCAACGCCCATGTCCTTCTACACCTCGCTCAGCGGCCTGCAGGCCGCGCAGACCGAACTCTCGACCGTGTCGCACAACCTCGCCAACGTCGGGACCAACGGCTTCAAGAAAAGCCGCACCGATTTCGCCGACGTGATCGCGTCGAGCATCGCGACCGATCCGACCAAGCTGGTCGGCTCGGGCGCAGTGGTGAAGTCGAACCGGCAGCAGTTCAGCGTCGGCAACCTCAAGACGACCGGCTCGTCGCTCGATCTCGCGATTACCGGTGACGGCTTCTTCGCGGTCAAGACCAGCGGCGTGAATGCCGCGACCGCCTACACCCGTAACGGCGCGTTCCAGGTCGATCCGTCGACGCACAACATCGTCGATGCGCAGGGGTCCGCGCTGCTCGGCTATCCGGTCGACGCCAAGGGCAACACCACCGCGACCGGGATCGACGGCCTGACCCCGCTCAACCTGCCCGAGACCAACGGCACGCCCGCGGCGACCGGCAATGTCGCGCTCAAGATCAACCTGTACGCCGCAGCTACGGCGCCGACGGCGACCTTCTCGCCGACCAACGCGTCGAGCTACAACAGCTCGACCGCGACGACGATCTACGATTCGGCGGGCAAGGCGAGCACGCTCACCAATTACTACGTCAAGACCGGAACCGACGCCTGGACCGTCCACAGCTATGTCGGCGACCAGGAACTCAAGGTCGGTGGCTCGAACGCGGGCACCCCGGTCTCGTTCGACGCGAGCGGCAACATTTCCGCGCCGGCCGCGCCGATCACCTACGATCCGTTCAATCCGATCACCGGCGGCGTCGCCCAGTCGATCAAGCTCGACCTGGCGGGAACGACCCAGCAGTCGAGCCCCTTCTCGGTCAACGCCCGCACCACCGACGGGGCCTCGGTCGGCGAACTCGCCGGCGTCTCGGTCGACAAGCAGGGAATCGTCTCGGCGAATTACTCGAACGGCCAGACGGTCGCGCTCGGCAAGGTCGCGCTCGCCAACTTCGCCAACCCGACCGGGCTGCGGCAGACCGGCAACAGCTATTGGTCGTCGACCGGCATTTCGGGCAGCGCGGCGCTCGGCGCTGCAAACGAGAACGGGTTCGGCTCGCTCAGCGCGGGCACGCTCGAGGGCTCGAACGTCGATATCACCGAGGAACTGGTCGATCTGATCGCCGCGCAGCGCAACTTCCAGGCGAATGCCAAGGCGCTCGATATCAACGGCCAGATCTCGCAGACCATCTTCAACATCCGCAACTGATCTAGGCGGAACCGGAGCGGCATATGGACAAGCTGGTCTACACGGCGGCGACGGGGCTCAAGGCGCATCTCGCGTCGCAGGCCGCGATCGCCAACAACATGGCGAACGCGTCGACGATCGGGTTTCGCGCCGATCGCGTCGTGTTCGACCGGCTGTCGCTGAAAGGCTCGCCACTCGAGACGCGGACGCCCTCGTCGGCGGACGTGCTCGACGCGGATCGCACCACCGGCGCGATCCAGCAGACGGGGCGTTCGCTCGACGTCGCGATCACGGGCGACAGCTGGCTCGCGGTCCAGTCGCCCGACGGAAGCGAGGCCTATACCCGGCGCGGCGATCTCCAGGTCGCGCCGTCGGGCGTGCTCCAGACCGGCGACGGTTTCCCGGTGATGGGGGCGGGCGGCCCGATCACCGTGCCGCCCGCGCAGAGCCTGTCGATCTCGGCGGACGGCACGCTGTCGATCGTTCCGATGGGCGGCGACGCCCGCAACCCGCAGGTGATCGATCAGCTCAAGCTCGCGACGCCCAAGGGCACGACGACGGTCAAGGGGCTCGACAACCTGCTCTACGTCAAGGGCGGCGGAACGCTGCCGCAGGACATGGACGCGAAGGTCGAGAGCGGTGCGCTCGAGGGATCGAACGTCAACATGACTCAAGCGCTGGTCGACATGATCGAGAACCAGCGCAGCTACGAAGTCTCGGCCAACATGATGAAGTCGGCCAAGGACATGGACGAAAGCGCCGCATCCGTGATGCGGCTCCCAGGCTGAAGGAATAGACGATGGGCAGTGCAGCCATGCATATCGCGCGGACCGGGCTTGATGCCCAGGACATGCGCATGCGAGTCATCTCGAACAACCTCGCGAACGTCAACACGACCGCGTACAAGAAGGATCGCGCCGCGTTCGAGACGCTCGCGTACCAGACGGTGACCGCGCCGGGCGCGCCGAGCACGTCCGAGACCAAATATGCGACCGGGCTCAACCTCGGCACCGGCGTCAAGATCCAGGGCACCGCGCGGATCGACACGCAGGGGTCGTTCCAGTCGACCAACAACAGCCTCGACCTCGCGCTCGACGGCGACGGCTATTTCCAGGTGCAGATGCCCGGCGGCACGCTCGGCTATACCCGCGCGGGCAACTTCTCGCGCTCGCCCGAGGGGCTGATGATCACCAGCGAGGGCTATCAGGTCCAGCCCGGGATCACCGTGCCACAGGGCGCGACCGCGATCACGATCGGCACCGACGGCACCGTCACCGCGATGGTCCCCGGCCAGACCACACCGAGCGAACTCGGCCAGATCCAGGTCGCAAGCTTCCCCAATTCGGCCGGGTTGCTGAGCAAGGGCGACAATTACCTCGTCGAGACCGCCGCGAGCGGTGCCGCCAACCTCGGCGTCGCCGGGCAGGACGGGCGTGGCAACGTCCGCCAGGGTCAGCTGGAGGGGTCGAACGTCAACGTCGTGGAGGAGCTGGTCGACATGATCGAAACCCAGCGTGCGTATGAGGTGAATTCAAAAATGATCACCGCGACCGACGAAATGCTCAAATATGTTAATCAAAATATCTGATGGCTAGGGTGATGAAACCGTTCGCCACCCAGCTGATCGTCGGAATTGCGTTGTTTTTGCCCAGCGCGGCCGAGTCGCGCCTGCTCGGCAAGAAGACGCCGCCGGTCGATTTTACGGCGGCGATGCCCGAAGCGGCGCTGACTCCGGCGGCGGCGACGGGATCGATCTTCCAGGTCAACGACGGCTATGCCGCGCTTTATGAGGGCACACGGGCCCGCCGCGTCGGCGATCCGGTTACGATCGTTCTGGTCGAGCGCACCGCTGCGTCCAAGTCCGCGAATTCCAAGCTCGATTCGTCGGGTGGGCTGTCGCTGATCCCGCCGACCACGGGGCGGCTCGCGCTGTTCCAGGGGACCGACATCGCGACCAGTGGCAACCGCAATTTCAAGGGAGGCGGCGGCGCCGACCAGTCGAACACGCTGTCGGGCGAAATCAGCGTAACGGTCAGCCGGGTCCTCCCCAACGGTACGATGCTGGTGCAGGGCCAGAAGCGCGTCACGCTCAACCGCGGCGACGAGTTCGTCCAGATCAAGGGGCTGATCCGCACCGCCGACATCGACGCGAACAACCGCGTGCTCTCGACCCGCGTCGCTGATGCGCAGATCGCCTATACCGGCAAGGGCGACGTCGCGCGCGCGAGCCGTCAGGGCTGGCTCGGCCGGTTCTTCTCCGTCGTGAGCCCGTTCTGATGCTGCGCTTTCTGCTCGCCGCGCTCCTCGCGCTGGTCGCCGCGACCCCTGCTTCCGCCGACCGGATCAAGGATCTCGGGGGTTTCCAGGGAATCCGCACCAACCAGCTCACCGGCTACGGCGTGGTCGTCGGGCTGCCCGGCACCGGCGACGACAATCTCGAATATACCATCCAGTCGATGAAGGCGGTGACTTCGCGCTTCGGGCTGCAATTGCCCGCCAACATCAACCCTGGCCTCAAGAACGCCGCGGTGGTGATGATCACCGCCGAACTGCCCCCCTTCGCAAAGCCCGGGCAGAAGCTCGACATCACCGTCGCGTCGATGGGGAAGGCCAAGAGCCTGCGCGGCGGTGCGCTGATCCTGACGCCGCTGCTCGGTGCCGACAACCAGATCTATGCGATGGCGCAGGGCAACCTCGCGGTCGGCGGGCTCGGCGCCGAGGGCAAGGACGGGTCGCAGATCGTCGTCAACATTCCCTCGACCGGGCGGATCCCCGAAGGCGCGACGGTCGAGCGCGCGGTCAAGACCGGGTTCGAGAACACGCCCGCGCTGACCTTCAACCTCGCGCGCGCCGATTTCACTACTGCGCAGAATGTCGCGGGATCGATCAACGCGCGCTTCGGCAACGGCGTGGCGCAGGCGGTCGACGCAGTGTCGGTGTCGGTCCGCGCACCGTTGGGGGGGGACGTCCGTGCGACGTTGATGAGTGAGATCGAGAACCTGAGCGTCGTGTCGGCCGAACCGCCCGCGAAGGTGATCGTCAACGCGCGAACGGGCACTGTCGTGATCAATTCCGCGGTCCGTGTCAGCACCGCCGCGATCACGCATGGAAAGCTGACAGTCCGGATCGACGAGAACGAACGGATCAGCCAGCCCGCACCCTTGAGCGGCGGGCAGACCGCGCGTGCGCAGAAGTCGGGCGTCGCGGTCGACGAGGAAAAGCGCCCGATGTTCCTGATCGCGCCCGGTCCTAAGCTGTCCGACGTGGTCAAGGCGATCAACGCGATCGGCGCATCGCCCGCCGATCTGGTCGCGATCCTCGAGGCCCTGAAGGAAGCGGGTTCGCTGAAAGCGGAGTTGATCATCCTGTGAGCGATGTCCCTGCCCTTCCCCCGGTCAACGCCCCGTCCGCAGTCGGTGGTGTCGCAAACGACACAAGCCGGCTGTCGAACCGTGCCAACCTGGATGCTGCCGGCAAGAAGTTCGAGGCGGTGTTCACCGGCATGATGGTGAAGGCGATGCGCTCGACGCATCTCGCCGACGACGGTCTGTTCGGGTCGAAGGGCATGGATACGTTCAAGGACATGCAGGACACGCAGGTCGCACAGAACATGGCCGCGCATGCCCCGCTCGGGATCGGCAAGGCGATGACCGAATTTCTCGCGAAATCGCAGGCGGGTGTGCAGGCCGGACTGCAAGCCGCGCCCGCGAACGATAAGGCGAAGACGCCATGAGCGACATGCTGAGCATCGGCGCGAGTGGCGTCCGCGCGTATCAGGCCGCGCTGACCACCGTTTCCGACAATATCGCGAAGGCCGCGACGCCGGGCTATGCCAAGCGCACCACCGACCTGTCCGAAATCGCGCCCGCGACCGGGATCAATTCGGGCGGGGTCAATGCGACCGGGCAAGGCGTCGTCGTGTCGGGCGTCACGCGCTCGGCCGATGCGTTGCGCGACGCCGATGTGCGGACGTCAGGTTCGGATCTCGCGCGCAGCGACACCAGCATCCAATGGCTCGGCCGGATCGAGACTGCGCTGACCGGGAACCAGCTCGGCGAGCGGCTTACGAGTTTCTTTAATGCCACCAAGTCCGTCGCTGCCGATCCGACAGCCACCGTGCCGCGCTCGGCGATGCTCGAACAGGCGAGCGCGGTCGCCGGATCGTTCGCCGCGACCGGGAAGGCGCTCGACGCGCTCGACGCCGATATTGATTCGACCGCAGCGAATGCGGCATCCACGCTCAACCGGCTCGGCACCGCGCTGGCCAAGGTCAATGACGGCTTCGCGCGAGTCCAGCCCGGATCGGGCGGGGCGGCGGCGCTCGCCGACCAGCGCGACTCGATCCTCGACCAGATGAGCGCGATCAGCGACGTTTCGGTGGCGCTCGATCCCTATGGCCGCGCGACCGTCAAGCTCGGCAATGGCGGCGGCGCGACCTTCGTCTCGGGCAACCAGTCGGATACGCTGCTGGTCCAGCGCGGCGAGAAGGGCGTGATCGGCTTCACGCTGCAGGGCTCGCAGGCGACGGTGACCCCGTCGGGCGGCGCGCTCGCGGGCGTGGTGGAGGGCGCGGCGCGGGTGTCGGACGCGCGGATCAATCTCGGGACGATCGCGACCGCCTTCACCGACGGCGTCAATGCGGTTCAGACTGGCGGCGCTGACCTTGATTCGCAGCCGGGTGCCAAGCTGTTCGACACCGGCACCAGCGCGACCGACATCACCGTGGTACTCAAGGATCCGCGCGGCATTGCCGCCGCCGACACCGGCAAGGGCCCGCGCGACAACGGCAATCTTGCGAAACTCGATGCGCTGCGCAGCAGTGGCGGGTTCGAGAGCAAGACGACCGCGCTCGTTTCGGGCAATGCCGCAACGCTTTCTGCGCGCAAGGAGGTGGCGGAAGCGCAGGGCGCAATCCGCACCAACGCGTTGTCCGCGCGCGACGCGGTGTCCGGCGTCAACCTCGACAGCGAGGCGGTCGATCTGCTGCGGTTCCAGCAGGCCTATCAGGCCTCGAGCCGCGTGATCCAGGTCGCCAAGGACACGCTCCAGTCGATCCTCGACATCCGCTAGCCCCGATACGGACCCTAAGCCATGCAGATCGGCACCAGCCAGTTCTACGATCGTACCGCAACGCAGATGACCAATCTGTCGTCGCAGACGAGCACGCTCACCGCGCAGATCGCGACCGGCAAGAAACTGACCGCACCGTCGCAGGATGTCATCGCGTACAACCGGCTGAGTTCGATCAAGCAGGCGACCGCCGACGAGGGTGCCTATGCGAGCAACATCAGCCTCGCCAAGTCGCTGCTGCAACAGTCCGATTCGACGCTTTCCGCAGTTTCGACGCAGTTGCAGCGCGCGTCCGAACTGACGATTCGCGCCAATACCGGCACACTCAACGAGGGTGACCGCAAGACCATCGCGATCGAGCTCAAGAGCATCCTCGACGATCTCGTCAACCTCGCCAACACCAGCGACGCGCGTGGCCAGCCGCTGTTCGGCGCGGCGACCGGGACCAAGGCGGTGACGCAGGGGGCGGATGGCAAGGTCACGCTCGGCGGGACCGGCGAGCTGCCCGCGATTCCGGTCGGCGACGGCACCGCGATCGCGGCGACCGACAGCGCGGAACGCGTGTTCGGCAAGATCCCGACCAAGGCGGGCGGCACGACCGACGTCTTCGCGATCCTGTCTGACTATATCTCCGCGCTCGATGCGGGCGGAGACGTTGCGGCGGCCTCCTCCGACGCGATCGACGGGCTGAGTGCCGCGCAGACCCAGGTGAGCAATGTCGAGGGATCAGTCGGCGCGCGCGCCGCGCGACTCGACATCGTCTCGTCGCAGGCAACCGACGCCGCCGCCGCGCGCGAGGTCGATCGGACCGGGCTGGAGGATACCGACCTGTCGACCGCGATCACCGAATTGCAGAAGCAGATGACGATCCTGTCGGCGACGCAGGCAAGCTTCAGCAAGCTTAGCAGCCTGTCGCTGTTCACCTATCTGCGCTGATCCCGGCGCCCCGTCACCCCGGCCTTCGCAAACATGCTTGTTCTCCCGCGAAGGCGGGAGCCCAGGAGTCGCGAGACCTGCAAGCCGTTGGTCTGCTTGGCCCTGGATTCCCGCGTTCGCGGGAAAGCAGCAGGGAATTAACGCCAGCCCGGCGCTGGTTAACCGTTTTGCTACGGAATCCCCCTAGACCGGAGGGATAGCGGCCAATGCGGGTCGCGAACGTCGTGCAGCACCGTTCATCGCAGCGTTTACAAAGGCGTACCGCCCCTCATGTTTCCCGCAATCGGCCTAGTCGTCCTGCTCGTGATGATCTTCGGGGGCTTCGCCATCACCGGCGGCGCGCTCGGCCCGGTGATGGAGGCGATTCCGCACGAAATGCTGATCATCGGCGGTGCCGCGGTTGGCGCGCTGATCATCGGCAATTCGATGAAGGAGCTGAAGGCGCTCGGCGGCGGCTTCATGAAGGTCTTCAAGGGCCCGAAATACAAGAAGCAGGATTATCTCGACGTCATCTTCCTCGTGTCGAAGCTGATGAAGATGCTTCGCACCGAAGGCCCGATCGCACTCGAACCGCATGTCGAGGATCCCAAGTCCTCCGCGGTCTTCGCCGAATATCCGCGGCTGCTGTCGGACCACACGCTCATCAACCTGATCGCGGACACGTTGCGTCTCGTCGTCGTCTCGTCGGGGACGCTCGACGTCCATGCGGTCGAGGACGTGATGGACAATATGATCAAGACCCACCACCACGAGGTCGAAGGCCCGCACGGCACGATCTCAAGCCTTGCCGACGCGCTGCCCGCACTCGGCATCGTCGCGGCGGTGCTCGGCGTCGTCAAGACGATGGGGTCGATCGACAAGCCGCCTGCGATCCTCGGTGCGATGATCGGGTCGGCGCTGGTCGGGACGTTCATGGGCGTGCTGCTCGCCTACGGCATCGTCGCCCCGCTCGCCAACCGGCTCAAGCAGGTGATCGAGGCGGACGGCGCGATCTATCATGTGGTGAAACAGATCATCATCGCGTCCCTCCACGGCCACCCGCAGCCGCTGGTGATCGAGGCGGCGCGCTCGGGCATCGCGCATTCGAACCAGCCGGGCTTCGCCGAGGTGTTCGATGGCCTGCGGGCGCGGTGATGCGCGGGTTGCACCACCCTCACGCGGAACGACGAGTCCCCGAGGCGTTCCTCTCTTTAGCTGCGGCGAAAGAAGGAGATTGCACGCAAAGCCGCAAAGCCGCGAAGCGGCCCGCATCGATCGCACACCTGATCCTGACCCCGAACGCGAACCCGGAGAAGACTTCTTCTCTTTGCGTCTTTGCGCCTTTGCGTGATCCATCCTTCCTTGCGACGGAAGATCTTGCACAAAGCCACAAAGCCACAAAGCGGTCCGCATCGATCGGTCGTTTGATCAGCGCGCGGCAACGCAAGAACGAGACGCCCTTCTCCTTTTGTGACTTTGTAGCTTCGTGCGAGCCAGATTTGCCTTGTTCAGCGTCTCCCCGCAGTCGTGCCTATGCCGAGGCCGTCTTTGCGCTCAGCGCAGTAGCGACATTGTGTGACCCGACCCTGCTGGCAGGACACCGCTGATGGCCGCGCGCGCGCCGCATGGCACCAACCAGCCGCCTAAGATCATCTACAAGAAGATCTATATCGAGGGCCACGGCGGGCATCACGGCGGCGCGTGGAAGGTCGCCTATGCCGATTTCGTCACCGCGATGATGGCGTTCTTCCTGCTGATGTGGCTGCTTGGCGCGACCAATGAGAAACAGCGCAAGGCGCTCGCCGATTATTTCTCGCCCACGCTGGTTCAGCTCAAGCAGAACAGCGCGGGCTCGATGGGGCTGTTCGGCGGATCGTCGATCACCGACAAGGACAGTTACCAGCACAAGGCGTCGCAAACCGGCACCCGCGCGATGACCGTGCCGATCGATGCGACCGGCGGGATGCAGGTCGGCTCGGGTCAGAAGGGCACGCTCAAGGATCGCAGCGCGATGGCGGTCGAGGATCGCAAGAATTTCGAGAAGATGCGCCGCCAGGTACTGAGCGCGATGGCGTCGAGCCCGCAGCTCGAGAAGCTGTCGTCGCATGTCCGGTTCGTCCGCACGCAAAGCGGTCTGCGAATCGACCTACTCGACGATGCGGATTATTCGATGTTCGACCTCGGCACGACGCAGCTCGAACCGCGTGCCTCGGCGCTGCTCGGGCTGATCGCGGAATCGATCAAGGACACGACCAACCCGATCATGATCCGCGGGCACACCGACAGCCTAGGGTATGGCGATCCGCTCGCGATGAACAACTGGATGTTGTCGAGCGCGCGTGCGGAGGCGACTCGGCGGCGGCTCGCGTCAGGGGGCACGCCCGAGAGCCGCTTCAACCGGATCGAGGGCGTCGCCGACCGCGAGCCGATCATCCCCAACACCCCCTCCGACCCGCGCAACCGCCGGGTCGCGATCACGCTGCTGTACCGCGCCACCGCGTTCGGCGAGTAAGCTCGCGGCCGCCTAATCCCGGGCGATCGCCACGCAACCAGTTGGAAAGCGCGCCGCGAACCCCTAGCTTGGAGGTGTGAGCAACACCGCCGTCACCGCCCGCATCGCCGACGGCATCGCCGCCATTCCCGCGGCCGACTGGGATGCCTGTGCAGGCAGCGCGAACCCGTTCGTCGGCCATGCCTTCCTGTCGATTCTCGAAGCCTCGGGGAGCGCGACGGCGCGCGCCGGGTGGCAGCCGATCCCGATCATCGTCGACGGACCCGACGGCAAACCTGCCGCGATCGCACCCGCTTATGCCAAGAGCCACAGTCAGGGCGAATATGTCTTCGACCACGCCTGGGCGGACGCGTGGGAGCGGGCGGGGGGAAATTATTACCCCAAGCTGCAGGTCGCGGTGCCCTTCTCGCCCGTGCCCGGCCCGCGGCTGCTACTACGCGACCCGGCGCAAGCGTCCGCGCTGATCGCGGCGATCGCGGCGGTCACCGATCAGCACGAGCTGTCCTCCGCGCATGCGACCTTCGTTACGCCCGACCAGCTCCCTGCGTTCGAGGCGGCGGGCTGGCTGGTGCGCGAGGGGACGCAATTCCATTGGCAGAATGACGGTTACGCCGCGTTCGACGATTTCCTCGACGCACTCGCGAGCCGAAAGCGCAAGGCGATCCGCAAGGAGCGCGCCGCTGCGGTCGAGGGGCTGACGATCC
>CAZNQA010000017.1:0-44923 GCA_964575105.1 uncultured Stakelama sp.
TCGCCGATCTCGCGGTCGCGACCAATTGCGGGCAGATCAAGACCGGCAGCCTCGCACGGTCGGACCGGCTCGCGAAGTACAACCAGTTGATCCGGATCGAGGAGGAACTCGAGGGCGCCGCATTGTATGCCGGGCGTTCGGTCCTGCGCATCTAATTTAGCCAAATAACTGCTTGCTCCACGAGTCGCGATGTAAGAGAATCGCGCTCGTGGCCAAGACTCGCTCCAATGTCCGAATGATGCTTCGCAGCGCGATCGCGCCGGCAGCGTTGATGATCGTCGGGCTTTTTTTCGGCGGGTATGCGGTGTTCGGGCCGAACGGTGTACTGGCTTACGGCGACATCCAGCGCCAGTTGGCGGTCAAGCAGCGGCAACTCGCACTGCTTGACCGCAACCGTTCCGAGCTGAAGAACCGGGTTGCATTGCTTGATCCAAGGCATGCCGATCCGGATCTGGCGGACGAGCTGGCGCGGAAGGATCTCGGCGTCGTGCACCAGGACGAGGTCATCGTCCCGCTCAATTAGTTTTGTTCGCGTTGCTGAGGGCAAAGCCCCTCCCCTTCTCGGGGGAGGATTAGGGTGGTGCCGTGCAGCGGACTCCGCCGACGGCAGTCTCGGTGAGACCTCCCCCACCCCCAACCCCTCCCCTGAAGGGGAGGGGCTGGATGAAGAGGCCGCTCTACGCGACTCTGTAACAAAGCAAATTACCGCCCCAGGAACGTCAGCAGATCATTCGTGAACCGATCGCTCTCGGTAATCGTCAAGCCATGCGGCGCGCCCTCATATTCGACGAGCTGCGACGTCGCGATCCCCTCGGCGGCGCGGCGGCCGGTTGCGTCGATCGGCACGGTCTGGTCGCTTGTTCCGTGGACGATCAGCGTCGGTACGCGGAACGCCGGAAGATCCGGGCGGAAATCGGTATGCCCGAACGACTGTGCGCATGCGAGGATCGGCTTCAACCCGGCAAGGTTGGTCTGCGACCACGCCCATTCCACGGTCTCGCTGCTGACCGGCGACGAGATGAACCCGACGCCGAGGAACTGCTTCATGAACGTCTGGAAAAAGCCGTAGCGATCCTTCTGGATGCCTTCGCCGATGCTTGCGAGCTTCTCCTCGGGAACGCCGTGCGGATTGTCGTCGGTCTGGAGCATGTATGGCACGACCGAGGCGATCAGCCCCGCCGCGACGACGCCCTTGCCGTCATGCCGGCTCATGTAGCGCGCAACCTCGCCGCCACCCATCGAGAAGCCGACGATCGTCGCGTCGTCCGCGCCGGTCTGCTCGAGCACGTCTGCCAGATCGTCGGTGAGCGTGTCGTAATCATAGCCGCTCCACGGCTGGCCCGAGCGGCCAAAGCCACGACGGTCATAGGCGATGGCGCGGAACCCGGCGTCGGCGAGCGCCATCGCCTGCGCGTCCCAGCTGTCGGCGTTGAGCGGCCAGCCGTGGATCAGGACGACCGGGCGACCGCTGCCCCAATCCTTGACGTAGAGGTCGGTGCCATCGCGCGTTTTGATATAGGGCATGGGAAAGCTCCTTGGCGTTGAACTGCTTGACCAGAACGATACGCGGCGAGTGCCGTTCCGTGCGGGGTGGCGCTCGCCACCGCAAGCTGCCAGCTTCCCGTCGAAACGAATCCCCTCGATCAAGATAGGATAAGGAGCGGCAATGCGGAAGATCTGGCTTACGGGAATAGCGGCGCTGGCGATGGCAGCGTGTACCGCCGAAGCGCCGATGCCGAAGACCGCTGCTGCGGCGCTCGCGCCCTTGCCGACCGGGGACTGGAAGCGCTTCCGCGACGCATTCATCGAGGACTGGTTCAAGGTGTCGCCCGCCGATGCGGTCTATCAGGGGCGGCATGATTTCGACGGCGGACTCGGCGACTGGTCACCCGAGGGGCTCAAGCGGCAAGGCGCGTTCCTGCGCGAGGCGATCGCCAAGGCGAAGGCGTTCGACGCCGCCAAGCTCAACAAGCAGGATGCGTTCGAACGCGACTATCTGGTGACGGTCGCGTCGGGGAAACTGTTCTGGCTAGAGGATGCCGATTTCCCGCATCGCAATCCTGCGTGGTACGTCAACGCCGGGCTCGACCCGAACGTCTATATCGCGCGCCATTACGCCGATGCGCCGACGCGGATGCGCGCGATGGTGTCGTTCCTCCGCAAGATTCCGACCGCGACCGCGCAGATCCGTGCGAACCTCAAGACGCCGATGCCGCTCAGCTACATCAATTTTGGCGTCGCGGCGTTTAACGGGTTCGGCGACTATTATACCGGAGACGCGAAGAAGGCGTTCGCCAACGTCAAAAGCCCGGCGCTGCAGGACGAGTTCGGCCAGGCCGCGACTGCCGCGTCCAAGGCGATGCACGATCTCGGCGCATGGCTCGAGAGCCAGCGCGGCTCGGCGACACAGGATTTCGCCCTGGGCGCGGACAAATTCTCGCGGATGGTGCGCGATACCGAGGGCGTCGACGTCCCGCTCGCGACGCTCGAGGCGGCAGGCCGCGCGGACATGCTGCGCAACCAGCAGGCGCTGGTCGCCGCCTGCGCGCAATTCGCGCCGGGCGCGAGCGTTCCAGCATGCATGGCAAAGATGAATGCGAACAAGCCGGCCAATAACGATCCGGTCGCCGAGGCACGCAAGCAGATCCCCGAACTCCGCGCGTTCGTGCTCAAGAGCGACGTCGTGACGATCCCCGACCAGGAGCAGGCGCTGGTCGAGGAAAGCCCGCCGTACAACCGGCAGAACTCGGCGTACATCGATCCGCCCGGGCCATTCGAAAAGGGCATCCCCTCGGTCTATTATATCTCACCGCCCGACCCGTCGTGGAGCAAGGCCGAGCAGGAAGGATTCATCCCCGGCAAGAACGACCTGTTGTTTACTTCGGTGCACGAGGTGATGCCGGGGCATTTCCTGCAGTTCCGGCATGCCAATGCCTCGCCCTCGTTGTTCGGGCGGTTGTTCGTGGGCTACGCCTTCGCCGAGGGCTGGGCGCATTATGCCGAGGAAATGATGTGGGAAGCCGGGCTCCACGCGGGCGACCCGGAAACGCATGTCGGGCAATTGTCGAACGCGCTGCTGCGTGACTGTCGTTTCCTGTCGGCGATTGGGCTCCATGCGCGGGGGATGACGCAGGAACAGTCCCGCCGGATGTTCATCGAGCAATGCTATCAGGACGAGGGCAACGCGAAGCAACAGTCCGCGCGCGGGACCTACGACCCGGCGTACCTCAACTATACAATGGGCAAGCTGATGATCCGCAAGATGCGCGCCGACTGGACCGCGACGCACGGTGGTCGCGCAGGATGGAAGGCGTTCCACGACCAGTTACTGAGCTTCGGCGGCCCGCCGCTGCCGCTGGTGCGCAAGGCGATGCTGGGAGGGGACGGCAAGGCGGTGTTCTGATCGCCCGATAGAAAACAAGGCCGTCGACGCGTGCGCCGACGGCCTTGCTGCCCCCCGACCGAGAGATCAGGCGTAGGTGACTCGCACCTTGGCCTGCCGCTGACGGCGCAGCGCAAACCCGAGCATCCCGAACCCGAGGATCATCATCACCCAACTCGCGGGCTCGGGCACTGCCGACAGCGAGATGCTGTCGAGATAGCCGCCAAGCGAGTCGCTGGTGCCAAGCGCCGAGAAGGTGAGGGTGGTGGGGGCTGCGACCGAGAAGTTGACGGTCTGCAGGATCCAGTTGGTCGACGCGCCGCCCAGGCCACCGGGGGTGGTGAACACGGGCGAGGCATTCAGCAGCACGCTGATCCCGTTCGACGACGCTGGAACGCCGGGCCGGTTTGAATACCAGTAGCGCAGGACATAGGTGCCCGGATCGATCAGGCGGCTCATCGAGCTGTTGGCGTTGGTATCGAGCTCGACGAAGTTCGCACCCGAAAAGGCGACGCCGGCGACGTTGTTATATTGAACTTCGATCCCGTTGCTGCCCCCGGTCCAGCCTTCATAGGAAGAAAGCGTGGTGAAGCCTGGGCTTGATCCGAAGTTGGTGGAATCGAAGTTCGTGGAGAAGTTGGTCACCGCAAGAGCAGGTGTTGCAACGGCGAGCGCGACACCGGCCGCGAATACTCCCAAAGTCCGTTTGATACGCATTTCTTTTCCTTTCCCTGGTTGACTCGGAATGGAAAGTCATTCTAAAGTACTAGATACGCCCCTCAATACCCGAGTATTGAGCTACTAGCATTTTTCATGCCATTTCGGACTCTCAACGACTTGGGCGATCCATGCGCATCGAATTGTAATCGGCAGCGACGATATTGGCGGCGGCGTGTAAAAAGCGCCGCGAAACCCATCGCGCGCGGGGCTCCATCTTTCGTCTTACAGTCGGGTGGCGCTCGCGCCAGACGTGACCCGGATCGTCCGGCCCGATTGTGGAAGCGCCGTCGCCCGGCGTTTCTCGACATCGTTCGACCGAAAATCGTCCAGGCCGAGGCATCGGGTTCAGGCGGCAGGTGTCAGGCGTAAGAGCCGCCTGCGGCGATGCTCAGCCGCGCCGCAACAGCGTCAACCGTGCCTTGCCATGAACACGGCTGACGTCCTCGACGAACCCGGCGACTTCCACCCGGTCGGGCTTGGCAGTCTCGATGCTGACCCAGGTCGCATCGCCGACCCAGCCGAGTCGCGTGAGCTTGTCGAGCGCGACCGCGCCGGCATTGCTGTCATAGGGTGGGTCCATCAGGATCAGGTCTAGCGGCGCGACGGCATGACCCAGCGCCATCACCGATTGCGCGCGGACGTCCGCCTTGGCAGCGAGCTTCGCGATATTGGTCCGCAACGCATCGAGCGCGGGCTTGTCCTGCTCGACGAAAATGCACGAGGCAGCACCGCGCGACAGCGCCTCGAGCCCGAGCGCGCCCGAGCCCGCGAACAGGTCAGCGACGCTCAGATCCTCGAAACTGCCGAGGCGGCTGGCGAGCATCGAGAACAACGCCTCGCGGACTCGGTCTGCGGTCGGACGCGTTGCGTCTCCCTTGGGGGCGACGAGTTGGCGGCCGCGCCATTCTCCGGCGATGATGCGCATTATTTACGGGTCCGTGGTGTGCGTGGCTTGGCAGGGCGTGGCGTCGGGCGATCCCCGGCCGGTCGCGTGCCGGTCGGTCGCGCACCGGTCGGGCGCGCTGCGGGACCAGAGCGCGCTGCTGCCGGACGGGCAGCCGTGTCGCTCATGCCGCCGGTCGCGCGCGGCGTCTTCGCACGGACGTTGCGGCCGAGTTCGGGGTTGAAAACGCGCGCCGGGCGACCGTCCGGGGCACGCGCCGGCGCTCGCGCCGCAGCCGCGGGCGCGGCGGTCCCTGCCTTCGGCTTGGCGTCATAGAATCGCTTCACCTTCGGGGCCTTGGCGACGACGATCCCTTCGCGACGCGGCTCGGCAAAGGCAGCGCGATCCGAATCGTTCGCGACCGCGCGGGTGATGCGCACCGGCTGCGGCTTCGGCAGCGCACGAGGCGCACGCGCAGGTCGTGCCGCGACCGGGGTGGCCGGTTCGGGGGAGGGGCGCTGGTCGGGCCGCGGGCCGCGGATCCGTTCGGGCTGCAGGATTCGTTTGGGGTCCTTGCGGAACGCGGCGACGTCATGCGCACGCACTTCGCCGATATCGCCGGGCGCGAGATCGCCGAGCAGGAACGGGCCGTAGCGCGTGCGGATCAGCCGCGAGACTCGCAACCCGAGGAATTCGAGAACCCGGCGGACTTCACGGTTCTTGCCTTCGGTCAGGATCATCTCGATCCACACGTTTGCGCCGGTCCGGCGTTCGAGGTTCGCGTTGATCGACCCGTAGCGGACGCCCTCGATCTCGATCCCGTGGATCAGCTCCTCGAGCTGTTCCTGCGTCACCGGCCCATAAGCGCGCGCGCGATAGGCGCGTTCGACGCCGGTCGCGGGAAGCTCGAGCTGGCGCTTGAGTTCTCCGTCGGTGGTGAGCAGCAATAACCCCTCGGTATTGAGATCGAGCCGCCCGACCGGCACCAACCGCGGCAGATCCTGCGGCAAACGGTCGTAAATCGTCGGTCGTCCGGCGGGATCTCGCTCGGTAACGAGCAGACCCGACGGCTTGTGGTACAGGAACAGCCGCGCATCGGCGGGCGCGGCGACCGGATTGCCGTCGACCGTCACCCCGTCGAGCGAGGCAAGAATCGTCGCGGGCGTATCGATCACCACGTCGTTCAGCGCGACGCGACCCTCGGCGATCATGCGTTCGACTTCGCGGCGCGAGGCGATGCCCGCACGCGCGAGCAGTTTCGCGATCCGTTGTTCGTCATCGGCGCGGGCGCGGGGGGTGGTGGCGCCGGGGGCGGGGGTTTTGGGGGGACGGTATTTTGACACCGCGCCCTGATACTCAAATTCGCGCGCACATGTTGAACAAAAAGATTTGCGCCCGATCTTGTAGCCGAGCGTTAAGCTACGGGTGCGTAACGAGGGCGATACGCACAATGCCAGTTTCGGCGCGTGATAGAAGGTGGGGGGCCGGACATGTTGTTCGGACGGAAAAAGCGGCGGATTTGCAAGCTTCTGCTCGTCGAGGACGAGCCGCTGGTGGCGTTCGACACCGAACATTTTTTGCGGGACGCGGAATATGAGATCGTCGCAACGGTCGACCGTGTCGCCGATGCGATCGCGGTCATCGACAGCGGGCTCGAGATTGATCTCGTTCTGGTCGATATCAGCCTTGCCGACGGCAACGGCGTCGATGTCGCGCACGCCGCCAAGGCGAAGGGGATCGCTGTTATGTTCGTTACCGGTCAGTGCCCACAAGGTGGGCGTGCGGTCGCCAACGGCTGTCTCGCCAAGCCATATGCACAGCGCGACTTGCTCGCGGCGATCTCAGCGATCGAGGCGACACTCGACGGGAAGGTGCCCAAGCGGATTCCGAACGGTCTCAGCCTGTTCATCACGGCCGCCTGATCGCATCGATCCGTTTCATACCCGCCCAGAAGTCTTCCGCTTCGGATTTTAGCCGCTAGGGTCGGTCGCCTCGACAAGCGGTATGGCGGCAGGGGCGAAGACGAATGGATGGCGTGAGCGGGCGTGCCCCGGGCTGGTCGGATGGCATCCGCCCCTATTTTGAAAAGGCGCCGCTGGCGGCGCTGGCACTGGGAATTTCCTCGGGCTTCCCGTTTGCGATGATTGGCGCGACGCTGACGACGCGGCTTGCGCAGGATGGCATCACCAAGTCGACCGTCACCGCGTTCAGTCTCGCGTTTCTGGTCTATAACCTCAAATGGCTATGGGCCTGGATCGTCGACGGCGTGCGGTTGCCCGTGATCGGCGCGCTGGGGCAGCGAGTGTCGTGGCTGATCGTCGCGGGGCTGCTGGTGATGGCCTCGGTCGCCCATCTCGCACTGGTCGACCCAAAAGCGGATATCTTCGCAACGGCAGTTGCCGCGATTCTCGTCGGCGCGGCGGGTGCGACCTTCGACATCGTGATCGACGCGTACCGGATCGAACTGCTCGAACCGCGCCAGTTGGGCGTTGGGTCGGGGATGTCGCAATATGGCTGGCGGCTCGGGTCGGCGGGGGCAGGGGCGGTCGCGCTGGTTGTCGCGGCGCGGTTCGGCTGGGCGAACGGCTATCTCGCGTGCGCGGCGTTTGCCTTGCCCGCGATGCTCGCCGGGCTGATTTGCGGCGAACCCGCGAACCGTCGCGCGCCCGAACAGCGCCGCGCGGGGCTCGCGAGCCTCGGCAGCTCGATCCTCGGGCCGTTCCTGCAGTTCTTCCAGCGGCGCGGGGCGGTGCTCGTCCTGTTGTTCATCCTGATCCACAAGATCGGTGACACGCTCGCGAATCTGACCTTTCGCCTGCTGTTCGATTCGCTCAAGTTCACCAATGACGAGATCGCCTTCTACGACGTCTGGGTCGGGTTCCTCGCGTTCATGGTCGGGATTTTCGTCGGCGGCATTCTGTATACGCGGCTTGGCCTCAAGCGATCGGTGCTTGTCTCGCTGGTGCTGATGATGCTGTCCAACCTCAGCTTTGCCGGGCTGGCGGCGGCGGGGCATTCCAACCTCGGCATGGCCAGTGCGATCGGCTTCGAGAATTTCTCTAGCGGGATCGGTGGCGTGACCGTCATCGCCTATTTCTCCGCGCTGACCAACGCCCGCTTCACCGCCGCGCAATATGCGCTGATCTCAGCTGCGGCGAGCATCGTCGGGCGTGCGGTCACGGGGACGACCGCGGGCGGGCTGATCGATTCGATGGGCTATGTGAACTTCTATCTGCTCACCACCGTGGTGGCCTTCCCGGGGGTGTTGTTGTTCTGGTGGATGAGCCGGGCGGGGCTGGTCGACGCCTCGATCGGCGCGACCGAGAATGGCGTAGCCGACTGACACCGAGAATAGCCAGTCTCCCGCCTCTGCGGGAGACTGGTCCGACCCGTCACTCCATTCCGACCGGCCGCCCCGCGTCGGCAAACGCCTGGGCCACCACCGTGATGCTTGCCATCACGCCGTCGGGCCGGCGCACGCCGATCAGGTCGCTGAGCAACAGCCGCGCGGTGGCGGGGGAAGTCTCCGCGCGCGCGACGATCGTCAACACTGCTTGTTCTGCATGTGTCATCCGGCGGCAGCAGCACGGCGCGATCGCAATCGCGCAGGTCGCGCCGCCCGCGAGATCCGCCATCATCGCGCGCAAAAGCGTGAGCGGACGGCGGAAATCGGTGCCGAAACCCTCGATCAGCGCCTGTGCCGCATGCGCGTCGTCAAGGCCGTGCGCGCCCATCCGGCGAAAGGCGAACAGCAACAAACGGGCATTGGGATCCTCCGGCAACAGGTGCGGGAGCGCTGCGGGAACGGTCAGGGCGGAGAGGGGATTCGCGGTCATGGGGGATGCTCCGTGGGGTGGAAACATCCTCGGTCAGACGCTATTGCAAGTCAATCGCAATAATAACGGTCAGTCAGGCAATTCACCGTTCGCCAGAAGCACTTCGCCCGCGAGGTAGAGCGAGCCGAGGACAAGGACGATCGGCGGCTCGACCTGGTCCACGATTTCGGCGATATCGCGCAATGCGCTCGCGACGTCCGAAGCCATATGCGTTGCGATGCCGAGGGCGTGGCCGGTCGCAGCGAGTGTTGCGGGGGCGTGGTGCTCGTGGCGGGAGATGGGGACCGCATGGAGCGTCGTAGCAATTCCGGCGAAGGGCGTCAGCAGTCCCTCCGGGTCCTTGTTGGCGAGCATCCCGAGCACGAGGTGGACTTCACTGCGTCCGACCCCGGGGTCGGCGATTGCGCGCAACGTCGCGGCAATCGCGCCCGCCGCTGCGGGATTGTGCCCGCCGTCAAGCCACAATTGGCTGCCGGGGGGGAGCAGGTCGACCAGCGGCCCTGGATGCAGGCGCTGCATCCGTGCAGGCCAGCGCGTATCGCGCGCGGCGGTCGTGTAGGCCTCGGTCGGGATCGTCAGTACCGTCTGATGACGGAGCATCGCGATCGCGAGCGCGAGATTGCCAGGCTGGTGGGGGCCGGCCATCGCGGGCAGCGGGGTTTCGACGGTCCCGCCCGCATCGTCGTAGCGCAGCATCGAGGCGTCGGTCTGCATATGCCACCCGGTGCCGAGCGCCAGCACATGCGCGCCTGCCTGCATCGCAACCGCTGCGACTCGCGTGGCGCTGTCGGGTTCATAGGCCATCGTGACGAGCGCGACGCCGGGCTTGGCGATCCCTGCCTTCTCGCCCGCGATCCCGACGGCCGTATCGCCGAGGAAGCTCTGGTGATCGATCCCGAGCTGCGCGATGCCGGTGACGAGCGGGTGCGCGATGATGTTGGTCGCATCGAGCCGTCCGCCGAGCCCGACTTCGATCACGCAGGCATCCGCCTGCCTCCGCGCGAAGGCCAGGAAGGCGGTGGCGGTGGTGACTTCAAAGAAACTTGCGCCGATATCGCCGCCGGCGTCGAGCACTTCCTCGAGCAGTGCGGCGAGCAGGGTGTCGTCGACCAGCCGCCCGGCAATGCGGATCCGTTCATTGAAGCGAACGAGGTGCGGGCTGGTGTAGGCGTGAACGGTGTATCCCGCCGCCTCGAGCGCGGTCCGCAAGAACGCGCAGGTCGATCCCTTGCCGTTGGTCCCTGCGACATGGAACACCGGGGGGAGGCGGTCCTGCGGATTGCCGAGCCGGTCGAGCAGGAGGGTGATGCGCTCGAGGCCGAGGATGTCGGCACCGGGGGACAGCTTCCATAGCCGGTCAAGCTGCGCCTGCACGGCGGTATTCTCGGAGACGGCGTGGTCCATACTCTTCTCCCTCTCCCCGCTTGCGGGGAGTTTGGGGGCGGCCATGCCCCCGGCATGGCCTAAACATCGCGGGGCGATGTTTACCCCAAACTGGTCGGGGAGAGGGGCAGTCCAGCACGCCACCCCAACCGTACTGCCCCTCTCCCTCGCATCGCTTCGCTCGCTTGCCCTCTCCCCGCCTGCGGGGAGAGGGGGATAGGTCACGCCACCGCGCGCTTGCTGCAAAGGTAATCGATCAAGCTCGCCAACGTCGCGCGCAAGTCGCGGCGGTGTTTCACCATGTCGATCATCCCGTGCTCGAGCAGATATTCCGCGCGCTGGAACCCGTCGGGCAATTTCTCGCGGATCGTTTGTTCGATCACGCGCTGCCCGGCAAAGCCGATCAGCGCGCCCGGTTCGGCGATCTGCACGTCGCCGAGCATCGCATAGCTCGCGGTGACGCCGCCCGTGGTCGGATCGGTCAGCACGACGATATAGGGCAGCCCCGCATCGTGGAGCATCTGAATCGCGACGGTCGCGCGCGGCATCTGCATCAGGCTGAGAATGCCCTCCTGCATCCGCGCGCCGCCCGCGGCGGTGAAGATGATGTACGGGCACTCGTCCTTGATCGCGGTTTCGACCCCGCGGATGAACGCTTCGCCCACCGCAAGACCCATCGATCCGCCCATGAATGCAAAGTCCTGCACGCCAATGACCGCACGGCGCCCCTCGATCGTCCCGCGCGCGGTGATCAGCGCGTCGCCTTCGGAGGTCGCTGCACGCGCCGCCTTGATCCGGTCGGCATAACGCTTGGTGTCGCGGAACTTGAGCGGGTCGTCGGGTACCTTGGGCAGCGGCACGATCGTGTACGATCCCGCGTCGAACGCATATTCGAACCGCAGCAGCGGCCCGATCCGCTCGTGATGATCGCAATGCGGACAGACGTGGAGATTGTCCTCCAGCTCCTTCACGAACACCATCTGCCCGCAGCCCTTGCACTTGTGCCAAAGCGTGTCGGGCGTCTCCTTCTTGATCGGGACGACGAGCGAGAGCGCGTTGCGGACGCTGGTAAGCCAGGTCATGCGGGAATTCCTTCGCGGGCGGCGTGGACGGCCGTCGACAGGGACTGGATATAGCTGCGCACCGCATCGGGCGCAGCCGCGCCGTGCTGTGCGACAAGCTCGACGATCGCTGAACCGACGACCACGCCGTCCGCAACCTTGGCGATGGCTGCCGCCTGCTCGGGGGTACGGACGCCGAAGCCGACCGCGATCGGCAAGTCGGTCGACGCCTTCAGCCGCGCGACCGCGGACTCGATCGAGGCTTGAGCCGCCTGCTGCAATCCGGTGATCCCGGCGACCGAGACGTAATAAACGAAACCGCTCGCGCCATCGAGCACCGCGGGAAGCCGCGCGGCGTCGGTCGTCGGCGTGGCGAGCCGGATCGGGTCGATCCCGGCGGCGCGGAGGGCAGGGCCGAGTTCTGCGTCTTCCTCGGGCGGAATGTCGACGCAGATGATACCATCGACGCCCGCATCCTGGGCTGCGGTGGCGAACCAGTCACCCCCGCGGATCGTCATCGGATTGGCATAGCCCATCAGCACCAGCGGCGTATCCGGATGCCGCGCACGGAACGCCTTGGCGATCCCGAGGATATCCGCGGTACGCGTGCCAGCAAGCAAGCTGCGGATGTTCGCGGCCTGGATCGCTGGGCCATCCGCCATCGGGTCGGTGAACGGCATGCCGAGTTCGATCACGTCCGCGCCGCCTTCGACGATCGCATCGAGGATCGCGCCGGTGGCGGCAGGGGTGGGGTCGCCCGCAGTGACGAACGCAACGAGCGCGGGGTGGCCCTTGGCGAAGGCAGTGGAAAGGCGGCTCATCTTCCCGACCTCCAGTTGCCGAAGAGGTTGCTCGCGGCGCCCGCGATCGCGCCGATCTTGGCGGAATCGAGCGCGCGCGGAACATGAAGCGTCCAGCGTTGCACGTCGATACCGAACGCGCTGACCTCGCGCACGATCAGCGCGACGACCGCGCCGACCACGGCAGCGGTGACGACATCCGAAAGCCCGCCCCCGCGCGCGCTCATATCGCCACCCCGAGCGCTTCGGCGACGGTGAAGATGTCCTTGTCGCCACGCCCGCACAGGTTGGCGAGGATGATCTGGTCGCGGTCCATCTCGCGCGCGCGTTTGGCGACGGCGGCAATCGCGTGGGATGGTTCGAGCGCGGGGATGATGCCCTCGGTCCGGCACAGCAACTGGAACGCATCGAGCGCCTCGGTATCGGTGATCGAGGTGTATTCCACCCGACCGATCTCGTGGAGCCACGAATGCTCTGGCCCGATCCCCGGATAGTCAAGACCCGCCGAGATCGAATGCGCCTCGGTGATCTGGCCGTCCTCGTCCTGTAGCAGATAGGTCTTGTTGCCGTGCAAAATCCCCGGCGCGCCACCCGCGAGCGAGGCGGCATGCTCCTTGTCGAGCCCACGCCCAGCCGCCTCGACGCCGAGCATCTCGACGCTGGCGTCATCGAGGAACGGATGGAACAGCCCGATCGCGTTCGATCCGCCACCAATCGCTGCGACCAGCAAGTTGGGCAGGCGATCGATCCGCGACAGCATCTGCGCGCGCGCCTCGGTGCCGATCACGCTCTGGAAGTCGCGGACCATCTCGGGATAGGGGTGCGGCCCGGCGGCGGTGCCGATGATGTAGAAGGTGTCGTGGACGTTCGCGACCCAGTCGCGCATCCCCTCGTTCATCGCATCCTTGAGCGAATGCGATCCGCTCGTCACCGGACGCACTTCCGCGCCGAGCAGCTTCATGCGGAACACGTTGGGCGCCTGCCGTTCGATGTCCTTGGCGCCCATGTAGATCACGCACGGCAGACCGAAGCGCGCGCAGACCGTCGCGGTCGCAACGCCGTGCTGGCCCGCGCCGGTCTCGGCGATGATCCGGGTCTTGCCCATCCGCATCGCGAGCAGGATTTGCCCGATGCAATTGTTGATCTTGTGCGCGCCGGTGTGATTGAGCTCGTCGCGCTTGAACCAGATCTGCGCACCCTTGCCCTCGGGAGCGGATTCGCGAAGCGTCTCTGTCAGCCGTTCGGCATAATAAAGCGGGCTCGGGCGGCCGACATAATGTTCGAGCAGATCGTCGAACTGAGCCTTGAACGCGGGGTCGGCCTTGGCCGCGCGATACGCCTGGTCGAGCTCGAGCACGAGCGGCATCAGCGTCTCGGCGACATAGCGACCGCCGAACTGGCCGAAATGCCCGTTGTCATCGGGTTGCTGGCGCAGGCTGTTGGGCTGGCTGGCGGGCGGGGTGGTGAGGGAAACAGTCATCGCCCGAGCGTTTAGCAGGAAGCGGGCGCGTTCCAAGGGGGTTTGCCCGCGTCATCGTCGTCCGCCAGTCAGGAAGAATGGACTCACGCAAAGCCGCAAAGCCGAGAAGCGGTCTGCATCAATGCCGCCCCGGGTCACGCGCAGGAACGCCACGCTCAAAAACGCTTCCCCTCCTCTTCGTGGCTTTGCGTCTTTGCGCGATCAAAACTTTCTTGGAAAATACGATCTCGCACAAAGCCACAAAGTCACGAAGACCGTTCGGACAATCGCCCTCGGCGCTTCAATTTGCTCAGGCTGGCGTAAGGCGCGCCTGGATCGTCTGAATCCGCGTCGCCTGCGAGTCAAGCGCCGCCTGCGCGGCCTGGCGCAGCGTCGCGATGGCGGGATAGTCCGGCTTGCCGCTCGCGGCGCGGGTCAGTGCCAGCTCATCGAGATCGGTAATCGCCGAGGACGTCGTCGCGCGCAGCCCGTCGAGTTGCCCCAGCGCGGTCTGCGCCGCGATCCAGCGATCGCTCCCGACCGCGTCGCCATGCGCTGCCTTTGCCAGCCGGTCGGCAGTGTCGGCGGCGGCGTCGAAGGATTTGCCAGCGGCTTCGATTGTCTTCTGCAGGTCGACCAGCGTCGCGTCTGTCGCCGGGTCGGGCTCGACGATCGTCACCGGCGCGACCGGTTCGGCGTCGCTGCGGGATTCGATCGGGCGCGGCAGCAGTGACGGAAAGGTCGCCGCCCGCGGTGCCGCGCAGCCGCCCGCCAGAAGCAGCGAAAGAAACAGAAGATGGCTGGGCGCTGAACGATAGGTCATTTGCGCTTGCTCTATGCCGATGGCCGGGCGCGCGCAACGTGCGACGGCACCGACAAACTTTGTACTTTTTTTCGGAAAAGCGCTTGCGCACCCGAAATGTCGCGGCTAACAGCGCCTCTCCAGGCACCCATAGCTCAGCTGGATAGAGCATCAGACTACGAATCTGAGGGTCGGGCGTTCGAATCGCTCTGGGTGCACCACCTATTTCCGCCGCACGGCGGGCAAGGGCCGGGACAGCAATGTTCCGGCCTTTCTTGCGTCTGGACACATCACATCCGTTCGTTTCGAGCGTAGTCGAGAAACGAACGGACGGAGACAGGGGCGCCAGAACCGGTTGCGATCCACCCCAGCCTCACCTCACCCCGCTTCGCGCTCCACCGAATCCAGAATACGCGCACCCGCCATGAACACCGCGATCGGGCAGACCGCGAACAGCAGGTATCCACCGAACCCCGGATATTGCTCGAGATAATGCACACCGCGCTCGACCGCGCCGACCGCAAGGGCGTAGATCACGCCAAAGGCCTCGAACTTGTTCTTGATGACGAACAGGCTGCTGAATTTGGTCCACATACACCTTTGGTAGCAAGCGCCGGGCCAATGGCAGTTTCGCGCGGTGCCGCGTTACCGGACATGGTTACCTGTAACTTAACGCGACAGGATCAAGCGAGCACGCCTTCGAGCGTAAGCCCGCGCAGCAACGCGGCGCGTGCCATTCCGACCTGCCGCACCAGCGCCATATCGGGCGTGGTGCCGACGATCTGGTCGGGGACGATCGTCTCGGGCCAATGCTCCTCGATGATCCCCGCAATCCTGTCGAGCGTCGCCGGATCGACCAGAAACCGCGGATCGACTGTTCGCGGATCGGCAACGACGCGCAACCGCAGGCACGCCGGCCCGCCGCCATTCGCCATCGACTGCCGCACGTCGACGCTTTCGATCCGCCGGATCGGTCCGTTCCCGGCAAGCATCGTCTCGAGCCATGCCGCCACGCGCGGATGCCCCGCCGCCTCGACCGGGACTATTAGCGTCATGACGCCATCCGGCAGCGTGACCAGTTGCGCGTTGAACAGATAGGAGGATACCGCGTCCGCCAGCGATACGGCGTCAGCGGGCACTTCGACGATCTCGACCCACGGTGCCACCGCGCGGATTGCGGCATAAGCGGCGTCGCGATCGGCAAGTGCGTGTTCGTGGACGAACAGCACGCGCTCGTTCGCCACCGCGACGACGTCATTGTGGAACGCCCCCGCCGCGATCGCATCCGGGGATTGCGCGAGGAACAGCGTCCGCGCCGGATCGAGCCCGTGCGCACGCGCGACCGCTTCGCTCGCCACGCGCGACTGGCGCGCGGGGAACGCGCCCCCCGTCCGGCCATAGACGAACAGTTCGATCCCGGGCTCATGATGGCTGCGCGCAAGCCGCATGTGGTTGGCGGCACCCTCGTCGCCGAACGGCGCAGGGATCGGGGCGTGCAGCGCGAAATGCGCGGTATCCGCAAAGACGACCGCCAACTGCCGCGCGGTCTCGTATGCTTCGTGGCTGCGATGCGGCATCGTCAGCAGGTTCGCGGGCGTCAGGTGGCAGCGACCGTCGGCAGTGTCAGCGGCAGGTGAGACCGTCGCCGCATTCGCCGCCCACATCGCCGACGCAGACATCGCCTGTGCGCGCAGCAGTGGCGCCGCGCTGGCATAATCGGTCGACAGCGACGCCAGCCACCGCTGGTTGGGCCTGTCGTGCGGGAGCAGAATCCCCTGCGTCAGCCCGAGCGCGAGATTGGCACGCATCTTGGCGATCCCCTCGAGCGCGGCACGGCGCGGATAAGAAGTCGTCCCGGCATTGTGGGTCGCAGCCAGATTGCCGGGGCTGAGCCCCGCGAAATTGTGACTCGGCCCGACGATCCCGTCGAAGTTGATTTCGGTGCGCATCACACCCTCGGAACGTGGCAGATGGTGGCTTCCTCGGTGATCTCGAGCGCCCGGGCGGCGGCCGGCGAAATCACCACCCCGCCGCTACAGGCGCGCACGTCGCCATAGACACAGCGGAAGTCGGCAAGACGCCCGCTCGCGATCAGCGCCTGCTCGCCGCCGTCGTAATCGGTTGCGATCACGGTTGCGGTCTGGACGTCGCGGATCGTGCGGACCGAGTCGGTCTTCGCGATCATCGTCGGGCCGCCATCGAAGATGTCGACGTAGTTCTCGAACGCAAACCCCTCGTTTTCGAGCATCCGCATCGCCGCGCGCCCCGACGGATGCGGCAGGCCGATCACGGCGCGCGCGGTCTCCGGGAGCATCGCGGTGTAGATCGGGTGCTTGGGGAACAGGTCGGCGATGAACTGGTGGCCCCGCACCGCATTGAACTGATCGGCGTCCTGGAAATTCATCCCGAAGAAGCGCCCGGCTAGCCCGTCCCAGAACGGCGACCCGCCCGCCTCGTCGATGATTCCGCGAAGCTCCGCGAGCACCCGGTCGGCGAAGCGCGCGCGATGCCTGGCGATGAATAGATAGCGGCTCCGCGCGAGCAACAGGCCAAGCCCGCCCGCGCGCTCGGCCGGATGGAGGAACAGCCCGCCGACTTCGCTGCTGCCTTCGAGGTCGGTCGTCAGGCCGAGCATGTCGGCGCGGAAGGTGCGCCCCAACTCCTTGGAATGCTGCGTCAACGTCCCGATGCGGTAGCTGTAGAAGGGGTAGTTCTGCCCGACATGCGTGAAGATCTGGCAGGTGCCGCGGACTTCGCCGGTCTCGGTGTTCTCCAATACCAGCACGAACAGATCGTCCGCCTTGGTGTCCTCCTCGCGTGCGAAGGCGGCGGCGCTGCGCTCGAGCTTGGCGGTGAGCGCGGTCCGGTCCGGCGGCAGGTTGGTGAAGCCGCCGCCGGTGAGCTTGGCCATTTCGTACAACGGCTTGAGATCGGAATTGCGCGCGGCGCGGATACGGTAGGTCACAACTGGCCCTTTTCGGCGATACGCAAGATGGTGAGCACGGACAGTGCCGCCCGCTCGGGGAGGGACTCGACGATCAGATACTCGTCGGTCGAATGGATCGCGCCGCCGCGCGCGCCCATCGTGTCCACCACGGGGATGCCGCACGCGGCGATGGTGTTGCCGTCGCACACGCCGCCGGTCGCGCGCCAGCCGATGTCGAGACCGAGATCCGCGCCGCACGTCTTGACCAGTTCGAACAGCTTCGCCGCGCCCGCGTCGATTGGCTTGGGCGGGCGGTTGAAGCTGCCGTGGAGCGCGATGGTGACGTCATGATGCGCCGCCACGGCGGCGATCGTCGCGTCGAGCAACGCTTGCGCGCGCGCGATCGCGGCGTGATCTGCGGGGCGGAAGTTAATGCGGAGCACGGCATGATCGGGAACGACGTTGTTCGGCCCGCCGCCTTCGATCCGCGCCGGGTTGACCGCGAGCCCATCCCCGCGCGCAGCGTGAAGCCGCACAGCGAGATCGGCGGCGGCAACGATCGCGTTGCGCCCGTCCTCGGGGTTGCGCCCGGCATGCGCGCTCCGCCCGGTGACGACGATCGAGAAATTGCCCGTGCCGCCGCGCGCGCCCGCAAGCGTCCCGTCGGGGAGCGCGGGTTCGTAAGTGAGCGCGGCGTTCTTGCCCTGCGCCATCCGGCGGATCAGCGTGGAGGAGGAGAAAGAGCCGGTTTCCTCGTCGGAATTGATGACGACGTCATAGCCGATCCGCGCCGCCAGCGGGCTCGTCTCGACCGCGACCAGCGCCGCGAGCATCACCGCGAGCCCGCCCTTCATGTCCGCGACGCCGGGACCGTTGAGCGTCCCGTCGTCGCGCATCGTCAGCGACTGGAATGCGTGGTCGATGGGATAGACGGTGTCCATATGCCCGGTCAGCAGAAGCTGCACCGGCGCTTCCGGGCGGACGCGCAGATGCAGATGCCGACCGTGATCGAGGATCGCGACACTTCCATCCGAACCCACGCTTTCGGCATTATCGCCTTCTAGAAGAACAATATTTCCCGGGAGGGCGGCAAACGCCCGGGTCAGCAATCCCGCAACCTTGGCAAGCCCGTCAAGGTTGCGCGTTCCCGAGTTGACCGCCGACCATTGCTCGACCTGCGCCAGCATCGGTTGCGCCTGCGCAACCGCGATGACCGCGCGTTCGTCCTCGTTCAATCCCCTCATTGCACGAGCCTAGCGGTTCGCGGCGACGCGCTCCAGACGGTTGCGACCGAAACCACAGGCCGGTCAGCCAAGATGGTCGGCGAAGACCGCGAGCACCTCGCGGTAGAGCGGTGCCTTGAACGGGACGATGATCTCGGGAAGGGCCGCGGGGTCGACCCACGCCCATTCCTTGAACTCCTCATGTTCCGTCGCAATGTCGATATCGCTGTCCAAGCCATTGAAGCGATACAGAAACCACCGTTGTCGCTGCCCGCGCCACTTGCCCTTCCACACCTTCCCGACGAGTTCCTCGGGCAGGTCGTAGAACAGCTCGTCGGGTGACACTGCGATCAATTCGACCTTGTCCGATGTGATCCCGGTTTCTTCGCGCAACTCGCGCAGCGCGGCGGTTTCGGCGTTCTCGCCATCGTCGATCCCGCCCTGCGGCATCTGCCACGCCTCGACTTCGGTATCGATCCGCTGGCCGACGAAGACCTTGCCCTCCGCATTGAGGATCATCAGTCCGGCACAGGGGCGATACGGCAGCGTCGTCGGATCGGTCATGCCGCTGCCTGCGCCATCACGCGCTGCGCCTCGGCCTCGCCGATCAATGCCTTCGCGGCGACGAGCGCCCCCGCGACGTCGCCCGCCGACGAGGGGATCGCCTTGCGCAGCGTGACGAAGCCGTGGATGTTGCCGACCGCCTCGCGGAACACGACGGCTACGCCAGCCTCCGCCAGCGCGGCGGCATAGGCACGGCCCTGATCGCGGATCGGGTCGAGGCTTGCGGTCACCACCACGGCGGGTGGCATCCTGGCGAGATCGCCCTTGAGCGGCGAGGCGCGGACATGCTCCGCCTCGGCCTGATAGGCGGTGTTGAACCACTCCATCGTCGCGCGCGTCAGCAGATAGCCCTCAGCGAACTGATCGTAGGACGGATACGGCTTGGTCGTATCGGTCGCGGGATAGAAGGGCAGGTGCGCGATCACCGGCACCGCCGCAGGCTCGTCCCGCAGAGCGGCGGCGACGACGATCGCGAGATTGCCCCCCGCACTGTCGCCGCACGGCACTAGACCGGTGACGCCACGCCCCAGTTCCGCCGGACCGCTCGCCGCCCAGCGTGCCGCCGCCTCGCAATCGTCGGGCGCGGCCGGCCACGGCTCCTCGGGCGCAAGCCGGTAATCGACCGCAAGGACGGGGAGATCGAGCGCGCGCGAAATTTCCGCACAGAAGCTCGCGTGCGTCTCGAGGTTGCCGATCACGAACCCGCCACCGTGATAGAACAGCACGAGCGGCCCGGGCAGCCGATCCGCCTGCACGTCGAACAACCGCGCGGGGATCGTGCCCGCCGGACCGGGGATCGCGATGTCCTTGATCAGCCCAAGCTCGCCGACCGGCGGATCGGCAATGTCCTTCATCGCCGCATAGGCCGCCCGCGCCGCGGGGGGCTCCATCTCGTGAGTCCGCGGTCCGGGGAGGTTGTTGAGGAACGCGAGGAAACCCGCGACGTCCGCGCGAACATAGGGGGAAGGGGTCACGGGCGGGGTGCTGCTGTCGTCCATGCGGGCGCTCTCCATTGGTCTCTGCCAGTCTCGCACCTACCTAGGCAGGATGATCGCGGTCGTCCATCACCCCGCCTATGTCGCTACGGGACAGGCAAACAATCCCAGCCAGCTCAGCAAGAACGCGGCAATCCGCAATCGTCTCGAGGCGGAAGGCGCGGGGGTCGCGTGGCACGTACCTGACGCCATGCCGCTCCATTGGCTCGAAGCGGTGCATGACGCCGACTATGTCGCCGAGGTGCTCGAAGCCCGCGTCCCGCGCGAGAAGGAGCGACGGATCGGCTTCGCGGTGACCGAGTCGGTCGCAGCGCGCGCGGCGGTGGTGCCCGGCGGCACGTGGCTTGCCGGGAAGATCGCGCTGAAGCGGGGCTTCGCCGCCAATACCGCAGGCGGCAGCCATCACGCGCTTGCGGCGACGGGGGCTGGCTATTGTGTCTTCAACGATCTCGCGATCGCGGCGGTGCGGCTCGCGGAGGAAGACGGCCTGCGCGTGCTGGTGGTCGATTGCGACGTCCATCAGGGCGACGGTACCGCTGCGCTCACCGCAGGCTATCCCCAGATCGCGACCTATTCGATCCATGCCGAAAAGAATTTCCCGGTCCGCAAGGCGCGCTCGACGCTCGACGTCGGGCTGCCCGATGCGACCGGCGACGCGGCTTATCTTGCGACGCTCGAAGCAACGCTGGTGCCGATGCTTGACGAGGTCCGCCCGCAGATCATCCTCTATCAGGCCGGGATCGACCCGCTCGAAAACGATCGGCTCGGTCGCCTCGCGCTCAGTGATGACGGGCTGGTCGCGCGCGAAATTCTGATTGCCCGGCTCGCGATCGATCGGGGCATTCCACTGGCGAGTACGGTCGGTGGCGGCTATGGCGCGGACGTGGTCGCGCTTGCCGAACGGCATGTCCGCGCGATCCTGACGCTCGGCGCCGCCTTCGCCGCTGCCGGTTGACCGGGAAAGCAGCGGTTGCACCGCCCCTTATTGAAACTACCTTGGCCCTGCGTCGTTCGAGGCATAAGGGCATGACAACGATTACCCGTAGGACAAGACGCTGATGGCGACCGCCGCGCACGAAGTTACCCCCCAAGAAGCCTCCGCCCACCCCACCGCAGAGTCCGTCGTCGTCCGGTTCGCCGGCGACTCGGGCGATGGCATGCAGCTCACCGGGGGGCAGTTCACGCTGTCGACCGCGCTGTCGGGCAATGATCTGGCGACCTTCCCGGATTTCCCCGCCGAGATCCGCGCGCCGCAAGGCACGCTGTTCGGCGTCTCCGCGTTCCAGATCAACTTCGGCTCGACCGCGATCGAAACCGCGGGCGATGCGCCCGACGTGCTGATCGCGATGAACCCGGCGGCCCTGAAGGTGAACGCGCCTGCGCTGAAGGCCGGTGGCCTGATCATCGCGGACGAAGGCGAGTTCGGCGAACGCAACCTCGCCAAGGCGAAATACGCCGCCAACCCGCTGACCGACGGCAGCCTCGCCAAGTGGCAGCTGCTTAGCTTCAACATCTCGCAGCTGACGCTCGATGCCGTGAAGCCGTTTGGCCTTGGCAACAAGGAAGCGCTGCGCTGCAAGAACATGTGGACGCTGGGGCTCGCGCTCTGGATGTTCGATCGTGATCGCGCGCCGATCGTCGACTGGCTCAAGACCAAGTTCGCCAAGGCCCCGGTGCTGGCCGAGGCCAACATCGCCGCGTTGAACGCAGGCCACGCCTATGGCGAGACCGCCGAGCTGGCGGGCCCGATGAAGCAGCATCACATCGGCGTCGCACCGACCGCGCCCGGGCTGTACCGCACCGTCACCGGTGCCGAGTCGATCTCGCTCGGGCTGGTCGCGGGCGTCCAGTTGGCGGACGTTCCGATGTTCTTCGGCGGCTATCCGATCACGCCCGCCTCGGCGATCCTCCACTTCCTGTCGCGCCTCAAGGAATATGGCGTCACCACCTTCCAGGCTGAGGACGAGATCGCCGCGATCGCGTCTGCGATCGGCGCGTCTTACGCAGGACAGCTTGGCGTTACCTCGTCGTCGGGTCCGGGCATCGCGCTCAAGGGTGAGGCGATGGGGCTGGCAATCATGACCGAGCTCCCGCTCGTCATCGTCAACTCGCAGCGTGGCGGCCCGTCGACCGGCCTGCCGACCAAGACCGAGCAGTCGGATCTGTATCAGGCGGTCTATGGTCGCAACGGCGATGCGCCGATGCCGGTCCTCGCCGCACGCTCGCCGTCGGATTGCTTCGATGTCGCGATCGAGGCGGTGCGGATCGCGGTCCAGTATATGACCCCGGTGATGCTGCTGACCGACGGCTATATCGCGAACGCCGCCGAGCCGTGGCTCGTCCCCGACATGTCGAGCTACGCGCCGTTCCCGGTCGAGTATCTGGAAGAGGTGCCCGAGGGCGGCTTCCTGCCATATGGCCGTGACGAGAATCTCAAGCGTCCGTGGGTCAAGCCCGGCACGCCCGGCCTGCTCCACCGCATCGGCGGGATCGAGAAGGCGATCGGCACCGGCAACATCGATTATGGTGCCGAAAATCACCAGAAGATGACCGAAATCCGCCGCGACAAGGTCGCGAACATCGCGGTGCCCGACCAGACCGTCGAGCTCGGCGAGACTTCGGGCAAGCTCGCGATCGTCGGGTGGGGCTCGACCTTCGGGCCGATCCACCAGGCGGTCCGCCGTGCGCGCGCCAAGGGCCGTGACGTGGCCCACATCCACATCCGGCACATCTGGCCGATGCCGGCGAACCTTGGTGACTTGCTAAGGGGTTACGACACGATCGTCGTTCCCGAAATGAACACCGGTCAGCTCAAGACGGTGCTGCGCGATCAGTTCCTGGTCGATGCCAAGCCGCTCAACAAGGTGTCGGGGCAACCGTTCCTCATCTCCGAGATCGAGGACGCGATCGACGGGCATCTCCCTCCCGAGGGCGAGCTGCTTCCGGCTGACAACCAGCAATTGACGACCGATCAATCCGGCCATGACGACGGGACGCTGCACGGCCATGCCGACGCGCCACCGGCGCTCGACGCCGTTACCGCCCTGTCCGACAAGGGACCTTTCGCATGAACGACATGACCCCCATCGCCAAGACCACGCCGAAGGACTGGGAAACCGATCAGGAAGTCCGCTGGTGCCCGGGTTGCGGCGACTATGCCGTGCTCAAGGCTGTCCAGCGTACGATGCCCGAAATCGGCGCGCGTCCGGAAAACACCGTGTTCGTCAGTGGCATCGGCTGCTCGTCGCGCTTTCCTTATTATATGGAAACCTACGGCTTCCACACGATCCACGGTCGTGCGCCGGCGGTGGCAACGGGCGTCAAGCTGGCGAACCCGGACCTCGACGTGTGGATCATCACCGGTGACGGCGACGCGCTGTCGATCGGCGGCAACCACACGATGCACCTGATCCGCCGCAATCTCGATTGCCAGGTCCTGCTGTTCAATAACGAGATCTACGGCCTGACCAAGGGGCAGTACTCGCCGACGTCGCGCGTCGGTACGCGCACCCCGTCGACCCCGTTCGGCTCGGTCGACACCCCCGCCAACCCGTGCGCGTTTGCATTGGGCGCTGGCGGCCGCTTCATCGCGCGCGCGATCGACATCCACAAGAACCTCGTCGGCGTGTTGAAGGCTGCGCATGCGCACAAGGGCACCGGGTTCGTCGAGATCTTCCAGAACTGCATCGTCTATAACGACGACGTCTTCGCGCCCTTCACTGAGAAGAAGAACGCAGGCGCGAACCAGTTGTGGGTCGAGCATGGCAAGCCGTTGCTGTTCGAGGCCGGCACCAAGGGGCTCGCGATGGATATGGAGCGGCTGGTGCTCAAGGTCGTCGACGTGGTCGATGGCGATTGGGCGGCGGCTGGCGTGATCGTGCATGACCAGACCAACCGTGGGTTGGCGCACATGCTCGTCGAGATGCCCTTCGGGATGTTCCCGATGGCGCTCGGCGTGCTGTTCGACGATCCGCGCCCGACCTTCGAAAGCGCGGTCGTCGCGCAGAATGCGGACGCGGCGAAGGGCAAGACGCCCGACCTGCAGAAGCTGCTCTCGCAGGGGCAGACGTGGCAGGTAGAGAAAGAACCGCATTCGATGTGAGGATTGGCCTCACACAAAGACACTAAGCCACAAAAAGGTGAAGAGTTGGACGATGCTCTTGAAGACCTGGCACGGGTTGCGGTGGATTGCGGCTACAAGCTGCATGCCGCGCTGGGGCCGGGTCTTCTCGAGTCCGTCTACGAAGCCTGCCTGTTCCAATCGCTCTCGAGGCGGGGTTTGCAGGTTGAACGGCAAAAAGCCGTTCCGATCCTGTTCGAGGGTATTACGCTGGACGAGGGGTTCAGGATCGATCTCCTTGTCGAACAACGTTTGTTGCTCGAGCTGAAATCGACGGAGAGTTTCGTTCCCGTCCATGGCAAGCAAGTGCTGACCTATCTGCGACTGATGGACCTGCCGCTCGTCTTACTGATGAACTTTGGCGCCGGTACGTTCAAAGACGGGATCCGCAGGATCGCCAACAATTATTACCGAAACTGACTTCTGCTTCTGTTTTGTGCCTTTGTGTCTTTGTGTGAGATATACCTGTCTTGACCCCAACCCTCCTCTGGCTCCGCCGAGACCTCCGCCTGGCCGACCAGCCCGCTCTCCTCGCTGCGATCAACGAAGGCGCGGTGATCCCCGTCTACATCCTCGACGACGACACCCCCGACAAATACGCGATGGGCGGTGCTTCAAGATGGTGGCTGCACCACAGCCTCGAAAGCCTCGACGCCGACCTGCGCGGGAAGGGCTCACGGCTGATCCTGCGGCGCGGGAAATGCGTCGACGTCCTGGCCCAACTCGCCGAGGAAACCGGCGCGACGCAGGTCCATTGCATCCGCCATTTTGAACCGTGGTGGCGCAAGGCCGAGGAAGCGGTCGCCGAGACGCTCGATCTCGTCTGCCATGACGGCAATTACCTCGCGCCACCCGGATCGATCACGACCGGTAGCGGCGGGCAGTACAAGATTTACACCCCGTTCTGGCGCGCGCTCAAGCAGCACATGCCGCCACCGGCGCCGATCCACAAACCCGCGAAGATCCCCGCGCCGTCCAAATGGCCCGAGAGCGACACGCTCGCCGATTGGACGCTGCTGCCGACCAAGCCCGACTGGTCGACCGGCTTCTCGCACGACTGGACCCCCGGCGAAGACGCCGCGCACGATCGCCTCAACGCCTTCAAGAAGCAGGCGGATGATTATGACGACACGCGCAACTTCCCCTCGCAGGAGGGCAGCTCGCGCCTGTCGCCACATCTTCACTTCGGCGAGCTGTCGGCGGCACAGGTGTGGCACGCAGTCGCCGATGTCGGCGGATCGGTTGACGTCTTCCTGAGCGAGATCGGCTGGCGCGACTATGCGCAGACCGTCATCTTGCAGTATCCGGAATACGGCTCGAAGAACGCGCGGGAGAAGTATGACGCGATGCCGTGGCGCAGCGGCGCGGACGCCGACGCCGACCTCGAGGCATGGCAGCAGGGCCGCACCGGCTATCCGATCGTCGACGCCGGGATGCGGCAGCTCTGGAAGACCGGCTGGATGCACAACCGTGTCCGGATGATCACCGCGAGCTTCCTCATTAAGCACCTCCTAATCGACTGGCGCGAGGGCGAGCGGTGGTTCTGGGATTGCCTGGTCGATGGTGATTACGGCTCCAACTCGGTCAACTGGCAGTGGACCGCGGGCACGGGCATCGATTCGAACATGTTCGTCCGGATCATGGCGCCGCTCACACAGTCGCCAAAGTTCGATGCGGGCGACTATATCCGCGAGTGGGTTCCGGAGCTGGCCGAGGTGAAGGGCGACGCGATCCATGACCCCGAAGAGGCCGGCTGCCGCCCCAAGGACTATCCCGCCAAGATCATCGGCCACCGCGAGGCGCGCGAGCGCGCGTTGCAGGCGGTGAAACAGGTGCGCTGACCGGCTTGGCAACCACGCCCCGGAATGCGAGGGGGGCGCGATGTTTGGGGTATTTGCAAAACCGTTCAATGCCGTGCTCGACCGGATCGATTCCGGTCTGGTCGCGGGGTCGCTTGCGGCGACCTTGCCGGGGGGGCGCAAGCGACTGCTCGGCGGGCGTGCGCCCGGGCCAGCGGCGGTGGTCGATCTGGTCAGCTGGCGGGCGCTGCTACGGCTGGTGACGGGGGGCTCGGCGGGCTGGTATGTCGGCTGGGCAAAGGGGGAGTGGACCAGTCCCGATCCGACCGTGCTGTTCGAGCTGTTCATGCGCAACCGCATCAGTCTGGGCGGGACGGCGCGGTCCGGCGGGGCGATCCGGATGCTGCGCGGATGGCGCAACGGCCTGCGCCGTAATTCGCGGGCGGGGTCGCGGCGCAACATCCACTTCCATTACGATCTGGGCAACGATTTCTATAGTTTATGGCTCGATCCGAGCATGATGTATTCGGCCGCGCTGTTCGACGAAGCGCGTCTTGAGACCGAGGATCTGACGGCGGCACAGGCGCGCAAGAACGCCGCGATCCTCGACCGGCTCGCACTCGCGCCCGGGCAGACCGTGCTCGAGATCGGCTGCGGCTGGGGCGGTTTTGCCGAGGCGGCGGCGCGGCGCGGGTTGCGGGTCGATGCGATCACGCTGTCGAGCGAGCAGGAACGAGCGGTCAACGACCGGATCGCGTCGGCGGGGCTCTCGGGCGTCACCGTCTCGCGCACCGATTATCGCGACGTCACTGGCACTTACGATGGCGTGGCGAGCATCGAGATGGTTGAGGCGGTCGGGCAGGACTATTGGGGCACATATCTCGCCGCCATCGCGCGCGCGCTCAAACCCGGCGGGCGCGCGGCAATCCAGTATATCACGATCGATGACGCGATCTTCGAGGCTTACGCATCGAACGTCGATTTCATCCAGCGGTTCGTCTTTCCGGGCGGAATGCTGCTCTCAGAAAGCCGCTTCCGCGCGCTCGCCGAGGCGCACGGGCTGGCGTGGCAGGACAACCGCAGCTTGGGGCTGCATTATGCCGAGACGCTCCGCCGCTGGCGGATCGCCTTCGAGGCGGCGGTCGACGCGGGGCGTCTGCCCGCAAAGTTCGACAGCAAGTTCGTCGCCTTGTGGCGCTATTATCTGATGTACTGCGAGGGCGGTTTCCGCGGGCAGGGGATCGACGTCGCGCAGGTCACACTGGTGAAGGCCGACGCGCTGTAGACACGCCATCACCCCGGGCAAGCTCGGGGTGAGGACGCTTGACGGCCCAAATCGATCAGTGCGGCACCACCCCGAGCTCGAACCCGGTCTTGTCGTGCAGTGCGTAGCGATCGACGAGATCCGCGCTTGCCTGATTATAGCCGATCACCTCGACCACCGACCCGTCGCGCCGCAACCGCGCGATGATCTTGTCGAGCGCACCGACGCCCGAGATGTCCCAGAAGTGCGCATCCCGCACGTCGATCGTGACCAGCGCACTCTGTTCGGGCAGGAAGCCGCTGGAGAAGCGGTCGACCGACGCGAAGAAGATCTGCCCGCCGACCCGGTAAACCACGCCGTCGGCGCCCGTCGTGCGTTCCACCGAGACCATCCGCCGGACCTTGCCCGCAAAGAAGATCCCTGACAGCAGCACCCCCGCCAGCACGCCCTGCGCCAGATCGTGCGTCGCGACGACGACCGCCACCGTCACCAGCATCACCGCGGAGGACGTCGGCGGATGCCGCCGCAGATTGGCGATCGAGTTCCAGCTGAACGTCCCGATCGACACCATGATCATCACCGCGACCAGCGCGGGCATCGGGACTCGTCCGACGACCGGGCCGAGCACGACGAGCAGGAACAGCAGGAACGCCCCCGCGATGAAGGTCGACAGCCGCTTGCGCCCGCCCGAGGTCACGTTGATCACCGACTGGCCGATCATCGCGCACCCGCCCATCCCGCCGACCAGCGCGGCGACGATGTTCGCGCCGCCCTGGCCAGCGCATTCGCGGCGCTTGTTGCTCTCGGTATCGGTCATGTCGTCGACGATCTGCGCGGTGAGCAGCGATTCGAGCAGCCCGACCGCCGCCATCGTCAGCGAATAGGGGAGGATGATCCGCAGCGTCTCCCACGTGAGCGGAACCTGCGGGAAAGCGAAGGACGGCAGCCCCGAGGGGAGGCGTCCCATGTCGCCGACGGTCCGCACCGGCAGCGCGAGCGCGACGCTGATCACCGCGAGCACGATGATCGCGACCAGCGGGGAGGGGACCGCCTTGGTCACGCGCGGCAGCAGGTAGATGATCGCCAGCCCGGCCGCGACCAGCGCGAAGCTATGCCAGGTCACGCCGGTCAACTGCGGCAGCTGCGCCATGAAAATGAGGATCGCCAGAGCGTTGACGAAGCCCGTTATCACCGAGCGGGAGACGAACTGCATCACCAGGTCGAGCCGCAGTACCGCTGCGACGATCTGGAACACGCCCATCAGGATGGTCGCGGCAAAGAGATACGGCACGCCGTGATCGCGCACCAGCGGCGTCACCACCACCGCGACCGCCGCGGTCGCCGCCGAGATCATCGCGGAACGGCCGCCGATAAACGAGATGACGATCGCGATCGCGACCGAGGCGTAAAGCCCGACCTGCGGGTCGACCCCCGAGATGATCGAGAAGCCGATCGCTTCGGGAATAAGCGCCAGCGCGACGACGATGCCAGCCAGCGTCTCGCGCCGGACGTCGCCGAACGAGGAGAACCATTGGGTTCTGAAAGATGAAAATGTCATGAGATACCAAACGCAGGCACATGGCACCGGACCGCATGTGTGGCCGGAGACAACGCTATCCATGTGTTCTGTTATCCAGCGGATCGGCGGCTGGAAGAGCCACCCGGATTTGCACCGGGTCCATGCGAGTGAGGGTGCCTTAGACGCAGGGTATGGGTCTAATCAAGCCCTCGCCTTACACCACGTCCGTCATTCCCGCGCACGCGGGAATCCATTATGTTGCCGCTGCGAAGGATTCCCGCCGCAAGCCAGTATAGATTCCCGCGTTCGCGAGAATGACAGTTGGGGGCCAACACTAAAGTTAACCGAACCGTCACCCGACCCGTTCGAAATGCCCCGTCGCGAAATCTTCCGCCAGCAAACCGACGATCCGCTCCGCCACCACGCGCGGTTCCTTGACCGACTTGGGGTCCTCGCCCGGATAGGCACGGCGGCGCATATCAGTGCGGGTCGCGCCGGGATCAAGGATAGCGGTGCGGATGTTGCTGATCCGCTCCATCTCGTCGCCATAGGCCGAGACGATCGTCTCGAACGCCGCCTTGGATGCGCCGTACAGGCCCCAATACGCCCGCGGCTTGCGCCCGACGCTCGAGGTGACGCCGATCACCCGCGCGCGGTCGGACTTGCGCAACATCGGGTCGAACGCTGCGATCAGCGCAGCCTGCGCGCTGACGTTGAGCGTCAAAACCGCCGCCATTTCCTTGGGATCGATCGCGGGAACCGGCGCGAGCGTCCCCAGCATCCCCGCATTGAGAATGAGGATGTCGAGCGCCATCCAGCGTTCGCCGATCGCCTGCCCGAGCCGCGCGATCGCATCTGCCTGCGTCAGGTCGAGCGGCGCGATCGTCGCCGATCCGCCCGCATCGAAGATCGCATTCTCGACCGTTTCGAGTGCGTTGCCGGTCCGCGCGGTAAGGACGACATGCGCCCCCGCCGCGCCCAGCGCGATCGCGGTCGCAGCACCAATCCCCTTGCTCGCCCCGGTTACGAGCGCGATCCGGCCAGCGAGCGGACGATCGACCGCGGCGGCGGCGGCGTTGATATCAGTCATCGAGGGTCCTCAGCTGACGCGTTCGGCCAGCAGCGCGAACTGGTCGACCGACGAGACATCGTCCTGGTCGGTCAGCGTCGTCGGATAATCGCCGGTAAAGCACGCATCGCAATGGCTCGGACGGATCGCGTTGCGCTGCGGCTCGCCGAGTGCCTTGTACAGCCCGTCGATCGACACGAAGGCGAGGCTGTCGGCCTTGATATACGCCGCCATTTCCTCGAGATTCTTGGTCGCGGCGAGCAGCTTGGCGCGCTCGGGCGTGTCGACGCCGTAGAAGCACGAATGCCGCGTCGGCGGGCTGGCGATCCGCATGTGGACTTCGGCTGCACCCGCTTCGCGCATCATTTCGACGATCTTGAGGCTGGTCGTCCCGCGTACGATCGAATCGTCGATCAGCACGATCTTCTTGCCCGCGATCAGCGCGCGATTGGCGTTGTGCTTCAACTTGACGCCGAGGTGGCGAACCTTGTCGCCCGGCTGGATGAAGGTGCGCCCGACATAATGCGACCGGATGATCCCGAGTTCGAACGGGATCCCCGATTCCTGCGCATAACCCAGCGCCGCCGGGGTACCCGAATCGGGGACCGGGATGACGAGGTCCGCATCGACCGGGCTTTCGATCGCGAGCTGCGCGCCGATCGCCTTGCGGACGGTGTAGACGCTGCGGTCCTCCGAGATCGAATCGGGCCGCGAGAAATAGACGAACTCGAAGATGCACGGGCGCGCCGACACGGGCGCGAACGGGCGATGCGACGTGATCTCGCTGCCCTTGACCATGACGAGCTCGCCCGGATCGATCGAGCGGACGAACGTCGCACCGACCACGTCGAGAGCGACCGTCTCGGAGGCGAAGATTACCGCCTGACTGCCGTCCGACTGTTCGATCCGGCCCATCACGAGCGGACGGATGCCGAGCGGATCGCGACACGCGATCATGCCCTCCGGGGTCATCACGATCAGCGAATAGGCGCCTTCGACGCGCTTCAGCGCATCGATGAACTTGTCGACGACGGTGCGATAATTGGAGGTCGCGACGAGATGGATGATCGTCTCAGTATCGCTGGTCGACTGGAAGATCGAGCCACGCCGGACGAGATCTCGGCGCAATCGCATCGCGTTGGAAATATTGCCGTTGTGGGCAATCGCGAACCCACCCGAGGCGAGGTCTGCATACAGCGGCTGGACGTTGCGCAGCGCGGTCTCGCCGGTGGTGGAATAGCGCACATGGCCGCAGGCGACGGTACCGCGCAGCGGGACCATGATCTCCTCGCGGTCGAAATTGCCCGCGACGTGACCCATCGCGCGGTGGGTATGGAATTCGGCACCGTCGAAGCTGGTGATGCCAGCCGCTTCCTGTCCGCGATGCTGGAGCGCGTGGAGCCCCAGCGCGACCAGTCGGGCGGCGTCGGCCGCGCCGGAGATACCAAAGACACCGCACTCTTCATGCAGTTTGTCCCCGTTTTCGGGGGCTTCGAACGGATTGGTTGTGAGCATTGGCGCCCTTCGGGGGAGGGTAGAGCTTCGAGGGGGCATATAGGGACGGCGATCGGCTTTGTCGCGCTTTTGTCACATGCTGTGGAGCAATTGGTCGCATTGTACGTTCCGGCGGCTTTCTGGGATCGAATAGTATCCCCCGAAGGGAGTCGAGCATGGCCAAGGATCACGGACCGAGCATCAAGGACGACAAACTCTACGAGGATCTCCGCGCTGACGGTGCGTCGCCCGGGAAGGCAGCGCGAATCGCCAATGCGAGGGCGGCGGGCACGCTCGATCATCGCGGCGGGGGCAGGCTCGAGGATCGCACCAAGGACGATCTCCTGGACGAGGCGCGGAAGATCGGGATCGAGGGGCGCTCGTCGATGACGAAGGACGAACTGATCGAGGCGATCCGCAAAGGTTGACCCCAGCCGGTCAGCGCAGTGCCGTCTTGAAAGGGGCACTCGGCTCCCCACGAACGAACCGGCCCCCACTGCGCCGGGGTGACGACACGCATCTCTCCCGCTACAGCGCGCCGCATGGCAGACCTTCGTGAAACCGGCCTCGTGCTCGATCCCAAATATGACGCCGCCGGACTCATTACCGCGGTCGCAACCGATCGCACCACCGGCGAAGTCCTGATGCTAGCGCACATGAATGCCGAGGCGCTCAAGCTGACCGTCGAGACCGGCGACGCGCATTTCTGGTCGCGCAGCCGCGGTGCGCTGTGGCGCAAGGGGGAGACGTCGGGTCATGTCCTCCGCGTCCACGACATCCGGATCGACTGCGATCAGGACGCAGTGTGGCTGATCGTCGATCCTGCGGGCCCCGCGTGCCATACCGGCGAACGCAGCTGTTTCTACCGCCGGGTGGAAGGCGACGCGCTGGCGCGAGTCGGGTGAAACGCCTGCTGTTCGCGCTGTTGCTCCTCGCAGGATGCCAGCGCGACGACACGCTGGACCGGCAAGCGACCGCTACGCCCACCGGGCTCGAGGCGGCTGCGATCCTGGCGGGGGTGATTCCCGATCCTGCCAGCACTGACATTACCGGCCTTTACGCGCGCGAAGCCGACCGTGTCTGTGTGGTCCCGAGTGCGACCGGCTACCGGATCGGCGTCACGGTCGAATATGACGACCGCGAGCATTGCAGCGGTACGGGCGTGGTGACTCGGTCGGGCGAAACGTTGCGCGTCGCGTTCGACACGAGCCGCGCAGGCGGTTGCAGCTTCGACGCTCGGTTCGAGGGTGACCGGATCGTCTTCCCGGGGCGTCTGCCCGCCGGTTGCCAGAATCTGTGCACCGCGCACGCGGCGATCTCCGGACTCGCGCTCGCACGGCTCAGCGAATCGGCGTCCGAGGCCTCCACCTTGCGCGGTTCCCGCGGCAAGCTGCTGTGCGGAGACGACATGCGTCCATGATGGGCGGGATCTTGACGTTCACGTAAAGGGCAACTATTTCACGCTGCATGAGCACCGGTGCCGCCTATGCCCTCATCGATCGCCACCCGACGCGCGATCATTTTTCGATTTCCGACCTGTCGGCGGAATTCGACGTCACCGCGCGTGCGTTGCGCTTCTATGAGGATGAAGGCCTGATCGCGCCCGAGCGGCGCGGGACGACTCGCATCTATTCGCAGCGCGACCGGGCGCGGCTGGCGTGGATCCTGCGCGGCAAGCGTGTCGGCTTCTCGCTCGGCGAGATCCGCGAGATGATCGACCTGTACGACATCGGCGATGGCCGGAAGATCCAGCGCCAGACGACGATCGAACGCTGCCGCGACCGGATTTCGCTGCTGACCGCGCAGAAACGCGACATCGATGCTGCGATCCACGAACTCGACGACTTTGTGACCTTGCTCGAAACTCATGGCTCATCCGGCCAGATGAAGGACTGAACCCATGCCCCAGTACACGCCCCCCGTCCGCGACACGCGTTTCATCCTCGATCACGTGATCGGCCTGAAAGGCCACGCCAATCTTCCCGGCTTCCAGAACGCGACCCCCGACGTGGTCGACGCGGTGCTTGACGAGGGCGGCAAGTTCGTCGCCGAAGTGCTGTTCCCGCTCAACTATTCGGGCGACCAGGAAGGCTGCGTCCGCCACGAGGACGGCAGCGTCACGACGCCGAAGGGCTTCAAGGAAGCCTATCAGGCGTTCGTCGAATCGGGCTGGGGCACGCTCAGCGCACCCGAGGAATTCGGCGGGCAGGCGATGCCGCACGTCGTCTCGACCGCGTTCCAGGAATATATGATCTCGGCCAACATGGCGTTCGCGATGTACCCGGGGCTGACGCACGGCGCGATCGCCGCGCTGCTGGTCAAGGGCTCGGACGAGCAGAAGGCAAAGTACGTCCCCAAGATGGTCAGCGGCGAATGGGGCGGGACGATGAACCTGACCGAGCCGCAGTGCGGCACCGACCTCGGCCTGATCCGCACCCGCGCCGAGCCGCAGGCCGACGGCTCCTATGCGATCACCGGCACCAAGATCTTCATCTCGTCGGGCGAGCACGACCTGACCAGCAACATCATCCACCTCGTGCTGGCGAAGACCCCGGGCGCGCCCGAAAGCTCGAAGGGCATTTCGCTGTTCGTGGTCCCGAAGTTCATGGTCGGTGACGACGGGTCGATCGGCGAACGCAACGCGGTCACCTGCGGCTCGATCGAGCACAAGATGGGGATCCACGCCAATTCGACCTGCGTGATGAACTATGACGGCGCGATCGGCTGGCTCGTCGGCGAGGAAATGAAGGGCTTGGCGGCGATGTTCATCATGATGAACGCCGCGCGCCTCGGCGTCGGCCTGCAGGGCCTCGGCGTCGCCGAAGTCGCGTACCAGAATGCGGTGCAATATGCACAGGACCGCCGCCAGGGCCGCTCGCTCACCGGCGCGAAGGAGCCGGGCGAGAAGGCGGACACGCTGTTCGTCCACCCCGACGTCCGCCGCATGCTGATGGAATCCAAGGCTCTGACCGAAGGGTTGCGCGCTTTGTGCCTGTGGGGCGCGCTCCAGGTCGATCTCGAACACGCCGCCGGGACCGAGGAGGAGCGCCAACTCGCCGCGGATCTGGTCGGCCTGTTGACCCCGGTCATCAAGGGCTATGGCACCGACAAGGGTTATGACATCGCGACCAACGCGCAGCAGGTCTATGGCGGCCACGGCTACATCGCCGAATGGGGCATGGAGCAATATGTCCGCGATGCCCGCATCGCGATGATCTACGAAGGCACCAACGGCGTGCAGGCGATGGATCTGGTCGGCCGCAAGCTCGCGCAGAATGGCGGACGCGCGGTGCAGGCGCTGTTCAAGGTCGTCGCCGAGGAAGTCGCCGCCGCCAAGGCCGATCCCGCCACCGCCGCGTTCGCGGGTGCGCTCGAGAAGGCGAATGGCGAGCTCCAGCAGGCGACCCTGTGGTTCATGCAGAACGGCATGCAGAACCCCGACAATGTCGGCGCGGGCGCGCACAGCTACATGCACCTGATGGGCATCGTTGGGCTCGGTTTGATGTGGCTGCGGATGGCGGTCGCCGCGACCAGGCTGAAGGCAGCGGGCGAGGGGGACGCGAAGTTCCTCGACGCGAAGCTGGTGACCGCGCGCTACTTCGCGGAGCGCGTGATGCCCGAGGCTGGCGCGCTGCGCCGCAAGATCGAGGGCGGGTCCGAGGCGCTGATGGCGCTGTCGCCGGAGATGTTCGAGGCGGCCTGAGGTTCGCGCTGACCCTCGACCATGCGGCACCCCGGGCTCGGCCCGGGGTTTCGTCTAGCAATCAGGAAAGCCCCGCCGCGAGATTTGACGCGAGGGGGAGGCTCCGCTTTCCGCGATAACCGCCAATCCATTCGCGACGGCATTCGGAAATGGTCGGATGCACCGGACTCGCGGCGAACTAGACACCGGTAAAGCCATCATGCAGCCCGTGCAGAAAATCGGGAAGCCCTGCGACGGCACCGAGGGCAAGCGCAATCAGGACTGCAAGCCGCCAATAGTTCAGACGATTATCGTTATCCTTGATCGTGTTCCGCACTTTTATCCCTTTCCGGCAACCGTTCAGGAACGCGGTAAATCGTTGGGTGAGCAACCGCAACGTTGCAGAGGTGTCCCGCTATCGCTCGCGCAGGTCGACCGCTGGCGCCTGACGCTTCGCGCGACCCCTGCCGTCGTCGTTCGCGCGTGATGCAATCGGCGATACAGAACATGGACAAAACGGGTACGATCCGGTTAGCGCGCACCGATGGCAGCGCTGATGTTTCTCCTCATTGCGGTACTATTGGCGTTCGAGACCGGGGGCGGGCCGTGGTTCCTGATTGCCACCGTAATCAGCGCAACGGCGGCGGGCATCAGACTGCCGGACCTCGATACGCGCCTTCGGCTGGGGCACCGCAGCGCCTTGTTGCACGGTGTTTTGCCACCTTTCGTTGCGCTCCTCGATCAACGAACATGGGCGATCGCCGCAGGCCTTGGCCTTGGTATCGGATTTCATCTCGTGGCAGATCTGTTTCCGGGCCAGATGCGCGGCTTCGCGACGATCAAGCTGCCGATATGGGGATCGATCGGCGCTGTCGCGTCGTATCTCTGGATCATCGCCAATGCCGCGGCGACGCTGGTGGGCGGCCTCCTGGTTCTGGCGTCCGTCGCCGACGGAAGCGTCCTCGCGATCGCGCTCGCGGCAGTGAGTCTTCAGGGCGTCGCCTATCTGCTGCGTGCGGAAGGTGGTTTGTGGGCGCTGACGATGTTCGCCATTCTTGGATGGTTGGCGACGAGATAGCACGAGGGACCATTCGCGACATGTTGCAAGCGGGCGGAGCTGGAACCGCTGAACTTTTGACGGGCAACCCGCTATCGCGCGATCACTCTAACGAAAGGCCGCAAATGACCGCAACCCTCTACGGCATCCCCGCCTGCGACACCGTCAAGAAAGCCCGCACCTGGCTCGACACCAATGACGTCGCCTACACCTTCCACAACTACAAGACCGCGGGCTTAGACCCCACGCTCCTGCGCCAATGGATCGACCAGCTCGGCTGGGAAACCGTCCTCAACCGCGCCGGCACCACGTTCCGCAAGCTTCCCGACGCCGACAAGGCCGACCTTGATGCCGACAAGGCGCTTGCCATCATGCTCGCCAACCCCTCCGCCATCAAACGCCCGATCCTCGTCAAGGACGACGTCCTGCTGGCAGGCTTCAAGCCCGATACCTATGTTGAGACCCTCAAGCCCTGACCTGAAGGACCAAGCCCATGCCGACCGCACGCTGGAACGGAACGGTGATCGCCCAGTCGGACGAGACCGTGATCGTCGAGGGCAACCATTATTTCCCCGCCGACAGCATCGTCGCCGACCTGTTCGAGCCGAGCGCGACCCACTCGCATTGCCCGTGGAAAGGCGACGCGAGCTACAAGACGCTGGTCGTCGACGGCAAGCGCAACGTCGACGCGGCATGGTATTACCCCGACCCCAAGCCCAAGGCCGCCGAGATCAAGGATCGCTTCGCCTTCTGGAAGGGCGTCACGGTCGACTGACTCCCCCGACTGGCGCGGGGGCGCGCAAGTCGCTATCCCCGCGCCATGTCCACGACCTTTACGATCGACACCGCGACCAGTCGCGCCAACCCGACGCCAGCGCCGATGAAGCGCCTCACCGTCCCCGCGATCCGGGCGCGAAAAGGGGCGACGGGTGGCGGGAAGGGCGGCGACCCGCTGGTGATGCTCACCGCCTACACCGTGCGGCACGCGCAGCTGCTCGACCCGCATTGCGACATGCTGCTGGTCGGCGACAGTTTAGGGCAGGTCATTTATGGCCTCCCGTCGACCGTCCCCGTCACGCTCGACATGATGGCGGCGCACGGTGCGGCGGTGGTGCGCGGCAGCTATCATGCGGTTGTCATCGTCGACATGCCGTTCGGCAGCTATGAGGCAACGCCCGAAAAGGCGTTTGAAAGCGCCGCCTTCCTGCTCAAGCAGACCGGCGCTGCGGGCGTGAAGCTCGAGGGCGGGGTCGCGATGGCGCCGACGGTCCGCTTCCTCCACGAACGCGGGATCCCCGTCGTCGGTCACGTCGGCCTCACCCCGCAGGCGGTCAACACGCTCGGCGGCTATGGCGCGCGCGGTCGCACCGCTGCCGAAGCCGAGAAGATCGTCGCCGACGGCGTCGCGATCGCCGAGGCCGGGGCGTTCGCGCTGGTAATTGAGGGCGTGGTCGAACCGATCGCGATCGAACTGACGCAGAAGGTCGGCTGCCCGACGATCGGGATCGGCGCTTCGGCGCACTGCGACGGGCAGGTGCTCGTCACCGAGGACATGCTCGGCCTGTTCGAGCGCACCGCGCGGTTCGTGAAGAAATATGACGACCTCGGTGGCCGTATTTCCGCCGCAGCCGCGACCTATGCCCAGGAAGTGCGTGCCCGCACCTTCCCGGGCGCGGAACAGGTTTACGCCCCCAAGGACTGATGTCGCTTCCGTTTCCGAACCGTACCATAGCGTAACGTTTGCCCGCTTTCCCTAAGGCGGGCGCGCGGCTAAGGTCCGCACCTTCCCGCCCCGATCCGATGGAGTTCCCCCAGTGGCCGTGCCACCCAACACCGATGCCGCATTCCTCCGGGAAGTCGACGAGGAACTCCGCCGCGACCAGATGGCGACCGCTTGGCGCCGCTATGGGATCGCCGCAATCGCGGTGGTCGTGTTGATCGTCCTCGGCTTCGGCGGATGGCAGGTCTACCGCGCGCACCAGCAATCGGTCGCGGGCGACGAGGGGGAGGCGCTGAGCAAGGCGTATGAGGATATCGGCGCGCGCCGTCCCGCCGCAGACGCCGAACTCGGCAGTCTCGCTGGCTCGGACGTCAAGGGCGTCCGCGCGCTCGCGCTGATGAGCCAGGCGGACCTGCTGCTGCAAAAGAACGACCTCCGCGGCGCTGCCGCCAAGTTCGCCGCGATCGCGGGCGATGCGTCGATCGGCCAGCCGTTCCGCGATCTCGCGCTCGTCCGCCAGACCAGCGCCGAACTCGACACGATCAAGCCCGATGTCGTCGTCGCGCGGCTGCGCGGCCTCGCGGTCAAGGGCAATCCGTGGTTCGGCAGCGCGGGCGAAATGGTCGCCGCGTCCTATCTGCGAATGGGCCGCCGCGATCTCGCCGGCACCCTGTACGGGCAGATCGCCCGCGAACCCGACGTGCCCGAGACGCTGCGGCAACGCGCGGTTCAGATGGCGGGCGTATTGGGGGTTGATGCCGTGAACGAGCCGAAGGACCAGAAATCGAAATGAAGATGACCAATCGAGTCCTGCTGGTAGCGGTTTCCGCCATCGCGCTGAGTAGCTGCGCGACGTTCAAGGGCAAGAAGAAGACCCCGGTGCTCGGCAATCGCATCGCGATTCTCCAGGGCGAGAATGACGTGGTCGCGGACAAGACGATCGGCGAAGTCCAGGTCCTCGTGCCGCCTGCAACGACCAACGACAGCTGGGCACAGCCCGGCGGCAGCCCGTCCAAGTCGCTCGGTCAGCTCACCCTCGGCACCTCGCTCAACCGCGCGTGGAGCGTGACGATCGATGGCGGCACCAACCGACAGCGGCTCGGCGCTGCACCGGTGATCGCCGGCGGCAAGTTGTATGCGATCGACGTGAATGCAACCGTCCACGCCTATTCCGCCAGCACCGGCGCGTCGGCGTGGGAAGCCAGCATCGCGACGACCGACAAGAAGGCGCGCAGCGCGCGCTTCGGCGGCGGCGTCAGCTTCGACGAGGGCAAGGTTTTCGCGACCGACGGCCTTGGCGACGTCGTCGCGCTCGACGCGACGACCGGTAAGGAATTGTGGCGCGCAAAGCCGGGGGCCCCGCTGCGTGGCGCGCCGTCGGTCGCCAACGGCCAGGTCTATGTTCTGAGCCAGGACAACCAGCTCTACGTGCTGTCGCAGGCCGACGGCACGGTCGTGTGGACCGCCTCGGGCTCGATCGAGACGCAGGGTGTGTTCGGCGTCGCGGCGCCTGCGGTCAGCCAGGGTACCGTCGTCGCGGGCTTCTCCTCGGGTGAACTCAACGCCTATCGCTACGAGAATGGCCGCACCCTGTGGCAGGACGCGCTGTCGCGCTCGTCGATCTCGACCTCGGTGTCGTCGCTCGCCGATATCGATGCGGACCCGGTGATCGATCGCGGGATCGTCTTCGCGGTCGGGCAGGGCGGTCGCATGGTCGCGCTCGAGATCGTCTCGGGCCAGCGGCTGTGGGAGCAGAACTTCGCGGGCATCTCGACCCCGTGGGTCGCGGGTGAATGGGTCTTCCTCGTCACCGACGACGCGCGTCTCGTCTGCCTCGCACGCGCGACCGGCAAGGTGCGGTGGATCAGCCAGCTGCGCCACTTCGAGAGCGAGAAGGTCCAGAAGGACGGCACGATCAAGGACAAGAAGAAGGCCAATGCGATCACCTGGTACGGCCCGGTGCTCGCGGGCGGACGGCTCGTCCTGACCAACTCGCTTGGCGAGATTGCCTCGGCTTCGGTCGAGACGGGCAAGCTCGGCACGGTGATCGAATCGAAGGCACCGTTCACACTGCCCCCGGTCGTTGCCAATTCGACGCTGTATGTCCTTGATCAGAAGGGCCGTTTGGCCGCGTACAAGTAACCGCGTCACGGCGGGGTGACGGGGACGTGCGCTTGCCGTAAGGGGAGCGCATGTCCAGTCTCCCTGTGGTCGCAATTATCGGCCGGCCGAACGTCGGCAAGTCGACGCTCTTCAATCGTCTCGTCGGAAAGAAACTCGCGCTCGTCGACGATCGCCCCGGCGTGACCCGCGATCGGCGCGAGGGGGCGGCGACGCTCGTCGGGCTCGATTTCCGCGTCATCGACACCGCCGGTTACGAGGATAAGGACGCCGCGTCCTTGCCCGGGCGGATGCGCGCGCAGACCGAGGCCGCGGTCGCGCAGGCCGACGTCGCCTTGTTCCTGTTCGATTCGCGCGCGGGCATCGTCCCGCTCGACGAGGAGATCGCGCGCTGGCTGCGCGGGTCGACCACCCCGGTGATCCTCGTCGCCAACAAGGCGGAGGGCAAGGCGGGTGCCGACGGCATCCTCGAGTCGCTGTCGCTCGGCTTCGGCGACCCGGTCGAACTGTCGGCGGAGCATGGCGAAGGGCTGGTCGAACTGTTCGACGCGCTGCTCCCCTTCATCGAACCCGAGAAGGACGCCGCGGGCGACGACATTCCCAACGCCGACGTCGATGAGGAATATGCCCCCGACGCGCCGCTTAAACTGGCGATCATCGGGCGTCCGAACGCGGGAAAATCGACGCTGATCAACCGCATTCTTGGCGAAGACCGTCTGATTACCGGCCCCGAAGCGGGGATTACGCGAGATTCGATCGCGGTCGACTGGATCTGGCACGATCCCGAGCGTGAGCCCGGCGAGGATGCACGGAAAGTCCGGCTGATCGACACCGCGGGCATGCGCAAGCGCGCCAACGTGCAGGACAAGCTCGAGAAGCTGTCGGTCGCCGACGCGCTTCACGCGATCGATTTCGCCGAAGTCGTCGTGCTGCTGCTCGATGCGACCCGCGGTCTCGAATCGCAGGACCTCCGCATCGCCGATGCCGCGTTGCAGGAAGGCCGCGCGCTGATCGTCGCGATCAACAAATGGGACGTGGCGGAGAATGCCTCCAGCCTGTTCAACGGCATCCGCACCGCGCTCGAGGATGGCCTCAGCCAGATCAAGGGCATGCCGGTGCTCACCGTCTCGGCGGCGACGGGGAAGGGGCTCGATACGTTGCTCAAGGTCGCGTTCGACACGCGCGACGCCTGGTCGCGCCGTGTCGGCACGGGCGAGCTCAACCGCTGGTTTGAACGCGCGGTGGAGGCCAACCCGCCGCCCGCGCCGGGGGGCAAACGGATCAAGCTGCGCTATCTCACGCAGGCGAAGACGCGTCCGCCGGGCTTCGTGCTGTTCGGGACGCGAGTCGACCAGTTGCCGACGAGCTATCAGCGCTATCTGATCAACGGCATCCGCCGCGATCTCGGGTTCGGCGCGGTGCCGGTGCGGCTTACGTTGCGGGCGCCGAAGAATCCGTTCGACCGGTAGGGCGCGTTCGGTATCAGGAAAAACAAGGCTTCTTCCCCGGCGAAGGCCGGGGCCCAGTCGAAGTGGCCAATGTAGCGAACGTATTGCCAGCGTTCTTGCGTTCTCCTCCTGAACCCCGGCCGTCGCCGGGAAAGGGAGTAGCTACCGCGCAATAACCCCCAAAACCTCCCGCGCCGCGCGCACGCCACTGTCGTGCGCGCCATGCGCGGTGCTGAAATCGACCGCATTGGTCGCCTCGCCCGCAAAGAAGATCCGGTCATCGAACGGCCGCGCCAAAGCCGTCCGCGCAGCCGCATGCCCCGGCAGCGCGCAGCTATACGCCCCGCCGATCCGCGGATCCGAACTCCACGCCGATGCGGTGATCGGGCGAAGCACCCGTCGAAGATCCGCCCCGAACAACGCCACGAGGTCGTCGATCGCCGCCGCGAACGCCGCGTAAGCCCCTTCGGCCTCGGCCTGCCGCGCGCCGTCGCCGCCGAGGAAGCATTCGATCACCGGCCACCCGAGCGGGCGCAGATAGCAGGACGCGCTCGTCGCATCGCCCGGCCTGCCGAGCACCTGTGTCTCGGCCTCGAACGGCGAAGGACCATCGATCGCGAGGAACAGCTTCTCGTTGCGCCCGAGCGGCAACAGCGCCGCCGCCGCCCGCCACGGATCGAGCGCGGCGGGCAGCGCGATCGTGTCCCCCGCCAGCACAGTCGTCGATACGGTGAGGATCACCGCACGAGCGCTTATGTCCCCAGCAGACGTCGTCAGCCGCACCCCGTCCGCATCGAGCGCGATCCGGTCGACCGGCGTTGCAAGTCGGTGCGTGACGGTGCCCGGCATGGTCGCCGTTATAAGCGTCCCATACCCCCCGGGCAGCCGCCAGTTGCAGTCGGTCGCCGCATTCTCATACGCCAGATAGTCCGCGACGGAGATCCGCTCGGGCGTGACGCCGCTGATGAAGCCCGTCATCGCCGCGATGTGGCCGTTCCACTCGCAATCCGCCAACAACGCGTCCGATGCCCGATCGCTCGGCGGAGGAGTTTGCTCCATCCGCTCGATCCAGCGATCAAACGCTTCCCGCGCCGCCTGCTGGTCGGATCGCGAAAAGCCGAGGTTGCGATATTGCTGGCCCCACGCCGGAGTCCGCGTGTCGATCTCGACGCCCGCGGCCTCGGCAATTCCGGTCCAGGCGTTACGGTCGCCCGAATGCAACCACCCACACCCGAGGTCGAGCGCCAGATCCTCGCGAACGTCGGTATGCGCGCGCCCCCCGAGCCGCGACCCGGCCTCGAGCAACACAACCCGCAACCCCGATCCCGACAAAGCACGTGCGGCGGCGATGCCCGAGGCACCGCCGCCGACGATCACGACATCAAACCGATCGTCCATCGCTGGCGTCAGGCCACCGGCGGCATCTTGTCGAGCATCTTGTCGAGCGTCACCGGATAGTCGCGGATACGAATGCCCGTCGCGTTATACGCCGCATTCGCGATCGCCGCGCCGACACCGCACAATCCGAGCTCGCCCACGCCCTTCGCCTTCATCGGCGAGGTGGTCGGGTCGGTCTCCTCGAGGAAGATCACGTCCTGATGCGGAATGTCGGCATGCACCGGCACTTCATATTGCGCGAGGTCGTGGTTGACGAAGAAACCGAACCGCTTGTCGACCGCGAGTTCCTCCATCAGCGCCGAGCCCACACCCATCGTCATTGCGCCGATCACCTGGCTGCGCGCCGACTTGGGGTTGAGGATGCGGCCAGCCGCACACACGGCAAGCATCCGCCGGATTCGCACCTCACCGGTGTACATATCAACGCCAACCTCGACGAAATGCCCTGCGAAGGTCGACTGCTGATATTGTTTCGCCAGATCGCCATAGTCGATCGTGTCCTCGGCGGTCAGCCCGGTGTCGCCCGCCGCCTCGGCAAGCGAGACGCTGCGGTTGCCCGAGCGCACCTTGCCGTCGGCGAATTCGACGTCACCCGAGTTGAACCCGAGCTTCTGTGCCACCGCTTCGCGCAGCTTGACGCAGGCGGCATAGACGCCCGCGGTCGAGCTGTTCGCGCCCCACTGGCCACCCGAACCCGACGAAACCGGCGAGTCCGAATCGCCAAGCCGCACGACGACACGGTCCATATCGACCCCCATCATCTCCGCCGCGGTCTGCGCGATGATCGTATAGGAGCCGGTGCCGATGTCGGTCATGTCGGTATAAACCGTCACGATCCCCTTGCGATCGAGCGAGACCTTCGCGCCCGACTTCATGTTCATGTTGTTTCGGAACCCCGCAGCGACTCCCATGCCGACCAGCCACTTCCCGTCGCGAACCTGCGCGGGCTTGGCGTTGCGCTTGTTCCAGCCGAACGAATCCGCGCCGACCTGAAGCGCCTTGATCAGCTGCCGCTGCGAGAAGCGCCGCTCGGGCTTCTCGGGGTCGACCTGCGTATCGTTGGCGATGCGGAACGCGATCGGGTCCATGCCGAGCTTTTCGGCCATTTCGTCCATCGCGATCTCGAGCGCCATCAGTCCCGGTGCCTCGCCCGGTGCGCGCATTGCATTGCCCTCGGGCAGATCGAGCACGGCAAGCCGCATCGACGTCATGCGGTTCGTGCCTGCATAGAGCAGCTTGGTCTGCGAGACCGCGGTCTCGGGGCCGCCACCGGGAAGATCGCCCGAACCGCTCTCATGCGCGATCGCGGTGATCTTGCCGCTGCGATCGGTGCCGATGCGGATTCGCTGCGACGTCGCCGGACGGTGCGTCGTGTTGTTGAACATCATCGGCCGCGCGAGCGCGACCTTGACCGGACGCCCCGCCGCGCGCGCGCCGAGTGCTGCCATGATCGCATCGGTCCGGACGAACAGCTTCCCGCCGAATCCACCGCCGACATAGGGCGAAATCAGCCGGACATTCTCCTTGGGAATGCCGAGCGTCTTGGCAACGTCGCCCTTGCCCCAGGCGATCATCTGGTTCGACGTCCACACCGTCAGCTTGTCGCCGTCCCAGCGCGCGAGCGAAGCGTGCGGCTCCATCATCGCATGGCTGTGGTCTGGCGTCGTGTAATGCGCGTCGAGCTTGACCGCCGCCTTGGCGAAGGCGCCCTCGAAATCGCCGACCCGGTCGACCGGCGGGGCCTTGCTGCCCTCGCCACTGTCATTGCCCTTGAGCGGGGCGATCTTGAGCGCCTCCTCGAGATCGAACCGGCCCTTGCCGCGCTCGTAATCCACCCGGACGAGATTGGCAGCCGTGCGCGCCTGCTCGAACGTCTCGGCAACGACGATCGCGACCGCCTGGTGATAATGCTGGATCTCCGGACCGCCGAGCAGCATCGCGGTGTTGAAATCGCCCTTGGTCAGCTTGCCCGCTTCGGCAGCGGTGACGATGGTGATGACACCGGGGGCGGCCTTCGCCTCCGCCAGATGCATCCCGCTGATCCGGCCCTTGGCGATCGCCGCGTGGACGATGTAGCCATAGGCCGGGTTGGCGACGACGTCATGCCGTTCATAGGCATAAGGCGCGGTGCCGGTAGTCTTGAACTTGCCGTCGATGCGGTCGTGCGGCTTGCCGACGACCTTGCCCTGGTCGATCGG